>JAFAZE010000019.1 GCA_019239975.1 Streptosporangiaceae bacterium
GGGGAACCCGGGTGCCTGACCGGGCCGGGTGCCCGGGCCGCCGCGTGTGATGCCACGGTGGTTCCGGTGGTGACCGGCCGGGTGGACTGGGATGTGCTGGATCAGATGACCAGCGTGTGGGTCACCGCCCACGGCCTGCACCGCGGCACCCACGGCGCGCAGCGCGGCGCCCAGGGCGCGGAGCACGGCGCCCACGGCGCGGAGCGCGGTGCCCAGGGCCTGGACCGCGGCGCCGGGTGCGGCTGTGAGTGCGGCGGGTGCTCCTGTCACCCGCCCGCCCCGATGACCGATGAGGCCCGGGCCCGGCTGCGCCGCACGCTGCTGTCCATGGCCATCGACGCGCTGTCCGGCCCCGCCGGGCTCGCCGCCTACCTGCGCACCCGGGTGCTGGGCGCCCCGTTCAGCACCGCGAGCCTGCCGCTGGACGTAGGCGCCGCGGACACCATCCCCGCCCACATCCGCCGCGCGGTCCTCCTGCGCGCCCGCGGGCGGTGTGAGTGGGCGGGGGGCTGTGACCGGCCCGCCGCCACCTGCGAGGTGCATCACCTGATCCCCCGCGCCGACGGCGGCCCCACCAGCGTCACGTCCTGTATTTTGCTGTGCTCGTATCACCATCAGGTGTGCGTGCACCGGTGGGGCTGGGCGATCCTCCTGCACCCGGACGGCACCACCGAGGCCCGCTCCCCCTGGGGGCAGGTCCTGCACAGCCACGGACCACCCGCCCGAGCGGGCTAACCGCCCCAGGGAACGCCAGCGAACGGCGCCGCGCAGCGAGCGCTCACCTACCCTTGCCTTGTGCGCACCGGTCATGCCGATCTGACCCTATGAGGGCCGGGATGACATCGGCTACACGCGCGGCGGTCATCGCGCACGTCCGTGCATCGCCATGCAACCCCGGACCGCTCTCCTGTGGTCTGTAGGGCCGAAGGGGTGAGCCATGAGCGAGCAATCGGACGAGGAGTTCCGTGAGTACATGGGCGGGCGGTGGACGGTCATGGTGCGGCTCGCGTACGGGCTGACCGGTGACCAGGGCTACGCGGAGGACGTCGCGCAGGCGGCGTTTGCCAGGGCGTATGCGTCCTGGGCCAGGATCAGGCGGGTCGGTAACCCCGACGCCTACGTCCGGCGGATCGTGATCAACGAGAACCGAAAGCGGTTCCGCAAGCACCGGGTGACCGAACACCTCTCCGGAATGCCGCCGGAGCAGGCGGCGAAAGACGCGACCATGGAGTACGACGAGCGTTCCGCCCTGATAGCGGCGCTGCGCGCGCTGGGGCCCAGGCAGCGCGCGGTCATCGTGCTCCGGTACTGGGTGGGCCTGACGGAGGCCGAGACCGCCGCCACCCTGGGCTGCGCGGTCGGCACGGTCAAGAGCCAGGCCTCGCGCGCCCTGGCCATCCTGCGCAAGAGCGCCGAGCTTGTGGAGGGGGGACTCCAGTGAGCACGGAAAACGACCTCAATGAGCGCCTTGATCACACGTTCAGGGCGATCACCCCGAACCCGGCGCCGGTCGAGGACGCGATGCTTCGCGGTAGGGCGATCCGCATGCGGCGCCGGATAGCCACAGCGGTGAGCGTCGCCGCGGTGGCGGCCATCGGTGCCCTCGCGGTCCCCGCGCTGCTGCCGCGGCACACGGCGGTCCAGCCCGCGACGCGGCCGACGGTGACAGTACAACCGCCCGGCCCGCATTCCGCAGCCGGGCTGGTCGCATCGGGCCTGGTCAACGACCTGCCCTGGCAGGTGTTCATCTACCGGCCGGGAACACATTCCGCCCCCCGCGGCCAGCAATGCTTCGCCGCGCTCGGCGCCGCGTTTGAGGCTGCTCCAGGCGAAGTGCAGGATTGCGGACCGGTCTCCGGCTGGGGAAACACGACGGATCCCGTCAGCTTCCTGGGGGCGTCCGGCGGGATCGCCCAGGCCGGGCTCGGGCGCGTACGGGCTAACGTGGCGTACGCCACGGTCAAGCTCGCTGACGGCACCGTGCTCACGCTGCAGCCGGTCACCGTATACGGCGAGCGGTACGTCGCGTTCGCCGCTCCCATGACTGGCGGCATCACCAGCATCACGGCGTACTCGCGTGCAGGTGAGATCGCCACCGCGATCCCGTTCAGGATCCCGCAGGGACCCGCTATCGTCAGTGCCTGGCTCAGGCCCGGCCAGCAGGTCCCGGCCCGGGTGACGAAGCTGATCGCCTCAGGCACCACCGACGGCAACGTATGGTCGGTAACCGTTCACCTGGGTCCTTGGGGCAGTTGCCTGGTAAGCAGCGGTGGCGGCACATCCTGCGTACCGGTTGTTTCGCCGCTGGGCATGAACATCCTGGGATGGTCAAGCGGATCACCGGCCGTGGTCTACGGGTCCGCCGCGGCATCAGTGGACCGTGTGGTGATCGCCCTGTCCGACGGCACGACCATTCCGGCCCGGGTGGTGCAGGTCGGTGACCAGAGGTTCTTCGCCTTCGCGGTCGGTCAGGGCAAGTCGGCGAAGCGGTGGACGGCATACGACGGTTCCGGGAAGATCGTCGCCGCCGGAAAGGTGCCGCTGAGCTCCTGAGCGTCAATGTCAGACCCGCGTGCGACTATGCCGTCAGCCGTCAGCGCGGCCCGCTTTACCCAGCGACCTCGGCCGCGAGCAGCGCGCCCAGCTCCCAGCACGCCTCCAGGTCCTGCTTGCCAGGGGACCCGGTGACACACACCGGAGGCCGGACCGCCCGCCACTGCAGGCCGGTCGTGATCGATTCGACCGCCCGCACCGCGCCTCCGGTATCCGTGCCTCCGTGCACGTACAGGCCGTAGGGCCGCCGCCTGGTCGCCTCCAGGCAGGGGTAGTAGATGCCGTCGAAGAAATGCTTGAGCGCGCCGGACATGTAGCCGATGTTGGCGGGGGTGCCGAGCAGGTACCCGTCAGCCTGGAGCACGTCGGCCGCCGCAGCCGTCAGGGCCGGCCTGATCAGCACATCGACGCCGCCGACCTCATCGGTCCGCGCCCCGCTGACAGCCGCCTCGAACATCGCCTGAAGCGTGGGTGATGGCGTGTGGTGAACGATCAGCAGCCTCGCCATGACCGCTGAGCTTAGACGAGGTGCCCGTGGCCACAAACGCCTCCGCTCCGGCCGGTTCATCCAGCCGGATCAGCCGGCGCACGGCCGGCCGGCTTCGAGCGCTATCTGGCGGCGCTCATTCGCGGTTCACCACGCGAAGCCCTCGTTGCGGCGTCCATGACTCGATGACCAGCAACGTCGCCTCCGGATTCAGCCGGGTGATGACGGCCTCGGAGATGTCGGCAAGGAACAGGTCTCCATCGGACCCGTCGCCGGCCGGTCCGGCGAGGACCGCCCGCCCGGCGATCTTCGCCTCGCCCGGCCACTCGGCCTCCTTGCCCTCCTGCGGGTGGAACACCGGGCCATGCAGGGCGAATCTCGGATCCCGCCGCAGGTCCGCGCCCTTGCGCGCACCCGGCATCGACCCGAACTTGAGCTCACCGTCGGCGAACTCGCACTCGATACCCGAGATACGCGGCGAGCCGTCGGCACGCAACGTCGCGATCGTCTTGTGCCTGCCCGCGCCGAACAGCCGCCGCACCCGCGCCGCGAACTCGGGCTCCGCCTGCTCCAGGTCCTTCCACGCCGCCATGCCCACATTATGCGCCCGGTTCCCTGCGGCAGGTGCTTCATCAGGCGCCTCGGAACCTCGGCCGCCGTCTCGCCGTGCGGTATCCGCATCAGCGCAGGGCGTCCGGCTCGCGGGACGAGGCCGTCAGGCTCAGCCGATGTGCAGGTCGCCGTGGACGTCGCGAAGCTGTACCACCTTGTCCGCTCGGCCCTGGAACACGTTCACGACGCCGCGCTCCCGGGTGGCCGCCATCGTGCGGACCTGACTCCACAGTTCGCGGAGCTGCGCGGCGAACTCCGGATCGTACGCGCTGGCCTCCTCGAGCGCACGAGCGAGCTCTCCGGCCAGCGCGGGGGAACCGGGGTCGTCCCGCGCCGCTTCGAGGATCGCTTGCGCCGCGGGCTGGTCCCGGAACTTCTCCCGGATCCGCCGCACGAGGGCGGCCAGGCACTCGCGCGCCTGGTCGGTCAGTGACTCCGCGGCCTTACCCACGACCGCGGTGGCGATCGCCATGATGACCGGATCGGCCATACAACGCCTCCGTCTCGTCTGCGCTTGGTAGCTGAGCGTATAGCGCTGCCCCACGCTTAGGAAGCGGTTGCGCCGGCCGCATGCAACCGGCTCCGCACGGCACTGGCCTCCGGGACCCCGATCTGCTCAAAGAGGCCAAGCGCTTTCCGCCAGTGCTTCCCGGCGGCCGTCACCCCTTCGGTGTGCAGCACGACGCTGCCGAGCCCATCGCACGCGAGTGCCTCCTGGTAGACGTCACCGATCCGGTGGCTGATCTCCAGAGCGGAGCGGTAATCGCTGAGCGCAGAAGTGTAGTTCCCGGTCTCGAGGTGAAGGTCGCCGATGCCGCAATGAGACCTCGCCTCCTGGTATGGTTCGGCGAGTTCGTGCGCGAGGACAAGAGCCTTCTGATGTTGAATGAGGGCCTCTCCGTAATGACCGGCACGATAAAAGGCCGTTCCTATGTTGTTGAGAGCGTCGGCCTCACACCGGCGGTCACCGATATCACGATATATCCTGACCGCATCGCGGTAGTGTTTCAGTGACTCGTCGTATTGCCCGGCCCGCTGGCACAAATTGCCGATGTTGTTGAAAAGGATCGCCTCCCGCTGGCGGTCTCCCATTTCCCGGACTATGATCATCACCCGCTGGTAATGGTCAAGTGCTTCGTCATGAAAGCCCCTCTGCTGCTGGACTTCAGCGATGTTGTTCAGCGAGTTTGCCTCCCCGCTGGGATCTCCCGTTTCCCGGTAGATCAGGAGCGCCTGATTCAGTCTCCGCAGCGCATCCTCGTACCGGCTGGTGCGCAGCAGCGGAATTGCCCCATGGCCAAGCGCGTCGGCTTCTCCGTGCCGGTCATGGATCGCGCGCCAAATGGCGAGAGCCTCGTCGTGGCACGAAAGCGCCTCCTGAAAGCGCGAGGACTGCCAGAGGATCAGGCCCATGCAGTCGAGGATGTCGGCCTCGCCGCCGCGGTCCGTCCGGGCTCGGACGATGCTCAGCGCTTCGCCGGCGCACTGGAGCGCTTCGGCATGGCCGCCCGTACGGCCCAGAATGAAGCACAATTCGGTCAGCGCCCTGGCCTGGGCCGTGCGGTCTCCCATCTGCCGCCATGCGTGGACCGCCAGCCGGTGGGCCGTTGCGGCGTCTTCCCAGTAACCCCACGTGTCCAGGAACTGTGCGAGTACATGCGGCAGCATGCCCGCGTGCACCGGCCATCCGTGCCGCGCGGCGTAGTGCAGAATGCGGAGCATGTTGGCGCGCTCCGCCTCTACGGATCTCCTCGATTCGTGCCGGTTGCCGAGCGGCGGCAAGTTCGCGGGGACGTACGTGAGCCGGGCCTCTATCCGGCGGTGAAATGGGTAAACAACGCGATCTGCCCGGTCTGCCATCCAGAGATAATAATCAAGCATTCTGTGAATGGTACGGCGCCGGTCGGCCTCCTGGTCCTCCAGCTCGGAAAGCTGGCAGGCGTACTGCCGGACCACGTCATGGAACGAGAATCGACTGGGCTCACGCTCTTCGAGCAGATGATGATGGAGCAGCACATCGAGTGCGCATTCGGTCGCTACAAGGGATTGACTGTCAGTGGCCGCGGCGGCCGTGTAAACGGAAAAATCGATTCCGGGATGCAGTGCAAGCTGGCGAAACAGCCTTTGCTGCTCGCGCGTTAAATAACGATAGGAAAGATCGAGCGAGCGAGCCAGTTCGCGGTCCTCGGCGCTTATTTCGCTGCGGCGATCCTGCTTGTGCGGCAAGCGGGCCGCGAGATCAGCGGTGCTCCACGCAGGATGACTCCGGAATCGGCTGGCCTCGAGCTGGATCGCCAGGGGATGGTATCCGCACATGCGGACGATCCGGGCGATCGCAGCGGGATTCTGTACACGTTCGGGACCCGCGACGCGGGCGAACAGGGAGGCGGCCTCGTCTGGGCGCATGGTGTCGAGGGGAACCCAGAACATGCCCGGAAGCCCGATCGTCCGGCGGCGGCACGTGATAAGGACAAGGCAACTGGGGGAGCCTGGCAGCAGCGGCCGGATCTGATCCGCACTGTCAGCGTCCTCGAGCAGGATCAGTGCACGCCGGTTCGCGAGTTTGGTGCGCCATAGGGTGGCGCGTTCCTCCAGTGTGCCGGGAATCTGTTCGGGCGGTATGCCCAGTGTGCGCAGCAGAGTGCCGAGACCCGCGACCGGGTCAACCGGTTCCTCGATCGGGTCGTGCGTGTGCAGGTGAAGGTAGAACCGGTCCGGGTAACGGTCGCCGAGCAGGTGGGCGGCGTGGACGGCGAGAGTACTCTTGCCTATCCCGGCCATGCCGTTGATGGCCACGACAGTTACGCTTCCCCGGCCGGATTCGGCGTTGATCAGGCCGAACAGCCGGTCCAGTTCAGCCGCGCGACCGGTGAAGTGAGGGTTGTCTCTTGGCAGGCTGTCCGGCTGTGCCGGTGGCGACTCCGGCCGGACCGGCGGTTCGTCGAGTTCTGGATCTCCGTTCAGCATCCGCTGGTGCAGAATGCGGAGGGGACCCACGGGCTCGCTTCCGACCTCCTCGACGAGGCGGGTATGGATGCGCCGGTAGGTCTCGAGAGCTTCCGCCAGGCGCCCGGTCCGGTAAAAGGCCGTCATGAGCTGCCCCGCCAGCGCCTGATCAAGGGGATGCTGGGCCACGAGGTGGGAGATTTCGCCTATCAGCGCGGCGTGGCGGCCCAGGCGTAGCTCGATCTCGATGCGGTCGCGGACCGCGGCGAGCCGTTCTTCGTCCAGGCGCGTGCGCACCCTCTCGGCCCAAACGCCGCTGAGCCCGGTCAGAGCCGTGCCCCGCCACAAGCTGTCCGCCTCATGCAGGAGAGCGGCCGCACGCTCGTCGTCGCCGCGCCCGGCCGCGGCACGTGCCTGCTGGCGCAGCTCGCGAAACTGGGAGAGATCGACGGTATCGGGGCCTGGGTCCAGGGTGTAATAACCAGAGCGCCGTCGCAGCCAGGCCCGGTCTTCTCCCGCGGCGCGTTTGAGGTCCTTCCGCAGGCGTGAGACATATGCGTATAGCGAGGAAAGAGCGCTGTCGGGTGGACCTTCTCCCCAGACCAGGTCGATGAGGCTGTCCGTTGAAACTGGCTGGCCGAGTCTCCAAAGCAAGATCGCTAGCACGCAGCGCTCCTTGGGAGAGCCGAGTTCGTAGCGCTGGCCGCTGGCCCACAGTTCGACAGGCCCCAGTATGCGGAACTCCACCCTGTCCCTCCGTGAATTCCGTCATACGCTCCCAGACGGGCACGTTCCCCCCTTTTACGGAGCCGACACGCTGATCACTGATCGTTACAGAATAGTTACTTATAGCCGCAAGCTGGCGTCAAGAGCGCTGCAAGCTTTTCGCCCACGTGGGCACTGCATGGTGGAACCGAATGCCGCGTTCCTGCTTTGGCGGTGCGCGGCTGATCCACCAGGATCGAGGGCTACTGGAGGGTTGAAGAGTGCCATGTCTGGCATGGAATGGCGTCAGGTGCCGGTGGGGCTTGACGCGGAACGATGGATCACGCGCACGGGCTGCAAAACCGTGCTCGTGGCGGTGCATACGGTAATAAGTGGCCAGCGGCTCGCTGACGTCGTGCGGCTGGTCGAATCGGATCTGCGGATTCAGGTGGTTTTCACCGCCGCTCCCGACGTTTTCAGCAATGGCGTTCAGGAACTGCTCCGCGATCTCGGCGGCATGGTCGTTTCCTGGGAGCAGGCGACCCGGATCAGATTCGATCTGGCGCTGGCGGCCGCGTATGGATCGGTACATGAGCTGCACGCGCCGCTGATCGTCATGCCGCACGGCGCGGGCTACAACAAGCTGGCGGTGCGCAGGGATGCCGGCGGCGCGGCCGCGGGCCGCGGCGTGTACGGGCTGGATCCGCAGAGCCTCGTCCAGGGCGGCAGCGTGGTGCCGACCGCGATCGTGCTGTCGCACAAGGCTGATCTGGCGGCGCTCGGGCGCCAGTGCCCGGAGGCCCTTCCCGCGGCGGTTGTGGCCGGCGATCCGTGCTACGACCGGATGCTGGCAAGCCGCTCCCTTCGGGAGCGCTACCGCCGCGCGCTCGGGGTGGGCCCGGCGCAGAAGCTGGTGGTGACCACGTCCACCTGGGGTACCCGGTCACTGTTCGGCCAGGCGGCCAACCTGCTCGATCAGATGCTCGTTGAGCTTCCCGCCGATGAGTACCGCGTCGTCACCCTGATCCACCCGAACGTCTGGTACGGCCATGGCCCGCGCCAGGTACGCGCGTGGCTGAACGCCGCGGTCCGCTGCGGGCTCGCGCTCGTGCCGCCGACGTCAGACTGGATGAGCACGCTGGTAGCGGCCGACCTGGTCGTATGCGACCAGGGCTCGGTCGGTGTCTACGCGGCTGTGGCGGGCATCCCGATCGTCCTTGCCCAGTTCGCCGACGATGACGTCGCGCCGGGATCAGCAAGTGCGTTGCTTGCCGCGTCGGTTCCGCGGCTGCGCACGGACCGTCCGCTGCCGGAACAGCTGGCGCGCGCCGAGGCCGCCTATCAGCTTCCTGTGTCGGAAATGCTCGCCGGACGGATCAGCTCCGAGCCCGGCCGGTTCCACCGCAACATGCGGCGGCTGATGTACCGCATTCTGCGGCTCAGGCAGCCGGCCACGGTCCCCGCCGCGGTACCGGCCGGAATCCCGGTTCTCGTCGAGACCCCCGACTGGAGCGAGTGAAGTGACAAGCAAGATCGTGGTGGCCGGCGTCACCAGCCTGTACATGTCGGTCGGCGTCGACGCGTTTCCGCTGGATTACGTGTCAGCCGGTAGCCCGCCCTGGATGCGCGCGGGAGTGACCGGATCCGCGGGGCATATCGCACAGATCCTCCGCACACTCGGCGAGGAGGTGAGGTTGTGCACGCTGGCGGGGACCGACCCGGCCGGCCTGGCGATCAGGGCGGACCTGCGCTCCCGTGGGCTTCTCGGACAGGGCGTCGTCGACGGAGGGGCATCCTCGCTGGGTGTCGTTCTGGTGGCCGCGGACGGCCGCAGGATGGGTTTCCCGTACCTGGCCGCTGTCAACACTGTCGGCTATCCGGCGGAGGTGTTCCGCGGGCAGGCGGAAGGCGCCGACCTCGCCGTGCTGACAAACGCACGGTTCGTGCGCCCGCTCATCCGGCACGCGAAGCAGCTCGAGGTGCCGGTCGCGGTCGACACGCATGTCATCTCCGACATCGACGACGCCTACAACCGGCCGTGGCTCGAGGTCGCCGACATCGTGTTCTGCAGCCACGAGAGGCTGCCCTGCCCCCCGCGGGAGTGGGTTGCCCGGGTGTTCGCCCGGTATCCCGGCTGCGGTGTCGTGGGTGTGGGAAGAGGGGAGGACGGGTGCATGCTCGGATTGCGGGACGGCACGCTCGTGCGGGCGGAGGCGCTGGCCCCGCGCGGAGTGGTCAGCACTGCCGGAGCAGGAGACGCGTTGTTCGCGTCGTTCCTGCACGGCTGGATCGCCACCGGCAATCCGGTCGGAGCGCTCGAAGCCGCGGTGCTGCACGCCGGGTGGAAGATCGGTGACACGTTCCCGGGAGCGTCCTCCCTGACCCCGGCCGAGCTGGCCGGCCTGCGGCAAACGCACCAGGTGCGGACCTCGGTGGGCCGCTGGGACACCCAGCGGACCGTCACGTCGCGCCCTCATCGCCCAGCCGGGTCAGGCGCTCACGAACATCCCCGGCCCGCGGCGAGCTGATCCGGCTCAGGATCTCCCTGGCGTTCGCGTACCGGCGGCGCGCCTCGCCGGGCTGCCCGGCGTGCTCGGCGAGGCTGCCGAGCGCCACCAGGGTTTCAGCTTCGCCGCGGGCCGAGCCGATGTCCCGCATCTGGCGGAGCGCTTCGCGCAGGTTGCCATCGGCGGCCGCGTACTCGCCGGCGTGCTCGAGCGCTAGGCCCAGCCTCATGCGGACGAGCGCCTGGTTGTATGGATCGGCGGTATCGGCGAGGAGAGAGCCGGCCTCTCGGAGGCTGGCGATCGCCTCTGCCGTGCGGCCCGCGCCGGTGAGCGCGTCGCCCAGGTCGCTCAGAGTGAGCGCCACGTGCCGGGGAGAGGCGAGTTCACGGTACGTGCGCAGCGCCTTCGTGAAATAGCCGATGGCATCGCCGGGACGGTGCCGGGCCACGGCCACGAAGCCAAGCCTTCGCATGCAGCCGGCTGCACGGCCACTGCTGCCCGCCCGCTCCCACGCGCGCAGCGCCTCACGGAAGTACGCGTCCGCGTCGTCAAGCTGGCCGAGGTCGAGGACGGCCATCCCGATCCGGTTGAGCATCTTCGCTTCGCCCAGGGAATCACCGCAGCCGCGGGCCGCCTCCAGGGCCAGCCGGTCGAATTCGAGGCGCTCGGCGTACCGCCCGCGATAGAGGAAAAGCGGCCACATCGCGTCCGCGAGCTGCCATGCCATGGCAGGCAGCCCGTGCGCTTCGGCCAGCCGCGCTGCCGCCATCACCCCGCTCAGCTCACGGTCCAGCCATTCCAGCGCGCTGCCAGCATCGGGGAACCTGGCCGGCTCGGAAGGCGGGTACCGGATATCCCGGGGCTGGCCGTTGCGGTACGGCGTGACGCTCTGGCCGGCGCTGGTGACTGTCGCCAGGAACCAGTCCAGCATGCGCCGCACCGCGATGTCCCGTGCGCCGCCAGATTCCTCCTCCAATGCCATTTCGTGCGCATGAAGCCGGGTGAGGTCATGGAAACGGTACGCGCCGCCCTCGGCATCGTCGAGCAGGTTCGCATCGGTGAGGACACCGAGCAGACTTCTTGCCGCGACGTGAGAGACCGCCGCGGTCGCGGCCGCCGCGCTGCTGCCGAAACGGGCCGCGGGGAACAGGCCCATGAGCCTGTATACGCGCGCCGCCTCCGGTTCCAGCGACCTGTACGAAATATCGAGCGCCGACCGTACGGCCAGGTCGCCCTCCATCACCAGCGCGGCCAGTCGGCGACGCTCATTGACGAGCGCCTCGACCAGCTCGCTGATCGGCCACCGGGAGCGCGCGGCCAGCCGTGCCCCCGCGACGGATACCGCGAGCGGGACCCTGGCGCAGAGCTCGACCAGCTCACGGGCCGCCCGCGGCTCGGCCAGCGGCCGGTCGTCGCCGAGTGTGCGGCTCAGGAGGTCCAGCGCGGCATCGGACCCGAGCCTGTCAAGCTGTATGATCCGCGCGCCGCGCGCGGCCAGGGCGCCGAGACGCCGCCTGCTCGTCACCACGGCGACGCTCGCGGCCGAAGGGGGGAGAAGCGGAGAGACCTGGGCCGCGGTGAACGCGTCATCGAGGACGACGAGTATCCGCTTGTCCGCCAGGAGCGAGCGGTACAGGGCTGCCAGCTCGGCTAGCTGCGACGGCACCTGGTGCGGGCTGACGCCGAGCGCCCGCACGAACCGGCCAAGCGCATTCCCCGGACGGGCTGGCCCGTCGGGCGCGTAACCAAGGAGATCTTCGAAGAGCACCCCGTCAGGAAAGTCCTCGCGGACACCGTGGCACCAGTTCACCGCCAGTGCCGTCTTCCCGATTCCGGGCGGCCCCGTCACCACAATGAGGTGACTCTCCCGCGCCGCGTCCATCGCCGCGAGATCCTGCGCCCTTCCGGTGAGCCGGACAGGCGGCGGAAGCTGGCTGGGCGGCGGCAGGCCGAATGCGTGCTGGTGAACGTGCACGTCCCCATGGATATCCCGGGCCTGTACAGACGGCCCGTAAACGGTCCCGCCGATGTCGTTGAGCGTTCCGGCCCCGGGAAGCTCGGCGAAGGCTTCCGCTGGTCCTTGTCCCGGTCCCGCAGGCCCGTCACTCATTACGCGCGACCTATTACAAATAGCGACCCTTGTCAGGCAAGGTAAGTACCGGGAATCGATTTGTCAAACGATGTCCCCCCTTATACCGGTAAGACCGCCAAATTCGCATCTCAAGAAATTCAGGCATGCTTCCGCCGCTGGAGCGCCAGAGGTGTATCGTGGCATAGAGTTTCCCATCCGATGCGCCTGTCACAGAAACAACACTCTGGCGACCGGCCGGATCGCCGCAATTGCCAGACAAGAAGGTATGCGGCGAGGTAAGGTTTAGCTAACTCTAAGGCTACATCATTCTGGCCTTGGAATATCTATAACGTTCGAAAGGAGGTGGCCCAAGTGGTCCTTTCTTTGATGCATGCGATTGCGTGGATGGTGATGTATTGGTCCCCGCGGTGACGGGAGGCCTCCGTGCCAGCGAACGCCTCCCGTCACCGTTCCTTTCCCTTTCGCCGACGAGCTGAACAGTAGTCTACCCTAGTCGACTACCGACGTCCACTGCTCCCGCTCGGCGGACCGGCCTGGGATGAGGTCAGCGGTCATCGGCCACAATGGGGGGCATGGTCTCTGAGATCTTCGAACCCGGGTGGTGGCGTCGCGTCGAGGGGTTCTCGTTCACCGACATCACCTATCACCGTGCCGTCGATTCGGGCACGGTCCGCATTGCCTTCAACCGGCCCGAGGTCAGGAACGCCTTCCGCCCGCAGACGGTGGATGAGCTGTATACCGCCCTTGATCACGCTCGCACCTCCAGCGATGTCGGGTGCGTGCTGCTCACCGGCAACGGCCCGTCGCCGAAGGACGGCGGCTGGGCGTTTTGCTCCGGGGGCGACCAGCGCGTCCGCGGCCGCGACGGGTACCAGTACGACGGCGGCGCGGCCGCGCAGGCCGCAGGCCCCGCCCGGGCCGGGCGGCTGCACATCATGGAGGTGCACCGGCTGATCCGGTTCATGCCGAAGGTTGTCATCTGCGTGGTGCCCGGCTGGGCCGCTGGCGGCGGGCACAGCCTGCACGTCGTGTGCGACCTGACGCTGGCCAGCCGCGAGCATGCCCGGTTCAGGCAGACCGACGCCGACGTGGCAAGCTTCGACGGCGGCTTCGGCTCGGCGTACCTGGCCCGCCAGGTGGGGCAGAAGTTCGCCCGGGAGATCTTCTTCCTCGGCGCCACCTACGACGCGGCGGCCGCCCACCGGATGGGGATGGTCAACGCGGTGGTGCCGCACGAGGACCTGGAGCGCACCGCGCTGGAGTGGGCTGCCAAGATCAACGGCAAGAGCCCGACATCCCAGCGCATGCTGAAGTTCGCGTTCAACCTCATCGACGACGGCCTCGTCGGCCAGCAGGTGTTCTCCACCGAGGCCACCCGGCTGGCCTACATGACCGACGAGGCCGCCGAGGGCCGGGACGCCTTCCTGGAAAAACGAGCCCCGGACTGGACACGATTCCCCCACCACTACTGACCGGGGCTCGGGCCGGGGACCGGGATGCCCTCCGGGCTGGCGAACTCGCCGAGTGATGCATGATCATCTCTTCCGAAAGAGGGACGCAAGAGGAATAATCAAGATATGCCGCGTATGACGCCGCGGAGCCGGCCGCGCACGCCTGCCCAGAGGTCCCCGCCACCAGGAGCCGAGCGGGAACCCGGCGCCGCCGAAGAAAGCGCCGGCAAAGAACTGGTGCCGCCGAGGCACATCCTGGTCAACGGGAAGCGGATACACCTTCGCTGGCTGCAGCAGATCATCTGGTCGTTCATCGCCGCGAACGTCGGCGTGTGGATAATCTCCGCCTTGTACTACCTGTTCGTCCAGCTCAGATGGCACGCCGGCGGTCACACGATCCTGTACCTGAAGCCCAACTGGGATCACCTGTTCGGCTTCCACGGCTGGGCGGCCGACCGGCACGACATCCGCAACGTGTACGAGGCGCTGCTGGCCACCTTGTTCGTCCGGTCGCTGCTCGCGAACTGGCGAAAGAAGGACCGGCGCGCTCCTGCCTGGTACGTGGCGATCTCGCCCATCCTGATCGTGGTGGTCGCCTTTCCGGTCGTCGCCGCGGGCATCCTGCTGATCAACTACGGCCTGCCCGATCTGTGGCATGCGCTGTTCAGCCACCACGCGCTGCACAACCCGGTGCACATGCCGCAGCAGTGGGCCTGGTTCGGCACCTATCTTTCCGGCTTCCCATGGCAGCCGGTGGTGATCGGCATCATCGCCGGCCTGGTCGTGCACCGCGTCTACGCCCCCGCGGGTAACACCGTCCAGCTGTACTTCGTCGGCCGGTCGGTCGACAGGACCAGGGACGCGGTCGCCGCCGGGGAGGAGAACCCGCACCGGCACCTGCCCCGCTGGCCGTGGCCGCCGGTGGTACGGGAACGTGCCGCCTGGATCATGGACAGCGGCCAGCCTGTGCCGGACCGGACCTTCAACATCACCTGGGCTGTGCGCATCGTGACGGCCGTCCTCACCGCCCTGGCGATCTACGGCGCGTATGTCCGCTACGTGATCGCGAAGGGACACGGGTAGCGCGGCCCGTCACGCCGCTCCGGGCGCGGGCCCGAGAAGCCCGGAAAGGACCCGGGTGATGAGGTGGGCATACCTGCCCACAGGATCGGCGGGGACGCCACCGTCCGCGCAAACGCCATCACCGGCGGGATGCCCACCCTCGGCGGGTGCCGGCGGCCCCTGCGACAGAAGCTCAGCCAGCCGGGGGTGCTCGCCCGAGCTCACCGCGTGCTGAAGGTACGCGACGTTGCGTTCCTGCAGCGCCGCCCCGCCGCCCAGCTCGTACTGAACGAAGGCCGCCGTGACGCCGTTGAGCATGGCGAACGCCTCGAGTTTCGTGGCGACGTCCGCGGGATGGCGCTCGAGCACCGCCAGGACGTGCTCGAGCAGGGCGATGCCGTTGGGCCCGATCACCGGGCGCGCGATGACCAGGCCGGGCAGCCACGGGTGGCGCCGCAGGATCGTTCGTGACTGCTCGCCGATCGCCACGAGGTCGGCGAGCCAGTCGCCGCTCGGCCCGGGAAGCTGGTGCTCCCCGCCCACCGCGTCGATCATGAGGTCGAGCAGCTCGTCGCGGGTTTCGACATACCGGTACAGCGAGGCCGCGCCGGTCCCCAGTTCCGCCGCGACCCGCCGCATCGACACCGTGTCCAGTCCCTCGCGGTCGGCGATGCCCACCGCGGCGCAGGTGATCTCCGCCCGGCTGCGCTGCGCCGGCCGTCCCACAGCGGACCGCTCGGGGCGCATCCAGATGCTCGGAGCTGACTGTCCGGCCGTCATGCCGTCTCCCGGGAGCGTATTGCGATCGCTGTACCCAAACTAGTGCGCCGCCCGCCACTACACCGTTCAGTTTACAAACATGAACTACTCGGTGTAGTGCAATCGCTGCGGGCCCGTCACGGGTTCGGCGCCCCTCCGGCGAGCCACGCGACCAGGTAAAAGACACCGAACGGGTCGCCGGCGTACAGGACCTCCGCGGCCCGTGCCCGGCCGGGCATCGCCCCGGCGAGCACCTGCCACGCGGGCCGCCCGGTCGCGAGAAGCTCGTAGGCCAGGCCCGCGTCCATGTCCCGCAGCGCGCCGGGGTCGCCATCGCGCACCGCCCGCTCGATCGCCGCGTCGAAGCCGGCCGCCCGCGGGTCCAGGTAGCCGGGGGCCCGGAGGCTGCGGCGCGCGCTCCCGTCGGCCATGAGGAGCAGGCCGACCCGCTCGCCGCACCGGCTGAGGTCCGCGCCCAGCCGAAGGCAGGCCGCCGCTTGCTCTTTCTGGTTTACCGAACGGAAGGTGCGCTCCCCCCGGTACCCGCCCTCGTCGAGCAGCCGGGCGGCGAGGCCGAGCGGCAGCGGAAGCGCAGGGCCATCTTTCTCCTCCCGGATCGCCGGCCCCGGGGCGAACGCGGTCAGGTCGAGCCGCCCGTCCGCGGGCCAGGTCTCGGTACTGCGCGCCGCGCCCACCACGGCGATCACGTCGGGGCCGGAGCGGATCAGCCGCCCGACCGCCGCCGCGCACGCCTGGCGGAGCTCAGTGACGACCGGATCGCGCCCGGTCAGCTCCCGTGCCAGCAGCGGCGCCGGCGGGCAGACCGCGGCGCCGGTGACAGGGGGATCGCTGTTATGCAAGTCCGCGGACCGCACGGGAGGGCGGGAGGTCGCCGCGGATGGCGGAGATCATGTCCAGGACATGCCGGGTCTGCGTCACCTGGTGCGCGCGGAAGACGCGGGCACCCAGCCACGCGCATACCGCCGTGGTGGCGAGAGTCCCTGCCAGCCGCTCATCGCGCGCCGCGTTCAGTGTCTCTCCAATGAAATCCTTGTGTGACAGCGAGACCAGCACCGGCCAGCCGGCGGCGACCATGTCGCCGAGCCGCCTGGTGACTTCCAGCGAGTGCCAGGTGTTCTTGCCGAAGTCGTGCGCCGGGTCGAGGAGTATCCGCGACGGGTCCACGCCCAGGGTAACGGCCCGCTTCGCCTGCGCGAGCGTCCGCTCGAGCACGTCCGCCATCAGGTCGCCGTATTCCACCCGGAACGGGCGGGTCCGCGGCGGCAGGCCGCCGGCGTGGCTGCACACCAGGCCCGCGCCGAACTCGGCGGCCACCTCCGGCAGCCGGCCGTCCCAGCCTCCCCAGGTGTCGTTGATCAGGTCCGCGCCCGCGGCGCACAGCTCGCGCGCCGTCTCGTGCCGGAAGGTGTCGGCGCTGATCACCTGGCCGGGATAGGCGGCCCGCACCGCGGCGACGAAGGGCGCGGTCCGCCGGATCTCCTCCGCGATCGTGACCTCGCTGCCGGGCGCGGCCGGCACGCCGCCGATGTCGACGATGTCCGCACCCTCCGCGACGACCGCGTGCACGCGTTCCATCGCGGCGCTGGAGTCCCAGGTGGCGCCCCGGTCGTAGAACGAGTCGGGAGTGCGGTTGACGATCGCCATGACAAGTAGCTCTGCCGGCCCGAAGGACCGTCCCCGAAGCCGGAGAACGCCCTCCGTCATGGCCGCCTTCCAGCCGCGGGCGGCCGCTCGCGTGCCGGAACAGGCCGGTCGACGGGGCGGACCCGGCCGTTCTCGCGGGCGAACTGCACCAGGCGCGGGCTGGCGGGCACCTCCGTGGCGGAGGATGGCGGGCGCCTGCGCTCGGCCACGAGGAGCAGTTCCGCGGCCATCAGGGCGAGGTCGTGATCGCTCTGGTGCTTGTGGGCACGGGAGTCCAGGTCGACCTGCGCGATGCCGTCCAGGCCGCACTTGGCGAAGGTGTCGAGCAGCGTGGACAGTTCCACCCCGTATCCCACCGGGATGCTCACCGACTCCATGAGGTCGCGCCGCGCCGCCCATTCCCCGGCAAGCGGCTGCACGACGCCCGACAGCTCGGGCCACCACAGGTTCAGCAGGGGACGCGCCACCAGTTCCGTGACCCGGCCGCCCTCGGTCGAGACGGAGGTGTCCGTTCCGTCTGCGCCGACGGTGGCCCTGGCGTAGAAGCCCTTGACGAGCAGCACGCCCGGGTCGGCGAAAAGCGGCCCGAGCAGGCCCGTGACGAAATGCGGCCCCCAGTCCGTGAGGTCGGCGTCGATGAAGACGAGCAGGTCGCCCCCGGTGACGAGCAGCGACTTCCAGAGCGCCTCACCCTTGCCCGGATAGCCGCCGAGCCCGGGGGCGATGTCGCGGGCCCGGTGCACGGTCGCGCCGGCGCTCGCGGCCCCCGCCGCGGTCCCGTCGGCGGAGTCCGAGTCGATGACCACCACCTCGTCGATCAGCGGTATGCGCTCCACCAGAGCCGCGCGAAGCGCGGCGACGACCCCGGCGACGGTGCGCTCCTCGTCGCGTGCGGGGATCACCACGCTGATCCGGGCGCCGGACCGCAGCTTCTGCTCCAGCAGTACCTCGGCCGGCCAGTCCCGCCAGTGCCAGGTCCGCCGCTTGTACCACGCCCGCGCGCGGCTGTGCACGCTGATCACTCCTCAGCCTTCTCCTGCGCCTCGCGGGCGCACCGCGGGAACCCGGCGAGCGATCCGGGCGCCCGGATACCAACCGTATGTGACGTCCTTCCCGGCAAACGAGGAGCCGCATGCAGGCTCTGCGTACGGGCTCCTCGTCGCCGGTTCGGGGCGGTGTTCCTAGCCGGAACAGTCCACAAAACCGTCGAATTCTCCATTCCGTGCTCCATGAAGGAATGCCTTGAACTCGCCGGGCGTGTAGACCAGGATGGGCCCGCCGGGATCCTTTGAGTCACGTATGGCTATCTTGCCCGCGGCCGAAGCGATCTCGACGCACTGCCCGTTGGAGCCGCTGTACTGGGACTTGACCCAGGTGAGACCCTCGCGCTCCGTATCGCTCAGGACTATTCTCCCCATATTTACAGTGCTCATTATAATCAGTACCCTTTCATTCTATACGCTTGTGAACAGCGTGAAAGGCGGTCGCCCTCTGGTGGCGGCTCTGCTGGTTACTGTCTCTTCCTGACTGTCCGAGGATCCTCAGTGCCCTCGTAGGTCTGAGCTATCCTCGCGGCCATTGCAACTGAGCCTTCTGGGTCCAGTGCGATGGATTGCAGCTGGGAAAGTATCCGCTTGTATTTCGTGAGGTCAGCGGGGCTTTCCAGGTAGATATTCCCTACGGCGCCTTCGACGTACACGAGGT
Organism: Streptosporangiaceae bacterium; assembly: GCA_019239975.1. Classification (GTDB taxonomy): domain Bacteria; phylum Actinomycetota; class Actinomycetes; order Streptosporangiales; family Streptosporangiaceae; genus JAFAZE01. The sequence goes on from JAFAZE010000019.1 coordinate 18,544, forward strand.
CGTTCACCTCGGGCCTATTGAATTCGAGGATCACGAAGTTGCTCTGCAGTCCCGGATGCGCGCCGACGGAAAGCGGGATGATCCGGAAGTTGACTTTCGGCATACCGGCAACCTCGATGATCCGCGCGAGCTGAGCCCGCATCACGACGGTGCCGCCGACCGGACGGCGCAGGGCTCCCTCATCGACGATCACGTTGTAGCGGGACAGGGGGGCGTCATCGCGGGTCAGCAGCGCCTGCCGCCTCATCCTGGCTTCGGTGCGCTGCTCTATCGCGGCTTGATCAAGCGGCGGGTCGCCGGCCTCGAAGATCGCGCGAGCGTAGGGTTCGACCTGGAGCGGCCCTGGCACTATGTCGGTGTTGTAGTCGCTGATCGTCGTGGCCTCGCTCTCCAGGCCGATGTAGGTCGCGTAGGGCAGGTCGTACCGCTGCCACCAGGCGCGCTGCTTCCCCTCTCTGGCAAGGGCCATGAGCCGTTCGCGTTCGGCCGTGTCGGTGATCCCATAGATGAGGCAGAGATCGCGGATGTCCCGCGGGCTGGCGCCGACCCGGCCCGTTTCCAGCCGACTGAGCTTCGTCGCGGAGAACATCGCGCGTTCGGTGACCTCCTCGATGCTCAGCCCCCGCTCGGTACGGAGGCGGCGGAGCAGGAACCCCAACTCCCGTCTCCGGAGTGTCGGGTTGCTCTCATTGGCCACTTGAGCCCCGGAACGCGTGCGATTGTATCGGATGACACATATCAGCCGGTGCATTTTGCACAGACGGATCGCAAAACCAAACCGAACTTGCGGAACGCGATTTCATAGCTGACTATGAAAGCAGAGCATGGCCTCGGGACGCAAGCTGCAATTGCAGTGAAATTTTCAGCCAGGTGCGCCGGCTTCGAAGGGAGGTGCCCGTTGTCCAGCTTGATCACGCTAAGCTACATCACTATCACTAGTAGTGATCTGACTGGATCAAGCTCGGGCGCTCTCGGGCTGTCCACCCGCTGGGGAAAGCGCGCTGGGCTGATGAGGCGACACGGGTCCCAGTACTGCCTCAACCCCGAGGTCTGCCAGCACTATGGACGTGGCGGGACATACCGATGGGGCCGACGTGACGAGTGAGCCGCCACCTGATGAGGTCGGTGGCTCCGAGGCTGGACCTTCTGCGCGTACGCAGCCAGCCGACAGAACTCACCTCGTCGCAAGAAACGGGGCTCGGCCGGCGAAGAAGACCGCGCCCGCGGACAAGCCCGCAAAAACGACGGGCGAGGAAAGCGGGACGCTGGTCCTGCGCTCCGCGACACCCCCTGTCGATCAGCTTGACTTCGATGATCGGCATGACACCCGGGCTACTGAGAGTGACGAGTTGGCGCGGCGCTACGGCGACCTGCGCAAGGACCGCAGAAGGGATGACTGGCACAAGTTGGCCATGGGCCTCGCCGGGTTCGCGGTTTTGGCGGCGGTGTACCTAGCCGGTTTCATCGTGGTGTCGCGGCTGCTTCCGCATCTCGGTCCGTGGCTGGCCGCCAAAATCGTCGGACTGGCCTTCGTCGCGGCGGGCGGCGGGGTGGCCGCCCGGTCGGCCGGGCGGGCACTCAAGCAGCGAACCGCTCGCCCGCGAGACCGAGGCTCCAAGCCGGCCTGACCACTGCGGCGGAGCCGTACGTTTCCGTACCCTGGCCCGTGGTGATAAGCAGCGCATGCCCCAGGTGATCAGGACGGCGATCCGGGTCGAGGGGATCGTCCAGGGAGTCGGCTTCCGGCCGTTCGTGTACTCGCTGGCGACCGGCCTTGGCCTCAGCGGGCTTGTGGGCAACGATGTCGACGGCGTGTTCGTCGAGGTCGAGGGGCCGTCCTCGGCTGTCTCGGCATTCCTGCGCTCGCTGGAGCGGGACGCGCCCCCGCTGGCCAGGATCGAGCGGGTCGTCGCGACGGCCATCGCCCCCACGGGCTCGGCGTCCTTCGCGATCGCCGCCAGCGGGCCTGCCGGGCAGCGCAGGACGCTGGTAGCGGCGGACACCGCGACGTGCGCTGATTGCCTGCGCGAGCTCTCTGACCCGGCCGGCCGGCGGTTCGGGTACCCGTTCATCAACTGCACCAACTGCGGGCCCCGGTTCACGATCGTCCGGGACGTGCCGTACGACCGGCCGCTGACGACCATGGCGGAATTCGCGATGTGCGGGCTGTGCGCCGCCGAATACCACGACCCCGCCGACCGCCGCTTTCACGCCCAGCCGACCTGCTGCCCCGCCTGCGGGCCCCGGCTTTCCCTGCTCGGCCCGGCGGGAACGCCGCTGGGCCGTGAGCTGCTGGGCCGTGAGCCGCTGGCGGCCGCCGCCGAACTGCTTCGCCAGGGCGGGGTCCTCGCCGTGAAGGGCCTGGGCGGCTACCACCTGGCGGCCGACGCCGCGTCCGAGGAGGCCGTCGCCGCGCTGCGCGCCCGCAAGCACCGCGAGGACAAGCCGTTCGCCGTGCTGGCCGCGGACCTGGCGGCGGCGCGCGAGCTGTGCGAGGTCGATGACGCCGCCGCCAGCCTGCTGGCCAGCCAGGCCAGGCCGATCGTGCTGCTGCCGCGGCTGCCGCGGGCGGCCGTCGCCGCTGCGGCCGCGCCGGGGAACCGCCATCTCGGGATCATGCTGCCCTACACACCGCTGCACCACCTGCTGCTCAGGCAGGTGGGCCACCCGATCGTGCTGACGAGCGGAAACGTCTCCGACGAGCCGATCGCGTACCGCGACGCGGACGCGCTGGACAAGCTGGGCGGCATCGCGGACGCGTTCCTCGCCCACGACCGGGCGATCCACATCAGGACGGACGACTCGGTGACCCGCGCCTTCGGGGGGCGGCCGATGCTCATCAGGCGGTCACGCGGCTACGTCCCGCAGCCCATCGCCGTACCCGGCGGGTTCCCCCGCCCCGTGCTCGCCTGCGGCGCGGAGCTGAAGAACACGTTCTGCCTGGCCAAGGGGGAGCACGCCTTCGTCTCGCAGCACATCGGGGACCTGGAGAACGCCGAGACGCTGCGCTCCTTCACCGAAGGCATCGAGCATTTCCGCCGGCTGTTCGACATCGACCCGCAGGTGGTGGCGTACGACCTGCACCCGGAGTACCTGTCCACCAAGTACGCGCTCGAGCTGGACGGGGCTGAGCTTCAGGGAGTCCAGCACCATCACGCGCACATCGTCTCCTGCCTCGCCGATAACGGCTGCCTGGCAGCCAGCGGCCGCACAGCGGGCGACGGCGCGGGCGGCCGCGTCATCGGCGTCGCCTTCGACGGAACCGGCTACGGCACAGACGGCACCATCTGGGGCGGAGAGTTCCTGGTCGCCGACCCCGCGGGCTTCGAGCGCGGCGGCCACCTGGAGCCGGTGCCGATGCCCGGCGGCACGGCCGCCGTCAGGCAGCCGTGGCGGATGGCCGCGGCCTACCTCGACGCCGCCTTCGCCGGCACGCCCCCGGATGGCCTCGGTGTCATCCGGCGCAACGAGCAGCGCTGGGGGACCGTCCTCGCCATGGCGCGGCGGGAGGTGAACTCGCCGCTCACCTCGAGCGCCGGGCGGCTGTTCGATGCCGTCGCGTCGGTCCTCGGGGTGCGGGACGCGATCAACTATGAGGGCCAGGCCGCCGTCGAGCTCGAACAGCTCGCCGCCCCCGACGAGGCGGCCTGGTACCCGGCGCGGATGGGGAACCACCGTCCGTTCCGTATAAATGCTTGTGATCTCGTGGGCGCGGTCGTCGACGACGTCGCGGCCGGGACCCCTGGCGGCATCGTCGCGGCCCGTTTCCACAACGGCGTGGCCGCGCTCATCGAGGCGGGCTGCCTGCTGCTGCGCGAGCGGCACGGGCTGGGCACGGTGGCGCTGTCCGGCGGGGTGTTCCAGAACACGCTGCTGCTGCGCGAAACGGTCCGCCGCCTGGAGACCAGCGGCTTCCGTGTCCTGACCCACTCCCGCGTCCCGTGCAACGACGGCGGCATCAGCCTCGGCCAGGCCGTCATCGCGGCCGCCCGGGACCAGGCCGCGAACGGCGAGTAGCGCGGCACAGCCGCGCTGCTACGGCGGGAAGCGCAGCAGGCTACGTAGGGTGGCGCGGAGTGAGCCGCGATCGCGGCTCACTTTCCGCGATCGCGCGGCCCGCGGGAGGCCCTCGTGGCCTCTCCGGCCGCGTGATGATACGGCGGGCACCGCAGCGGGCGGGGGGTATCGGGGGGCTTCGCCCCCCGGCTAGCAGATGCGGGGGAGGGGGTCGCCGACGAGCAGGTCGACGATTCGGGTGCCGCCGAACGCGGTCTTCAGCTGGACGATGCCGGGCTGCCCGGCTGTCACATGGCCGATGACGGACGCCTCCGCGCCGAGCGCATGAGCGCGGAGCGCGGCGACGGCGCGGCCGGAGTCCTCGCCGGGCACGACGGCGACCAGGCGCCCCTCGCACGCAACGTACATGGGGTCGATCCCCAGCAGTTCGCAGGCCCCGCGGACTTCCGGGCGCACCGGGATGGCGTCCTCGCTGACCAGCACGCCGGCGTCGGCCGCCCTGGCGATCTCGTTGAGTATGGTCGCCACCCCGCCACGGGTCGCGTCCCGCATCGCGCGCACGCCGGGCACCGCGTCCAGCAGGGCGCCAGCCAGCCCGTTCAGCGGCGCCGTGTCGGACTGCACGTCCGCCTCGATGTCGAGTTCGCCGCGGGCCAGCATGATCGTGACGCCGTGATCGCCGATCGGCCCGGACACGATGATGGCGTCACCCGGCCGTGCCCGCGCGACGCCGAGGTTCACGTCGCGCTCGATCAGCCCTATCCCGGCCGTGTTGATGTAGCAGCCGTCGGCCTTGCCCCTCTGCACCACCTTGGTGTCGCCGGTGACGACGTGCACCCCCGCCGCGGTGGCCGCGTCCCGCATGGACTCGGTGACCCGGTTCAGGTCGGCGACGGGGAAGCCTTCCTCGAGGATGAACCCGGCCGACAGGTACAGCGGCGTGGCGCCGGCCACGGACAGGTCGTTGACCGTGCCGTTGACCGCCAGGTCGCCGATGTCACCGCCGGGGAAGAACAGCGGGGAGACCACGTACGAATCGGTCGTGAGCGCCACCCGGGAACCGTTGAAGCTCAGCTGCGCGGAGTCCTCGAGCGGCTCGAGCAGCGGGTTGCGGAAGGCATCGAGGAAGATCGCCTCGATGAGCGTGTGGGTGGCCTTGCCGCCGGACCCGTGCGCCATCGTGATGCGCTCTTCCCTGACCTTCGGCCGCCGCCTGCGCGCGCGGTCGATCCGGTCCAGGACCTGCTGCTCACGGGAATCCACATCACCCGCGGTCATGACCTGCTCACCTGCGTGATCTCCAGGACCCGGTTGCGGTGCATCCTGCCGTAGTTGTAGTACGCGGCGCAGGCGCCCTCGGGGGACACCATGCAGGTGCCGATCGGCGTCTCCGGGGTGCAGGCCGTGCCGAACACCTTGCACTCCCACGGCTTCAGCACGCCCTTGAGCACCTCACCACACTGGCATGCCTTGGGGTCCGCCACCCGCACGCCGGGAACCTCGAAGAGCAGCTCCGCGTCCAGGGCCGCGTATTTCTCCCGCACCCGCAGCGCCGACTGCGAGATGAACCCGAGCCCGCGCCATTCGAAGTACGGCCGCAGTTCCATCGTCTCGGCGATGGCCGCCAGGGCCACCATGTTGCCGTTCCACGGCACCACCCGCGAGTACTGGTTTTCCACCTCCGACCTGCCCTGCGACAGCTGGAGCATGAGCATGTAGATGGACTGCAGGATGTCCAGCGGCTCGAACCCGGCGACGACGACCGGCTTGCCGTAGTCCCGCGCGATGAACTCATACGGCCGGCAGCCGATCACCGTGGACACGTGCCCGGGGCCGAGGAAGCCGTCGAGCCGCAGGTCCGGCGAGTCCAGGATCGCCTTGATCGCCGGGACGATCGTGACATGGTTGCAGAACACCGAGAAGTTCGTCAGCCCCTCGGCCGCGGCGCGCAGCATCGTCATCGCGGTGGACGGCGCGGTCGTCTCGAACCCGATCGCCATGAACACCACCCGCTTGTCCGGGTTCTGCCGGGCGATCTTCAGCGAGTCCAGCGGCGAGTACACCATGCGTATGTCGGTGCCCTGTGCCTTGGCGTCGAAGAACGACCCCTTGCTCCCCGGAACCCGCATCATGTCGCCGAACGAGGTCATGATCACATCGGGCTGCGATGCCAGGTGCATGGCATCGTCCACGCGTCCCATCGGGATCACGCATACCGGGCAGCCGGGGCCGTGCACCAGGGTGATGGACTCCGGCAGGTAGTCCTCGAGGCCGTGCTTGTAGATCGTGTGGGTGTGGCCGCCGCACACCTCCATGAGCTTGTACTGACGCCCGGGCTCACACAGCGCCGCGATTCTGGCGGCCAGCGCATGGGCCTTGTCGGCGTCCCGGAACTCGTCAACGAACCGCATCGCGCCGCTCCTCACCCGATTCACCCGATTACCCGATTCACCCGATTTACTCGATCAGTGATTCCCGGAACGCCGCGATCTCGTCCTCGTAGGCCTGCCCGATGCCCTCGAGGAACTCCATGGCCGCGGCCGCCTCGTGCTCGTCGATCTTGGACAGCGCGAAGCCGACGTGGATCAGCACCCACTCACCGGGAGCGGGCGGGTCGTCGCAGAGCAGGCCGATGTTGACCATCCGCCGGACGCCGCTCACGTTCACCTTGGCCAGATCGCGTTGCTCCGGATGGATCTCGATGACCTCACCCGGTATGCCGAGGCACATCTGACACCTCCTGACTCGTGGCGGGGCCACGGTTTCCGCCTCGCTGGCTTCCGGTCGCGCCCAGCGCGGCGAGGGTGAGCTCCCAGAGCACCTGGTAGATCGTCGTCTGCGCCTCCTGTATCCGGTGAACGGACACCGATGGCGCCACGAACAGGTAGTCGATGCTGTCCAGCTCGGCCATCTTGCCGCCGTCGTAGCCGGCCAGGCCGATGGTGAGCATCCCGCGCCGCGCCGCCTCGCCGAAAGCCCTCAGCAGGTTGGCCGAGCTGCCGCTCGTGGACAGCCCGACGGCGATGTCACCGCGGCCGCCGAACGCGGCCAGCTGCCGCGCGAACACCACCTCGACGCCGATGTCGTTGCAGAGCGCGGTGACCACCGACGTGTCGTTCGCCAGCGCGAACGCGGGAAGCGCGCGGGCGCCGCCGGCCGGGTGGAGGAACAGGGTGGCGAGCTGCTGGGCATCGGTGGCGCTGCCGCCGTTGCCGAAGGCGAACAGCCGGCCGCCGGCGCCGAACCTGGCCGCGGCCCGCCGGGCGCAGTCGGCCAGCCGGGCCCCGTCCCGCGCGGCGATAACCCGCCGCAGCTCCAGAATCTCTGTGGCCTTGGCCACCGTCGAGGCGCGGACCTGCTCCAGCACGGCCGGCAGGTCCGCCGCGCCGGAGTAGAGGAACGGGTAGAGCGACTCCATCGCCCCGGCGCCGCCGCCATTTCGCTCCTGGCTGTCCCCTTGCGGCATCACCGGTCATCTCCCACGACGGCGATGGCTTCCCTGGCGTGCACCAGGATCGTGTCTCCCAAACCGGCGCTCACCAGGGCGACGCTGACCTCCTCTTCGCCCCGGCCGGTGTCCACCACGGCCATCTCGCCGCCCAGCAGCCGCAGCACCCGGACCTCGACGGCGGTGTCCGAGCAGGTGATGCAGACGCCGTCATCGCAGTGGCGTCCCGTGTCCGCCGCCGCGCCGGATGGCCGCTCGCCCGTCATGCGACCACGCCCGGAGCCAGCACCCCGGGCTGCTCGAAGAACACGTGCACCAGCTCCCACAGCACGTGGTAGATGGTCACGTGCAGTTCCTTGACCACCCGGGGATCCGCTGACGCGGCCGCCAGCAGGTGATCGACCGCCGGGCTGGCCGCGATCCGGCCGCCGTCCCCGCCGGTCAGGGCGATCGTCAGCAGGCCCAGCTCCCTGGCGGCCTCGAGGCCGGCCAGCACGCTGTCGCTGTCGCCGTCGGCGGAGATGCCAAGCGCGATGTCGGCGGGACCGGCGAGGACGCGGATCTGGTGAGCGAAGATCGCGGCGACGCCTTCTTGTTCGGCTATGCCGGTGACCGTGGCCACGTCGGTGGTCAGCGAGATGGCGGGCAGCGCGCGCTTGCCGACGATGACGGGGTGAACGAACTCCACCGCGACGTGCTGCGCGTCCGTGCTGGGGCCCCCGGCGCCGAACACCACCAGCTTGCCGCCCCGGTGGAACCGGATGGCCATGGCATGGCAGGCCTCGGCCACCGCGCCCGCCTGCCCGGCCAGGTCCCGCGTGGGACCGCTCCGCAGCTCGAACAGGCGGCTGGCCTCCGTATGGCCTGCGGCCCGCGGTTCCGTCACGGGGCGTGATCCGTGCGGGTACCAGGCGTCTTCGTTGATGCCATAGCAGCACCGTAGGACAGTTGTGGGGGGCAGTCCAGTCTGCAGGGGTCGCGTGGGCCGCGTGACCCCGGCGGGCCGCAGGGCAATCATTCGATCAATCATTCATCCGGAACGGATGCGGGCCGGGACAAATGCCGGGAAAGTACTGACTGAAATAGTGGCTGCACGAATTGCGGCAACGTAGTTGATTGTTTGATCAGCGGCAGCTCCGGCTGGTCTCGCCTGCTGGCCCGCCTGTTGTCGGCAAATTGTTGATTAACGGCATATCTTCCTTCCGCCCAGGCGAGAACTGAGTAGCTTCGTTGCCGAGAGAAATTCTCACCGTGACCCGGAATCGCGCCGGGACGGCAGCATCGAGATGACAGGAGAAACGGTCTCATGAGGAAACTCGGGAAGGTAGCGGTTATCCCCACGGTCGCGTCGGGGCTTATCGCTGGCGGCGTGACCGCGTACGGCGCCGTCGCAAACGGCCCGGCGCATCACGCCGCAACCGGGATGAAGGCGGACCTTACCGCGAGCAGCAGCGGTCAGGCCTCGCCGACCCCAACGGTCACGCCCGCTGTTCCGTGCAGCACGATAACTAGTATCCCGAGGGCCACGGGAATCTTCCCGCACGCGGGCGGCGGAACCGCGATAGGGCAAGCGGCTGCGGGCGATGCCGCCACCTGCCACAGCTTTTTGGAGATAGGAAATCCCGCCAATCCAAATGTCTGGTACAGCATCACCGACAACGCTAATGGCGTAACCGGATGGGTTCCGGGAACGCCCTGGGGCGAGAACTGAACAGAGCCGCGTGATACCGGGCAGCGGCCGTCCAGCAGCCGCCACCTGGCGGCTGCTGGACGGCCCCGACGACTTGCCCGTGACCGGCGCCCGCGGGCAGCAGAGCTCGTTTCAGGCCTGCCTTCGCCTGGCTTTCTCTCTGCGGCGGGCTACGCTCGATCCCGACTCCCGCCGCGCCATCCGCCGCAGAACGGCGGGTGCCAGCAGGAACCCGATGACCGCCCACCCGCCGAGAACGAAGATCATCTCTGGCTGGCGCCAGGATCCTCCGATCTCGGCAGCTGACATAGCGTTCGGCAGCAATACCGAACGCATGCCAAGCCCGAGCCAGTAGACCGGGAATTCCTGGGCGGCTCGCTGGAGCCAGCCAGGGAGCGCGGTGATCGGGTAGAAGATGCCAGAGATTGCCACCAGTCCCATCATGGGCAGCGAGATGATCCCTATGCTCTGAGCATTGCTGAACAGCGCGCCGAGAATCGCGCCGATCGGCAGAGTGGCCATTAGACCCAGCAGCAGTATTCCGGCCAGCTTCAGCCACGAGAGAAAATCGCGCAAGTGAAGACCGTGGAACAGAAAAGCGGCGGGAATCAAGATGATGAGCAGGCCCGCAATAGTCATGGCGGCCCGGCTTGTCACCCGGCCGATCAGGTAGCCGAGCATCCCGTTCGGTGTCGCCTTCGCGCGCAGGAGGGTGCCGTCCTCCCTGTCCATCGTCAGTGCGATGGCAACCCCCAGCAGCCCGGTGAACACCACGTTCATGCCAAGAATGCCGGGGATGGACTGGACGCTAAGGGAGAAGTGCGTACCTGGGACTGGTCTCTTGCGCAGTACATAGAGCACAGCCAGCGAGATGCCCCACGGAGACAGCATGCTCCACATCTCCTGCACGTCAGTGACGCTTTGCCGGAACTCGATCCAGCCGCGCTGTACGCCAATGCGGACTACAGTCGCCCGGGGACTCATGCCGTCACCTTGGTGACCGGCTTCGCGTGCCGGCGGCGGCCGTTAGGGCGGGCGTGCCTGCCGGGAGTTCGCTTGACATTCCTGGATTCAAACTCTTGTACGATTTTGGTGTAAACGTCCTCCAGGCTCGCCCTGCGTACCTCCAGGTTATGGATTCCCCGCCCGTATTGCCCGAGAAGCGCGCGCACGTAACTGGTAGCGTCCTCGGCGGAGTGCACGTAGTGCAGGCCGTCCTTGCTGAACCGGATCTCCGATCTGCTCGAGACCTGCCGGGCCAGCGTAACCGGGCTGCCGTCCGCTACGACCCTCCCTCCTGCAAGAATCAGGATCCGGCTGGAAAGCTTCTCCGCCTCGTTCAGGTCGTGCGTAGTGAGCAGGATTGTGGTCTCTCCCCGGTCAGACAGCCGGCGCAGGACACCGTGAAAATCCTGTCTGGCCTGTGGGTCGAAGCCAACCGTCGGCTCGTCGAGGAAGAGGATCTCCGGCCTGCCGACCAGGCCGATGGCCACGTCCAGCCTCCGCCGCTGTCCACCGGACAACTTGGCGATCTTGTCATTCGCCTGTTTGGTCAGCCCCACCAGGGAAATCAACTCATCCGTATTGTAAGGCCTGGTGTGCTCCGGCGTGCTGTACGAAGCGTAGTAACGACCAAGGTGGGCCAGCAGCTCACCAATTCGCCACTTACCATGATCGCGCCAGGACTGCAATACGATGCCAAGTCGTGCCCGCCAGCCCTCGTCGCCCTGTTCGGGGTCGGTACCCAGCACCCGCACCTCACCGGCTGAGCGCTTCCGGAAGCCTTCCAGAATCTCGATGGTGGTTGTTTTGCCTGCCCCGTTCGGGCCGAGCAGGGCCACCACTTCGCCACGGTAGACGCAAAGATTTACTCCGCGCAGCACGTCAACCGGGCCGTAGCGCATTCGCAGGCCGGTAGTTTTGATTACCGGCTCGCTCCCGTTTTGATCGGCATCACCGTACTCCGCTGGCAGTGGTGCCGCCAACGCTACCATCTCCCTTCCGCCAGTCCAGGCAAGCGAGATTATCGCGCTCACCGGCATTCTTTGCGGCCGCAGCACAATGCTACACTGTGGATGCGTGCCGAATTAGCGCTTTTTGGTTCTGACATTTTGATTTGCCCAGCACATGGCAAGCGAAATAAAAGAACGCGGCTGGACAATATTGAAAACATATGGTCAAAAATGTGACCGGGGTGGTTGCTTGACATCCTTGACGCGACCGCGGGGGGATGCCTCTATTGTATTGAGCGCTGAAAGGAGGTGGAAACGTGAAGATGGCTTACGAACCGCCAAGGTTGCGGGAAATGGGTTCGTTCCGCAAGGTCACCAGATTCGGTCTTCTCGGCAAGGCTGACTGGCTGGGCTGGCGGGTCTGGTGGCAGTAATCCGCTTCTCTTCAGGCGGCGGCCGGCGGAAATCGTCGGCTGCCGCCCTCAGTAGCTCATGCCGAGACACGTCGTGGGAGGTAGCTGTGCGGCAACGGAAGCCGTATTCTCTGGATGCCCGGCGGCAATGGTTTGCGGTCGTTCCTGATACAGACAACGGCCGGATAGCGATTGAGCGAATCACTGGCCAGGCCGCGCATATAATCCCCTACAGCTCGGGTCGCCCCTGGATTGCTGGCGAATGGCCCGATGAGACTGTACAGGTGATTTCAGGGCCTGCCGGGCGTGTGGCGGTCATCGGCCAGTATGCGGCCCAGTCCGAAGCCTTGCGCAACTGGTCTGCGCGACTGCGCAGCACGGAGGATCTTGATTCTGCCACAGGCTCGCTGCCAGGCAGTTACCATGTAGTCGCGGACTTTTCGGGCCGGATAAGGATCCGGGGAACTATTTCCGGTCTGCGTCGCGTGCACTATTGCCGCCATGATGGGGCTACGATCGCCTCTGACCGGGCCGACGTGCTGGCGGATCTCACCGGCCGTCAGATCAATGAGCGTGAACTCGCTCTCCGCCTGGTTGATCCGGTCGTGCCGCATCCGCTGGGCGACAACAGTGTATGGCGCGGAGTCCGCACAGTTCCGGCCGACCACGATCTCGAAATCGACGCAGCGGGTACGCACCGGGAACTCCGGCGATGGCGTCCGCCCGAGCCTCACCTCCCCCTTACCGAGGCTGCGGTCCGAGTCCGTTCCGCGCTCGCCGGAGCGGTCGCAGCCAGGACAGCGGACGGCGGCATAATCGGCTGTGACCTGTCAGGGGGCCTGGACTCCACATCGCTGTGCTTCCTCGCTGCCGCCAGTGAGGCCAAGGTCCTGGCCTATACCGGACTTTCCTCGGATCCAGCCGACGACGATATCCAGTGGGCAAGGCTCGCCGCGGCCAGAATGCCGGGCATCGAGCACGAAATCGTACCAGCGGATGAAATCGCTCCGCACTATTCCGGTCTGACTGAGCCCGCGGAACCGTTCGACGAGCCCTGCCTGCCGATCGCTGAGCGGGCAAGGCTGCGGGCGATGCTGCGTCGGCCGTGTGAGCGGGGGGTGCGGATCTATCTGGCGGGTTTCGGCGGCGACGAACTGGCCAGCGGATCGTCGTGTCACCTGAGCGGATTGCTGTGGCGCCGTCCCTGGACGGCCGCCACTCAGATGTGCGCCTACCGGGCGATGTTCCGCTGGTCCTGGAGGGCAAGTCTCCGCACGATTACCCGGAGCCGATCGTACGCGTCATGGTTCCGCACGCTGACTCTGCATCCCGCGCAGCCGGCCGACCCGCGTGAGACTGTGCTGGTCGAGTGGGGATATCCGGCGGCCTTGCCGCCATGGATGCCCCCGGACGCGGTCGCGCTTGTCAGGGAAACGGTGCGGGCTGCGGCGCGCGACGCTGCCCCGCTCGCTCCGGACCGGAGCCAGCACTACCACCTGACCTGCCTGCGCGCGGGTGCCCGGATAGTCGCCCAGTTCGGGCAGATAGCTTCCCAAGCCGGCACGGTACTGGCCGCTCCGTTCTACGACGATGCCGTGGTGGAGGCGTTCCTCTCAGCTCTTCCGCACGAACGCGCGACGCCATGGCACTACAAACCGCTCCTCACCTCCGCCATGCGGGGAATCGTGCCGGCCGAGAGCCTCGCCCGCGTTACCAAGGGCGGAAGCCCGGTACATGAGATCACCGGCCGCAGAACTCACTGGAGAGCGCTGTCGGCTCTGTGGGAAGACCCGTGGCTGGCGCGGCTCGGCCTCGTCGACGCCGCTCAGCTTCGCGCGGCATTCAATGACTCCCAACGGCTCGATGACCTGCAAGGCACCTTCCACCGCACCCTGTCGGCCGAGTTGTGGCTGCGCGATGTGGCGGCGCGGAGTGGCCAGTGATGATCAACCTGGCCGGCAGCGTCGCCTTCACCGAGACCGAGTATGGCGGGGTCCTGCTCGACGAGCGGGCGGGCCGGTACTGGCAGCTCAATGGCGTCGGGACTCTGGCGCTGAAAACAATGCTCAGCGGCGGTGACACGAGCACCGCCACCGCGGCGGTGTGCGAGCGTTATGACGCCGCACCGGAAACCGCCCGGATGGACATCGCCGCACTGGTGGCTGAGCTGCGGGAAGCAAGGCTAATCATCGAGGTGTGATGGCATCGATCCAGCGTGTTCCCCGGCCCGGTCTACGGCTTGGAGTACGGCGACGGGCCGCCGCCACGGCGGCAGTGCTGGTAGCTCGCCTGCTGTCGCGCATGCCGCCACGCACCCTGCGGCGCGTACTGGGCCGGCTGAGCCGGTCGGCCCGGCCCGCCACCCGCGCCGAAGCCACCGCGGCCCGCGACGCCGTCAACACGGTTAGCCTGGCCTGCCGAGCCGTGGAAGGCTGTCTGCTCCGGTCACTCGCAACCGCTGTGCTATGCCGGATCTGGGGTGCCTGGCCAACCTGGAGAACGGGCGTCCGCCGGCTCCCGCCCTTCGACGCACATGCCTGGGTTGAGGTGGGCGGGAACATGATCGGTGAGCCGTACCCGGCGGACTACTTTAAGCCGCTCATCACGATCGACGTCCCGGGGCGATGCTCCCGGCGGTCGCGGTCGTGACGTCCTGACCGGAATTCCCGCTGACCTGATGTTCGCGCGAACGCTGCTCTGCTGAACAAGGATTCTTGAATAAACACCCGGCGTTCGGTCGTATAGTTGATCAGCTTGGTAACCGCCGATTGCCTGCTAATGATTTCAAACCGCAGATATCAGCCCGGGCCGAGCGGGTAACTGAGTAGTGTCGTGGCCGAAAGGCTCCCGGCCGTCGCCTAAGCCCGTCACCTAAGCCCGTCACCTAAGCCCGTCACCTAAGCCCGGCGCATCAGTCGGATATAAGCGACGGCCGCCTTTCAGATCTAATTCCGCCTCGGCATGCAGAATTTCGTATGCGTGAAAGGAGTGCCATGTCAGCTCAGTCTTCTACTTCTGTATCAGAACCCGCTATCACAGTGGCGAGTGACGCTGGTGAGAGAGCCGGCGGCCTGGTCCTTGATGAGCCGGTTGTGATTCTCACTGCCGCGCGTTCGGGGTCGACCCTGCTGCGGTTCCTCCTTGACGCGCATCCGGTGCTGGCCTGCCCGCCGGAGACGAATCTGGTGAAAACGACCGTCCAGCTCGCCGCCACCTGGCGGCTGCTGGACGGCCCCGCCGAGCTGCCCGCGGCTGAGGATCAGGCGCAGGGCCAGTTCCCTGCCGAGGCGATAGCGGCAGCCCGCTCGATGCTGGACGGGATGTTCGCGCGGTACCTGACCCGGCGCGGCAAGCTCCGCTGGTGTGAGAAGTCGCTGGGCACAGCCATCGTCGCCGAGGCGTTCCGCGCGATCTACCCGAAAACCAGGTTCGTGTGCCTTTACCGGCACTGCATGGACATGGTCGCCTCCGGCGTGGAGGCCTGTCCCTGGGGAGTAGCCGGATACGGCTTCGACCCGTATGTGAGCAACAGCCCGGGCAACAATGCCGCCGCGCTTGTGCACTACTGGGCCGACCACACCGCAGCGATGCTGGAGTTCGAGGAAGCCAACCCGGATGCCTGCCTGCGGGTGCACTACGAGGATCTGGTCGCCGACCCGGGGACGGCCGCCGCGAGAATCTTCTCCTTTGCCGGAGTGCCTGAGGTGCCCGACATCGGCAAACTGTGCTTCGCCGTCGGTCATGAGCGGAACGGGCCAGGGGACTACAAGATCTGGGCAACGGGCCGGGTCAGCGCAAATTCTGTTGGCCGGGGTGTGCACGTGCCGGTGGGCGTGATCCCCGCGCCGCTGCTTGGCGTGGTCAACGAACTGCTGGGCAAGCTGGGTTACGCCACCGTGGGGGAGGGCTGGAACCAGCAGGGCGCCAGGTCCGTGCCGCGACCACACCGGCCTGCGGCGGACGAGGGCGCCGCCGGTGCTGGCGCGCCCGCCGGGACGGCGGATGCGTGCGAGCGCGCCGGGACGGCGGGCGGCGGGGGAACAGCCGGGTCCGGCGATGCGCGGCCCGCGGCACCCGATCCGGAGCTCGATGCCCTGGATACGCTGCTGACCGCACGGATCGAGGCGAGCATGAGCACGCACGTCACGAACCGGCCGAGGCAGCCGGGAAGTATCGTGTTCATCGCGCATTCGGCGAACGGGACGGCACATGAACGCACCTGGCACCTCGACCTGGAGGAAGGCGTCCTGACGAGGCGAGCCGATACAGCCGCCGAAGACGCGTGGCGGATCATCGGCGACAGTCAGGCGTGGCGGTCGGTGCTGGACGGCGAGATCAACCTGGGCGTGGCGCTACGCCGGGGTGAACTCCGCTGCGGGAAGGTTCCCGAGGCCAATGGCCTGCGCGAGGACACGTGCCTGACGATCCTCACCCATGCCCTCGGGCTGACCCATCTGCCGGCTGCCGGATAGCGGATAACGGGAGCTCTCATGGCCAAGATCACTTCCACGGGCCGGGCGCTCGCGCGGACATCCGCCGAGGCGACGACCACCCCGTCGCGGTGGCGCGTGGGTGACCCGGTGCTCGTGCTGACCTACGCCCATTCCGGGGTGGCGCGCCTGCGCCGGCTTCTCGGCGCACACCCTGACCTGGCTTGCCTGTCCGGAGTGGGAATAGCGCACCTGTGTGATCAGGTGCTGAATTCCCTGGGCCGGCTGGGGCCTTCGGTAGGCCGGTCCGCTGATGGCGTTCCGTCCGCCCTGGCGGTGGCCGCGACCAAATCTATGATCAATACCGTGGTGGGCGCCGACTTGGTGCGCAGCGGTAAGACTCGCTGGTGCGACACTACCCCAGGGGCGGCACCTGCCGTGGACGCGTTCTTGCGCTGCTATCCCGAAACGACGTTCATCAGCCTCCACCGGCATTGTGCCTCGATGATCTCCGCCGCCCTGAGCGCCAGCCCGTGGGGTCTGAGCAACCCGGGATTCGCCCCGTTCGCGGCCACTCACCCCGCCAACAACGTGGCAGCCCTGGCCATGTACTGGGCGGCACACACCGAGGCCATACTGACCGAAGAAGCCGCCCACCCCGACGACTGCCACCGCCTGCGCTACGAGGATCTCACCGCACGCCCCGGCAAGACAGCCAGCGAGATCTACGCCTTCCTCGGCCTGGATCAGATGAGCCACATCTTTCCGGCCCATGGCCTGTTTCCGGCCCATGGCCCGGGGGAGAACGGCGCGGACGCAACCGGCACGGTCGCTGAGGCCACTGACGATGGCAGGCAAGTTCCCGCTGACATGCTGGGACCCGGTCTGCTCACGATGGTCAATGACCTGCTCAGCGAGCTCGGGTATCCGCCGATACAGCCCGCCGAATGAGCTAACGGCGGACGGGCCCGCGGCGAAGTGGAGCACGCAAGCGCCAGAGCAATCCTGGCTCGAATAGTTGATTGTGCTGGGCTGGCTAATTGTCGCCCGTTGTTCCTGGGCGGCGTTTAACGCTGCCGGACAATTCCAGAGCCGATAGTGTTATTGCCGAGAAAATCTGATCCGCAACCGGAATCAGGCTGCATTGTCGACATCGAGGACGTCTGGAGGAACCGTGTCATGAGAAAACTCGGAAAAGTAATCGTCATCCCCACGGTCGCGTCGGGCCTGATCGCTGGTGGCGTCGCCGCATATGATGCCGCTGCGACCGGAACGCCATATCATGGCGGCGCCAAAGCCACCGTGCATATGGCCGCTGACAGTTCATCTTCATCCTCGTGCACGGGGGCAGCCGCGACACCGACGGCGGCCGCCGCCGCGCCCGCGACATCGGCTACGCCTGCGGCTGGTGCTGGGGCTGGGGCTGGTGCCGGGGCTTCGGCTACGCCTGCGGCTGGTGCCGGGGCTTCGGCTACGCCTGCGGCTGGTGCCGCGACATCGGCTACGCCTACGGCTGCGGCTGGTGCCGGGGCTGCCGCCCCGAGTGCGGCCCCTAGTGCCGCCGCAACAGCCGCAGCACCGGCGGGAGGCAATGGTGGCTGCACTTCAGCGAACGACGATCAAGACGATCAGCCCTAGGCAAAGAACGCATCCGGTCAGGCACGCCCAGGCCGGTTATGCCGGTTGATATCCCGGCATGGCCTTGATGGTGAGGTGGCCTCTGCGAGAGACAAGAGGTTGTCGAAGGCCCCTTCCGCAGAGGCCACACCTCATGTCGCCATGGACGGGCCGGGCCGCCGGCCGTTGCAGGCCTCCGGCCGATCGGAGACTATGACGCGGTGGCGGCTGACTACGACCGCACCGACGCATTTCGCGGCGCCAGCTTCACGGGCGCGGACTTCACGGGCGCGGACTTCCGGGACCGCGACCTGCGCTAGGTCAAGACTTCGCCACCGGCGCCTGGATCGGCCGCACGATCCTCGACGAGCCGACGCCGTACCACCCGCCCGGCCTCCCTCATACCAGCTATCCGCCCGATACCAGCTATCCGCCCGCGGACGCGGCGGCGCTCGGCATCGACCTCGGCGCGCGCCCGTCGGTGGCAGACGTGATGGAGGTACGCGACAACCGCATGGCGCTCGTGTGCGGCATCGTCGACGGGCTCACGGACGCCGACCTGGAACGAGTATGCTCGCGGCTGCCCGCACCCGGTTACCCGGAGGAAATGCGCCCGGTCGGCCGCTTCCTGGGCGTGGTCATGAAGGAGGAGTGCGAGCCCGCCGCTACGCGGTACGCGACGTCACTGTGGCCCCAGGACGCTCGGCCCAAATCCAGCGGCAGCAAACAATCAATCAATTAGCCGGAGGCGCTGCCGCTCTGCGAGATCCAGCTGGCCGGATGGCGATACGGTAAGCGGGACAGCTCCCCGCGCTTGCTCCCGGGCTGAGCGCAGCGCATACCGCGAGGTACGGGCCGGTCCCCTGACGGCGTCGGCCGGAAATCAGGAACGATTTTGCGGCCTGAGGTCATGAATATCATACTGGCCTGGGCTGCAATATCCGGTTTTCCGCCTCTCGCTGGCAGTAGCGAACAAGAAGCAGACAATTCGCAGCCAGGACACCAATATCTGCGCGCTGGACTACTGTCCGCTCACCTGCCGTGTTGTCAAGCAACGTGAATCACCAGCTGGACAATAAACTACGTACAAACACCGTCGGGCAGTTGCCCGCGATCACTCTTGAGTCGCTGTTTGCTGCACTACGCGCAGACCGCGTGAGCTGCCTGGACAATAAAAATTGTGTTGTTTTCTTTACGCGCGCCCGGTTCAGGGTAGCGACGACTCGCACCGTACTGCTACTATTCCTAACCAAAATAGCGCGTCGTTAATAATGGTATTAGCCATTAATTGATGGTGGCTGTTATAAGCCGCCGGCATGTAGGGCTGGCAGCGCCCAGGCAGCCGGAGCAGCGCCGTTCAGCCGTGAAACAGCGGCTGAAGTTCCTCGTGCGAGAGGTGAGGATTGATGGGCAGGCGTGAACGTCCGCTCGAGCCGGGCCCGGTAAGCGAGTTTGCGAATGACTTGAGGCAATTGCGCGCGACCGCAGGTCTTACCTACCGGGCGTTGGCGCGAAGGGCCATGTATTCGGCATCGGCGCTGTCCTCGGCCGCGAGCGGCCGGATCTTCCCTAGTCTGGCCGTGACCCGGGCGTATGTGGAAGCGTGCGGTGCGGATGTTGAGGGGTGGAACGAACGCTGGCACACCCTCGCAGCCTGGCTTCGCGATAATCCGTCAGAGAGCGCAATTTCTGAGGCTGGATACGCTGAGACGTCCAGAGTCGGCAGGGCCGAGTTCACACCATCCAGTTCACCGGTGCGCGCTCCTGATCCGCTCATGCCTGAGTCCCCGCAAGCACCGCCGCCATCGCAAGCATCCCAGCCCCTGCAAGCACCGCCGCCGCCACAAGCATCTCAGCCACTAAGGCGCGCGCCCGAGCAGCTACCGCGGCGGCCCGAATCACCACATGCCCCTCAGCCAGCGCATATGCCCTGGACACCACCCAGGGTTCAGCGGACGCCTGCGCCGCGGACGCCTGCGCCGCAGCCGGGCTGCTGGCCCCCTGAAGTGCTGTCGGCACCCCCGGGACGCGATGCCTTGACGGGCCGGCACAGGGGCCCGGTAACGAGGCACGGAACACAACGGCCGCAGCCCCATGATGCGCTAGGTCGCCAGCCGGGCCGCCCGCATGCCGCCCACGGCGGACCGCTTGTGGGTGGTGACTGGCACGCGCCGTCAGAGCATGCGCCGTCAGAGCATGCGCCGTCAGAGCATCCGCCCGGAGGGCACCAGCCCCGGTGGCCGGGCGCCCCAGCCGGCCTGCCGCGCGGCTGGCCTCCCGCGACCCGCGCTCAGCCGCCGCAGGGCCGCCCGGCCAGCCCAGGTATTCCCATGGCAGTTCGCCCAGCCGGCACGGGAACCCAGCCGGGGGCGACCGCTCTTTCCGCGGTGAGACCGCTGCGCGATGACGATCCCTACGAGGCCGGTCCGGTAACGCTGGCGGCGTGGCTGGGGGAGGGCCCGGTCGGGTGCCTGTATCTGGGCAGGGATGGCGAAGGGCGGACGCTGGCCGTCAAGGTCATACACCCCGGCCTGGCGCGAGACCGCTTCTTCCGCATCAGGCTCGCGCGTGAGCTCGAGAGACTGCGCACGGTCTCCGGACCCTATTTGTCGCAGGTGACAGGAGGTGACGCGGACGGCAGCCCGGCCTGGCTGGCCACCGCATACGTCCCGGCGATCTCGCTACGGGAAGCCGTGACAGCGCTGGGCCCGATGGGCGCAGGGGCAGTCCGGCGGCTGGCCGTGGGGATCGCGCGGGCGCTGCAGGCGATTCACGCCGCGAACGTCCTGCACCTTCGCCTGACGCCCGCCAACGTGCTGCTCACGGAAAGCGGTCCTCTCGTGACCGACTTCGGCATAGCCCTTGTGATGAACGGCAGCACGCTGACGGCGTCGGGCGCGCGCCCGCAATGGCCCGCGTTCCTTGCCCCCGAACAGGTTGCGGGCGGCCCTGTCGGGACGGCGGCCGACGTGTTCGCCCTCGGCGGCCTGCTCGCTTATGCCCTGACCGGCTCGCCCCCGTTCGGAGATGACGGCACCGAGGCCGTCATGGCCCGGATAATCCGCGGTGCTCCCGACCTGACGGCGGCATGCGCGCTTGACGGCTACCTTGCCGCGCTCATCAACGCCTGTCTGGACAAAGATCCGCTCGCGCGTCCTCGCCTTGCCCATATTCAGGCACGAACCGGAGCGGCGGATCCCTCCGATGGGTGGCTGCCCGCGCCGCTAGCGGCTCTTGTCCGGCGTCGCGCTGCCGAGGCCGCCGCGGCGCTCGACTGCCTTCCCCCGGAGCCTGGCGCCAGGAGGCACGTGAGGCCGCGCAACGGCCGGCGCCGCCGCGAGTCCGCCGGACCCGCGGCGGCGCTGGCCGCGGCTGTCCACAGCGCAACCGAGACACGGCCGCGCGGGACCGGCCGGACCATCGGCGGCACCACGCCGATGAGAAGCGGGCCACGGTCAAACAATGGACCACCATCAAACAGCGGGCCGATAGCAAGCAGGGGACGAAAGCGTCACCGCCGCATAAGCAATCCTCCGCAGACGCGCTTCTGGCTGGTTCCGCTGATTCTGTTTGCCGCGGTCGTCGCGGCATCCACATTCGTGACCCTTAACGGGTCCACCCTGATCTTTGGCCCTACTCCAGGGTCCCCGAGGCCGCACAGCCCCGCTGCCGCCCCGCCACCCGGCCGGGGACAGCCCGGCGGCACTCCCTTCGGGAGCGGCCATCAAGGCGGCGCGAACGACCGTCAAGGCGGGGCCAACGGGCAGCCTCAGCACTCTCCGCCACCCCAGCCCCGCCGGTCGCAACAGCCGAACCAGCGACACCAGCCGCAGCACGGTAACCGGATGCAACAGGCCCGCGAGCCACAACACCCACTGGCGTACGTGGCCACGGCGGGCCCATTCTGCCCGCCCACACGCTCTGCCGGCATTGATGCTGATAACAGCCTCAGCGGTATCGGATGGTATACCGCGGCCGCGGCCAGGGCCGCCAACGATGGGTGCGGCAACAAGTTCCTGTTCAGCCCGCTGGCCGAATACGGCAGCGGCACGCGCGATGATAACTTCGACTGGGTGTTCCACACCGGGCTGCCCGCGCCTCACTGCACGCTGAGCTTTTTCGTCCCGTTCTCCGCGCGTGCCAACTCCAACGCCGTCATCTGGATCAGCAACGGATCCCACCAGGCCCTGCACAACCCGGCTGTCCGCATCGCCAGCTTCACCATTAACCAGGCCGATAGCCGAGGGCAGTGGCTCAGCGTGGGACCCTTCGTTTTCAACGGCGGGACCGTCTTCGCCGAGCTCACCAATGCCGGGAACGGTCCCTACGGCGGAACCGTGGTCGCGTCAGCCGTGCGCGTCGCCTGCCCATGACCGGCCCGGCCGGCAAGGGGGAGCGCGGGTCGGCGATGGATCTCGCCGGTCGGCGCGGTCGCTCACCAGGTGACGGTCAGCAGGTGACGGTCAGTGGGCCGGCGACCGCGTCGTCAGTACACCCGCTCCCGAACCCCCGGTGGCAAACCCTCGAACTATGAAAGGCCGCACACAGCGATCATGAACCACCGCGCCGCTCGCCGTAGCGGCGGCGCCGCATCTCCGCCGTGACCTCGGCGAGCTCGGCGGCCGACAGGGTCGCGGGCTCCCCGTATGACAGGGCCAGCCGGTACGTGCGGGCCAGCCACTCCAGGAGCAGGGCCCGGTCGTAGGCCTCCGCGAGGTCGCGGCCGTAGCTGAGTGCCCCGTGGTTGCGCAGGATGACGGCGGTGCGGCCGTCCAGGGCCCCGGCGGCGGCAGCGGCCAGGGCCGCCGACCCGAAGCGAACGTAGGGGGCGACGCGGACGGGACCGCCGAGCGCGGTGATCGCGTAGTGGATGGCCGGCAGTTCGGGGCGCGACGCGGACAGGGCGATGACCTCCGGCGAATGCGTGTGCACGACCGCCGCCGCGCCGGTCGCCGCGTAGACCGCCAGGTGCATCGGCGTCTCCGAGGACGGCCCGCCGTCGTCCAGGCGCCCGGTGTCATCCGCGGCCGGAGTCCCGGCCAGCGTGACGAGGCAGATGTCACCCGGCCGCATGTCCCGGTAGCCGGCCCCCGACGGGGTGATCGCCACGATGTCGCCCACCCGCACGCTGAGGTTCCCCGCGCTGCCGACGGCCAGCCCGTCGTCGAGCAGCCGCACGCCGTAGCTGACGAGCTGCGCCCGGGCCGCCCGAAGCGCCCCGAAATCCCCGCGGTCCATGACCCAATGGTCGCCCGAACTGCGCCTCAATGACATCGGCTGAGCTCGGCGGCCCGCGGGCGGCCGTGATGATCACATGCCAAATATGCTACTCAGACTTGACGGATCGTCAGTTAAACGTAGAACATAGTGGGTAGGTGCACAGCCGGAGGGACGATCATGACCAGCCAGGCCACCGAAACGCGCTCCGCCGCCGACGCCCGCGGGCCGGCTGAGGCCGGCCGCGGCCTGCCGCGCGCCGACTTCCGCACCGAACCCGCGCGCTACAAGCACTGGCGGCTGTCATTCGACGGGCCGGTGGCGACGATCACCATGGACGTCGACGAGAACGCGGGCCTGGTGCCGGGGTATGAGCTGAAGCTGAACTCCTACGACCTGGGCGTGGACATCGAGCTGTACGACGCGGTGCAGCGGCTGCGGTTCGAGCACCCCGAGGTACGCGCGGTCGTGCTGACCAGCGGGAAGGACAAGATCTTCTGCGCCGGGGCGAACATCCGGATGCTCGCCGCCTCGCCGCACCCGTGGAAGGTGAACTTCTGCAAGTTCACCAACGAGACCCGCAACGGCATCGAGGACGCGACCGAGAACTCGGGCCAGGTGTACCTGGCCGCCGTCAACGGGACCGCGTCCGGCGGCGGGTACGAGCTGGCATTGGCGTGCGAGCACATCATGCTGATCGACGACCGCTCCTCGGCCGTGTCGCTGCCGGAGCTGCCGCTGCTCGCGGTCCTGCCGGGGACGGGCGGGCTGACCCGGGTCACGGACAAGCGCCACGTTCGCCGCGACCTGGCGGACCACTTCGCCACCAAGGCGGAGGGGATCGGCGGAAAGAAGGCCGTGCAATGGCGGCTGGTGGACGAGACTGTCCCGCGTGCTTATTGGAGAGAAAGGGTTACCGAACGGGCGCGGGAGCTCGCCGCCGGCTCGTCTCGCCCGCAGGCTGGCACGGCCGGGATCGCGCTGGCGCCGCTGGAGAAGACGCGCTCGGATACCTCGGTCTCCTACCGGCACGTGGCGGCCACGCTGGACCGTTCCCGTGGCGTGGCGGAGATAACGGTCAGCGGCCCGGACGCGGACCCGCCGGACGGCATGGCGGGCGTGCGCGCCCAGGGCGCCGGCTTCTGGACGCTGGCGGTGACCCGGGAGCTGGACGACCTGATCCTGGACCTGCGCACGAACGAGCTGGAGCTGGGCACCTGGGTGCTGCGGACACGCGGTTCCGCGGAACGGGTGCTGGCCTGCGACCAGCTGCTGCTGCACCATCAGGATGACTGGCTGGCAAACGAGATCGTTCACTACCTGAAGCGAACGCTGAAGCGGCTGGACGTGACCAGCCGGAGCCTGATCGCGCTGATCGAGCCCGGAAGCTGCTTCGCGGGCTCGCTGCTGGAGCTGGCGCTTGCGGCGGATCGCTCCTACCAGCTTTCCGGCGTCTTCGAAGACGCCGAGCCCGGCGCCTCGCCTGGTGAGATAACCGTTGGGGAGATGAACCTCGGGCCGCTGCGGATGGGAAACGGCCTGACCCGGCTGGCGACGAGGTTCTACGGCGACGCCGATGGGCTTACCGCCGCGGTGAAGCGGGCCGGCGAGCCGCTGCCGGCCGAGGACGCCGAGGCGCTCGGCCTGGTCACCTTCGCCCCCGACGACATCGACTGGGACGAGGAGGTCCGGATCGCCATCGAGGAGCGGGCCAGCTTCAGCCCGGACGCGCTGACCGGGATGGAGGCCAGTTACCGGTTCCCGGGCCCGGAGACGATGGAGACCAAGATCTTCGGCCGTCTGTCGGCGTGGCAGAACTGGATCTTCAACCGCCCGAACGCCTCGGGCCCGGATGGGGCGCTGCGCCGGTACGGCACCGGGCAGCGCGCCAGCTTCGACCGAAAGCGAGTCTGAACCCCCTCATGACGATCGCATCCGACTACACCGAGAAGATCCCCAACAACGTCGGCCTGGCCGGGGACCGCCGGCTGCAGCGCGCCCTGGAGTCGTGGCAGCCGGACTTCTTGTCCTGGTGGGAGTCGATGGGCCCGGCGCTGCCGACCCGGGACGTGTACCTGCGCACCGCGGTCAACGTCGGCCGCGAGGGCTGGGCGCACTTCGATTTCGTCCCGATGAGGGACTACCGGTGGGGCATCTTCCTCGCGGAGCGGGATCCGGGCCGGCGGATCGGCTTCGGGGCCCACAAGGGCGAGCCGGCCTGGCAGAAGGTGCCGGGGGAGTACCGGGCCGACCTGCAGCGGCTGATCGTGATCCAGGGTGACACCGAGCCCGCGTCGGTGGAGCAGCAGCGCAACCTCGGCGCGTGCGCGCCGTCCCTGTACGACCTGCGGAACCTGTTCCAGGTGAACGTGGAGGAAGGCCGGCACCTGTGGGCGATGGTGTACCTGCTGCACGCCTACTTCGGCCGGGAGGGCCGGGAGGAAGCCGAGGAACTGCTGCACCGCAACTCCGGCAGCGCGGAGGCGCCGCGCATCCTCGGGGCGTTCAACGAGGAAACCCCGGACTGGCTGTCGTTCTACATGTTCACGTACTTCACCGACCGGGACGGCAAGTACCAGCTCGGCACGCTGAAGGAGTCCGCGTTCGACCCGCTGAGCCGTACCTGTGAGTTCATGCTCAAGGAGGAGGCCCACCACATGATGGTCGGCACCACCGGGGTGGACCGGGTGGTGGAGCGCACCGCGCAGGTAATGGCCGAAAACGACACCGACGACGTGGCCGCGCTGGGCGCGATCCCGCTGCCGGTGATCCAGAAGTACCTGAACTTCCACTACAGCGTCTCGCTCGACCTGTTCGGCGGGGAGACCTCGACCAACGTGGCGAACTACTACACCGCGGGCCTGAAGGGCCGGTGGATGGAGGACCGGCGCAAGGACGACCACCGCCTCGCCGACGACTCGATCATGGTGGACGCGCTGGTCGACGGCAAGATCGACTATCTGGAGGTGGCCGCCCTGACGGGGCTGAACACCGACCTGCGCCGCGAGTACATCGCCGACTGCCGCGGCGGCGTGAGCCGGTGGAACAAGATCCTGGACAGCGCCGGGCTGCCGCACCGGCTGAAGCTGCCGCACGCGGCGTTCAACCGCAAGGTCGGCGCGTTCGCCGGCATCGAGGCCGCCCCCGACGGGGAAATGATCAGCGCCGCGGAATGGGAGCGGCGCAAGGGGGAGTGGCTGCCCACCGACGTGGACAAGACGTTCGTGCGCTCGCTGATGCGGCCGGTGCACGAGCGGGGCAAGATCGCGGCGTGGATCGCGCCGCCGCGCAACGGCATCAACGGCAAGCCGTTCGACTACGACTACGTCCACCTCGCCTAGCGCGGCGTTCCCCGCCGCATGATCGCGGAAGTCTAGGTGCCGCCCACGACCCGCCGTTTCCGCGATCATGACGGCTGTCCGTTTTGCCCGGTTGCGGTGCCGGCGCGTTGGCGCGCGAAGGCGCGGCGGCCGCCCCACGGCATGCGGGCTGTGCACGACGACGGAAACTGGGGCCGGGGATCGCCGGGCCGCGCGGCGCGGGCGCTGGCTGCCGCGGTCAGTTGATGTCGAACTCGTTACCCTCCGGGTCCTTCATCCCGACCGCATAGTGGTCGAGTCCTTCCTGGTGCAAGACGCAGGTAATGGTGGCGCCCAGGCCGGCCAGCCGGCTGGCCTCGGCGTCGACTCGCTGCCTGCGGGTCTCGATCGGGTCCGTCCGCTGGCCGCTGGCGTGGATGTCGAGGTGCAGCCGGTTCTTGACCGTCTTGGTATCCGTGACTACGTGGAACCAGATGGCCGGCCCCTGACCCTGCGGATCGCTGATCCTGTCCGCGCCGACCCCCAGCTCTTCCTCGGGTATCCCGAGGTCGCGGTAGTAGTCGTCCCAGGTAGAGAAACCAGCCGGGGGCGGCGCAAGCTCATAGCCCAGCGCGGCGGCCCAGAAGCGGGCAAGCCGGTCCGGGTCGGCGCAGTCGATGACCAGCTGGAAGCGGACAGGCATCGATTCCTCCCGGGCCGCACGGTTTTCCGCCATCTTGCCAGATGGCACGTCCCGCCAGGCTCACCGCCACGCCGCCATCGCGTCCTGCGCCAGGGGCGCTAGCCCGCCTTAGCCACGTGCCGCTCGTCGGGCCCGGTGTAGGCCGCCAGCGGGCGGATCAGGCTGTTGGCCGCGAGCTGCTCGGCGATGTGGGCGGTCCACCCGGTGATGCGGGCGATCACGAAGATCGGCGTGAACGTGGGTGTGTCGAAACCCATCAGGTGGTACGCGGGCCCGGCTGGGTAGTCGACGTTGGGCTTCAGGCCCTTGGCCTGGAGCATGGCCTTGGCCAGCGTCTCGTAGGTCTCGACCAGCCGCTGGCCGCCGCGAAGCTCGGCGACGGACCCGAGGGCGGCGCGCATGGTGGGGACGCGGGAGTCGCCGTTCTTGTAGACGCGGTGGCCGAAGCCCATGATCTTCCGCTTCTGCGCCAGCGCCGCCTCCAGCCATGGCTCGGCCCGGTCGGGGGCGCCGATCTCCTCCAGCATGTCCATGACGGCTTCGTTGGCGCCGCCGTGCAGCGGTCCCTTGAGGGCGCCGATCGCCCCGGTGACGGCGCTGTAGGTGTCGGACAGCGTGGAGGCGATCACGCGGGCGGTGAACGTGGACGCGTTGAAGCTGTGCTCGGCGTACAGGATCAGCGAGGTCTCGAACGCGGAGACGATCTCCGGCTCGGGGACCTCACCGAAGGTCATGTACAGGAAGTTCGCGGCGAAGCCGAGGTCGTCGCGGGGCGGAACCGCCTCCAGGCCGTGGCGGCGCCGCTGGTCGAGCGCGACCACCGCCGGCAGCACCGCGAACAGGCGCAGGGCCTTGGCCTGGCTGGCCTCGGGAGTGATGTCGTTCTCCGTGGGATCGTCGGCGCCCAGCAGGCTGACGGCGGTGCGCAGCGTGTCCATCGGGTGAGAGGTGGCAGGCAGGCCGCTGAGGATCCCGGCGGGAACAGGGTCGAGAGCCCGCTGCGCCCGTTCGGCCCTGTTCTGGGCGGCGAGCTGCGCCGCGTCGGGCAGCTCACCGTGCCAGAGCAGGTAGGCGACCTCCTCAAAGCTGCACGAGCGGCACAGCTCCTGGACCGGGTAGCCACGGTAGAGCAGAGAATTGGTGTCCGGGTTGACCATGGAGATGGCGGTGGTGTCGGCGATGACGCCGGCGAGCCCCTTGCGGACCTCGTTATCTGCGGCAGGCATTGGGCGCCCCTTTCCGGAAATCCCGGCTAAGGCCGGAAGTTGTAGATACCGGCGTCGAACGTGTTGTAGGCCTCGTAGTCGAGCAGGTCGTACAGGTCGCGCCGGTGCTGCATGCGGTCCAGCAGCCCTTCCTGGCTGCCCTGCCCGGCGATCGCGGCCAGGCCCTCGGCCGCGGCGTGCATGGCGAGCCGCAGCAGCGTGACGGGGTAGATGACGACGTTGACGCCGAGGTTCTCCAGTGTCCTGGTGTCCAGCAGTTTGCTCTTGCCGAACTCGGTCATGTTCGCGAGGATCGGCACGCCGATCGCCGCGCGGAACCGCTCGAAGTCGGCCTCGCCGGCCATGGCTTCGGGGAAGATGAGGTCGGCGCCCGCGTCCGCGTAGGCCTTCGCCCGGTCGATCGCCTCGTCCATCCCCGCCACCGCGGCGGCGTCGGTCCGGGCCGCGATCACGAACGACGGATCCCGCCGCGCCGCCACGGCCGCCTTGATCCGCTTGACGGCCGTGTCGCGGTCCACCACCTCCTTGCCGTCCAGGTGTCCGCAGCGCTTGGGGTTGACCTGGTCCTCGATGTGCATCCCGGCCACCCCGGCGTCCTCGAGGACAGCCGCGGTGCGCGCGGCGTTCATCGGCTCCCCGAACCCGGTGTCCGCGTCCACCAGGGACGGCAGGGCGGTCACCCGGGCGATCTGCTGGGAGCGGCCCGCCACCTCGGTCAGCGTGGTCAGCCCGATGTCCGGCAGGCCCAGGTCGGCGGAGATCACCGCGCCGGAGACGTACACGCCCTCGAAGCCGCGCCGGGCGATGAGCATGGCCGACAGCGGGCTGAACGCGCCGGGAAACCGAAGCAGCCGCCCCGATGCCAGCCCGGCGCGGAACGTCTCCCGCTTGGCCGTCGCGGTCGCCGGATCGTGCAGCATCAGAAGATCCCCCAGGTCTCCGGCTTCTCGCCCGCCTGCTGGATCCCGGGCAGGCCGAGCGCGGCCAGTTCACCGGTGCACAGGTCGGGCAGCCGGGTCACGGCGTCGAGGAACCTGTCCTGGACGTCCGGCGCGATGATCCCGTCCGCCAGGGTGCGGAACTTGGCGATGTACTGCTCACGCGCGAACGGCCGCGCCCCCGCGGGATGAGCGTCCGCTACCGCGATCTCCTCGCTGATCACCGTCCCGTCCGTCATGGTGATCTCGGCACGCCCGCCGAATGCCCGCCTGGCGGGGTCCGGGTCGTGGTAGCGCCGGGTCCACTCCGGGTCCTCGGCCGTGCTGATCTTGCGCCACAGCTCCACGGTGTCCGGCCGGGAGGCGCGTTCGCGCGTGTAGGAGGCGACGTGGTGCCAGCCGCCGTCCTGCAGCGCGACCGCGAAGATGTAGGGCAGCGAGTGGTCCAGCGTCTCCCTGGAGGCGCCCGGGTCGTACTTCTGCGGGTCGCCGGATCCGGAGCCGATGACGTAGTGGGTGTGGTGGCTGGTGTGGATGACGATCCGGTCCATCTTGGCGGTGTCGGCGACCCGGGGGCCCAGGCGGCGGGCCAGGTCGATCAGCGCCTGCGCCTGGTATTCGGCCGAATGTTCCTTGGTGTACGTGTCCAGGATGGCCCGCTTCGGCTCGCCGGGCGCCGGCAGCGGCACCGTGTACACCGCCTCGGGGCCGCCCAGCAGCCAGGCGATCACGCCGTCTTCGCCCTCGTAGATGGGGCTGGGCGAGCCCTGGCCGCGCATCACCCGGTCGATCGCCTCGACCGCGATCTTCCCGGCGAACGCCGGGGCGTAAGCCTTCCAGCTGGAGATCTCGCCCTTGCGGGACTGCCGGGTCTGCGTCGTGCAGTGCAGCGCCTGCCCGATCGCCTGGTACACGGTCTGCGTGTCCAGCCGCAGCAGCGCCCCGATCCCGGCCGCCGCCGACGGGCCGAGGTGCGCGATGTGGTCGATCTTGTGCTCGTGCAGGCAGATGCCCCGCACCAGGTCCACCTGCACCTCGTAGGCCGCCGCGATGCCCCGCACGAGCTCCGCCCCCGACCTGCCGGTGTGCTGGGCCACCGCGAGCAGCGGCGGGATGTTGTCGCCGGGATGAGAGTAGTCGGCGGCGAGGAACGTGTCGTGGTAATCCAGTTCGCGCACCGCTACGCCGTTCGCCCAGGCGGCCCACTCGGGGGAGATGCCGCCCGCCTCCCCTTCGCCCTTCCCCGGCGCGGCTCCCCAGACCACGGCGCCCGGCGTCGCCGGGTGCCGCAGCGCCTGCTCGCGCGCCGCCCGCACCGGTCCCCGGCCCAGCGCCGCGGCCGCGACCGCGGCGTCGTCGATCACCCGGTTGACCACCATCTCCGCCACCTCGCGGGGGACCTCGACCGGGTCGGTGGCGACCGCCGCCAGCTTCCACGCGAGCTGCTCCTCATGCGGCAGCTTCGCCGATGAAGGATAGGTGTGTACCTCGTGGTCGATCATTAGCCTTTCCTCTTGCTGATCTCCTCGAGCAGTTGCGGGACGACCTGGAAGAGGTCTCCTGCGACGCCGAAGTCGGCGAGCTCGAAGATCGGCGCGTCCGGGTCCTTGTTGACGGCGACGACCGTTTTCGAGGTTTGCATACCCGCACGGTGCTGGATCGCACCGGAGATCCCGACCGCCATGTAAAGCTGCGGCGAGACGGTCATGCCGGTCTGCCCGACCTGGAACTTGTGCGGGTACCAGCCCGCGTCGGTGACCGCGCGGGAGGCACCCACGGCGGCGCCGAGGGAGTCGGCGAGCTCTTCGATGATCTTGAAGCCCTCGGCGCTGCCGGTGCCGCGGCCGCCGGAGACGACGATGGCCGCCTCGGCGAGTTCCGGTCGCTCGCTGCGCTCAGCCACGACCCGTTCGGTAATCCTTGCTCCCCTCGCCGCGTCGGTGAGCTGTATACCTACGGCCTGCAGGTCCGCGGCGGCGGGGGAGAGGGCCGGCTCCGGTGCGGCGGAGTTGGGCCTGACCGTGATGATGGGGGTGCCGGTCTTTACAGTGGACTGAACGCTGGTGGCTCCGCCGAACGCGGACTGCTCCGCAGTGATCTTCCCGTCCTGTTCGCTGAGCCCGACCGCGTCGGTGAGCAGGCCGGAGCCGAGCTTGACGGCGAGCCGCCCGGCGACCTCCTTGTTCTGCGCGGTCGAGGCGAGCAGGATCGCGGCCGGGCCGCCGCGCCCGGCGAGTGTGGCCAGCAGCTCCGCCGCGGGGGCGGTCACGTAGTCGGTGACCTCTTCGCCCTCTGCGACGTAGACCGTGGCGCTGCCGTCGCCCTCGTCCTTGACGATCGTCCCGGCCTGCCGCGGCGGCCGCGCCGCGAAACCGGCCACCTCGGTGGCGGCGTTCGCGAGGCCTACGTGCGCCGGGTCGATGCCCGCGTCGGCGCAGCTCATCACGGTGATGGGCTTCTTCTTCGCCGCCATGATCCCCTTGAACGACGGGTACCGCGGCTCGTTGATCTTCTCCAGCACGCTGATCACGGCGGGCAGGCCGCCCTCCACCTTGTGGTAGCCGTCCTCGGACTGGCGGTTGACGCGGACGGTGGTCCCGTCGATCTCCACCTTGCTCGCCAGCGACAGCTGGGGCACGCCGAGCCGCTCGGCGAGCATCGCCGCCAGCGCGCCGATCTGCAGGGCTTCCTCGATCGCGTACTCGCCCAGCTCGTTGATCAGTCCGTCGGGCGTTTCCCGGTCGAGCGTGCCGTCGGGCTCGAGCGTGCGTTCGGCCGCCGTGTCCGGGACCTGCTTGACGCAGACGACCATCTTCATCGACGACGCATACCTCCCGCGCCTCCCCTGCGGCGGCACCGTATGGAACTCAGTACCCTTTGGATGGTACGCAGTACCATGGGTGGTGACAAGAGGCAGGTGTGCATGAGAACTTGGATGACGGCGCCCAGAGGCGTCGCGGGGCGCGTGGAGGCGAGCAGCGAACGATCATGACGAGGCCAGAAGCGCGGGACCGGCTCGCGGACGCCGCGTTCGCGCTGTTCGACGAACGAGGTTACGAGCAGACCACCGTCGATGACATCACCGAACGGGCCGGCCTGGGCCGAACCACGTTCTTCCGGCACTACCGCTCCAAGGAAGACGTCATCTTCCCCGACCACGACCGGCTGCTCGAGCTGATCAGGCACCGCCTGCTGACCTCCGGCCAGGGCAGTCCCCTGGCCGCGGTGTCCGACGCCATCCGCCTGGTGCTGCTGCACTACCTCGACGAGGGCGACCTCGCGCGCCGCCGGTACGCGCTCACCAGCACGGTGCCCGCCCTCCGCGACCGTGAGATCGCCAGCGTCGCCCGCTACCAGCGGCTGTTCCGCGAGTTCATCGCCGACAACGTGGGAGCCGACAGGATAGGAGAGGCGACCGAGGCGGCCCTCCAGGCCGAGCTCATGGCCGCGGCGGTGGTCGCCGCGCACAACCACGTGCTCCGCCGCTGGCTGCGGGCGGAGAGCCCCGACCCGGTGCGGGAACTCGACGACGCGATGCGCCAGGTGAGCGAGCTGTTCGCGGGCCCGGGCGCGCCGGCCTCGCCGGTTACGGCGGGCGCCTCGGCCTTGCCGGGCGCGCCTGGCGCGGCGGCTTCGGCCCCCGACCGCGACGGCAACGGCGACGGCGACGGCACCATGATCGTCGCGTTCCGCACCGGGCAGGATCTCGACGCGCTCCTTCCGTCAATACGCCGCCTCATCGAGCCCGCCTCCGAGTAGGGTCGCATGTACGCGAGAGCGTGCACGTATATGCTCAGGGCGTGTCGACCACTGTCACCAGCACGGAGGGCGAGCTGATCGTCGCCGGCTACGCGCGGCTGTTCGGCAGCCAGCTTGACGCCAGGGTGCTGCGTGTTCTCCGTGACGGTCTCGGCGACTCCGCCGATGGTGACTGGGCCGCCCTGTTCGTCTACATCCGTTACCCGGACGCCAGCGTAAAGAAGTTCACGATCTTTACCGCCGAGGCCGCCTACGCGCGCCGCCTCGCCGGCGAGGCCGGTGGCAGGCTACCCCTGCCCCTGTCGACCATCCAGCAGCGCTTCCCGGCCGTCCACCCCGGCTGGGTCATCGACAACGAGCGCGAGCCCGGCGAAGAGTAGTCCCGGGTGATCTCGGACAGAACCGATACGCCGCATCGGCCCAGCCCAGTACAGCGAACCCGCCTGGAACCGGTACGCTGTCTGCGTTCCGTGTGTTTGCCGCACACCGCAGCGTGACGGGCGCATAGCTCAGTGGTAGAGCACTCGCCTTACAAGCGAGGGGTTCGTAGGTTCGAATCCTACTGCGCCCACCGGATTTCCCAGCTGGAAAGGCCCTGACTGCTTCAGGGGTGGCGGATTCTGAGGAGCCCGCGCTGCAGGATCGCTACCGCTTCCCTTAGGCTGTCCGGATTGTTGAAGGCGGCCAGGTCGCTGATTGCCTTGCTGACCGTGGCGGCGGACTGGTCGGTCAGGCGCAGCACGACGATGCCGGCGTGGCTGCCAGGCGGGTAGGCCCGAATGTCAGCCAGTCCGACATCGAGCGAGATCAGCACACGCTCAGCTGCTGTGGCGGCGGCCACTACATCGGGGTCGGGAGCGCCACTGAGTCCCTCTTGACCGACGGTATCGACGTCGTGACCGGCGCTGGCCAAGTTGGCGGCAGAGGAAACGGGCAGGTTCTCGTCGAGTTTGAATCTCATCGGGACTGCGGCAGCGGCAGCAGTTCCTCGCGTGCCAGCGCCGCGCCGTAGGCGGCAGCCGCACGCACGCCCGCAACGGTGACCGCCGGGTATTCGGCGATGATCTCGTCGGCCGCCATGCCGGCAGCCAGGCAGTCCAAGATCACGCTGACCGGCACGCGCGTTCCGGCGATGACGGCCTGGCCGTGCATCACCCGCGGGTCGGCGGAGATCAACGCCAGCTGATCAGTAGTCACGCTCCAAGTCTGCCGTGCTCGGGCCCGAACCGAAACCATTACCAGGCGGATCCTCCATGAGACCAGGACACCGCCAGGCGGATGACCGGCTGCGAGCCGGAGCGCTCGGGCAAGACCATGCGCCTCCCCAGCATGAACCACGACCAGGCAAGCGAGCCTCCCGTACCGGGCCGAACATACCTATGCCAGCCGCGTTCGCGACGGAGCTGACTGCATAAAGTTCCCTGGCACTGGCGATTTGTCCCGCAAGTTTTCCTGATGGCCGCAGCGATGGCGGCCAGGTCGCCTTCGTCGGAGCTGATGATGACGTCGCCGCGCCGGAGGGCGCCTTCGACGACATTGGCGTCGACGATGTCGGTGGTGCGGGCGCGGCCGGCGAGGGTTCCGGTGGCCCTGGCCCCGGTGTCATCGAGAGTTTCGACTTCGCATCCGGCCAGGAGCCGGGCAAGCTGTGCCTGGCGGGGTGTGCCTCGCCAGCACTGGGCGACGACGGGGGCGGGGACTGTCGGTACGACACGGCGGAGAAGCAGGGCACGATGGCGGCCCCATATGAGTCGCTCACCACGTTCGGCGGCGATCAGCGCCCCGGAGTCGTAGGTGACCCCGGTCACGCGGTCCGCCGGGTGCCAGATGACTGGGT
Organism: Streptosporangiaceae bacterium; assembly: GCA_019239975.1. GTDB lineage: Bacteria > Actinomycetota > Actinomycetes > Streptosporangiales > Streptosporangiaceae > JAFAZE01. The sequence goes on from JAFAZE010000019.1 coordinate 53,090, forward strand.
GACCCTGGTGGCCCATTCGTCGGCCTCGGCAATCTCGCCGAGCCGGACGAAGCTACATAAGGTGACCAAATGGTGCCTGCCAACTGAACTGAAGCGGGCAGAGGGGTGCCCGCCTATCGTAACGGTGTGGCCGTTGATTTGTTCGAGGACGCGCCTGGGACCTGCCCGGAAGGTCACTACCTCGGGCCAGGCCTGGTGACGATCGGATGGATGCCGTGTGGTTGCCGGTCCGCCGCCGACTACTCGGAGCGCACAGGGGGAGGCCCCGGTCACCGGTACATCGTCTGCCGCCAGTGCGCGGCGCAGGGGCGACGGATCTTCATCTTCTTGCCGCCGTGCGGCGACGAATGCGAGTAGGCGAGTAGTCGCGCGGCCGGTTCGCCGCCGCGTTCTAGCGCTTCGGCCGGCCGGCCGGCTGCCCGCGCCTCCGTAACGGCGGGTGGCGCGGAGGGGGAAGCCGCCGTCCGTTCCGTAAATTCTTGTTCTTATTCAGAACGATCCGTGGTGCTTCTGGTTGGCCTTCGGCCTGGCTTGGCGCTGCGGATCGGCGCGGAAGCCGGTGTCGATGGTGATCGCCCCGCCGACCGCGCGGGAGACGCATGTGAGGATCGTACGGTTCCCCGCCTGCTCTTCCTCGCTCAAGAAGACGTCGCGATGGTCAAGCTCTCCCTCGACGTGGAGCACGCTGACGGCGCACAGGCCGCACTCGCCCCGGCGGCAGTCCCACATCACCTCGACGTCGGCATCGCGGAGAGCGTCCAGCATGGTGCGGTTCTTGGGAACGGTGATTTCGCGGCCGCCCTGGTCGTGAACCCGTACGGGAAACGCCTCCGGCTGGAAACGGCCTCCGGAGGCGAACGTTTCGAACCGCAGCCGCTCCGGCGGCCGGCCGCGCCGTCTCCAGGCCCTCTGGGCCGCGTCCCGCAGCCGCAGCGGCCCGCACAGGTACAGCTCGCCGTCGGGGTGGAGCCGGTCGATCGCACGGTCGATATCAAGCCGGTTGCCCTCGGCGGAGACGTACAGCTCCAGCCGGTCCCCGAGCAGCTCCGACAGCTCGCCGGCGAACGCCAGCTGCTCGCGGGTACGGGCCGCGTACAGCAGCTTGAACGGCCGGCCGTGGCGGGTGAGCGCGTGTGCCATGCCGACCATGGGCGTGATCCCGATTCCCCCGGCGACGAGGAGGTAATCGGGACGGCCGTACTGCAGTTCGAAGTGGCTCTTCGGCTCGGAGACCGTGGCCTGGGAGCCCGGCCGCAGGGCACGTACGAATGCCGATCCACCCCGGCTGTCCGGGATCTTCTTGACCGCTATCCGGTAGGCGCCTTCGACGGGCCGTTCCCCGACAAGCGAGTAGGAGCGGACGTCGGGCAGCCCGTCGATGGTCACCGCGATGTCCAGGTGGCTGCCTGACGGGTAGGGCTGCGGCGGCCGGGCCGGCTCGAGCTCGATCACGCGCACGTCGCTCGCCACGTCCCGGACCGCGCGGACGCGCGCCTGGAGGAAATGACCCCCCGCGACGGTGGGTTCGCTCACGCCACACCCAGCCGCCGGGCGTCCGCCTCGGTCGCCTCGACCCGGGTCGTGCTGCCGTCCAGCTCGTGAGCCTCGGCTGCGGACCGCTCATAGCGCACGTCATGGGCCTCCCCGGCGATCATCTTGTCGGTCAGCCGCCGTGCCCACATCGCGCCGCTGTCGATGTTGAGGTTATAGAACTGCTTGTCCGGGTGTGCCTCCACCGCCTGCTGCTGTGCCGCGAGCACCTCCTCGTCCTCTGCGAACACGCCCGCGACCCCCTTGCGCAGCAGCGTGGTGATCCGCTGATCGGTGAGGTTGTAGTCGCGGACGAATGCCCAGAAGTAGTGACAGCTACTTTCGGTCTCCGGCGTCATCGTGTTGAGCACGAAGCCGCTGACTCCTTGCGAGCGGTCGCCCTGCCGCGCGCCAGTGCCGGCCGGCGCGATACCCACGTCGATCGCGATCGTGCTGGGCGCCTGAAATTGGATGATCTGCCAGCGGTCGACCTTGCCGGGCGGCTCCCCGCGCTTCCACTCGAATTGCATCCGCCAAAACGGCGGCGCCTCGACGTTTTCCATCCACCGGGTGACGGTGGCCGAATTCGGGCCATGCGTCACCTCGAACGGCACCTCGGCGATCGAGCGCTGGCCGATACTCGACTGGTGCACGAACGTCTCATGGGTGAGATCCATGAGATTATCGACGATCAATTTGTAACCGCACTTCAGGTGGATCAGATCACCGTCGCCAGCCCATTCCGGGTCGTCGTTCCAATGCAGGTCGGGCACCAGGTGAGGATCGGCGACGGCGGGGTCGCCGGGCCAGACCCACACGAACCGGTGACGCTCGACGACGGGGTAGCTGCGGACCCGGGCGGCTGGGTTGATCGTCTTCTGCGACGGCATGAACACGCAGCGGCCCTCCGGGTTGAACACGAGCCCGTGGTATCCGCACTGGACGTTGTCGCCCTCGATATTGCCCTTCGACAGCGGCATGAGCCGGTGCCAGCAGGCATCTTCGAGCGCAACCGGCTCGCCGCTCGCGCGGCGGTACATCACCAGGTTGTGCGCGGCGATCCTGCGCGGCAGGAGTTGGCGTTTCAGTTCGACGTCGTACGCCGCCGCATACCAGCAGTTGCGCGGCCAGTCGGGCAGCGTGAAGGTGTCGGGAACCCGGCGCAAATCATCGTCTGGCGGCACCGCACTCTCGGCCATCCGGTCCTCCCTTCAGCCATGACGTATGTGCTGCTGTACCCCCGTTCGCCCACAGGTACGCGGCACCGGCGTCCGCACGCGTATCACCGCGGCCTATGCTGTCGTCACAGATGGCCGGGTGCATAGCCTGACCCCGCCAGCGCGAGGCGGAGGAGTCTCATGTCCGCTGCGAACAACCACGCGGCGGCTGAGGCGAGCGCGGCCACGAACGACCAGGCAGCCGGCCGTGGCCCGCCCCCTGGCGCAGCCGGTCCTGGCGAAACCCGTGAAACGCGCGGTATGGCATGGTTGCCGTGGGCGGCAGGCTACCTGGCCGCGGCCATCGTGCTGTTCCTGTGCTATCTGAGGATCTCGGAGACGGTGACCGTCACCTCGGATGGCGCCGGGATCGCGCTGCAGGCCTGGGACATGCTGCACGGGAACGTGCTGCTGCACGGGTGGGGCCTGGCGGACGTGACCTTCTACACCACCGAGATACCCGAGTATGCGCTCGTCGAGATCTTCCGCGGGCTCGGCCCGGCCGACGTGCATATCTGCGCGGCGATCACCTACACACTGCTCGTGGTGCTGGCCGGCCTGCTCGCCAAAGGCAACAAGACCGGCAAAGAAGGCCTGGTAAGAGTGCTGATCGCGTCCGGGGTCATGATCGCGCCGCAGATCGGCCCGGGTGCTTTCGTGCTGCTGCTGTCCCCGGACCACACCGGGACCAGTGTGCCGCTGCTGCTGATCTTCTTGCTGCTTGACCGGGCGCCGCGCCGTTGGTGGGTGCCGGCGGCCGTTGGCCTGATGCTGGCCTGGACGCAGATCGGGGACTCGCTCGTGGCGGCGATCGGCGCGGCACCGATCGTGGTGGTCTGCGGAGTACGTGCCTACCGTGGCATCGTGCAAGGCGGCGAACCGGTCAGCGTGCACTGGTTCGACCTCGCGCTCGCCGTGTCCGCCGTCGTATCGGTTGCCGTGGCCGACGCCGCCGTGAAGATCATCGGGAGCCTCGGCGGATACACAATGGCCACGCTGGACACCGTGGTCGCCCGCAGCGCGTCCTGGGCCGCCCATGTCTCGCTGACGGTTGACGGCCTGCTCCACCTGTACGGCGCCGGCCTCATCAGCGGCTCGCTCCGCTTCGCCACGGGTATCGCCGCGGTCCACCTCGTCGGCGTGGCGCTGGCGGCCTGGGCAACCGGCCGCGTCATCCGGCGGTTCTTCGCGTGCGACGACATGATCGCGCAGATCCTCGCGGTGGCGATCGCGGTCAACGTGACCGCCTACGCGTTCAGCAGGCTCCCGACCGTCCTCTACGCCAGCCATGAGATCGCGCCCGTGCTGCCGTTCGGCGCGGTCCTGGCCGGCAGAATGCTCGCGGAGCGGCTTGCCCGGGCCAAGCTGCTGCCGGCGCTGACGGCTGCCGCCTGCGTCTACCTGGCGGCGCTCGCCTATGGCGCCAGCCTGACGCCGACCCCGCTGCGCGATCAGGCGCTCATCAACTGGCTTGGCGCACACCATCTCACCACCGGTCTGGGCAGCTATGCCGAAGGCGACAACATCGGCCTGGCCAGCCACGGCACCATCCTGATAGCGGTCCCGGAGTTCCACCCGGCTTCGGTCGACCACCGGCGCCTCTTCCTGGAGAAAACCTCGGATTTCGACCCGCGCCAGCACAACGCGAACTTCGTGGTCTCCACCACGGAGGACGGCCCCTCGTTCCACGTGCCGCCCGCGTTCGCCATACGCGCGTTCGGCCGGCCGGCCCGCACGTACCACTACGGGCCTTGGACCATCATGACCTGGAACAAGAACTTGCTGTACGAGATCCGCTAGGCCGACCGAACGTAGTTAGGCCGACCGAACGTAGTAAGGGCAGACGTGGTGGTAAGCGGCATAACCGAACCCGGTACCATCGACCGACCAGGATTCGGAACGCGCGGGACACAGGGGATCGACGGTGAGCGACGCGGAGGAATGGAAGCCGGGCCAGGACACCCAGGCGGTCGCGACGGCGCGGCTACAGGGACAGGACCCCGACAAGATCCACTGCCCGGCCTGGGGTGTCATCGGCAACGTCGGTGACAGCATCTGCTACGCGGGGGTCCCGGCGAAGGTCGAGGCGATCCAGGCCGAGCTACGGCGCCGGGTCGTCGACGCCGATCTGCCGGTGCGGGTCATCGGTCCCGCCTTCGCGGGCGGCATCTCCGATGGGCAGCGCAACGGCACGCCGGAGATGCGCTATTCGCTGATCGGCCGCGAGACCACCAACGACGGCGTCTGCCTCCACCTGGAGGGGAGCGACGTCCGCGGCGTCATCGCGGTCGTGGCCTGCGACAAGCCGCCGGTCGGGACGCTGGCCGCGATCCTGGAGCGCAACGTCCCCGCGGTGATCATGTCGGACGGCTCGATCCGCCCGGGCATCGACTCCCGGACCGGCGAACCGATCGACATCGTGTCCTGCTTCCAGGCGGCGGCGGACTTGCCGGAGGAACGCCGCCGCATCGCGCTGGAGGCCTCGCCCGGCCACGGCAGCTGCGGCGGGATGTTCACGTACAACACCATGCAGTCGTTCATCGCGACCTGCGGCATGGAGCCGCTGCACATGGTGAGCCCCGCGTCGGAGGACCGCCGCCGTGTCGAGGAATTCCCGGCACAGCTGCTCGGCGCGCTGCAGGCGCTGTCGGAGCGCGGCATCCGGCCCCGCGACATCGTCACCGCCGCGTCGCTGCGCAACGCGACGCTGGTGGCGACCGCCATGGGCGGCTCCACCAACGTCGTGCTCCACGCGCCCGAGCTGGCCCGCGCCGCCGGCATCGACTTCTGGCGCGAGGTGATCACGCAGGAGGAGTTCAACCGGGTGTCGCGCACGCTGCCGGTCCTGGTGAACGCCCGCCCGTTCGGCCGATACTCAATGGTCGACATCGACGCCAAGGGCGGCCTGCCGGTGATCGTGTGCGAGCTGCTCGCCGCCGGGCTGCTCGACGGCGACTGCGTCACCTGCACGGGAGAGACGCTCGCCGCGCAGGTCGCCCGCCTGGACCCGCCCGCGCCCGACGGCGAAGTGATCCACCCGGTGTCGGCGCCGTTCAAGCCGACCGGCGGCCTGCGGCTGCTGCGGGGCAACCTCGCCCCGGACGGCGGTGCGGTGATCAAGCTCGCCGGCGTCGAGGGCGGCATGGAGGAGGGCCGGTTCGCCGGGCGCGCCCGCGTCTTCGACAGTGAGGCGGCGCTGATCGAGGCGCTCGCGTCGGCGCCGGAGCGGTTCGGGGACCACGACATGGTGGTGATCCGCTACGAGGGCCCGCGCGGCGCGCCCGGCATGCCGGAGCTGCTCGATCCGACGTCGCGGATCACCGCGCTGTGCCGCCAGCGCGGCATCACCATCGCGCTCATGACCGACGCCCGCTTCTCGGGCGGGTCGGTGGGGCTGGTCATCGGCCACGTGTCACCCGAGGCGGCGCTGGGCGGCCCGATCGCGCTCATCGAGGACGGTGACACGATCGTCGTGGACGTCAACCATGACACCCTTGACTGCACGGAACTGGAGAACGCGGCGACACTGGCGGCGCGGCGGGCACGGTGGCGGGCGGAGGCCGAGCGCAACGGCGGCACCCACCCGCTGGTGCGGCCCGTCGGCACCCGGCTGCTGCGCCGGATGCGCGCGTGCGCGCTGCCACCGCTCAAGGGCGCCGGGCTGTCGGAAGCCGGTGCCGTCGCAGGCCCGGCATAAGGCCGCTGTGAGTCAGACGAGCGCGCGCTGGCGCGCGGCCGCCGGCGTCCCCGGCATGTCCTTGCGCGTTGCCGCCAGGTACGCGATCACGCACACGAAGAGCGCCGCCGTGACCAGGCAGATCGGGCCGCTCCCGATGCCGAGGCCACCGGAGCTGTGCGGCTTGCCGAGGTAGTCGGCGAACGACGCCCCGATGGGCCGCGTCAGTATGTAGGCGGTCCAGAAGGCCGCGACACCGCTCAGGCCCATCCGGTAGCCGGCCGCGGGCACCGCGATAAGAGCGGTGAAGATCAGGGCCGAGGCGAGGTACCCGAGATGGAACGTCGACGCGAAGAGGTCGCCGGTCGCGGTGCCGAGCGCGAAGGTGAGGATCACCGTGGCCCAGTAGAAGAACTCGCGGCGCGGCGTCGTGATGCTGTGAATCGACAGCGTCCGCTCCGACGCGTACCAGAGGCACAGAACCACGGCCACCAGCACGGCGAACGCGGCCGCCGAGACCTTGTACTGGACATGCAGCGCCACGTGCATCGCGTCGGCGACCATCGTGCCGAACACGGCCACCATGGCGACCGCCACCCAGTACACCCAGGTCACGTACTGCCGAACCGAAAACTGCGCGATGATCGCGATCGCGAACGCGACGAAACCCGCCCCGACGGCGAGGTAAGGGCTGATCACGTGGACGAGGTAGTCGGACGTCGACTCTCCCAGCGCCGTGGTCAGCACCTTGACGCCCCAGAAGTAGGCGGTCACTTCCGGGACCTTGCTCACCGCGTACAAGAGGTCATCGCTGCGGTGCCGGCCTGCCATAGCTGCCAGGATGGCATATGGTCCCGTCCTGGCTGTACGGAACGGAACGGGTGTTACGCGCTAGCAACGCTGGCCCGTGGCCGCGGCGAGCTCAGTGCCCGAGCGCCACCTCGACGATCTTGAGGATGACGAGGATCATCGCGATCGCGAGGTAGGCGCGCAGCGCCGCCAGGCCTATCTTCCGGCCGCTGCTGAGCAGGGGAGCGGTGAGCAGGTTGAGCGGGGGCATCCGCCAGGTGTCGCGCTCGCTCCGGTCGAAGTCGGCCTCGTGGTCGGCCAGCGGGTCCCTGCGCAGGCGGCCCCGGATCAGCATCCCGGCCCCCGCGGCCACCGACGCCGCCCCGCAGACGATCATGATCATGACGATCTGCCTCGCGCCGATGCCGGGGAACAGCACCGAGGCCGTCAAGATCACGGACAGCGTGATCAGCACCGCGATCACGGCCGAGGTGAACATGTTCGTCTTGCGCCCGTTCACCCAGGGGCCGAGTACCTCGCGGTCGTTGCACAGCAGCAGGAGGAACACGGTCGCGCTCGGCAGCAGGACGCCGGCGAGCACCTGGACGCCCTCGGTGAGCAGCCCGAGCGGGGAGCCGGGGATCAGCACGATGGTGGCCGCGCCGGCGATGAGCAGCGTGTAGACGGCGTAGAACCCCTTGGCCTGGCGCACCCCGCGGTGCAGCGAGTGGTTCAGGCCGAGCACGTCGCCGATGGCGTAGGCGCTCGACAGCGACACCGCGAACGCGCCGATGATGGCCGCGTCGAGCAGCGCGACCGCGAACACCACGCCGGCGGCCCGGCCCGCGTAGGCGGCGATGCCGTGCGCCAGGCCAGTGCCGTCCGTGAAGTTGCCGAACCCCTTCGTGCCGGCGAACGCGGCCGCGGTCACCCCCATCAGCGCGCCGGCGCCGAGCACCACGATCACGATGCCGATCCAGAGGTCCACCTTCTCGTACCGCATGAACCGCGGGGTGATCCTCTTGTCGATGACGTAGGACTGCTGGAAGAACAGCTGCCACGGCGCGACGGTCGTGCCCACGATGCCGATGATCAGCAGCATCACGGTGGCCATCTGGCCCGAGCCGCCCGGCAGGCCGGGCACGGCGAAGCCGTGCGCCATCTGCGCGCCGGACGGGTGAGCCATGAGGTACAGCGGGATCAGCAGCAGGGACCCGGCGCAGAACGTCACGGCGATCCGCTCGAACCTGCGGAAGCTCCCGGTGAACGCGGCCGCGATTATCACCATCGCGGCGAGCGCCACGGCGAGGACCTTGGGCACTCCCAGGTATCCGGCCGCCAGGGTGATCCCGATGAACTCGGTGATGATCGTCAGGGCGTTGAGGATGAACAGGTCGATGACCGAGAACGCGCCCCAGAACCTGCCGAACCGCTCCAGGATCAGCCGCGCGTGCCCGACGCCCGTGACTGCGCCCAGGCGCAGCACCATCTCCTGGTTCACGTACAGCACGGGGACCAGCAGCAGCAGCGTCCACAGCAGCCGGGTGCCGTAGTTCTGGCCGGCCTGACCGTAGGTGGAGAACGCGCCGGCGTCGTTGTCGCCGACCATCACGATCAGCCCCGGGCCAACGATGGCCAGCAGCGTCTTCAGCCGCGCGGACAGCGTGGACCGCGGAGCGACATCGTCCGCCCGGATGGTGCCGAGAGCGCCGCGGATGTCGCCAGCGTGCGCGTCGTCGAGAACCGCGGAACGGGTAATGGTGGCCATGTTGAACACCCCTTTTCACGCTTTTCACTCAAGCGGGATCGGGGCACACGCTCATCGATTCTCGCGCACGCGCGCGGATTTACGCTCCGCCGCACCGGTGAGAACACCCGGCGGCGGGAGCGGAATCACTCAGGAAACGTCAGCGTGTGCCCGGGACAGGCAGGGACAGCGGCGGGTAGGGCCGACTTCGGCCCGGACTATCAGAGTCCATCGCACGCCTCCCTTCGTCCACGGCACACGCGGGTGCCATCGCACCTGACACCAGCCGAGAGGAACTCCATGCCAGCAGGGCTGGCAGCACCTCTCTCGTTAGAGCTTTGGCACTCCACGGCGTAGCGCGGCCATGCCCCTGAGGGCGGGTCGCACGCGCAGCCACTTGGCCTCACCCCTTAGGCCGGGGAGAGGTGTCCTGATCCGGAGCGTCTCTCGACGGTTGGGATCAGTGGCCTGTGTCCGTGAAGACGCCTCACCGAACGAGGTGTCCGAGATCAACCAACCACAGGATGCCCGGCGCGATTCCCGATGTCAACTCGGGTGGCCCCCGCCGCGGCGGGAGAGCGGGCGGCGGCGCCCAGTGCGGTGCCCGGAGCGGCACGCGGTGCCGGGGGCGGCACGCAGTGCCCGGAGCGGCACGCGGTGCCCAGTGCGGTGCCCTGGGCGGCACGGTGGAAATCTGAGCCGGTTATAACCGGCTCAGATTTCCTTCGTTGCGGCGACGGCCCGGGGGTTGCGGGACGGCCGGGGGGTTGCAGGGACGGCCGGGGGTTGCGGGGACGCGGCCGTGGCGGGGCGG
>JAFAZE010000059.1 GCA_019239975.1 Streptosporangiaceae bacterium
GCGCCTGCACTCCGCCTGCAAGTATATTCCACCGAAAGAATATGAGGAAAACTACTACGCCCAGCAAGAAAGCGTGGTAAGTTAATCGTATCCGGCAAGCAAGGGCCTCTAAAGAAGCCGGGGCGATCCATACAGCGGACCGGGACCCTCTTCCTCCCGGAGGAAATCGCCCTCCCCCATGACCGTGTCCTCGCGTTCGGGGTCAAAGGCGATTGCATGACCGGGGATCACATCACCGACCGGGACCTGGTCATCGTGGACCCGGAGCGGGCACCCCGGCACGGGGACATCAGGATCTTCATGATCAGGAACAAAGACGGCGGTCTCGACGGGGTGCTGAAGCGGCTTGACCTCAGCGAGGGCACCCGCCTTGTCCCGTCCAATCCGGCTCACGCCCCGATCGTGATCACCAACGAGGATGACCTGTTCGCGGTCGGGACGGTGCTGGCAGTGGTACGTCCCGTTAAGTGACCTTCAGGACAGGACGACGATGGCCAGGCCGCTGACGGAGGATGAGCGGTGGCCATGTGGTTCGGCCTTACCACCGGATACCTGACCCTGACCGGCGGCCACTACCACGTCCCCCGCAAGTTCCTGGCGACGTAACCGCCGACGCATGACATTAACGCCGAGAAGATTCTGGAGGAAGGTACGTGCCCATAAAACCAGAGGGAAGCGGCACAAGCTCAACCATAATGAGTGTGCTAGCGGAACTTGATCAGACTCAGGCTGAGCTTCGGAACGAGTTTCCCGGCTGGCGCATCTGGTACGTGTATCGTCCTGGCAGGATCACCTGGGCCGCTCAGCGTGAGCCAGTGCTCAACACGCGGTCGGCCGAGGATCTCCGATCGGCCATCCAGAGAACCCTGGCGGGCAACGACGGGAACGAACGCTAGGTGCAAGGCGTCCGCGATCTGACCGCCTCCCGCCAGCGGGGGCTACGGCCCCAGGGCGCACTGTCCCAGGCGCACCAATATTCGGTTGCCTACGGCTGTCACCTGATGGGATAGTGCGGGTCAATCAGGTTTGGTGCCGACTTCGGCCGAAGCTGATCTGCTTCCGCATGAAGTCGGCTGTGCGAAAGGAGGGGTGACTGATGACCGCGCCCGTCACGGGTTTTCTTCAGCCTTTCCTGACCACAGCCCACCTGAGGAGCAGCAACGCTCATGCGCGACAGCGCAGATTCCTACGATCCCGCCTTCGGCAGGGTCCGCCGCGCCAGGAATAAGCGGCAGCGGAAGTTCTACCAGCCTCACGACGATGAGGCCACCTACGTCAAGCGTGCCTGGGAGCTGCAAAGGCTCGCCGGGGCAGACACGGACGACGCGACCGACGGGCTGCCGGAAGGCGACCGGTGGTCGACCTGGGATCAAGTAACGCCGACGGAGCGCGGCCCGAAGCCGCACCCGGACTGGCTGGTCACCGACCTCGCAGCGGTCGACTACGAACTCGGCGTCCTCAAGACAGGAAAAGAAGCCGACGTCTTCCTCGTCCGCCGCGGCGTGCCGGGGACAGACCGATCCTGCCTGCTCGCCGCCAAACGCTACCGCGACGCCACGCACCGGCAGTTCCACCGGGACGCCGGGTACCTTGAGGGCCGTCGCACCCGCGACACCCGGGTGACCCGTGCCGCCGCGAACCGGACCGCGTTCGGTCGGCAGGCGATCGCCGGCCAGTGGGCGACCGCGGAGTTCAACGCCCTCGTGCAGCTCTACAGCGCCCGCGTGCCCGTTCCCTACCCGGTACAGATCCTGGGGACAGAGATCCTGCTGGAGTTCATCGGCGACGCGGACGGCGCCGGCGCGCCTCGCCTCGCCGAGACCCGCCCCGGGCCGGCCGAACTCGCCAGCCTCTGGAGCAAGCTCGTCGAGGCCACGGCAACTCTCGCCAGCGCCGGCTTCGCGCACGGCGACCTGTCCCCCTACAACCTGCTCGTCCACCACGGGCGGCTGGTGATGATCGACCTGCCGCAGGTGGTCGACGTCATCTCCCACCCGAACGGCCGTAGCTTCCTCGACCGCGACGCCAAGAATGTCGCCACCTGGTTCGCACGAGCTGGCCATCCTGACGCAGATCCCGAGATGCTAGCCCGCCTGCTGGCCGAGGAGGCCCGCCTTACGCAGCCATGACCGTAAAAACCCTGGTTGTCAGGCCGCTGGCGGCTGGCCTGTGGCGCTGTTAACCAGGTCGGACCAGTCGAGGCAGTAGCCGTCCCATGGCCCAGCCCAGTCCCAGCCGGTGCGGTCTCCCGGGGCGTTCCGGGCCTGCTCGGCCAGACCGGGTAGCGCGTCTGGCAGGTCGGGAGAGCGGCGATGATCTGTGTTCCGTGGCGTTCTGCGGTGCGGGAGCGGGACAGGAGGCTGGCCATCTCGCGGTCCGGGACGACGACGTAGCAGTAGGGCACGGCCATGCTGAGCGCGTCGATGTCGTGGATCGCGTTCATACTCCAGGGCTTAGCGGCGCCGCGGAACAGCTCGACCTTCAGGTCGACCGCGATCCGCAGCGAAGGGACCGCGTCGGCGAACGCGACCATGCGGCGGCGGGACACGTTCGGCCGGTTCGGGTTGTATCCGACTTGGCGGTTCAGGTTGATGCGGTATTCGCTGAGCAGCGCCTGGAACATGGCCTGGTGCTCATGGAGGAGTTCACGGGCCTGGAGGCGGACGCGCAACTCCGCCTTACTGGCCGGGTGCTCGGCGAGTATGTCGACGTAGCTCGCTTCCCACGCCAGCCTGTCTGCCTCGACCACGTCCATCGCCTCGGGCCGGTAGCCGTAATGCTCCCGCAGTTCGCCGATGTCTTCGTCGCCTGGGCCTGCCAGCAGCATCATCTCCGTGAGCTGGTTAGCCTTCCGGAGGAACTCCGGCATCCCTTCGATCGTGGCGGGATCCACTACAGTTCCGTCCGGGCCGCGCAGGACTCCATGGTCGGGCTCGCCGTCGAACGCCCAGCGGACGCCGGTGCCCAGGACTTCCGGTGGCTGGGGCCGGAAGGCCGGCCGGCCGAAGGTCAAGTGCATAGCGTGGAGCATCTGATGACGCAGCAGCACCTTCCGCGCGCGTAGGGTACGGCAGTGCGAGATGGATGCCATGGTCCGGGCAAGGTCAAGCCGCTGCCGCGGGTTCGTGATCTTGCTTGTCTCGATGTGATGGGTCGTGGAAAGGGGAAAGGCTACGCCTTCCTCAGCAGCATCCTGGACCGCGGCCAGCACCCGGAGATCGAAGGCTTCCCGGGGCTCGCCGTTGGCAGCCCTTGCGAGGCGGATCCACACCCACTGGTCCAGGTACACGCACGGCCTCGCCGGATGCAGGTCCGGAAGGCTGAGGCCGGAGAAGTCACTCACGACGATCATCATCCCAGTCGGCCAGGCGTCCCGCGAATGAGTTTGATCCTGGCCCCTTACGAGGCCAGGGTGCATGCAGGCCGGGCACCGCTGCTAGTCCGGCCGACATGCCCGCCGTGGCGGGTGAATTGCAGTCCTGGAGCCTGCGGGACGGCAGGCGTCGTGGGTTCTTGCGCGAGCCCACGAGCCCGATCGTCCCGGACCGACGCTTCCGCGCTGGGGTGCTCCATCAGCAGGCACCGCATCCGTCGTCCGGACGTGTCGTTACATACGTCGGCCGGGTCGCCGAGATGGTGGAGTACGCAAGGTTACGCCGGGGCCAAACAGTGGCGAGCTGCAAGGCGGGGATTGCTCTCTCTGTTCAGGCTTGTCTGGTGTATCCACAGCATCTTCTTTAACTCGGTGCCCGGAGAACTTGTCAAGCCTTAATGATCGACTAAACACATACCGCGTGTCGACGGTGCCGTGTCTCCACTGCCTACGCGGGTTGCGTGACGACGAGCAACTGAGTGCCCGCGCACAGGCTTCGAGGTCAGGTCAGCCCTGCCGGAATGCGGGCAAGAAGAACACCAATGTGTATGCAATGCAGCGGGGAAGCTGACAACCCTAGCAACAGGGGATTGACTGAGCGCGATCTGTAGCTCACTGTGTGAGTAGGATGGTTCTAAAGTTCCGGGGCGGAATGCGGATGAGTGGATCCCGATCGGCTGCAGTTGCTGGCCCTGACATCCTACTCGAAGTACGCTCGGTAGCGACTTCCGGTGATCTCGCACCGCGCCCTGTGGTGCCGGAGGAATTCAGGGCTCGTGCCGGGGAGATCGCGGACAGTATCGCAGAAGTCGCTGATCATTTCCGGTCACGGCTTGGTAAAGTACTGGAACGGCGAGACGATTCTGGCTTGCACGTTGAGTCTGTCGAAATTGAGTTTGGGATCGTAGTGCAGGCCGAGGCAGGCGTTGTTATCGCGAAGGCGACGGCTGGCGCGACGTTCACGGCCCGACTCCTCCTGCAGACCACCGAGGATCAGCCGCAATGACCTTAGCGCTGGGGCGGCTGAGCGCGGTCAGGCTCGGGAAGAAACGTCAACTAGGGAGCGTATTCGCGGTAACCCGGCGCCTCGCACTGACCTCGTTTCATTGCGTGCGTAACGACACCACTGCGACCGTGATGCCGCATGTGCTGTGCGAATGGCAGCAAGGAGAAACCAGCGAAGCTACCGTCCAGGCTTGGGACGAACGTATCGACGTTGCCCTGCTTCGGTTGTCCCGAGCGTTGCCGGATTCATTCGATCCAGTTCCGCTGACAGGGGACGTCGCCAGCCATGACCCGTTCGTGGCCCCGGGGGCTCCGGCTGCGCTGAGCGAACTTCAGTTGGCTGCTGTGTCGGGCACTGTGCTCTGGCCAAATGCTTCGATGCCCGATGGCAGTCCCGCATTGGAGCTTTTCTGCCAGCAGGTGAGGGACGGCCTGTCACTGCACGGACTCAGCGGCGCCCCGGTACTGACGGGGAATATGGAACGGGCCGTTGGGGTGATCCGGTGGAATCCGCAGCAAACCGATCGCCCTGAGCTTGCGGCAGGAGGGCTCGTCTACGCTGCGCCAGCAAGGGAGGTGCTCAAGGGCTGGCCCAACCTTACCCCGCCGACGAACTGGCCGGAGCTAGTACGACGCATGACGGAACGCTGGCGAGCGAGCGGGGCAGCCGACCTGTACGCCGACGTAAGGAGAATTCTGCTTGTCGATCGGCTCGGGCTTTGCGAGGACGACCTTTCGGTCATTCCTGCAGCGCACGGAGGCCGCAGTCGGCTCATAGCCATTGATATGGCGCAAACAGTTGTCGGGGTTGAGCCTGGCCTGTCTCGACCAAATGTCCGGGCAGGCGCTGAGCGGGAACTTGCGGACGCGGTGGCTACGCGCACTGCCTACGCCGGCCGCCGCTATGCTGCGGTCCTGACGGACGGCGTCAGCTGGTACCTTTACCACTACCTTGCTCCCAACCAGTTGCAGGTCGTCGACACAGCAAACGTGGATCTTCGCGCACCTGGGAAGCTTCTGGTATGGCTCGAAGCGCTCCTTGCCACGGCCACTGGCATCAAACCCGACCGGGACCAGATCGACAACAAGCTTGGCGCCAAGAGCTCAGCTCACCATCTTGACACTGCGGAGCTCACCGCCATCTATCAGGCTCATCGCGACGTGCCGACGGTAAAGATCAAGCGACGTCTGTGGGCCAAACTGTTGACCACGGCTTCGGGAACCGACTTCGGCGACGAAGATTCGCTATTCGTTACGCACACGCTACTTGTCGCCACGGCGAAGGTAATCGGTCACGCCGTCCTTGGGTTTCATCTCGACGGGCCTGAGATGTCAGCGAGTGTGCTAATGTCGGGCACCGTCTTTTCTTCGGCGGGGATCACCGGAGCGATAGAGGCAGACTTCTTCGACTGGGTTACCGAAGTTCCCGGTGGCGAGCAGTTCGTTATGAATCTGGCTCAACGCCTGTCCAGGTTCGACTGGCGACAGGTCGATCACGATGTGCTGAAACAGATTTACGAATCCGTCATCCCAAGACCTACTCGCCATCAGCTGGGCGAATATTACACGCCAGACTGGCTAGCTGAGGCGATTATCGCCGACCGCATCGAACGCCCGCTCGTACAGCGGATGCTCGACCCAAGCTGCGGCAGTGGTACTTTTCTCTTCCACGCGATCAGGTCATATCTGAAGGCCGCAGACCAGGAGGGCATGACGACCGCCGAGGCTATTAACGGCCTCACAAGGCACGTGATTGGTATCGACGTTCACCCAGTGGCAGTCACCCTGGCAAGGGTTACCTACCTACTGGCAATCGGTACCCACCGTCTCCAGCGTCACCGGCAGGAATTCGCGGTGCCCGTCTTCCTCGGGGATTCCATGCGCTGGGGACATGACGTCGGACATGACATCGACCTGCTGACATATGACTATGAAGGCCTAGCCGTTTCCACGCGGCTAGATCCCGAGTCCTTCGTCACCGGGTCCGCAGCACCCAGCCAACCTGAATTCGACATGCAGCTTAATTTTCCCGACCGCGTGGCGGCGGACGCCAACCGCTTCGATCAACTCGTCTCCAAGCTTGCTGACATGGCAACCAGACGCCAGCGGGACGATCCCTGCCCCCCACTAGAAGAAACCTTCGAACTATTTGATATTCGTACAGGAGACCAGTCGATTCTAAAGCAAACATTCGAGAGAATGTGCAAGCTGCGCGACAATGACGAGGACCACATTTGGGGATATTACGTCCGCAACCTTGCCCGTCCTGCCTGGCTGGCCAGGCCAGCCAACCGGGTGGATGCTCTAGTCGGCAACCCACCGTGGCTGTACTTCCGGCACATGACCCGACGGCAGCAGGGCTCCTTCAAGCGGATGTGCGAGGAGCGCGGCCTGTGGTCTGGCGGCGGGGCAGCCACCAATCAGGATCTTTCTGCCCTGTTCGTCGCCCGGTGCATCGAGCGATACCTGCAGCCAGAGGGCCGATTCGGCTTCGTCATGCCCTGGGCAGTCCTGCCTAGACCGGGTCAAGATGCCCGGCGACCGCACTCCGGATTCCGAAAGGGTACTTATACGATAAAAAGCGGCGGCACTGTCAAGGTGGCCTTCACAAAGACCTGGGACCTGAAGGATATCAAGCCAGCGTTCTTCCCATTGAAGGCATGCGTTGTTCTGGGCCACCGTCAGCAGGCGAGCGACATTGCCATCCCCCTACCCGAACGGGCCAATTCATGGGCAGGGCGATTCGATACCGAGCACGCCACCTGGGCCGAAGCGGCACCGCACATTTCGATCCTTGACGCAGAACCTCTAGGCTCCACTACGCGGCAGTCTCCCTATGCTTCCAGATTCACGCAAGGCGCCACAATCGTGCCGCGCGTCCTCTTCTTGGTCAACCCCGGCACGGTAAACCCACTCGGAACCGTCGCTGGCCAGCGGCCTGTCCGCAGCCGACGTAGCCCAACGGAGAAAAGTCCGTGGAAACTGCTCGATGATCTGACCGGAGCCGTTGAAACCGAATTCATCAGGCCCGTCTACACCGGCGAATCTGTCCTGCCATTCCTGTGCCTGCCGCCGCTGCAAGCCGTCATTCCTTGGGACGGACACCGCCTGCTGCGCGACGGCGACCTTGGCTTGGGCCGCCACCCCGGACTCGCTGACTGGCTCCACAAAGCCGAAACCGCCTGGATGCAGCATCGCAGCAGCGAACGGCTCAGCCTTACCGAACGGCTGGACTACCGACGCGGTGTTACCCAGCAATTCCCCATCGCGAAGCATCGCGTCGTCTACGGTGCAAGCGGCACATACCTGGCAGCCACCATTATTGAAGATTCATCTGCAATCATCGAGCACAGACTTTACTGGGCCGCGACCGCCAGCCTCGACGAGGCTAGATACCTCACTGCCATCTTGAACTCCAGCGCCCTGACCATAGCTGTCCGCCCGATGCAGACGCGCGGAGAGCACAACCCTCGGCACTTCGACAAGTACGTCTTCCAACTCGCCATCCCGCGATATGATCCCGCCGACGCCGCCCACGCACGGCTTGTTGTTCTCGCCGAGCGTGCGGCGCGTATAGCCGCCACAACCACGCTGCCGCGTGTCCGGTTCGAGCGCCAGCGGAAACACGTCCGCGACGCACTCGAACGCGACGGCATCGCGCAAGATATCGACGCCATCGTCAAGGCACTGCTCGATATCACAATATGAATTCATGCCGAGGATCAGCGCGAGTTCAGCTCGTTAGCTTGTCCCCTGGGTCTGTCAAGTTGTATTTACAGTCCCGTCCCCGGCGAACGGCGGCCTG
Organism: Streptosporangiaceae bacterium; assembly: GCA_019239975.1. Lineage (GTDB taxonomy): Bacteria > Actinomycetota > Actinomycetes > Streptosporangiales > Streptosporangiaceae > JAFAZE01. Next base: position 8,184 of record JAFAZE010000059.1, read on the forward strand.
CTTATGGGGGCGCGGATCGATGATCAACGGCATCGCTTCTTTACGGCGGGCATGGGTCGGTCCCGGGGCTGGGGGTTAGTTGTTTCCATTGGCTCGCAAGCTGCGGGCCGCGCACCGCATCGCAGAGGTTGCGGATCTGATCACTGAGACTGAGGTCCCACACCTGGGCTGTGCTGTCGCTGCTCGCCGTCACTAGCGACTTCCCATCCGGGGTGTAAGCCAGCCCGTTGTAAGCCACTGGTGTCGTGCCTGTGGCCAATGGCGGGGTTGGCGGTGAGAGGGTGGCGGAGAGATGCAAGCCTGGAACCTGCCAGATGCGCACGATCGAATCCTGGGCCGTGGCAGCCAGGGTCGAGCCATCGGGACTGAAAGCAAGGTAGTGGAACAGCGAGTTGTTCCGGGGGGTTGAAGCGACGAGGTGACGGCTGGACACGTTCCACAGCTGCACGGTGTCGTCTGCGGTCGTGATGGCGAGCAGCTGGCCGTTCGGACTGAACGCCAGTGCGTGAACGGTACCCGGCGTAACGGTGATTTGGCCGGTCAGCCGGTGTACGCGTGTGTTCCAGAACAGGATGCGACCGGTGCCGGTATCGAGCGCGATCGTGTCTCCGTCCGGGCTTTCTGCCATGCCTCCGGCGTCAAGTGCACCGGGAGGTTTGTACTGGGCCAGCCGCTTGAAGGTTCTGGCATCCCAAAGCATCAGGAGGGCTGAGCCGGGGTTGGGGTTATTGGCGCAGTAAGTGGCTAGCGTGCGGCCGTCTTGGCTGAACGCCATATAGAGCAACCTGGGACCGCCGCTCGTGCCCGGAGCGTCAAGGTCCGCGACCTGCCGTGCGTTATTCAAGTCCAGCAGGCGCTTGGCGCCATGAAAATTCCAGATCCTGACGTGACAGCTGGAATCTGCGGCGGCCAGGCGCCAGCCGTCCGGGCTGAATGCGGCATCCACCGCGTCCTGTCCGACGTGGAAGACAACCGGGCCGACTGGGTCGTCGACGTACCACACTTGTACAGTCCCGTCCGCCGCGCCGGTAGCCGCGAGATGGCTGCCGCGGTCCACAGCCACGGCGCCCAGGGGAGCGCTGGTGGAGTTATAGAACGTGCTCCCTTGGACGGCAAGTGCGGACAGGCTCCCTCGAGGACCACCCAGGATCAGGGTGCGCCCGTCCGGGCTGAACACCATCTGGGTCACCGGCTGCTGCAGGCGGATAGGCTGGCCGGCTACGTTCCCGGTAATAGTGTCGATACGGGACACATCGTTGAAGTCGAGGTCCGTGTACAGATACGGCTCGCCGACGCTGAACGCGAAGGGTGCAGCCGGGGTGCTGCTGGCCGGAACTCGAAGGAGGTACTCAGCGCCGGTACTGGCGATCCAGAGCCGCACCTTACCGTCGGTCCCGCCAGTGGCGAGAACAGAGTCGCTGTATGGCTGGAACCGGACGGTCTGGACCTGGCTGTCGGCGCCGGTGAGCACTTTAAGTTCACGGTCGGCGGCAGGGTCCCAGAGCCGTGCTGTGCCGTCGTAACCGCCGCTGGCCAGCCGCAGCCCGTCGGTGCTGAAGTCCAGGGACCAGACCGGTCCGGCCAGGCCCCCCAGCCGGTGGACCAGATGGTGCGTGGCGAGATCCCACAGATCGACTACGGCAGGTACCTGGGCGAGGTTTACCTTCTGTCCTGGCGGCCCGGTGGGAAGCAGTTCACCGATGGCCAGCAGTCGCCCGTCGGGGCTGTAGGCCACCGAGGTCGCCACGCCTGTCTCGGTGACCGGGAGCGGCAGTTGCCGGTGCGTGGCTACCGACCACATCCGCAGGTTCCCGCTCTTGGTCGCCGGTGTCGCGACCAGCGTGCCACCATCGGGGCTGAAGGCGACCGAGCGGACCGGTTCGGCTGCGGAAAACGTGGCGAGCAGCCTGCGCGTCGCGATGTCCCACAACTGGACGCTGCTTTGCCCAGCAAACTGCGGGCCTGGTGTTCCTCCGACAGCCAGTAGCCGCCCGTCCGGGCTGACCGCCAAGGTTGCCACGACGAACTGAGGGGGCTCGACGAATGAGCCGAGGTACGGGTCCGCAGCCCGGCTGAGCAGGCTGCTACGTGCCTGCTCGGTGGGGTAGGCCTGCCACGCAGCGAGCGCATAGAGATCAGCGGAGGCCAGATTCGTCGCCACCGCATTATCCGAGTCGGCGGCGAGGTTTTCGGAGAGGGCCATCTGCTGCCGTATGTTCGCGGTGTTGCCGTTCAGCACGGCGATGAGGCCCGCGGTCACAGCTAGGACGATCACGATCACTGCTGCCGCGTAGAGATACCGGCGCCGTCGTCGGCGCCGGGCGGCCGCGCTGTTGCTGGAGTCGATGAAGCTCTTCTCGGCGAGGGTGAGATCGGCCTGTCTTTGTTGTGCCCAGCCGCGGGCCTCGATCATGACCGGGCCGTCGAGGAGAAACCTCGGCTGTTGGTCGTGGTCGTGCCACAGGCGCATAGACCGGCGCAGGTTCTCCTGCCAGGTGCGGAACTCCCGGTTGTCATCGATCCAGGAAGCCAGCCGCGGCCAAGCGCCGATGAGAGCCTCGTGGGCCAGTTCTGCTGTATCTGGCCCCGCCGGCTGGCGCGTGATGACCACGAGCCGGGTGCTGGCCAGCCGGTGGATCAGGTTCCAGTCGGCATCGTTGAATTCGTCGCGATCAGCGACCCGGCGAGTGTCCGGAGCCCGGTGTCCGGCGTCGAGCTGTTCGCCGGGGCGGACCATCTGGATGAACACACGTTCCATTGCCGGACGTTCGCTGGCATCGGCCCTGGCCCACAAAGCGCGTTCGGCGTTCTGCGCCAGTGCGCCCGCCACGCCTCCAAGGTCGACATATGCCGAAGTGGAGAGGACTCCTCGTTCCTGCCGATTCCATAGCTCGGTGAGGGTGTACTCAAGCAGCGGGAGGGCACCCGGCCCGGTTGGCGTGTCATGGAGTATCTGCTCGGCCAGACCTGCCGCGAACCGTATCCCTTTCAGGCCGTTCAGCGGTGCGCTGATGACCTGCCGTAGTGCTTCGCGGTGCAGCGGGGCGACGAGGACCTGAGTGGTCTTCCATGCACGGGCGATATGCGGGAAAGTCTCAAGTTGCTGTAGGAAGTCGATGCGTGCTACCACGACGGCCTGGACGCGGCGTGTGCCGTCGGGCCAACGGCGGGTAAGCGACCCCAGCATCGTGTCGAGCTCGCGCGCCACTGCGGGGACGGCCGACACCAGCTCTTCAAACTGGTCAACGACAATAAGCAGGCGCGTCCCCTGAGGCTGGCGGCCGAGAACCTGATCAGCTGCTTCGGCGAGGCCGCCCCCGGTGCTGATGCTCGATGCGAGCGCCCGCCATTCGTCGCGCCAAGATGCCCGCTGTGGAACGGCCTGTCCCCCGGCGGCCAGCGCCCACGCCAACAACTCGTCCGCTGAGCGGCGGACGCCATGAGGGACATGCGCGACGACATAGCCGCCCTCTTGAGTCAGCCGTGCCAGCAGGCCCGCCCCTACCAGAGACGACTTTCCCACCCCGGACGGCCCGAGCACTGGGACGATCGGCTCGCTATCGACGCTCACCAGCTCGACTAGCCTTTCAGCCTCACCATGCCGACCGAAGAACACCCCGGTGTCGGATTCGGTGAAGGGACGCAGCCCACGGTAGGGACACCCAGCCAGGATGTGGGTGCGTAGCTCGGGCCATTCGCGGGCCACCGCTTCCACCGTGAGTGCATAGCCGGTCCGCCGCGCCGGATTGGATTCCACCGCGACGATCACCCCGACGACGCCGCCGTACTCGTCATCCCAGACCGCTGCCCCACTGAAGCCTTCGGCTAGAGAGAATGCCTCTTCAGGATCGACAGCTAGCTGCCACCAGCCGGTTCCCTCACGGCCCCGGATGGTACCCGACGTCCAGATGCCCGCATTTTTCGGCTGGCTGGCCGGGCCATACCACGGGAATCCGAACGCCCGCCACCGGTGGCCCGCTAGGTCGTCAGCCTCGACCACTCGCAACGGCACGGCGTCGACCGGGGCGGTTCGCGCCAAGCGCAGCACCGCGATATCACCGGTATTGTCCTCTGCCACGGGCATGCTGAACACCAGTCGGGCAGATGTCCGAGGGGCCTGTGTGGCCAGCGGAAAGTCGATCATGACTTCCGTGCCAGTTGGCAGCGTCGTGGTCGGTGGGCCGCCGGTCACGGCCGAAACCACATGCGCGCACGTCAGTATCAGGTTCCCCGGCATCAGGAAAGCGGCACCGGCGGGCGCGCCGGTGCGATCAAGGATCCGAGCAGTGGCTCGTTCCCAGCCGGTCGCATCAAGCGGTCCGGCTATCCCGCGGGCTTGCCCGACCATTCCAGCTCAATGACGAAGTGCGCTTCCGCGGTTCCCTTAACGACCACCACGGCCGCTTGCGCCCCGAGGCTGATGCCGAACTCAGCGCGAATATGGTCCGGAGCTGTCGGGAACCCCGACAGCTTGCCGATGATCGCCTCGGCAACGCTACGCACGCAGTTGAGGCTGGTCTCAAAGGTCTCAGCAGACGACTTGACAGTCTCATCAGCCCGCGTCGCTCGCACGACCCCGTCGCCCGCGACCTCAGTCTGGATTAAAAATTCCCCGCCACTCTCCAGCGGCACCTTCGCATACATCGCCCTATCCCCCAAGCCACTTCCCTTGCGGCATAACCGTAGTAGCCCCGCGAACCTTGAACAACCCTTACAGGGTAGACGCGTGGCCGTCAGGCGAAGGTCACGAAACAATGGTCACGAATTAGTAACGAGCGGACGGCTCAGTGATCATTGCTTCCGATCACCGAGACATAGTAGGCAATGTGCAGTTCCCATCAGGCGCCAGCTAACTAGCCGAAAATCGAAAAAGATGGTTGCGGTAGGCGACTGGCTCGGGTGGACGGCTGGGGTCGCTACGGGAGTGCGGCTCCCCTGCGGCAGACCGGCTCTGGTAGCGGTCAAGAGCAGGCAGCCAGCCAAGTCGGGCACGTAGGTCGGCATATGTGTCCCGACCTGCAGGTTCACACGTTGGAAACTAGATTTTCCGACTGATCCCAGGTCGACCAGCGGTCGCCTTCTTTGAGGCCATCAGTGCTGTCGTTGGCGTCTTCTGCTTCGAGCCTTGGCCGGTGGCGGTCGCGCTTGGCGTAGGCCGGCTCGTCGTGGAACTTGCCGCGCTTTTCACCCCGGCGGGTGGCTCCGTAGTCGTGGTCGTCGGAGTCCGCGCTGTCGCGCATGGGTGGTGCTCCTCAGGTGGGTGGTGGTCAGGGCAGGGCTGGGAAAGCCCGCAACGGGCACAGACATCACAGACGCCTCCCTTCCACACGGCCGGCTCCGGGCGGAAGCGGATCAGCCTCGCTGGAGTCGGCACCAAACCTGATTCGATCCGCAATATCCCATCGGGAGACAGCCGCAGGCAAACGAATATTGGCGCTCGGCATCGACCTGAGGTTTACTGGCGGCCCGCGGACAATGAGAGGCGTCAGGGGGATGCGCGGCGGGCTGGGCAGCTTCCCGGCCGCGGTTGGAAGACTGTTCGTGTGGATGAACCAGCAAGCCTGCCGCAGAGGGTGCAATGGCCGACATCGAGAGCAGCGTTGACCTTGGCGTCATCGGAGTGGGTTCGCTTGCGGAGGCGATTATCACGGGCCTGTGCGAAGAACACGGCACCGCGCCGTCCATCCTGCTCTCGCCTCGGAGTCGTTCCCGGTCACGGGCAATTGCGTCTCGCTACCCCTCCGTCCGCGTCGCCGAGGACAACCAGTCGGTTGTCCATCAGTCCAACGTCATCCTCCTGACGATGCGTCCCCAAGATGCGGCCGCCGCACTCCGCGACATCGTCTTCTCTCCCGGGCAAGCCGTCATCAGCGCCATGGCCGGCGTCCCGGTTGCACGGCTGTGCGAACTCGCCGCACCATCCTCCAGGCTGGCGCGCGTGATCCCGCTCCCTGCGGTCGCCAGCCGCCAGGGCCTCACCGCGATCTACCCGGCTGGGCACGAGGCCCAGGCACTGTTCGACCGTCTGGGCAGCACGATCACCGTCGAAGACGAGGAAGCCTTGGAAGCGCTTTCAGCCTCAACCGCCACGATCGCCGCCCACTTCGCCTACCTGGCAACGGTCAGCCGCTGGCTCACCGCCCAGGGCATCCGCAAAGCTGACGCGGCACGCTATGTCGCAGCGACCTTCGCGTCGCTCGCCGAGACCCTCAGCACCCCGCCAGCCGATCTGATGACACTAGCCGAGGCGTACGCCACCACGGGCGGTATCAACGAGCAGTTCTACACTTCGCTGCGCAACGCCGGCGTCTTCCAGGCCGTCGAACGCTCTCTCGACCAGATCGCCGCCCGGCTACTGCGACAGCAGCCGTGAGGACAGCCGATGTGGCGTCGCTGCGGGCGCTGCGCAAGGCCAGAGACCGGATCGACCGCGACTACGCCGACCGGATCGGCATAGCGGCACTGGCCGAGGGGGCCGGCTACTCGCGGGAGCACTTCATCCGCGCGTTCCGCTCGGCCTACGGCGAGACCCCGGGGCACTACCGGACTAGGCGGCGCGTCGAGCGTGCCTGCGAACTGCTCCACTCGGCCAACCTGACCGTGACCGAGATCTGCCATCTGGTCGGCTTCACCAGCCTCGGCACGTTCAGCGCCCGGTTCGCCGAGATCACCGGCATGTCCCCAACCGCGTACCGGCGGCAGGCGGCCGAACGAGGCGGCCCGGCGCCCATCCCCGGCTGCTTCGTGCTGATGTGGCGGACCGGCCTGCCGACGCAAAACACGTCACTTCCCGAGAAGCCCGGATCGGCGGCCCGACCGTAGGGTCGTCGCATGATCAAAGGCATCTCCATCGTGTCGGTTTGGGTGCTCGACCAAGACTCGGCCAAGGAATTCTACGAGGGCAAGCTGGGCTTCACCGTCACCAACGATCTCAAGCTGGACAACGGCATGCGGTGGCTGACTGTGCGGCCGTCCGGCAGCGAGAGCCAGGAACTGCTGCTGATGGATCCGCTGCACTCCATGCTTGATGAGGAGACCGGGCAGCAGGTGCGGGCCCTGGTCGCCAAGGGGGCGCTGTCGCCGGGCGTGATGGCGACCTCGGACTGTAAGGGCGATCACAGCACGCTGGCCGGGCGCGGCGTCGAGTTCACCCAGGAGCCGGCCGACCGGCCCTACGGCGTGGAGGCGATCATGCGCGACGACTCGGGCAACTGGTACAGCTTCACCCAGCACAAGTTCCTGCAGGACCAGCCCTGAGCCGACCTTTTGCTCCCAGATCGGGACCGCCGCTCATCTCTCCCTGGGAGAACGGCCAGAGTTCGATGACCTCCATGCGGCCCGGCAGCGCGTCCGGAAGGCTGCGCAGGGCAAGGACTCGCGACGACCCGGTCGGAAGGAACCGTCCTGGCCTCGGGTCCAAGTCGACCAGCACTTTGATCGCCCTCAGCAGCTCGGGCGCGAGCTGGATCTCGTCGATGACCATCAGCCCGTCGTGCTCCACGAACCCCGTCGGGTCGTCCTGCGCAGCTCGCAAGGTGGCAGCGTCATCGAGAAGGCGCACCACCGTGCCGGGCAGCCGCTGCGCCGTCAGCCTCGTGAGCGTGCTCTTGCCAGCCTGACGGGCACCATTGACGAGCATCACGCGGGTGTCCTCAAACGCCTCGGACACGAGGCCTTGCGCATGCCGAGGGACCAGGTCAGGCCGGGGTATTCATGCCTCAAGTCTGCCCTAAGAACACGAGGTTGTGGTCACTTAGCCGGCTACTTGGTGGTCACCTGGACGGAACATTCGCGGCCACTTAGACGGTTTGATCGTGGTCACCAGGCTGCTTCCGGGGAGGTCTCCCAGCGGCCGGCCAGGTCACTCAGCACACCCTCCAGCGTGGCATCATCGGCGGTGACTCCGCTTTCCGGGCGGCCGAGCCCGTTCAGCACTACGAACCTGGTCCCGTGGCGGTACTTCTTATCCCGCACCCACGCCTGCCTCATCTCGTGGAGCTTGAATTCGCCGCGCACCGGGAGGCCGAACCCGGCGATGATCTGCTCGTGCTGCTCGACCACGGCCGCCGGGATGCGGCCCTGACGGTAGGCGAGGTATGCCGCCGCCATCATCCCCAGCCCGACCGCTTCCCCCTGATCGTCGGCGGTGACGCCGCGCACGAGCTCGATGGCGTGTGCGAACGTGTGGCCGTAGTTAAGGAACAGGCGGTCACCCTGCTCCCGTTCGTCGCGGCTGACGATGTCCGCCTTGATCTCGATGCTGCGGGTGACGGCCGACCGTACGGCACCGGGGTCGCGCGACACGACCGCTCCCAGCCCGGTCCGCAGGTGCCCGAGCAGGTCCGATCGGCTGATCAGGGCATGCTTGGCGATCTCCGCCAGGCCGCCCTTGAATCCCCGCCCGGCGTTGGCGCAGGCGATCTCGATGTCGCTGATGACGACGACGGGCTGGTGAATGGTGCCCACCAGGTTGCGTCCGTGGCCCAGGTTGATCGCGTTCTTCCCGCCGACGGCGGAGTCGGCCTGCGCCACGAGCGTGGTCGGCACCAGGCACAGCCGCATTCCGCGGTTGAACGTCGCGGCTACGAACCCGGCGATGTCGCAGATGGCCTCCCCTCCGACGGCGATCACCAGGTCGTCCCGGTGGATGGCGTGATCGGCGAACGCGTTCGACAGGTACTCGGCGGACCGGAACGTCTTCGACGCCTCGGAATCGGGCAGAGCCACGCGATGAACGGGAATGCCCGCTGCGGCGAACCGCACGGCCACGCGGTCCGCGACACCCTGGTCTTCGGCGGCCTCGATGATCATGCCCCGCTCAACCTCGGACAATTCGGGCAGCAGTGTATCGACGTGATCGGTCAGGCCCAGCCCGATGTGCGCGTAGTAGGTGCCGCCGACCGGGGAGACGAACACGCTCGAACTGTCCGGCGGCAGAGAGGGCAGGCGGGTGAGCTCGGCGAGCGCTTCGCGCGCGATCGCGTCCGGCCGGCGGCCGTCGGTGTCGATCGTGAGAGCCGACAGGTCCTCATAGACCGGCAGCCGCCGCTTGTACACCTCGTTGAGATCGGGGCGGTGCAACATCGGCCGGTATTCATCGCCCTGGACACGGGACATCGCCTCGTCGTAACTGACCCGCAGGTAAACCACCCGGGCGTTTCGCAGGACCGCGCGGGTCCGCGGCTCCTCGACCGCGCCGCCGCCCAGGGAGATCACCGCGTCCTCACCCCGGACCAGGTCCGCAACCGTGGCATGCTCGAGCTCGCGGAAGTAGCCCTCTCCCTCGGTGAGGAAGATGTCGCGGATGTTACGGCCCAGGCGCTGCTCGATCAGCACGTCGCTGTCCACGAAGGGGTGGCCGAGCCGTTCGGCGATGATGTGCCCGACCGTGGTCTTGCCGGCCCCCATGAAGCCGACGAGCACCACCACCATTGGCCCCTCCCGACCTCGTTGCCTGCCCCGGACGCCCCGCGATAATGAGATGATGCTACTGCTGCTCCCGCGCCGGGACGGGCGCCTGATCGTGCGTCCCGGTGGCGGCCGGTGGTCCGGTTGAGCACTCCGCGCCCGTGGACGGCTGCAGGTATACGGCTGAGCAAGCCCAGACTGGAGCGTCACGGCGCCGGCACCGGGATCCCGGTGCTCCTCCACCATGGATTCCTTATCAATTTCAACACACTGTGGTACCGGTCGGACGTGATCAGCCGCCTGGCGGGCGACGGGCGGAAGACAGTGCTCATCGCCGAGCACTTCCTGCGCGAGGCCAGCGACGCACACGCCTTCGGTCACGACCCGACCCTGCTGCTCGCCGAAATGCTCTCCGATGCCATCGATGAAGTAGGGCAACCCGAAGTAGACCTTGTCGCCGCGGAAAGCGGAACCGTCCCGGCGATCGTCACAGCCGCCAATGACGACCGGGTGCGGCGGCTGGTCCTAGCCGAGCCCGAGGGCGCCTGGTTCAACGGGCCGCTGGTCCTCGACGTACCTGATATGCCGACTCTGGCGGAACTCGACCTTCGCGTCCCGTGCGTTCATCACGGCATGGCCGCCCTGCTCCCCGCTCCCGGCGTCCGCCTGCTACCTGAAGCCGTGTCAGCGCAGACCCTGATCATCGCCAGCACCCGCCACCGCCTGGACGCGGAGGTCCTGGTTACGCGCATGCCCAAAGCAGAGGCCACGTTCCTGGAGGACGACGACGCCCCGGCGACAAGCGATCCGCGGTTTGCCGGGTACGTTGGCGATTTCCTGCTCTGACCTGCATGTGCCGACGGACCTGCCCGCGTCGCTCCGCCGCGAGGCGGTTTGACGTAGCCGCGCACGGACGGTGGTGGCGCGGAGTGAGCCGCGATCGCGGCTCACATTGGCGGCGCGGAATCTCGCCCCGGGCAGCGATCCCGCGCCAGTCAAAATCCTGGCGGCCCTTCCTGAACGGCCCCTGAGCCGGAACTCCGAACCCCCCCACAGCCGGAAAGGCGCCCCTCCCCGGGGAGGCGGCCATGATCATGTGTCTAAATGCCGGCGGGTGGAGCGGGGGTGAGGCGGGGGAGGAGGCGCCGATGGCAAAGCCGCGGGCACCCGGGGTTGGCCGGATGCCCGCGGCGGTGGAAGCGGAGGAGGGTGGTCTCGGAGGAGGGTGGTTTGGCGGGGGGTCAGCTTTCGCGCAGGGCGCGCAGGCCTTCCTTGAGGGAGCCCATGGTGGCGAGGACGGCGGAGGGCTCGTAGCCGCAGTGCGCCATGCAGTTGGCGCAGCGCGGGTCCCTGCCGCGGCCGTACTTGTCCCAGTCGGTCGTCTCGATCAGTTCTTTGTACGTCTTGGTGTAGCCGTCGGACATCAGGTAGCACGGCCGCTGCCAGCCGAACAGGGAGTAGGACGGGATGCCCCACGCCGTGCAGCTGTAGTCGGCCTTGCCCTCGAGGAAGTCGAGGAACAGCGGCGTGTGCATGAGCCGCCACTTCTTGCGGCGGCCGTCCCCGAACGCCTTGCGGAACAGCTCGCGGGTCTCCTCGACGCCGAGGAAGTGCTCCTGGTCGGGGGCCTTCTCGTAGGCGTACGCCGGCGAGATCTGCATGTCATCGATCTCGAGGTCGTCGTTGAGGTAGTTGAGCACGTCGATGACGGTCTGCGGGGTATCGGTGTTGAAGAAGGTGGTGTTGGTGTTCACCTTGAACCCGCGCGACTTCGCCTCGCGAATCGCCGCGACCGCGTCGTCGAACACGCCCTCCTTGCAGACCGACTCGTCGTGCCGCTCGCGCAGCCCGTCGATGTGCACGACCCAGCGGAAGTACGGCGACGGCTTGAACTTGTCCAGCTTCTTCGGCATGAGCAGCGCGTTCGTGCACAGGAACACGAACTTCTTCCGCTTGATCAGCTCCTGCACGATCACGTCGATCTGCGGGTGCATCAGCGGCTCGCCGCCGGCGATCGACATCATCGGCGCGCCGCACTCCTCGACCGCCTCGATCGCCTGCTCCACCGGCATTCGCTGCTTGAGCACCGACGCCGGGTGCTGGATCTTGCCGCAGCCCGCGCACTTGAGGTTGCACGCGAACAGCGGCTCCAGCTCGACGATCAGCGGGAACTTCTTATTGCCAGCCAGCTTCTGCTTCATCAGGTACGTCCCGATGCGCATGCTGACACGTAGCGGCATGGACATTAGCGCCTTACCTCCCTGGGCAGGCCGAACTGCACTGATTCGGTTGTCGTGACACGCTCGGACACGGATACCGGCCCGAGGCCGGAAAGCGCGGCGATGATCTCGCTGACCACCGCCGGCGGCGCGGACGCGCCCGCGGTCAGCCCGATCACCGAGACCCCGGAAAGCCACGAGAGCTCGATGTCGGACGCCCCGTCGATGAGGTAGGCGGGCGTCCCCGCCCGGCGGGAGGTCTCCACCAGGCGCACCGAGTTGGACGAGTTGGACGAGCCGGCGACGAGCACCAGGTCGGCATCGGCCGCGACGGAACGCACCGCCGCCTGCCGGTTGGTGGTGGCGTAGCAGATGTCGTCGCTGCCCGGCGCGCGCACCGCGGGAAACCGCTCGCGCAGCGCCGCCGCCACGTCCGCCGCCTCGTCGACGGCCAGCGTGGTCTGCATCAGGTAGGCGACCCGCGAGGAGTCCCGTGGCCGCAGGGCCGCGACGTCCGCGGCGGTCTGCACGAGCACCGTCGAGCCGGGCGCCTCGCCGAGCGTGCCCTCGACCTCCTCGTGGCCCTCGTGCCCGATCAGCGCCACCGTGTAGCCCTCACGGGCGAACCGCCGCGCCTCCGCGTGCACCTTGGACACCAGCGGGCAGGTCGCGTCGATCACCGACAGCCCGCGCCCGGCGGCGGCCTGCCGCACCGCCGGCGACACGCCGTGCGCGGAGAACACCACCGTGGCGCCGTCCGGCACCTCGTCGAGCTCGTCCACGAACACCGCGCCGCGCTCCTCGAGATCGGACACCACGCGGGTGTTGTGCACGATCTGCTTGCGCACGTAGACGGGCGCGCCGCGCTGCTCGAGCGCGCGCTCGACGATCTCGATCGCCCGCTCCACCCCGGCGCAGAACGACCGCGGCCCGGCCAGCAGCACGGTGCGCGGCCCGCAGGCCGCGGCCCACCGCTCGGCGACGGGCGCGGCCGCGCGCAGCGACCGAAGCGCGGCGAGCCCGCCGGTCACGGTCCCCGGCCGCAGCACGCCGCGGTTGTCGGACACCGCGCGGATCACGGCGGCGGGCCGGCCGCCGGCGGCGCCCGCGAGCGGCGCCGACTCCATGTCGACGGCCAGCGTGCGCTCGGCGGCGAGCCGCGCCCGTTCCTTCTCCGTCACCAGATGCGGCATGGTGGCGAGCTTCCCGGCGCGTGCCCGCAGCCCCGCCCGCCGCAGCTCGCCGGCCAGCAGCGGCGCGGACGGCAGGGTCACGATGCGCGTACCGTCGCTGACTTCGGTGCCGACGACCAGGTCTCCCGGGCTGAGGTCCGGGGTCAGCCCCCCGCCGACGCCCATGATCATCAGTGTGCCGAACGAGCGCTGGCTCACCTCGGCGGCCGCGCGCTCCGCCCGGGCGGGGCCGTAGCCGGTCCGGGTCACGGCCGCGCCGGGATCACGCAGCCCGCGCCGCACGGCGCGGGCCTCGACCCACAGCGGGGCGCAGACCAGCAGGCCATCCCCAGCGTCGCCCGGTGCCCGGCCGTCACCAGGTGCCTGAGTGGCACGGGGTCTCGGAACGGTCATGTGCTACTCCCGGCCTCTGTCGTAGCCCCCCGCAGGTACCGCCCAAGCGCGCTGACCGGGAAGGCCAGCCGGTACAGGTGGTAGTTGATGTAGAAGTCACCGGGGAACCCGGTGCCCGTGTACTGGGGTTCTCTCCAGGAGCCTCGTGGCTCCTGGGTACGGACCAGCCAGCTGATCCCCCTGGAGACCGCCGCCCCATCCCGCTCGCCGGCGGCGAGCAAAGCCAGCAGAGCCCACGCGGTCTGCGACGCGGTGGAGGTGCCCTGGCCGGCCAGGGCCGGGTCGTCGTAGGACCGCAGGTCCTCGCCCCAGCCGCCGTCGGGGTTCTGGTGCGCCTCCAGCCAGGCGACCGCCCGCCGGATGACCGGCTTGGACGGCGGCACCCCGGCCGCGATCAGCGCGGGGACCACGGCGCCGGTGCCGTAGACGTAGTTCGCGCCCCAGCGGCCGAACCACGAGCCGTCAGGCTCCTGTGCGCGCAGCAGCCAGACGACCCCGCGCCGGCAGGCGGCGGAGGCGGCCAGCCCCTCCGCGGCGAAGGCCTCCACGATATGCGCCGTCACATCCGCCGACGGCGGGTCGATCACCGCGCCGAAGTCGCAGAACGGCAGCTTGTTCACCAGAGTCCGGGTGTTGTCGGCGTCGAACGCGCCCCAGCCGCCATCCTTGGACTGCATGCCCTCCAGCCAGCGCAGCCCGCGGGCGATCGACGGGTGCCCGGCGAAGCCGGCCACCCTGCGCAGCGCGAGGATCACCTCGGCGGTGTCGTCGGTGTCCGGGTAGTTGTCGTTGTCGAACTCGAACGCCCAGCCGCCCGGCTCGACGTTCGGCCTGCGGACCTGCCAGTCGCCGGGGCCGCGGATCTCCTCGCCGGCGATCCACCCGGCGCTGCTGGTCAGCGCCGGGTGGTCGGGCGGCAGGCCCGCGTCGGCGAGCGCGGTCATGATCAGCACGGTGTCCCAGACCGGGGACTGGCACGCCTCCAGCCGCCGGGACGGGCCGTCCGGCGTCGGCTCGGTGATCGTGAACCGGTCCAGGCCCCGCAGGCCGCGCCGCAGCACCGGGTGGTCCAGCCCGTAGCCGAGCAGGTTCAGCGCCATCAGCGAGTACACCCAGGGCGGCTGGATGCCGCCCCAGCAGCCGTCCGCCTCCTGCCGCGCGATGATCCACTCCGCGCACCGGCGCAGCGCCGCCCGCCGCGCCCTGGCCGGTATGCGGTGCGAGAACCGGTGCAGGGCCTTGTCCAGGGCGCCGAAGACCGCGGCCCACGGGTCCCGCGCCCGCTTTGGCGCGGGACTGGCTCCATCAACGACGAGCTCGCCGATCGTGAAGGGCAGCGGGCGGGAGGGGCGGAACGACTGCACGACCGCGAGGGCGACGATCGTCTGCCGGGCCCAGCAGCCCCAGTCGTAGATGTTCAGCGGGAACCAGGACGGCAGGTAGATCAGCTCCGGCGGGATCACCGGCAGGTCGTCCCAGGACCACCGGCCGCACAGCGCCAGCCAGAGCCGGGTGAACACCCGGGTCGCCGCCACGCCGCCGCGCTCGGTGATCCAGGTGGCCGCCTGCCGCATGTGCGGCGCGTCCGGCTCGTCGCCGGCCAGCCGCAGCGCCACGTACGCCTCGACCGTCGTGGACAGGTCACCGGGACCGCCGTAGAAGTTGGCCCAGGTGCCGTCGCGGCGCTGCTGGGAACGGATCCAGTTCGCCGACGCCGCCGCCAGCTCGGGCGTGAGCGCGCCGAGGAAATGGCGCAGCAGCAGGTCTTCGGCGTCCATGGTCACGTTGGTCTCGAGCTCGCCCTGCCACCAGCCGCCGGCGTTCTGCAGGCTCAGCAGGTGGTCGCGGGCACGCTCTAGTGCGGTGGCCGCCTCGGCCCGCAGCGCGCGATCCTCGGTTACCGTCATCCGTCTTCCCCCGACGCCTCCGGCGGCCCTACCACTGCCGCGCCGTGATGAACTCGGCGATCGCGGTGAACTCGCCGTGGACGTCCGCGGGCAGCGACACGTCGGCCAGGCACTGGTTCGCCGCGGCGAGCTGCTTGTCCGCCTCGTTCTCCGCCCACTGCCTGCCGCCCGCGGCCACCACCAGGTCCGCGGCGTGCAGCAGGTGGTCCTCGTCCAGCGGCTCGGGCCGCGCGAGCAGCGCCGCGAGCTCATCGCCCGCCGCGGTGCCGCTGCCGAGCGCCGCCACGACCGGCAGCGACTTCTTGCGGGCGCGCAGGTCGGCGCGGACCGGCTTGCCGGTCACGTCCGGCGCGCCCCAGATGCCCAGCAGGTCGTCGGTGAGCTGGAACGCCAGGCCCACGTGCCCGCCGAACCCAGCGAGGCCCATCGCGAGCTCCGGCGGCGCGCCGACGTGCACCGCGCCGATCGTGCAGGCGCAGGCCATCAGCGCGGCGGTCTTGTCGCCGGCCATGTCCAGGCATTCGGCGAGCGTCACGTCGCCGCGCTTCTCGAACGCGAGGTCGGCGCCCTGCCCGGCGATCAGCCGCTGCACCGCCGCCGAGAGGCAGCGCGCGGCCCACGGCTCGCCCTGCGACTCGAGCAGCAGGTCGCTGGCGAGCGCGAGCAGCGCGTCCCCGGCCAGGATCGCGGCGCCGACGCCGAACACCGTCCACGCCGTCGGCCGGTGCCTGCGCTCGGTGTCACCGTCCATGATGTCGTCGTGCAGCAGCGAGAAGTTGTGCACGAGCTCGACGGCCACGGCCGCGGTGACCCCCCGTTCGGGCGGCGCGCCGGCCGCGCGGGCGGACAACAGCGCCAGCGCGGGACGCAGCGCCTTGCCGCTGCCCTCGCGCCTTGGGTTGCCGTCCGCGTCCGACATCCCGAGGTGGTAGGCCGCGACCGTGCGGACGTCGGGGCTCAGCCGCGCTATCGCGGCCTCCATCGCGGGTCCGACCAGGTCACGCGCTACGGCGACACCCGCTGGCATCACGACGGTCACGAGCGCACCTCCCTTGCAGAGGCAGAAGAGTTGACGTCAGATTCTGGGTTTTCTGGGTTGCGCAATTGCTGCACCGGCCCCGCGGGCCGTGCTGGGTCACTTCCGTTGACAATTTCCGGCGGGCACGGATTAATTCCGGTGCCGGCCGCCACCGGGGCCCGTGCCCCGCCGCGCCCCGCCGGCCCGGCGCTGTCGCGCAGTGCGATCGCGGCGTTCAGGCCGCTGCGCACGGCGCCCTCCATGGTGTCCGGCCAGCCGGTGCCGGTCCACGCGCCGGCCAGCACAAGGCCCGGCAGCGCGGTACGCGCGGGCGGCCGCAGCCGCCCGCTGCCCGGCACCTGGCGGAACGTCGCCCGGCGTTCCCTGGTGACGAAGAACTCCGTGACGCGGGCGTCGCGCGCGGCCGGGAACAGATCCGCCAGCGCGGGCACGAACTCCTCACGGATCACCGCCGCGGGCACGTCCACGTACGGAGCCGCCGCCGACAGCGAGATCGCAAGGTACTGCCCGCGATCGGCGCTCACCTCCATGCCGGAGATGAGAGTGCGGTCGAACACCCACTGGACGGGCGAGTCGACGGCGGCCGCGAACGGCAGCGCCGTCACCTTCCTGTCGTAGATGACGTGCACGTTGACGATCGGCGCCGCGCCCAGCTCCGCCCAGCCGGCGGTGCCCGGCCCGGCGCCGGGCACCGCGCCGGGCGGGACGAGCCGCGCCGCCGCGTCGTGCGGCACCGCGAGCACCACGCCGTCCGCGTCGATGACGCCGCCGGACGCGGGCACGCCGTCGTCGGCGCCGTCCCTGGCGCCGCCGCGAGCATCGGCGCCGGGGGCGTCGTCAGCGCCCGTACCGCCGTCCTCCGCGCCGCCCTTGTCCGGCCGGGCGAGGCGGACCCGGAACCGCGGCTCGCCGGAGGTCACGCTTTCGGCCGGCGCAGCTTCGATCGCGGCGGCCTTCGCACCCAGCCGGACGCCGGCGCCGAGGCGGCCGAGCAGCCGCAGCGCGGCCTCGCCGTGCAGCTCGCCGAGCGGCAGCGCGGGCACCCCGATGTCCGCGGCGCCGGCCGCGCCCAGCAGCGCGGTGCGCACCACCGTCGCGGCGAGGGCGAGCGAGGCGTCATCGCCGGGGATGTTCAGCGACGACACGGTGAACAGGTCCCAGAGCGCGCGGCGCGCCCGCTCGTCCTGGCCGCGGGCGGCGAGCCAGTCGCCGAGCCGGATCTCGTCGGTGGCCGGGTCCGCCGGGTCGACACGGCGAAACGCGAGCGCCGCACGGGATACCAGCGCTCGTTCGGAAAAACTCAGGAGAGGGTAGCGGGCGAGGGCCGGCAGCATATGCAGGGGCCCCGGCAGGCGCGCCCGCCGCAGCCGCGCGCTCCGCCCGGTTTTGACGGCGGGGCCTTGCGCGGGGGCGCCCTGCGGGGTGAGGACGGTGACATCGAACCGGGGCTGCAGCGGCGCATGGGCGGTCATGCCGAGCTTGTCCAGCAGCCCGCGGTAGGCGGTGCAGCAGCGCAGGAAGACGTGCTGGCCGGTGTCCACCACCAGGCCGTCGCGGCTGAACGAGGTGGTGGCGCCGCCCAGGCGGGGCCTCGCCTCCAGCAGGGTGACATCGTTACCCGACTCGGCCAGCGCTATAGCGGCGGTGATCCCGGCCAGGCCGCCGCCGATCACCACGACCCTCACGCGTCACCCCCATCTCGCGGTTGGCGTGGGCGGCGCGGGCGATGCCGCATCCCGGCCAGTGCGTGGGCGGCGACCAGCGCCTTCTCCGCGGCCGACAGCGACACCCTGCCCTCCAGCACGGCGGACGGCCGCCCGGCGATGCGCTCGAGCAGGCGGCGGTAGATGCCCGCCATCGCCCCGGTACACGCCGCGCTGCGCCGGTCCAGGGTCGGCAGCAGCCGCATCCCCGTCGCGTACCGCTCACGGGCGCGTTCGGCCTCGAACTCCACCAGGGCCGCGAACCGCGCCCGCTGGGCCGGGCCGGGAAACGGCTCGCCGCCCGCGGCCGGATCGAGCTCGCAGCCGAACGTGGCCAGGTCCTCGGCCGGCAGGTAGACCCGGCCTCGCTGGTAGTCCTCGCGGACGTCCCGCAGGATGTTCGTGAGCTGCAGCGCGAGGCCGAGCTCGTTGGCCAGCTTCTCCTGGATCTCCGGATCAGTCGCGCCGCTCTGCCAGCCCGGGGGGGCGACCCCCCGGTCCCCCCGGAAGATCCCCAGCGACAGGCGGCCGACCGAGCCCGCCACGCACTGGCAGTAGTACAGCAGGTCGTCGAGCGTCTCGTAGGCCGTGCCGCGCACGTCGGCGATGCAGCCGTCGATCAGCTCGCCGAACGCGGCCATCGGCACCGCGAACCGCTTCGCCACGTCGGTCAGCGCGGTCAGCACCGGGTCGGCGTTGTCGATGCTCGTGGTGTCCGCGGTCGCGCCCGAAAGGCATCCCACGGCCTCGCGGGCCTTCTCGAGGTCGCGGATCTTCTGCTCGGCCGGCAGCGCGCCGTCGCCGATGTCGTCGATCCGCCGCGCGAACGCGTAGACGGCGGCGAGCGCGTGCCGCTTGGCGGGCGGCAGCAGCCTGATGCCGTACGCGAAGTTCCGCGCCTGCGACCAGGTGATCCGCTCGCACTCGCGGTATGCCTGCGCCGTGTCCACGCTCACCTCCCCGTGACGTAACAGCGGATGAGTTCGGCCAGCGTCCTGGCCTTGCCCGGTTTGGGCGTCTGGCGGAGCACGTCGTACCCGCTTCGCGCGATTGCGGCCAGCGCCGCGCGACCGCCCGCGACGTAGCCGGCGACCGCGAGCCGGGCCGCGCCGCGCAGCGTGCCGGTCAGCGCCGCTCCCTCGTCCAGCATCCGGGCGGCCCGGCCGGCCTCGAAGGCGATCAGTTCCTTCACGTTCTCGCCCGCCGCGGCCCGCGCGAGGTCGGCCTCGCCGCAGCCGAACCGCTCCATGTCCTCCAGCGGCAGGTAGATCCGGCCGTTCGCCAGGTCCTCCGCCACGTCCTGCCAGTGCTCGACAAGCTGAAGGGCAGTGCAGATGTTATCGGAGAGCCGCACGCGTTCGGTGGTGGCGACGCCGAAGATATGCAGGACGGCCAGCCCGACCGGGTTCGCGGACAGCTCGCAGTACCTTATGAGCTCCTCGATCGTCCGGTACCGCTTGACCTGCTGGTCCTGGCGGTTGGCCTGGATGAGGTCGTCGAAGGGCTGCCGCGGGATGCCGCACTCGCGCGCGGTGGCGGCCAGCGCGCGGATGGCCGGCAGGCGCGGTTCGCTCGCGGCCGGTTCCTGGCCCGCGGCCGGTTCCTGGCCCGCGGGCGGCTCGCCCGCCGGCGCGTAGGCGCGGGCGAGGTCGGCCCGCAGCGCGTCGAGGACGCGCAGCCGGGCCGGCGTGTCGCCGGGCGCGACGCCGGGCAGCGGCTCGTCGCCGATGTCGTCGGCCAGCCGCGCGAAGCCGTACAGCGCGGTCAGGTGCCGGCGGTACCTGCGCGGCAGGGCGCGAAGCGCCACCGGGAAGTTCTCCCCGGACGCCTTCGCCGCCACCGCGAGGGAGACCTCCGCCGCGACGCTTGCGCCGGCGGGTTCCGCGCCGGCGGGTTCCGCTACCGCTTCCCCTTCCCCAGGCGCGGCGGGCACGGGTTCCCCGGGCGCGCCGGGCACGGGATCGAGGGCAGGCTCGCGCACGCCGCTGGCTCCCGGCGAGCCGCGGCCCCCGAATCCTGCGCCGGCCACGAGGTCTATTTGGGCACAGTCCAGAAATAAATGCAAACAATGACGCACGCGTCACCTGACATGTACGTCGGGGAACAGCGCGGTGCCGCCGGAGGCCGCCGTGCTTTGCGCATCTTAGGCCCTGACAGGAAAACAATTTGCATCATCGAATATCCTTATGCTAACAAATGAGTGTCGTTCTGGCATGGGTCCGTTAGGGGTGCGAAAGGGTTCGGCAAGAGCCTGTGAACGCCCCGCGACCAGCCACGATGCCGCCAGTCGCCGGTCCGGTCGCGCTGGCGGCTCTCCTCCTGTTCCGGGTCGGCCGCGCCGCCGTCAAAGCGCACCTGATATACTGCTCATGCCGTTTTGATGCCGCTCTGACCGGATTCCGGCCGGAGTCCCGGCGTGAATATCGTCAATTTACATCGCGGAAACATACTGCCACGCAGCGCAGCGCCACGTGGCGTACGCGCTTCACCGCGCTGCGTCGCAGCCGGCGCGCGAGCGTATGCGCGGGCTATGCACCGGCTATGCGACCGGGGCGGCAGGCCGTTGCGGCGGGGTCGGGTGCGCGACCGGCCGCGTTCCGGGGGTCACAAACCGTCGCGTTCCGGGGGTAAGTGCACCAAATCCCGTGGGACCCTGAGATTCGCACCGGGACGTTTACCTCGATTCCATGCCCTGTTCACCTTCTGTTTGCCTGGCCAGGCTTGGCTCTCGTCCGTTAGTGGCCGGGTCGCAGCCGCGGGGCCGGTGCACCGGGAGGCTGTCTGGACAGGCTCTTACGGCCGGCGGCGGCTGCCGAGTGGTGGGGAGACATCAGATGGGCGCCACGAAACCGCTCGCCGCGGTCGCCGGCGGCGCGCTCGCCCTCGGACTGCTGGCGGCACCCGCCGCCGCGACGGCAGCCCGTGCGGCGGGCGCCGGGCCGCGCGCCGCGAGCGCGGGGAACGGCCGGGCATGTGCGCTCGGCGCGGACCGGAACGTCAAGCACGTCATCTACCTGCAGTTTGACAACACGCACTTCAGCCGGGACAACCCCCACGTCCCGAGCGACCTCGAGCAGATGCCTAACCTGCTGCGCTTCATCACCGGGAACGGCACGCTGATCTCACACGAGCACACCCCGCTGATCGCGCACACCGCCGACGACATCGTCACGTCGGAGAGCGGCCTGTACGGCGACAGGCACGGAATGCCGGTCGCCAACGAGTACAACTACTACACGCCCTCCGGCGGCACCGACACCGCCGGGTCCTTCGCCTACTGGCAGGACCCGATCGTCGACTACAGCACGTCGTCCGGGGCTCCGGCCGGCGACCACACCACCACCCTCGTCGGGCAGAGCGGCAAGACGCCGCCCGCGCCGTGGGTGTCCTACACCCGGGTGGGGTGCGACTTCGGCTCGGTGGCGGCGGCCGACACGGAGCTGGAGAACACCACGCCGGACGTGCCGCTGGTGTTCGGCCCGAACTCACCCGACGCCAGGGAAGCCGAGAACCACAACCCCACCGCGCAGGCCAAGGCGGTCGCCGACTACGAGGGCCTGTCGGTGCACTGCGCGAAGGGCTCGGCGGTCTGCGCCGCCCACCACTGGGTGGCCGACCTGCTGCCGGACGAGCCGGGCGGCTATCACGGGTACCGCGCGCTGTTCGGCGCCAGGTACATCGATCCGCTGCTCAGCCCGTCCGGTCCGGTGCGCAACCTGGACGGCCGGGTGATCAAGGACTCGAACGGCAACATCGGGTTCCCCGGATACGACGGCATGACCGGCGCCAACGCGCTCGCCTACACCCTCGACATGCAGACGCACGGCGTCCCGGTCACGTTCACGTACCTGACCGACCTGCACGACTCGCGAACGCAGGGCGGCGGCCTCGGCCCGGGCGACCCGGTCTACGAGGCACAGCTCAGGGCCGAGAACGCCGAGTTCGGAAGGTTCTTCGCGGACCTCGCCGCGCACGGCATCACCAAGCAGAACACGCTGTTCGTGGTCACCGCCGACGAGGGCGACCACTTCGTGGGCAGCGCGCCCTCGCCGTCGAACTGCAACGGCGTCACGATTACCTGCCGATACAAGCGGGTCGGCGAGGTCGACGGGTACCTGCCCGCCATGTTCGCCGCCAGGGGAGTCACCACGCCGTTCGACGTGGAGGCGGACTCCGCGCCGGTCATCTACTCCCGCGGCCAGCCGGTGCGGACGAATGCGCCGGTGCGGAGGCTCGAGCGGGCCGCGGCGACCCTCACCGCCAGGGACCTGGCCGCCGGGAAGACGGTGAAGGTCACCAGGTACATGGCCGACCCGGTGGAGATGAGGCTGCTGCACATGATCACCGGCGACCCGAAACGCACGGCGACGGTGGCGCTGTTCGGCAACACCGACTTCTGGCTGAACGCGGACCAGACGATCTGCGGCAAGGGCGTCACCGTGTGCGAGCCGTCCGGCGGTGACGCGTGGAACCACGGTGACGTGGCACCCGAGATCAACACGACCTGGCTCGGCCTGGCCGGCCCCGGCGTCGTTCACCGGGGCGTCGACGACACCACCTGGTCCGACCACACCGACATCGTGCCGACGTTGGCGGCGCTGCTCGGCCTGCGCCTGGACTACGCGCCGCAGGGCCGGGTCCTGGTCGAGGTGCTCGGCCACGGCGACCGGATCGTCGACCAGGACGCCGGCGCCCGCGGCGCGCTGCGGCCGCTCGGCGACGTGTACAGCCAGATCAACGCCCCGGTCGGCGCGTTCGGGCTGGACACGCTGAAGGCGTCCACCCGGGCGCTGGCCAGCGACTCCCCCGGCGACGCGACCTACACGCGCATCGAGAACGCGCTGCGGCGGCTCGGCGGCGCGCGGGACCGGCTCGCCGCGCGGATGAGCAGCCTGCTGCTCGGCGCGACGCTGCACGGCCACCGGCTCGACCAACGCGAGGCCCGCGAACTCATCGCGGCCGGCTACCGCCTCCTCGGCGAGGCCGCCGCGCTGGCCGGCTGATCGCCCCTGTCTCCGGGGCGCCGCGGCGCCCCGGAGACAGGCACGGGCCGGCGGCGCGATCCCCGCTCCATGATCGTCTAGATCCCGGCTTTGTACGTGTTCCGTGGGGACGAATCGGGGCATATCGGGACAGCTACTCGTCGGTACGCG
>JAFAZE010000098.1 GCA_019239975.1 Streptosporangiaceae bacterium
TCACCGGATAAGGACACCATCGCGTTCAGCGGGGCTTGCGGAGAGCCCGGTGCTCAGAAATGGGCATGCCGGGTTCGGGAAGCGGCCCGGGGAAACGGGCCGGGAGGAATTCCGGTACCGCGCCCCGGGCCGACTTTCACCGACCCCAGGCTTCCGCGCTAATCGAGTTCGTTGATGAGTATCGTGGCCGGTTCGGCGTTGAACCGGTCTGCGCGGTTTTGGAATTTCCTGTTTCTTCGTATTACTATTCGAAGAAGCGTCAGGCGGAGCCGTCGGCACGGGAAATCCGTGATTCTGTTCTGAAGGTTAAGATAATGGAGGTGTGGGCGAGCCGGAGGGGCCGTAAGGTTCTCGGTGCACGGAAAGTCTGGCTGCTGCTGAATGGCGACGGGATTCCGGTTGCGCGGTTCACGGTGGGTAACTAGATAGGTTGCTCCGGCCTGCACCTGTCGCTATCAGTGTGTTCGCACTGGCTGCGTCCGATTCGATGGCCGCTTATTTGCGGGCGGGGCGGAGTCGTGGTGTAGTGCGGCTCGTGCCGGAGATCCCCGCTGTTCCCGATGATGCCGCGGGGGTTCGCGCTGCGAATGCGCGGCTGCGGGAGTTGCTGGCGGAGCGGGACGCGCGGATCGCGGAGCAGGACGCGGTGATCGCGGTGCTGCGGGAGCAGTTGGCCGGGGTGCAGTCGCAGGTCGCGGACCTGGCTGCCCGGGCCGCCGCGAACTCGCGGAACTCTTCGAAGCCGCCGTCGTCGGACGGGCTGGCGAAGCCGGCGCCGAAGTCGCTGCGCGGGAAGTCCGGGCGGAAGCCGGGCAGGCCGAAGGGGCAGCCGGGGGCGACGATGCAGCTCAGCGAGCATCCGGACAAGACGGTACGGCATCGGCCGGCGCGGTGCGGCTGCTGCGGGAAGTCCCTGAAGCGGGCGGCGGTGACCGCGGTCGAGCGCCGCCAGGTCATCGACATCCCGCCGGTGAAGGCGAAGACGACCGAGCACCAGATGCTCACGCTGCTGTGCGGCTGCGGGTGCGAGACGAAGGCGCAGGCCCCGGACGGGGTGACCGCTCCGGTGCAGTACGGGCCGCGGCTGATGGGCACCGGGATCTACCTGTGGCACGGCCAGTTCCTGTCCCGGGACCGTGCCTGCCAGGCCCTTTCGGAGCTGTTCGGGTGCGCCCCGTCGCCCGGCGCGCTGGCCGCCGCGGCGCGGAAGACCGCGGGGCTGGTCGCGCCCGCCCTGAAAGCCATCACGAAGTACCTGATCAGCTGCGAGGTCGTGCACTTTGACGAGACCGGGTTCCGCACCGCCGGGAAGCTCGCCTGGGTGCACTCGGCGTCGTGGGGGAAGTTCGTCCTGGTCACCGTGCACGCCAAGCGCGGGAAGGACGGGATGACGGCGGCCGGAGTGCTGCCGTTCTTCGCCGGCATCGCCGTCCACGACGCGTGGAAGCCCTACGACACCTTCGGCAACGTCGCAGGCCACGTCCTGTGCGGCGCCCATGTCCTGCGTGAGCTCGTCGCGGTCACTGACACCGGCACGGACCTGGACAAGGCGTGGGCGCAGCAGGCCATCGACGCGCTGCTCGCCCTCGGCAAGGCCGCCGAAGCCGCCCGTCAGGACGGGAAGGACGCCATCGACACGAAAGTCCTGGCAGAGCACGAGGACTGGTACCGCAAGGCCGCCGCGGCCGGGATCGCCCTCAACGCAGGCCGCCACGGCAAGCTCCAGGAGAAACGGCACGCCCTCGCCACCCGGATGCAGGCTCGGGAGGATGACTACCTGCGGTTCGCCCGCGACCTGCGCGTCCCGTTTACGAACAACGCCGCTGAGCAGGCAATACGCATGAGCAAGCTCCGGATCAAGATCTCCGGCTGCATGCGCTCCATGGCTGGCGCGGAAGAATTCTGCGCGATCCGGTCCTACCTCGCGACTGCCGCCCGCCACGGCACCGGCACACTCGAAGCCCTCATCGGCGCCTTCCAGGGCCGGCCCTGGATCCCCGAAACCGGCTAGACCAGCCCGGCACCAAAGCGCCCGCCCCGGGCCAGAATCGCGGCCCGCCTGTCTAGCCAGTTACGCGGCTCTTGCCTGCATTCATTCCATACGGTTCGCGGAGTTGCGCGGTCGGCTGGCCTGGGTGCAGCCCCAGCCGTCGCAGGGCCTCTGCCCCTGCAAAGACATGCACAAAGCATCCGGCGGATCCGCCGGGCAGCCGCACCCGGCACAGGCTGATCCGGATGTCATGATCGCTGAAGCCAGGCCAGTAGTCCACGCCCCGGTCACGCAGTCAAGCCGTTAGCGCGTCGACCGGGCGCTTGCTCTTGGCCAGGTTGCGGTACGCCAAGACGGTCACGTATTCGTCCGGTGCAACAGCCATATATTCAGTATGGCACTGAACAAGGCCGGACAGCACCAAACCACCCCAAGCCCAAGCCGCAACGGGACCTATCTAGTTACTCCCGGTCAAGATGAAAGGCAAAGAGGATTCCCCACGCCCCGAGGCATTCATCGATGTCCTCGTCCCGGCGTACACAAGCCGGGCGCGTGAGAACATCCAGGTCGGAGAGGATCTCTTTACCACAGAGGTTCCGGGATTGCAGCTTGCACTAGACCGCCCGCCAGTCACCATCACGCTGGAAATGCACCGCCTCAACGGCGAGATCCTGCAGTGCGAACTGCCGTTCCCCGACGAGGTGAGCGCTCTGGCGCTGAAGAGCCTCGCAACCACGGTCCGGTCCAAGGACACTGACATAGCAGACATATGGCGATGCCTCGAGATCGCGTTCGCCGCAGGGCTTGGACCCGCAGACTTTACTCGCGGTGTTCGCGCACAGAGCGCCGACGTGATCCGGTCTCTGTTCGGCAGCCGCCGAGGAGCGCCTGTGGCCGGGCTCGCTGCCGGGCAGCGTCTCTCAGCCAAAGCAACCGATGCCCTCTTTACCCGAATACGGGCGCTGATCGCACATGTCCTCGGGCCGGCCCGGCCAGCATCCCCGCAGTGAAATCAACCAGCCGGGGATAAATCGGTATCAGGGCGGCGGCTCGGACTCCAGCGCGCTGGCCGAGGCCCGGCGGATCGTCCCCGCGCCATCCATCAAGGCCCGCCGCCAAGGCGCGACGCCCTTGATCTCGGTTTCCAGCGAGAAGCTCAGGAACGTCCTGATCACCACGATCAGCCCGAGTACGAGGACATTATCGAGGGTGGGCGCGACCGCGACGGTGCGAACCAGATCGGCGGCGACCAGGACTTCCAGGCCTAGCAGCAGGGTCCCGCCAAATGCCTGGCGCAGTACCAGGTAAGCCTTTGCCGACCAGCCGGATCGCCGCACGGCCACCACCGCGAGCACGAACGACCAGATCACGCCGACTATCAGGATCGCGGCGCCCAGTGCCTCGAAACCCTGGGCAACGTGATCCATAAGCCCGGTGAACGTCTCGGCCGACCCCCCGGCAGTAGCCGCCGCGGGCATCATGTGCCGGTCTAGCCGACGGCAGCTTTGCTGGCTCGTTGCGCCTTGAAGCACTTCCAGCACACCTTGCGCGGTTTGCCGGCGTGGCGTCCCTGGTTGTGCCTGTGGATCATGTACGGCGCGAGCAATAGCAGCGAGATGATCATGTGGCCCACATTCTGCCCGTCGCGGAGCCTGGCGTGCTCAGGCCCGGCCTTCGGGGAGTCTAACCCGCTCGTGTGATGAGGACCAGGGCGCGGGGGCGCCAGCCGTCGTGCGCGGCCGCGGACGACGGCTCCGGGGCTGAGGATGGCCCCGCCCAGCGCTTACCGCTTGGCGTAGTCAGTGAAGCCCTGCCAGTCGATCACGACACAGGGCTCGTTGCCGACGACCCACGCGTCGTGGCCGGGTGCCATGATGGCGAAATCTCCGGGGCCGTACTCCACCTCTTCCCCATCGTCCATGACGACCTTCATCCGGCCGGAAATGAAGTAGCCCATGTGGGCAGCCTGACAGCTCTCGGTCTGGGCGATCGGCTTCACGTGCTGCGACCACCTCCAGCCAGGCAGAAACGTGGCGCGGCCGACGCCCCCTTCTTTCATGTTCACCAGCTGGAGCTGGCCCGTGCCGCCCTCGAACGGCCGGGTCTCTTCGGGTGAATCGAAGCTCATGCGAACTAGACCTGGCATCTTGACCCCCTCCTGTGTCGATGGTTCAGGTCCTTCGGTCTGCTGGCCGACCGGCCCGGAACGACAGGGGAAGGCGCGCCGATTTGCAAGCCGGATGCAGCGGCTATCAGGCTAAAGGCCCTGGCCAGACCATCCTTACGCGGCAGGTCCGCGGAGGTCAAGGTGGTGATCAGAGACTGGGAGCCGGTGAGCGGATTCGAACCGCTGGCCTGCCGTTTACAAGACGGCTGCTCTGCCTGCTGAGCTACACCGGCCGGGCAGCGTAATCGTAGCCGAGATCGCGCGGTGGCCACTTCGTACAGCGCGATCGACGCGGCGACGCCGGCGTTGAGTGACTCGGCCGGGCCGGACATCGGGATCCGGACGAGCACGTCGCACGCGGAGGCGACGATTCTGGACAGACCGCGCCCCTCGGACCCGACGACCAGCACCAGCGGGGCATCGGCGACCGGCATCTCGCGGACGTCGGTTTCCGCGCCCGCGTCCAGGCCGGCGACGAACAGCCCGCGCTGCTGGTACGCCTGCAGCGCCCGCACCAGGTTCCCGGCGCGCGCCACCGGCAGCCGGGCGAGCGCCCCCGCCGACGCCTTCCACGCGCCGGCCGTGACGCCTGCGCTGCGCCGCGACGGCACCACCACGCCCTGCGCCCCGAAGGCGGCGGCGGAACGCACCGCGGCGCCGAGGTTGCGCGGGTCGGTCACCCCGTCGAGCGCCACGATGAGCGGGGGTGATGCCACCGCTCGTTCGGGAAGATCATCGGGGTGAGCGTACTGGTACGGGCGGACACGGAGGGCAACCCCCTGATGCACCGCGCCCGCTGTGAGCCGGTCCAGTTCCGCGGCGCCCGCCTCGAGCACCGCGATGCCCGCGCCGGCGGCGAGCCGGACCGCCTCGCTGACCCGCTCGTCCTGCTGTGCCCGCCCGGCCACGTACAGCGCGACCGCGGGAACCTCCGCCCGGAGCGACTCCACGACCGGGTTGCGGCCGGCGACCCATTCCGCGCCGTCCGCGCCGGGCCGCGCGGCCGCTGTGGTTTCCGCCGGTGATGTGACCGAACGAGAGGTGGCATCCCTGCCACGCCGCGTGCTCGCGGCACGGGCGGCGGCCGCCCGCTGCGCCGGGTGACCCGGCCGCATCACGGCGGGCGGCGTCGGGCCCTTGCCCTCCAGGCGCCGCTTGCCGTGCCCGCCGGTTCCAGGCCGCGGCTTGCCGGACTTGGTGCGCCCGCCGGGTCCCGGCCGGCCGTCCCTGCCTCCCGGCTTCGTCATGGTTTCAGCTCCCATCGGGGGCCCTCCGGTGTGTCCTCGACCACGACGCCGACGCGCTCGAGGCTGCTCCTGATCGAGTCGGCGGCGGCGTAGTCCCTGCGGGTGCGCGCCGCCTCGCGCTGCTGCAGCGCCAGCCCGACGAGCGTGCCGACCACTCCCTGCAGGCGGCCGCCACGCTCTTCGCGAGCCCAGTGGCCGTCCAGCGGGTCGAGGCCGAGCACGGCGAGCATGGCGCGTGCCTGCGCCAGGCTCTCGGCGGTCTCGAGCCGGTTCCCGCTGGCGATCGCCTGGTTGCCGTCCCGGACGGTGGCGTGCAGCGCGGCGAGGGCGGCGGGCACGGAGAGGTCGTCGTCGAGGGCGGCGGCGAACGAGGCCGGGATGTTCGCGGGCACCGCGGGCTGCTCCGCGCCCGCCGTACCGGGCTCGCCGGGCCCGGCGGGCGGTTCGCCGGCGATCTCCCGGGCGCGGGTGACAAAGCGTTCTATCCGCTGATAGGCGGAGACGGCCTCGTCCAGCGCGTCCTCGGAGTACTCGAGGGCCGAACGGTAGTGCGCCTGCCCGAGGTAATACCGCAGTTCCTGCGGCCTGACCTGGGTCAGCACCTCCGTGACCAGCAGGAAGTTGCCCAGCGACTTGCTCATCTTCTGGCCGGACATGTCCACCAGGCCGTTGTGCAGCCAGTAGCGGGCGAACGGGTCCCCGGCGGACACCGACTGCGCGATCTCGTTCTCGTGGTGCGGGAACACCAGGTCCAGGCCGCCGCCGTGGATGTCGAACGCGGGCCCGAGATACTTGGTGGACATGGCCGAGCACTCCAGGTGCCAGCCGGGGCGCCCGGGCCCCCAGGGCGTATCCCAGTACGGCTCGCCGGGCTTCGCGCCCTTCCACAGCGTGAAGTCGCGGGGATCGCGCTTGGCGGCCGCCGCGCCGTCGCCGGCGTCCCCGGCGTCGTCGGCGGCCCGCATGTCCTGCAGCCGCTGGCCGGACAGGGCGCCGTACCCGGGATAGGAGCGGACGTCGAAGTACACGTCGCCGCCGCCCGGGTAGGCGTGTCCCGTGCCGGTCAGCCGGCCGATGAGAGCGATCATCTCCGGGATGTGGCCGGTCGCGCGGGGCTCGGCGTCAGGCGGCCGGCACCCGAGCGCGTCGTAGGCCCGGGTGAAGGCGCGCTGGTTGCGTTCGGCAAGTGCCCACCACGGCGTTCCCAGGGCCGCCGCGTTGGCCAGGATCTTGTCGTCGACGTCGGTGACGTTCCGGCAGTAGGTCACCTGGTATCCGGATGCCTCGAGCCACCGGACGAGGATGTCGAAGCACACCCCCGACCGGAGGTGACCTATGTGCGGCGGCCCCTGCAGCGTGGCACCGCACAGGTACAGCGACACCCGTCCCGGCCTGAGCGGCCGGAACTCGCGAACCGCCCTGGCGGCGGTGTCGTGCAGGCGGAGCGTCATCGACAACAGCGTACCGGTACGCCGTCACGAGCCGCCGGTCTTGCCGTACCGCCGGGCACGGATAGCGTAGCCTTGCATCGTTTCGCGGGGATAGACGTGCTTCGCCGGCAATGTCCCCGCCTTTCCGGCACACCGTCACACCATCTCTTCGTCCTGTCTGGAACGACAATCCCGATGAACGCCCATAACCCG
Organism: Streptosporangiaceae bacterium; assembly: GCA_019239975.1. Taxonomy (GTDB): domain Bacteria; phylum Actinomycetota; class Actinomycetes; order Streptosporangiales; family Streptosporangiaceae; genus JAFAZE01. Next base: position 7,048 of record JAFAZE010000098.1, read on the forward strand.
GCATCAGGCTCCAGGTGGCCCGGCCTGCTGACGCAGCTCGCGGTCATCGCCGTCGTGGTCGCCCTCGCGGGCGCGACGTTCGTGCTGTCCTACGCGGGCGTGCACGCGATCGCCGTCGCGGCAGGCGTCCCCAGGGCGCTGGCCAGGCTCTACCCGGCGATATTCGACGCGGTGCTCGTCGTCGCGTGCACGGCGGCCCTGACCCTGCGCGGCGCGACCCCGTGGGCCCGCTTGTACCCGTGGCTGTCGATCATCGTGCTGGTCGCGGTCATCGGCACCGCCGACGCGATCCACGCCATGGGCATCGCGCTGCCGCACCGCCAGACCGCCGGGACGGTCGCGGCGCTCCCGTGGGCGCTGGTCATGCTCGGCTTCAGCCTCTGGCTGACGATGCTCCGCCATACCCGCGCCCAGCAGCCCGCCGAAAAGACGCCTCCCGCCGAAGCGCGGCGCACGGAGGAGAACGCCGCCGCCGTCGCGGAGACAGCCATTGAAGCGCAGGCCGCATCGAAAGCATCGACAGCTCCGGAAACAGTCGCCGCTGCCGGCACACCAGAAGAAGCGCCCGCCAGCGCGGAAGCACCCAAGGACGGACAGGCCAGGCCGGAAGCGCCGCTCGCCACGCATTTCCGGCGCGTCCGCTCCACGCCAACCCCGCCTGAAGACTAAGCGGCGCCGCTTTTGCCATGATCGTGGGCCAAAATGCCCCCTATGGAGGGCCCTCCGGCCCACGATCATGAAACCGGCCCGGGGAGCGGGCCGGGGCGAGCGGGACGATCAGGGCGGTGGCGATGGCGGCGATGCCTTCGCCGCGGCCGGTCAGGCCGAGCCCGTCCGTGGTTGTCGCGGCGAGGCTGACCGGCGCGCCGGACAGCGCCTCGGCGAGGGCGCCCGCGGCCTCCGACCGGCGCGGCGCGAGCTTGGGCCGGTTGCCGACGATGTACACCGCGACGTTCCCGATGCGGAAGCCGGCCTCGGCGACCAGGCGGGCGGTCTCGCGCAGCAGGGTCACGCCCGCCGCGCCGGCCCATTCCGGCCGCGACGTGCCAAAGGTGGCGCCGAGATCCCCGAGGCCCGCCGCGGACAGCAGTGCGTCGCACGCGGCGTGCGCCGCGACGTCGCCGTCGGAGTGCCCCGCCAGCCCGGTCTCACCGGGCCACCGCAGGCCCGCGAGATACAGCACGCGGCCCGCCTCGAATGGGTGCACGTCGACGCCCAGCCCCACCCGCGGCACGATTTCCACCGCAGCAGCCTACCGAAAGCCGGACGGCGCGCCCCGTGTGGAAGGCGCGCCGTCCAGATGACAGCCCGAGCGGCTGCGGCAGGGAACCGGTTCAGTGCGCGAGAACCTCGTCGAGAAGCGCTTCGGCCTTGTCCTCGTTGGTCTTCTCGGCGAGCGCGAGCTCGCTCACGAGAATCTGGCGTGCCTTCGCAAGCATGCGCTTCTCGCCGGCGGACAGGCCGCGTTCCCTGTCCCGCCGCCAAAGGTCCCTGACCACCTCGGCGACCTTGTTCACATCGCCCGAGGCGAGCTTCTCAAGGTTCGCCTTGTACCGCCGCGACCAGTTCGTGGGCTCCTCGGTGTGCGGCGCCCGGAGCACCTCGAACACCCGCTCAAGCCCTTCCTGACCTACGACATCCCGCACACCGACGAGTTCCGCGTTATCCGCGGGCACCCGTACGGTCAGGTCACCCTTGTCGACCTTCAGGACCAGATAAGTCTTATCCTCGCCCTTAATCGTGCGAGTCTCGACGGCCTCGATGCGAGCAGCCCCGTGGTGGGGATAAACGACGGTATCGCCGACCTTGAAAGACATGTGGCAAGTACCCCTTCCGCTGAAAGCCATCTTACCACGTCCCGCACCGCCGATAAAACGCCCTTGAGGGTGAATATGCAGGTCAGCGCACGTATTTCGAGCGCACGCCAATGAGCGCTGCCAGACAAGCCGCACCGGCACGAAGCCGCGCCGGCCGTGGGCCGTGCCGGCCACGGGCGGTCCGGTCACCGGCCGGACGGGCGCCGGCATGGATCAACGGGCGCCGAACCGCCTGCGGCGGCCCGGGCATGGTCTTTGCGGTAGATCACCCAGTCTACCCGAGGAGGGCGCGATACTCCTTCCAGGCCCGTATTCGTGCCGCGCCACCCGCCGCCGCCGCGCTCCGTCCCGGGCAAACGTGCCGGCCAGACGGCGACCCGGTCTAGGCTCGTACTGGAAAGGGTCGTGGCCCCGGCGGCCGGCACGTGTGAGGGGTGCCCGTGAGCTTCGGCGGAGAGCCAGGGCGGGATGACGGTGGCCTGCCCCCGGTGAACATCGAGATCCCGGATGATGCCAGGGAGCTCGAGCGTGACGTGCTCGCGTACCACAGGGAGCTGCGCGCGTGCCGGCGGCGCCAGCGGCTCCGCCGGGTCTTCGCCCCGTTCACCGGTCACGGCGCCGCCCTGCCCCTGATCGCGACGTGCGTGGCCGTCTCGATGCTGGCCGGCGCGATGCTCTCGGTCGTCTCGATCACCCCCGCGTCGGCGCCCACGGTGACCCGTACCGGGGCGGCTCCCGCGCGTTCCGGAAGCACGGGCGGCCTCCCCGCGGGCACCCGCCGCCTCCCGGCCGGGACCGTCGTGCTCGACGGCAGGCAGCAGCCGGTGCGCATCCTGGTCAGCTCCGTCCTCGTGCTCGTCCCCGCGCGATGCGGCTGCGGCGCCGCGCTGCGCCGCCTGGCGGCCCAGGCGGCGCGCGCGCACGTCCCGGCCTTCTTCGTCGGCACCGGCGCCGCCGCTCCTCAGCTCGCGCGCCTGACCGCGCGGTACGGCGGCGGGACGGCACGGCCGGTGTACGACACGGCGGACGTCCTCGGCTCGGCGTACCGCCCGGCCGGCCTGACCGTGCTGCTCGTGCACAGTGACGCGGTCGCCGAAGTCCGCAAGAACCTCCCAGCCGGCGTCCAGCTCGCGCCGGCGCTGCCCGGGCTGCTCAGACCCGCCGCCGCGCCGGCGCCCCCGGCCGCGAGCCCGGTGAACACCTGACGGACGCCTACCGGTACGATCTCTACGACCTGTAGTGGGACCGACCGATGGAGGCCCTCGCCGTGATCCGCCGCTCCGGGACGACCGTGGCGCGCCGTCTGCTGAAGCGCCGCCTGCTCATCAGCGCCGCGGCGATGCTGGTCCCGGCGCTCGCGGGGTGCGAGGCTGGCCTGAACGCCCCGACGCTGCAGTACCACCAGGCCGGCCCCGGCGGCTACGGATCGGCGGGCCCGGTCAACATCAGCAACGCCTTTGTGCTCGACGGGCCGGTCGGCTCCGCGGTACCGGCCGGCGGCTCGGCCGGGCTCTTCGTGGCCCTCTACAACGGCGGAGCGCAGAACGACCGGCTGCTCGGTGTGGCCGCCCCCGGGTGGGCCGGCAGCGTGAGGGTCACCGGAGGCACCGTCTCGCTGCCGGCGAACACATCCGTGCTGCTGACCGGGCCGCAGCCAGAGCTCGTGCTCAGCGGCCTCACCAGGCCGGTCCGCGGCGGCCAGGCGATCCCGGTCATCTTCGACTTCCAGCATGCGGGCGCGGTGACGCTCATGGTGCCGGTCGAGCCGCACGCCTTCTACTTCAGCCAGCTCGCGCAGGCGCCCACGGCCAGCCCCACGCCGACGGCCACCCCGTCGGCGTCTTCGTCGCCGGGCCGAAAGATCGTGCCCCCGCCCCACTCGCCGTCCGCGACACCCAGCCCGTCCGCTTCCAGGTAATTTTTGCCGGACGAGCGCGGGTTTCTCCTCCGGGCCGGCACTTGCCCGCCAACGGCGGCGCCCGTCAGCCTGAGGACTCGAACTTGTAGCCGAGGCCGCGAACCGTGACGATGTGCCGGGGCCTGGCGGGGTCGAGCTCGACCTTGGCTCGCAGTCGCTTGATGTGGACGTCCAGCGTCTTGGTGTCGCCCACGTAGTCGGCGCCCCACACGCGGTCGATGAGCTGCATCCGGGTGAGCACCCGGTCCGAGTTGCGCAGCAGCACCTGGAGCAGCTCGAACTCCTTCAGCGGCAGCTGCACCGGCTCGCCGCGGACGGTGACCACGTGCCGGTCGACGTCCATCCGGACCGGACCCGACTCGAGAGTCGCCTCGGCGGTCTCCTCCACGTCGCCCCGGCGGCGCAGCACCGCCCGCATCCGGGCGACGAGCTCCCGCGACGAGAACGGCTTGGTCACGTAGTCGTCGGCGCCGAGCTCGAGGCCGACCACCTTGTCGATCTCGCTGTCCTTGGCGGTCAGCATGATCACCGGCACGCTGGACCGTTCCCGCAGCGACCGGCAGACCTCGCTGCCCGGCAGGCCGGGCAGCATCAGGTCGAGCAGCACCAGGTCCGCTCCGGTGCGGTCGAAGGTGTCGAGCGCATCGGGGCCGGTCGAGCAGACGGCGACCTCGAATCCCTCCTTGCGGAGCATGTACGAGATGGCGTCGCTGAACGATTCCTCGTCTTCGACCACGAGCACGCGAGTCACTGGGTGCCTCCTGACGGGGTGTCCGGGATCTCCGGGGGCTTGCTAGGCGCGCAGCCTGTCGGCGCTCGCGCCGTCATGGTCGTTCCGCAACGGTAGCCACAGGGTGAAGGTGGACCCCGCGCCCTCCACGCTCCGCACCGTTACGCGGCCGCCGTGCGCGGCCGTCACGTGCTTCACGATCGCGAGCCCGAGGCCGGTGCCGCCGGTGGCACGCGAGCGCGCCGGATCGACACGGTAGAAGCGTTCGAATATCCGTTCCAGATCCCGTTCCGGGATGCCGATGCCCTGATCGGTCACGCTGATCTCGGCGCCGCCGTCGCCGGCCTTCTTCGTCGTGACCACGACCCGGGTACGTTCCGGGCTGTACACGACCGCGTTCTCCAGCAGGTTTCGCAGCGCGGTGACCAGCAGGTCCTCCTCGCCGAGCACGCTCAGGCCGCGGGCGCCGGTCGACGCGAGCGTGATCCCCCGGGCGTTCGCCTTCATCCGGCACCTGTCCAGCGCTTCGGCGACGACCGCCTCCAGCTCCACCGGCTGCGGATCGGGGATCGGCTCCGCCGCCTGGATCCTGTTCAGCGTGATGAGGTCCTGTACGAGGAAGGTGAGCCGGGCGGCCTCCTGCCGCATCCGCCCCGCGAACCTGCGCACCGCCTCGGCGTCCTCGGCCGCGTCCTCGATCGTCTCGGCCAGCAGCGCCAGCGCGCCGACCGGGGTCTTGAGCTCGTGGCTGACGTTGGCCACGAAGTCCCGGCGCACCTCTTCCACCCGGCGGAGCTCGGTCTGGTCCTCGGCGAGCACGAGCACCAGCCCACCGCCGCCGAGACTGCCGGACAGCGGCGCCACCCGGACGGCGAACGTGGTCGCGCGGCCGCCGAACCTGGGGACCTGGACCTCGAACTCGGCCTCACGGATCTCGCCGTCCCGGCGGACCTGGCGGGCGAGCGCCAGCAGCTCGCTCACCATGAGCCGGTCGCCCTTGACGATGCCGAACGCGCGCGCAGCGGCGCTGGCCCGCAGCACCCGGTCCTCGCTGTCGAGGACGACGGCGGATGACGAGAGTACGGAAAGGACGGAGGCGATCCCGGGTGGCAGCTTCGCGGGCTGCTGCGCGGCCCGCAGCCGGGTGCTGCGCGGCTGGCGCACCGCGGAGCCGGTGCGCGTCCTTATGGCCACCCCGCCTCCCGGACCAGCGATGACTCAACCGGTGTCACAGGCAGCCAGCGGTGTGACCAGTCCAGACTCACGACTGTCATGGTATGCGGATATGCCGGCCTATCCACAATCGGGAGGTTCCCGGAAATTCCACTGTTCCCCGGATGTTCACCTTGCCGTCATTTTCCGCTATGCCCCGGATGCCGGATTCGTCGCCGGCCGTTCGCTAGCGGCCCTGGTTCCGCACGGCCTCGGCGGCCTCCGCGGCCGCATCCGGGTCCAGGTAGCGACCGCCGGGCACGGCCGGCCGGAAGGACTCGCCGAGCTCGTACACGAGCGGGATGCCGGTGGGGATGTTCAGCTCGGCGATCGACGCGTCACCGATCTTGTCGAGGTGCTTGACCAGCGCGCGCAGCGAGTTGCCGTGCGCAGCCACCAGCACCGTGCGGCCCGCCGCCAGATCCGGCACGATCGCGTCGTACCAGTGCGGAAGCAGGCGGCCGACGACATCCTCGAGGCACTCGGTCCGCGGCATCAGCTCGGGAGGCAGTTGCGCGTACCGGGGATCCCCCGCCTGTGAGAGCGGGTCGTCGTCGGCGATCGGCGGTGGCGGCACGTCGTAGGACCGGCGCCACAGCATGAACTGCTCGTCGCCGAACTCCTTGCGGGTCTGCGCCTTGTCCTTGCCCTGCAGCGCGCCGTAGTGCCGTTCGTTCAGCCGCCAGGAGCGGCGCACGGGCAGCCAGGCCAGCCCCGCCACGTCCAGCGCGATGTTCGCCGTCTGGATCGCGCGGGTCAGCACCGAGGTGTGCACCACGTCGGGACGCAGGCCGGCCTCGGCGAGCATCCGGCCGCCGGCCGCCGCCTCCTCCTCACCCCTGGCGGAGAGGCCGACGTCCACCCAGCCGGTGAACAGGCCCTTGGAGTTCCATTCGCTTTCGCCATGCCGAAACAGCACCAGGGTTCGCATACCCGGAAGCCTATCCGTGAGCGGCGGCGCCGAGGGAACACCCCACGACACCGCGAAGTTGGTTACATATGTGTCAACAGTGCCCCGACCTGTCCCACGGCGGATCGCGACCCTCAGCGTTCACACCTCACCGCTCGACCAGCCGGGCACCGGCGACGCTGGGGGCCTGAACGTCTATGTCGTCGAGGTGGCCAGGCGGCTGGCGGCACGCGGCACCGAGGTGGAGATCTTCACCCGCGCGGTCTGCAGGGACACCCCTCCGGTCACCGAGCTCACGCCCGGGGTCCTTGTCAGGAGCGTTGCGGCGGGCCCCTTTGAGGAACTCGACAAGAGCGACCTTCCGGGCCAGATATGCCCGTTCACATTCGAGGTGCTCCGCGCCGAGGCCGCGCACGCCCCGGGCAGGTATGACCTGATCCACGCGCACTACTGGCTGTCCGGCCAGGTGGGGGCGGTGGCGCGGGAGCGCTGGGGGGTACCGCTCGTCCAGTCCATGCACACCCTGGGCAGGGTGAAGAACGCCGCGCTGGCGGACGGCGACACGGCCGAGCCGGATAGCAGGATCCGCGGCGAGCACGAGGTGGTCGCCGCCGCCGACCGGCTGATCGCGAACACCCCGCAGGAGGCGCGCCAGCTCACCGAGCTCTACGGCGCGGATCCGGCAAAGATCAGGACCGTCAGCCCGGGCGCCGATCTCACGGTCTTCCGGCCCGGGTCCGCTCTCCTGGCGCGGCGGAAGCTGGGCCTGGCGCCGGACGCCGTGGTGCTCGTGTTCGCGGGCCGGGTGCAGCCGCTGAAGGGACCCGACATCGTGCTGCGCGCCGCCGCGCGCCTGCTGGCCGAGGAGCCCGCGCTGGCCGGGCGGCTCACCGTGGCGATGGTCGGCGGGCCGAGCGGCGCCGAGCGCAGCGACCCGGACCGGATGCGCGTGCTTGCCGCCGCGCTCGGCATCTCCGGTGCCGTCAGGCTCGAGCCGCCGTGCCCGCAGGCGGAGCTGGCCGACTGGTACCGGGCGGCGACCGTGGTGCTCGCCCCGTCGCACTCGGAGTCCTTCGGCCTCGTCGCGCTGGAGGCTCAGGCCTGCGGCACGCCGGTCGTGGCCGCCCGCGTGGGCGGCCTGCGCACGGCCGTTCGGGACGGGTACTCCGGGGTGCTGGTGGAGGGCCACGATCCCGCGGACTACGCGCGGGCCGTCAGGGAGCTGATCGCCGAGCCACGCCGGCTGGCCAGCCTGTCCGCGGGCGCGCCGCGGCACGCGTCCGCCTTTGGCTGGTCCGCCACCGTGGACCGGCTGAGCGCGGTGTATACCGGAGCCATGGAAGAGGCCACGGCCAGAGTCGAAGCATGACGCCCGGTGATGCCATCGGGTCCGCGCTCGCCGAGCTCGGGCTGGCGTACGAGAACCCGGAGCCGGGCGCGTACCTGACCCGGCTGGAGGGACAGCACAAACTCGCGACCATGACGTGGCTGATCGCGGGCCAGCACAGCCTGCAGGTCGAGGCGTTCTTCTGCCGGCAGCCGGACGAGAACCACGCCGAGTTCTACCGCTTCCTCCTCACCCGCAACGGCAGGATGTACGGCGTGCACTTCGCGCTGGACGCGACCGGTGACGTGTACCTGACCGGGCGCCTGCCGCTGTCCGCGGTGACCACGCCGGAGCTCGACCGCCTGCTGGGCTGCGTGCTGAGCTATGCCGACGAGACCTTCGACGCGGCCCTCGAGCTCGGCTTCGGCTCCGCGATACGCCGGGAATGGGCGTGGCGGGCGAAGAACGGGGAGAGCCTCGCGAACCTGCGGGCGTTCGCCCGTTTCGCCGATCCCGCCCGCCGCGACCGCCCGTGATATCCGTCCTGTTCGCGTTGCTCACCGCGGCGAGCAACGCCACGGCGTCGGTGCTGCAGCGCAGGGCGGCCGCCCAGGTGCCCCAGGACCGCTCACTGCACCTGTCGCTGGTCGCGGACCTGATCCGGCGGCGGGTGTGGCTGGCCGGCATCGGCATGGTGATCGTCGCGGCGCTGTTCCAGGCCGCCGCGCTGGCCACCGGCCCGATCGCGCTGGTGCAGCCGATCTTCATCATCGAGCTGCCGCTGGCCCTGCTGCTGTCCGCGCTCACCGCCCGGAGGCCGCTCGGCCTGATCCCGTGGGGCGCGGTGGCCGCGACCACCGTAGGCCTTGGCGCGGGGCTGGCCTGCGCCGATCCCAGCGGCGGCACGGACCAGGCGCCGAACTCGGCCTGGGTGATCGCCCTCATCGCCACCGCCGGCTTCGAGGCCCTGGTCATCGGCACGGCGGTGCCGCTGCGCGGTGAGCCCAGGGCCGCGCTGCTCGGCCTCGCCGCCGCCTGCGGGTACGCGCTGACCGCCGCGCTGATGAAGAACGCGGTGGCGGCGCTGGGCCACGGCCCGGCCGCGTTCTTCGGCACCTGGCAGCTCTACGCGACCGCGGCGGCCGGCGTCGGCGCGCTGTTCCTGCTGCAGAACGCGCTGCAGGCCGGCACCCTCGTCGCCTCGCAGCCGACGCTTACCATCGGGGACGCGCTGATCAGCACCAGCTACGGGGTCACGCTGTTCGACGAGCAGCTGCGGACCGGCTGGTGGCTGCTGCCGCAGCTCACCGCGCTGGCGATGATCACCGTGGGGTACGTGCGGATCGCCAGGTCTCCCCTGGCTTCGCAGACGCAGGCGCGGGTACAGTGACGACCGTGAACAGGCTGGGCGAACTCGAGCGGGCCATCATGGAAGTCCTCTGGGAAACCGACAAGCCACTCACCGTAAGAGAGGTCAGCGGCGGGCTCACCCAGCGTAACCTGGCTCACACCACCGTCATGACGGTGCTGGACAGGCTCGCGAAGAAGGGCTTCGCGCGCCGCGAACGGGACGGCCGCGCGTGGCGGTACCGGCCGGCGGCGACGCGCGAGGCGTACGTCGCGGAGCTGATGCTCACCGCGCTGGACCAGACCGGCGACCGGAGCGCCGCGCTCGCGAGGTTTGCCCAGTCCGTGTCCGGGGCAGAGGCAACCGTGCTTCGTGACGCGCTGGAACAGATAGAAGGTAACGGCGGGAAGACCTGATGCCCGGATTGGCCGACGCGACGCTGCTCGCCGCGGTCGCCTTGGGAAGCGTGCGAGGTGCCAGCGCACTGCTGCGCGCCTCGTGGCCGCGCAGGTCTCCGGCAACCGCGATCCTGCTGTGGCAGGCTCTCGGCCTGGCCGGCGGCCTCGCCGCCGTGGGCGCGTTCATCGCGGTCGGGGTCGCTCCCCGGGATTCCAGCGTGGCGGGCGGCGCGGCGGCGATGGCGGCCCGCCTCGCCAACGGGCAGTTCCTGCAGCCCCGGCAGCCGATCGCGGTCACGCTCATTCAGGCCGCATGCCTGACCGCCGGCCTGGCCCTGCTCACCCTGCTGTGCTGGGTGCTCATCCTGGCGTTCGCGGGCGTCCTGCAGGCGCGCCGCCGCCAGCGCGAGCTGCTCGCGCTGCTGGCGCACGGCGATCCCAAGGTTCCCGGCGCCCTGGTCGTCGACTACCCCGCCGCGGCCGCGTACTGCCTGCCCGGCCTGCGCTCCAAGATCGTGGTCAGCGTCGGCACCCTTGACCTGCTGTGCCCCGCCGAGCTCGCCGCGGTGATCGCGCACGAGCGCGCTCACCTGCGGGCCCGGCATGACCTCGTGCTGATCCCGTTCACGTCGCTGCGCCGGGCCTTCCCGCGCTCGCGGGTCGTGGCCCAGGCTCAGCGCTCGGTCGCGCTGCTGATCGAGATGCTCGCCGACGACCGCGCCCGGCGCGCCCGGCCGGCCCGCGAGCTGGCCACCGCGCTGCTCCGGTTCGGCACATCCGGCGCCAGCTTCGCCCCGGCGGGCGCGCTCGCCGTGGCGGAGGGCGAGATCACCGCCCGGGTGGCCCGCCTGCTCACCCCGCCCCCGCCGCTTTCCCGCCGCGCCCACCTGGCGATCTGGCTCGCCGCCGGCCTGCTGACCGTCACCCCCATCATCCTGCTCACGATGCCCTGAGCGACGCGCCGGCCATCACCAGAGCACCACGCCCCAGCACCCCAACTTCCGCA
>JAFAZE010000008.1 GCA_019239975.1 Streptosporangiaceae bacterium
GGTGAACATCTCCGCGGCCCACACGATCGTCGACCGGATCCGCGCGCCCGCCGGCCGCGGCCGCGGGCACGGCGGCTTCGCCATCCTGATCATCCCGCAGCCCGGCTCGGGCCCGGTGTACGCCGGGGACGTGGCGAGCGCCGGCTCGGCCGTCCGGGCCATGCTGCCCGCGCTCAGCTCGCCCACCCGGGTCCCGCTGCCGCCGGTGCGCGAGTCGCTGACCGCCGTCCTGCCCTGACCGCCGTCCTGCCCTGACCGCCGTCCTGTCCTGACCGCTCAGTCGCCGTCGTAGCCGGGGTCGATGATCTCCGGATCAAGGCCGAGCAGCTGGGCGAGTTCCTCGACCACCACATCCAGCACCAGCTCGCCGAGTTCCTCCTCGTCGTCGGCCCTGGCCTGCAGCGGCCGCCGGTACAGCACGATCCGCGCGGGCCTGGCCGGCCGGCCCGGCCGTCCTGGCCCCGGCGATCCCGGCTCCAGCCGGGCCATCGGGACCGGCTCGGGATCGTCGTCGGCCGCGTCCGCGGGCGGGATCTCCTCCACCGCGAACTCCACGGTGGCCAGCTCGGTCTCCCAGCGCGGCTCCAGCCGGGCTACCGCCTGCAGCACCAGGTCGTCGAACCGCTCGGCCCGGGTCCGGTGGATCGGCGAGTCATCCGGGGTGAGCGGGCCGCGCATGCCCCGGCCGTGCCGGTCCCGGCGCCGGATCCGGCCCGGGCGCCGGCCGGGGGGGCGGGCGGGCGGGTGGCTGGTGCTCACGGTGCCGAGATTAGCGCCTGGCCGCGCGGCCCCGAAGACACGATCGCGCAGTGTGCCCCAGGTGGTGGCGTTACCGCCACGGGGTCGATACGGTCATCCGAGTGAGCGATGTACGCCGGGCCGCCAGGAGCGGGACGCGCGGTCCGCTACTGTCCCGCTCAGAGCTGAGGCGCACGATGACCGGCAGCGGCTGCGCATCCCCGGGCGGGGTGGGCGGTTGACGGTCCGAACGTGCTCCCGGCCGGCCTGCAGGAAGCCTGCGGTCTACACGCTGACGTACGTCTACCGCGACTCGACCGCCGTGCTCGGCCCGCTGGCCGCCTACGTCGAGCCGCACTGCTACGACCTGTGTGAGAAGCATGCCGCCCGGCTGACCGTACCCCGCGGCTGGGACGTGGTGCGGCTGCCGATCGACCCGGCCAAGGAGCGCGCGGACGACCTCGAGGCGCTCGCGAACGTCGTCCGCGACGTCGGCCGGCCCGGGGACCGGCCGCGCCCGGGACAGCGCACGGACACGGAGCCGGTAGGCCAGGGCATCGAGGTCGGCCGCCGTGGCCACCTGCGGGTGCTCCGCTCCGCCCCGGCCACTCCCGCCGACCCCCGCCCCTGACCAGCCCCGCAGCCCCCGCAGCCGCGCTCCACCGTTACACTACACCGTGCAGTTCTCTTTTGTACACTGAACGGTGTAGTGGCTCGGGTGCCCCGGGACGTCCCCCGCACCCTGAGGCTCCCCAGATGCGCCCACTGGGCAGCCGGTGCGCCGGGGCACGGCCCTCGGACGAAGGACCTGGCTGCGGTGCGATGTTCGTCGCCGCGGTAGCCCGCGACCGATAGGTTGGTGCTGCGACAAGTAACGGGCAGAGGAAGCGGAGCCGAAGTGGCCGATCTGACGAAAATCTTCAAGGCGTACGACATCAGGGGCGTCGTGCCTGACCAGTTGGACGAGGGCGTGGCGGAAGCGGTGGGCGCCGCGTTCATCCGGCTCACCGGGGCCAGGTCGCTGGTGACCCTGCATGACATGCGCGCCTCATCCGCGCCGCTGGCGGATGCGCTCGGCCGTGGCGCGGCGTCACAGGGCGCCGACGTGATCGCGGCGGGACTCGGCTCGACCGACATGGTTTACTACGCGAGCGGTGCGCTCAGCCTGCCGGGCGCGATGATCACCGCGAGCCACAACCCAGCCAGATACAACGGCATCAAGCTGTGCCGGGAGGGCGCCCGGCCGGTCGGCATCGAGACCGGGCTGGCGGAAGTGCGGGACATGGTGGCCAGCGGCGTCCCCGCGTACGACGGCCCGAAGGGCACGGTCACGCAGCGGGACCTGCTTCCCGGATACGCCGAGTACCTGAAGAAACTCGTGGACCTGTCCGGGATCAGGCCGCTGACCGTCGTGGTCGACGCGGGCAACGGGATGGCGGGTCACACCGTCCCGAAGGTCTTCGACGGCCTCCCGGTCACGCTGGTGCCGCTGTACTTCGAGCTGGACGGGACGTTCCCCAACCACGAGGCGAACCCCATCGACCCGGAGAACCTGCGGGACCTGCAGAGGGCGGTGCGGGAGAACCACGCGGACATAGGGCTGGCGTTCGACGGCGACGCCGACCGCTGTTTCGTCGTGGACGAGCGCGGCGAGATCGTCTCGCCCTCGGTGCTCACCGCGCTCATCGCCAGCCGTGAGCTCGACCGCGAGACGGGCGCGACCGTCATTCACAACCTGATCACCTCTCGCGCGGTGCCGGAGATCATCAGGGAGCGCGGGGGCGTGCCGGTGCGCACCCGCGTCGGCCACTCGTTCATCAAGGCCGAGATGGCACGCAGCGGCGCGGTGTTCGGCGGCGAGCACTCCGGCCACTTCTACTTCAGGGACTTCTGGTTCGCGGACTCCGGCATGCTGGCCGCGCTGCACGTGCTCGCCGCCCTCGGCCAGCAGCAGCGGCCGCTGTCGCGGTTGCTCGGCGAGTTCTCCCGGTACTACGCGAGCGGCGAGATCAACAGCGAGGTGTCGGACCAGGCGGCGGCGGCCGCGAAGGTGCGCCAGGTGTTCGCCGGCCGGCCCGGCGTGACCTTCGACGAGCTGGACGGTCTCACCGTCAGCGCGGACGCCTGGTGGTTCAACCTGCGGCCGTCCAACACCGAGCCGCTGCTGAGGCTCAACGCCGAAGCGTCCGACGAGGCGACCATGGCCGCCACCCGTGACGAGGTGCTCGGGCTGGTGCGAGACACCACCGCTCGTTCCGAATAATTGAGGTTTTCATGCAGATCGACGACTGGCTCCTGGAAATCCTCGCCTGCCCGAAATGCCGCGCGCCGCTGCGTGCCGACGACGAGGCGAGCGAGCTCGTCTGCACCGGGTGTGGCCTGGCCTACCCGGTGCGCGACGGCATCCCGGTGCTGCTGGTGGACGAGGCGCGTCAGCCCGAAGGCGGGGCGTGAACACGCCGAACGGCCCGGGAGCCGGGATCGCGCTCGCCGCCGACCGGCTGGACGATCCCGACCTGGTCGAGGCCAGCGACCCCGCCGGGATGCTGCGGCAGATCGCCTCGTCCGCGGCACAGGTGCGCACCGCGGTGCGGACGTGCGCGGAAGCGGACCTGTCCGCGCTGCGCCCGGACGACCGGCCCCGGGCGATCGTGGTGGCGGGCACGGGCGGCGGCTCCGCGGTCGCCGGAGAGGTGCTCGCCGCGGTGTGCGGGACAGGGGCCCCGGTCCAGGTCACCGGCTCGCGCGGCTACCAGCTGCCGGGCTGGGTCGGTGCGGCGGACCTGGTGGTCGCGGTCTCCGGCTCGGGCTCGACGCAGGAGACGCTCGCCGCGGCGACCGAGGCGGCGCGCCGCGGCTGCCACCTGGTCGCGGTCGGCGGCGCGGGCTCGCCGCTGCAGCGGATCGCCGAGCAGGTGCGAGCGACGTTCATTCCGGTGGCGTCCGCGGGGATGCCGAGGTCGACGCTGTGGGGCCTGTCGGTCCCGCTGCTGGTGATCGCCGAGCGGCTGGGCGTGACCCGGATCGGCCGGGATGTCTATGAGGAAGCCGCGGCCGCGATGGAGGACGTCTCGCATCAGTGCCGCCCGTCCAGCGAGTCGTTCGTCAACCCGGGCAAGTCACTGGCCCTGGACCTCGTCGGCACGTTCCCGCTGATCTGGGGCAGCTCGGCGCTGGCCGGCGTGGCCGCGCGCCGGTTCGCCAGTCAGCTCAACGCGAACGCCAAGTACCCGGCGGTCGCCGGCGTGCTGCCGGACGCCAGCCATGATCAGGTCGGCGTGTTCGACGGGCCGTTCGCGCCCGGCCCCGAGCCCGACTTCCCGGAGGCGGAGGACTTCGGCGAGACGGCGGAGGACGGCGCGGGCGAAACGATCGACTTCGACGACGGCGCCGGCGAGTCCGTCTCGCTCCGGCTGATGCTGCTCGCCGACCCGGCCGCGGAGCACCCGCAGGTGGCCAAGCTCAGGGAAGCCGTCGGCGAGCTGGCGGAACAGCGGGGGATACGCGTGTCCCGCCTGTCCACGGACGGAGAGCATCCGCTGCGGCGGCTGGCCGGGCTCGTTCAGCTGATCGACTACGCGACCGTTTACCTGGCGATCGCGTCCGGGATCGATCCGTTCCCGGTCACGGCGATCCAGGACATGAAGGAACGGATCGCATAACACCGGCGTGGTGTGGAAGCGGTCCCGTGAGGTGAGTCGGATGCAGCCGCGGATGCGCCCGGGAGACGTCCCGTGAGGGCGGTCATCGCCGCGCTCGCCGTCAACCTGGGAATCGCCGTGACCAAGTTCGCGGCGTTCCTGGTGACCGGCTCGGCGTCGATGCTCGCCGAGGCCGTGCATTCGGTCGCGGACACGTTCAACGAGGTGCTGCTGCTGGTCGGCCGCGGCCGTTCCGCCCGCGCCAGGACCGAGGAGCATCCGTTCGGGTTCGGCCGGGAGCGGTATTTCTACGCGTTCATCGTCGCCGTGCTGCTGTTTGGTGTCGGCGCCGGGTTTTCCGCCTACGACGGAATCCACAAGATCATCCATCCGGAGCCGGTGCGCTCACCCGCGGTCGCCTTCGCCGTGCTCGGCGTGTCGGCCGTTCTGGAATCGTTTTCGCTGCGCACCGCGGTGAGGGAGGCCAACGAGGTGCGGGAGGGCCGCGGCTGGATGACGTTCATCCGGCGGGCGAAGACACCTGAGCTCGTGGTGGTGCTGCTCGAGGACCTGGCCGCCCTGCTGGGCCTGCTCTTCGCGTTCACCGGCGTGCTGCTGTCCGTGGCGACCGGAAACGGCGCGTGGGACGGCGCCGGCTCGGTGGGGATCGCCATGCTGCTCGCGGTGGCCGCCACGGTGGTGGCCGTGGAGACCAAGAGCCTGCTGATCGGGGAGTCGGCGAGCGATGAGGTCGTGCGGGCGCTGGTCCAGGCGGCGGAGGACGGGCGCGAGGGGTTCCGGGTGATCCACATCAGGACGACGCACGTGGGGCCGGAGTCGCTTCTGGTCACGGCCAAGGTCGCCGTCCCGGCCGGGGCGGACGCCGCGCGCATCGCCAAAGGAATCGACGCGGCGGAGCGGCGGATGCGCTCTGCCGTTCCGATCGCGGAGACGATCTACCTCGAGCCCGACATCTACCGGCCCTACCGGAACGACCGCACCGATCCCTCGATCCGGGCCGTTGAGCGCACGCGGCGCGGGCGCGGCGGCCGCGCGGCCCGCGACGCCTGAAGCCCGGCCCCCGGCGGGCGCGGCGGCCGCGCGGCCCGTGGCGGGCGCCGTAACCCCGGCGCCTGTGGCGCGCCGAGCAGCCGCAGCGCGCGCTCCTTCTCGAAGTCGAGCGCCCGTCCCGGTGTCACCGGGAGGTGGCCGATCCGCCGCCCGAGATCCGCCACCGCGGCCCGCACCGAGGGCTCGGTGAGCACGCGAAGCCCGAACGCCAGGGACGCCGGGCTGATGTCGTAGCGTCGTTCGAGCTGGACCGCGGCGGTGATCGCGGCCAGGTCCTCCTCGTCGAACTGGCGGTGTGCCGGCCCCCGGCCCGAAGGGCGCCCGCGGAGCAGCGGCAGCAGGCCCAGGTCTTCCCGGTAGCGAAGCATCCGCGGCGACATGCCGAGACGCCTCGCCGCTTCGGAGATGCGCATGGCGACTGATATTAACATTGTTTTGTAAGAAAGCGCCCGCGGGGCGCGCGGCGGGCATGCCGCATCCCATATGGTCGGGAGAGCGCACCGATCGCGGAGGCGCCGTGCCGGGCGCCGGAGCCTCGCGATGACGGCGGGCGAAGACGACTCGCGGAGCACGAGGAACCTGCGCAAGCAACGAGGAGAACCCGCATGACCACCGAACCGTTCAGGGTTGCCGACCTGTCCCTCGCGGCGTTCGGCCGGAAGGAGATCCAGCTCGCCGAGCACGAGATGCCCGGCCTGATGGCGGTGCGCGCCGAGTACGCCGCGACCCAGCCGCTCCGCGGCGCGCGGATCACCGGCTCGCTGCACATGACCGTGCAGACCGCGGTTCTCATCGAGACGCTCACCGCGCTCGGCGCGCAGGTGCGCTGGGCGAGCTGCAACATCTTCTCCACCCAGGACCACGCCGCCGCGGCGGTCGCGGTGGGCCCGGACGGCACGCCGGACGACCCGCGTGGCATCCCGGTCTTCGCCTGGAAGGGCGAGACGCTCGAGGAGTACTGGTGGTGCACCGAGCAGGCGCTGACCTGGCCGGACGGGCAGACCCCGAACATGATCCTCGACGACGGCGGCGACGCGACCCTGTTCGTGCACAAGGGCGCCGAATACGAGCAGGCCGGCGGCGTACCGTCGCCTTCCGGCGACGACCCGGAGGAGTGGCGGGTCATCCTCGACCGGCTCCGCAACTCGCTGGCCGACGCGCCCGGGAAGTGGACGCGGATCGCCGCGTCGGTCAAGGGCGTCACCGAGGAGACCACGACGGGCGTGCACCGGCTGTACGACATGGCCCGCGCCGGCACCCTCCGGTTCCCCGCGATCAACGTGAACGACTCGGTGACGAAGTCCAAGTTCGACAACAAGTACGGCTGCCGGCACAGCCTGATCGACGGCATCAAGCGCGGCACGGACGTGCTGATCGGCGGCAAGGTCGCGGTCGTCTGCGGCTACGGGGACGTCGGCAAGGGCTGTGCGGAGTCGCTGCGCGGCCAGGGCGCGCGGGTGATCATCACCGAGATCGACCCGATCTGCGCGCTGCAGGCCGCCATGGACGGCTACCAGGTCACGACGCTCGAGGATGTCATCGAAGCGGCGGACATCTTCGTCACCGCGACCGGCAACCTCAACATCATCACCGCCGAGCACATGGCGAACATGAAGCACCAGGCGATTGTCGGCAACATCGGTCACTTCGACAACGAGATCGACATGGCGGGGCTGGCGAAGGTCCCCGGCATCCGGCGGACACCCATAAAGCCGCAGGTGGACGAGTGGGCGTTCCCCGACGGCCACGCGATCATCGTGCTGTCCGAAGGCCGGCTGCTCAACCTCGGCAACGCCACCGGCCACCCGAGCTTCGTGATGTCCAACAGCTTCACCAACCAGGTCATCGCTCAGGTCGAGCTGTTCACCCGGCCCGGCGACTACCCGGTCGGCGTGTACACGCTGCCCAAGCACCTGGACGAGAAGGTCGCCCGGCTGCACCTGGACGCGCTCGGCGTGAAGCTCACGACGCTCACCAAGGGGCAGGCGGACTACATCGGCGTCCCCGTCGACGGCCCGTACAAGCCGGAGCACTACCGTTACTGAGTCCCGCGGCTTCCCGCCGCACGAATACATCGCCGACCCCGGGCTCGCCGACGCCGGTGATCTCCGTATTTTGTGGGCCGAACGTGGCATGCCTCTCCTTCGCGGTCTCGCCCGGCGTTTCGGGGCGGAAAGGCCGTTCGAGGGGCTCACGGTCTCCGCATGCCTGCACGTGACGGCGGAGACGGCGATGCTGGCACGGCTGCTCCGGGCGGGCGGCGCGGCCGTGTCGCTGGCCGCGTCCAACCCGCTGTCGACGCAGGACGACATCGCCGCCGCGCTCGCGGTCCGGCACGGCGTCAGCGTGTTCGCCAGGGCCGGGGAGGACCGGCGCACCTACTACGAGCACATCGCGCTGGCGCTGCGCTGCGCGGCCCACGGCGGCCACGGGCCCGACCTCGTCATCGACGACGGCGGGGACCTGGTGAACACGCTGCACACCGAGCTGGCGGAACTGCTGCCCGGTGTCCGCGGCGGCTGCGAGTCGACCACGACCGGGGTGCTCAGGCTGCGCCGGATGGCCGCCGAGGGCGCGCTCGCCTTCCCGGTGATCGCGGCCAACGACACGGCCGCCAAGCGCCTGGTCGACAACACCCGCGGTACCGGTCAGTCGGTCATCGACGGGCTGCTGCGCGCCAGCGGCATCCTGCTCGCGGGCAAGACCGTCGTGGTGACCGGGTTCGGCGCCTGCGGCGTGGGCATCGCCGAGTGCGCTCGCGGGCTGGGCGCGGGCGTGATCGTCACCGAGGTGGACCCGGTCCGCGCGCTCGACGCGGTGCTGCGCGGCTTCCGGGTGCTGCCGCTCGCCGAGGCGGCGCCGCTCGGCGAGGTGTTCATCACCGCGACCGGTACGGCCGAGGTGATCGGCGCCGCACACATGGCGGTGATGCGGGACGGCGCCATCCTGGCGAATGCCGGGCACTTCGACGCCGAGATCGACGTGCGGGCGCTGGCCGGCCTCGCGGTCGCCGTGCATCCCGACGTGCGCCCGCACGTCGACGCCTACGAGCTCGGCGACGGCCGCCGCCTGCTGCTGCTGGCCGAAGGCCGGGTGGTGAACCTGGTCGCGGCCGAGGGTCACCCCCCGGAGGTCATGGACCTGGCGTTCGGCATCGAGGCGCTCGCGCTGGCCTGGCTGGCCGGAAACGCGGGAAAGCTCTCGCCGGACGTGCACCCGGTCCCGGCGGACCTCGACGCCGAGGCGGCGCGCCTCGTTCTCGCGGGCACCGGAACGTCGATAGACACGCTCACCCCCGCCCAGCAGTCCTACCTCGCCTCCTGGCACCTGGGCTCCTAGCTCCCCCGCCACCTCGCCGGCCACCCGCCACCCCGTCGGCCACCCGCCATCTCGCCGGCCACCCGCCATCTCGCCGGCCACCCGCCACCTCGCCGGCCACCCGGCGCCCGGCCCGCGCCCTGCGGCCATCCGCCACCCCGCCGGCCACCCGCCATCTCGCCGGCCACCCGGCGCCCGGCCCGCGCCGTGCGGCCATCCGCCACCTCGCCGGCCACCCGGCGCCCGGCCCGCGCCCTGCGGCCACCGCCACGGCCTCACATGCATCAACTGGCACCAAACTCACAATGGCCGCTTATGGCCCAGCGCAGGCGTATCAGTAGTCACAGGACATCATGATCGTGGATATTTAGGTGTCGTATACGACCCATAATTTCCACGACACCATAAGAACGAACTTACGACGGAAGTATTGGGTCATGTGGGGCCAAGACTTTGGTGATCATGGGACTGCCCTTCGCCCGGCGTGCGAGTTGGCGGCTGGACGGCGGTTAGGGCGCCGTAAGACGGGGCTGTTGCCGGTAAGGCCGGCGTGCGAGTCGTGGCCGACTGGTGGCGGAGGAGCGCAGGTCGGTGCTGATGAGGCTCGCGGCACGGCAGGCGCCGGGAGTGATCAGTTCGCGGATCTGGTCCGGCGCGTGGGCGCCGGGTAGTTCAATTTGAATGAGTTCCCATGATCAGTCGAGTATAGTCGAGTATGTACTTGTACCTGCTGGAAACGAAGGGTAGGACAGATCGCGGATGGCTGATGATGTTCCCTTCACCGTCAGGCAGTTCGCCCGGCTGCGACGGTTCCTCGCCGAGCACACCGACCGCAGCATCTTCTACTGTCCAGATGAGCGGCTGTGGGTCTGCGTCCTTATCGGCGATATCGACATCCATGTGTCAACCGATCTCGACCTGATGTTGAACAGCCTCGAAGCTTTGTTACAGGCTGCTGCCAGGACAGGCGAGGTTTCGACCGTGGCGCCGACCCGGTCGCCTGACCTGGTGGCTGGTTCCGGACCGATGTTGTCGCAGATGACCGCGATCCTGGTGTGGCGGTATCAGTCGACGTATCGGACCTGCGCGGATTCCAGCAGCGTGCGCACGAACTGGGGCACCTGTACTTCACCGCCTGGACCGGTCGGATACGAAGACTCGGCGGCTCGGACCGCTTCGAGTTGCTGGTGAACGGCATCAAGGTCATCTCGCCCCACGACGGCAACTCCGTCCTGATCGCCGACCAGCACGTCGCCGGGTGAAATGCGCACGCCACCGATGTCTATTGGCAAGCCAACCGTACCGGGTCCTGACCGGGCCGCGGAGCTGGGAGAAATGCCGCTGGCGAAGACGGGCAGGCCGGTGGCGGCGATTCCCTCCGAGTCGCGAGCCAGACCGTCGGTGACTATCGCCGTGACCCTTTGGGTGCGGGCCATGGCGGCGAACAGGTCGCCAACGACGGCTGAACCCTTGAATTCTTCGGTTGCCGCGACCACGACATCCCCGGGCCGGGCGAGTTCCAGGGCGGCGAGCAGGGCGAGGGTGTCCTCGGTGCCGACATAGCAGGAAACGCCGTTCCTGTGAACGCGGCCGACCTGCTGCTGACCGCCTTGATCGGCTGGCCGAGCGCCCCCCGGCCACCCATGGCATCGACGAGGTGGACCGTGGCAGCTCCCGCGAACCGGGCGACGGACTTGGCTTCGGGTCGAGGGAATTCGCGCCTTTCGTGAGCAGCGGGCGTTCGGTCATCATGTCTCTCCTCGCGAACAGCCAGAACGGCCCCCCCTGCTACCCGTCCGCGCCGGCCATAACCTCCCGTCGGCGTCGCCGCAACTTCGATCCCGGCGCTTCTTCGCCTGTGGCCGGTTATCCAGCGTGATGTCGCGCGTAGTGGCACGCTGCGCGCACGCGGTCGCCGCACCGCGTACAGCACCACTGCCGGGCGGCGTGGGTGCGGAGGAACCAGCATCGCCGCCGCCAACCGCCACCACGCCGGCGACCCGCAGCGCACGCTACACCTGCTCCAGACCTCATGACGACTTTGCCGTGTCCCTGACTATTGTAGACCGCTGAAGACCTTCAATTCATCATTCCGTGCAGCAACCGGTCTTTTACTTCTTCAAAGAGAGTTTCGCATAACCCTCCATGCTTCGGCGAACCAATGCGGATGAGGCGTGGTGTGGCTCCACAAGAGTCTGAAGACAGCGCCGCTCCGTCAGCGTGCTGAAGACCTCCAGGATTTCCTCGATAATTGCCAAACCGATGATCTGCAGAACGTTGGGCCGATGCAGCGCAAGTGAGCCGACGACGATTGCTATGGCGATGCCACGACCGGTCTCACTCACCAGCATGGTCCGTGTCCGGTCTCAGCGATCCACCAGTACGCCAGCCGGTATGTAGACGAGGATGTTCCGCACTATAGCGGCGAAAACGGCAAACCTGGCATAAACTGGCGACTGGTCAGGCACAAGGCAAGCATCGGATAGGCGATAGTTGTCAGGCGGCTACCCAGCATGGATACCGAAGAGCCACCTATGAGCAGCCGGAACGCGGTGTTTTGCCGCAGTGACCGGGTAGAGGTGGGCATTCATCCCGAACGTCCTAGTCGAAGAATTAGTTAGACGGGATGAGGAATGTAAATCTGCCTGTTTTCTGCAACCAGTGTATCTTTCGCGGGAACGGATCGTCGGACGTCCGCCATATTGATAGCCGGGCTCTGCCTGTGTATTGTAAGCCGGATCACTATGAGTACTGATGCGGTGACGGCTTGTTATATAATTGCACCGGTGATCTTAATTTCTGTAATGACATGAGTTCGCTGACGCGATTCTTGGACTGACGTCGGGCTCGAATAGATTTATTGTGCAGCAGATTTCCTATTCTGCTCGCGTACGTGTCAGCGGATGCCCAATTCGCTCGCACAAGTGAGATGGTGGCTGAATGACTCCAGACATCTGGAACCGCTGCATGCGACTACGCGATGAGTTCGTCCAGTTCGGCGACATCTACGGCACTTCAACATTGGCGGAACCGCCGTGACGCGTCCAGTGGCGCAGACCGGGCCACGCCGCGGCAGGCGTCTACCCCATCGGTCCATCGCGGCTGATGGATGACATACGACCGTGCCGACGCTGGTACGCATCTCTTTGGTAAACAAACTGTCACCTAAGAGATAGGGTTCAGGTAACTGTTGTGCCTCTTGATGCCGGTGATGCCTCCTGATCATTTAGCGTGCTGTTGACTTGGGAAACGAATTTATGCTCGCATGCCCGCAGAGCTTCTGGGAAATCATCTACTGCCCGCGATCAGCGGTTCATGCTTACGATAGGGGAGTGACGTCATCGGAATCCACTTCGACGCTTGGCCGCATGCCCGTGGTCTGGGGCAACGTTCCACAGCGGAACAAAAACTTCACCGGCCGCAGCGAGATCCTCAGCCTGCTCAGGGCAGGGCTGTCTAGTTCGGTAACTGTCGTACTGCCACATGCCTTGCAGGGAATGGGTGGCGTTGGAAAGACGCAGCTTGCTATCGAGTACGCACACCGATATCGCTCGGAATACGATCTCATATGGTGGATTCCCGCTGACCAGCCACCCCTCGTCCGGTCATCGCTGGCCGCACTGGCACCTCACCTGGGGCTACCGCCCGCGACCGCTTCCGGCATTGAGGCTGCGGCCGCCGCCGTGCTTGACGCTCTCCGCCGGGGAGAGCCTTACGCGAAGTGGCTGCTCGTCTTTGACAACGCAGACCAGCCAGAGGACATCAACGACGTCATCCCCCGAGGCCCGGGCGACGTCATCGTCACCTCCAGAAACCATCGCTGGGAATCGGTTGTCGAAACGGTCTCGGTGGACGTGTTCACCCGCGATGAGAGCATCGAGTTTCTTGGGAAGCGCGTACGGAGCGGGTTGAGCCGAGACGAGGCCGCCACCCTGGCGAACGAACTGGGTGACCTGCCGCTCGCCCTCGAGCAGGCGGGCGCCCTCCAGGCAGAGACGGGCATGCCGGTCGAGGAGTACCTTCGGCTGCTCAGGGAGCACACGGTCGGCATCATGTCCGAGGGAAGGTCGGCGGACTATCCGCTCTCCATGACCGCCGCCTGGCGGCTGTCGGTGTCGGCCCTGGAACAGCAGCAACCGGAGGCCGTCAACCTGCTGCGCTGCTGTGCGTTCTTCGGCCCGGAACCAATCCCGCGCGACCTTTTCCCGAGAGGCGCGCAGGCGCTGACCTCACCGCTGGGAGCCCTTCTCGCTGATCCAATCCGGCTTGCCCGGGCGATCCGCGAACTCGGGCGGTTCGCGCTAGTGAGGCTCGAAGGCCGCTCGATCGTGATCCATCGGCTAATTCAGGCCCTGTTGCGTGACGACCTGAGCCCGGAAGAGCAGCAGACCTACCGCGACGAAGCCCACCTCATTCTCGCCGCAGGCGCGCCGAAGGAACCCAACGACAGTCGGCTGTGGCCGCGCTTCGCGGAGTTGGTAGCGCACGTTGCCGCTCCGTCGACGCAGTTCGAGCGATCAACCAAGGACGCCGTCCGTCACTTCGCAAGCGACCTGGTCCGCTATCTCTACAACTCCGGCGACCTGGAAGCCGCGAAAACGCTGGCTGAGCGTTTCATCAAGCAGTGGAGCGCTGACTCCGAACCCAGTAGCCTGCCGCTGCTTCGTGCACAGCGCCAGCTGGGTAACGCGCTGCGCGACCTGGGACAGTATTCGGCGGCCTATGCGCGTGACGAGGAAACGCTCGCCGTCGCGCGGGAGACCTTTGGTGAGCGGGATCCCTTCACCTTGACGATGACCAACTCTTTCGGGGCGGACCTGCGAGCCGCCGGAGACTTCTCGGGCGCGCTTGAGCTGGACAGGGATTCTCTGGAACTGCACAAGGAGGTGCTCGGCCATGAGGCTCCGCAGACCCTTCGCGTGGCTAACAATCTGGCTGTTGACTACGGGCTGAACAGCCGCTATCCAGAGGCGCGGGATCTGCACCAGGAAACTTACAGGCGGCGCAGCGAAGGATCGGAGGACATCCCCGCGACCGAGATCCTGTCTTCGTGGAACGGGCTGGCTCGGGCGCTTCGCCTATGCGGCGACTACGGCGAGGCACGCGACGTAGGGCAGGACGCCTACGACTATGGGCTCAGCGAGCTGGGGCCGGAGCATCCGCGGACGCTGGAGACTGCGATCGACTTGTCCATCGCGCTCCGGCGCATCGCCGTTTCCTATAACGACGCCGCGGATCTGGCCAGGACGGTATTCGAGCTATCGAGCAGCCGTTTCGGTAACTCCGCTCCGCTGACCCTGGCGGCGACCGTCAGCCTCACCAATATTCAGCGGACCAGCAGCCAGGTCGCCGAAGCACTTGCCCTGACCGCCGAGACGCTGGAGCAGTACCGGAAGATCTACGGGCCTGATCATCCGTATTGCCATGGATGCGCGGGTAATCTCGCGCTGCTCTACCGGGTCAACGGCGACCCGGAGACTGCCCGGACGCTGAACGAGCAGGCGCTCACCGGGCTTAGCGAAAAGCTCGGCCGGGACCATCACTACACGCTGACCGTCATCGTGAATCTCGCAAGTGATCATGCTGCCCTCAGCAACGCCGCTCGTGCCAGGGCGCTGGGAGATGACGCACTGCCGCGGCTGCGGCGGCTGTTTGGCGAAGACCATCCGCTGACCCTCGGCTGTACAGCCAACCTCACCCTGGACCTGCGTGCCGAGGGCACTGAGGAGGAAGCGGGGCGCCTGGCTGCCGACACGATAAGTCGGTATCGCGACACGCTTGGCAATGACCATCCTGACACGATCGTTGCGGCTGAGGGTCGCCGACTCGACTTCGATTTCGACTCTCCCCAGATCTGACCGATAAGGAGACGGAGACCGGACCGAACTTCGACTCCCACCGGGCCGCGTGCTCTTCCGCCTTCTCGCGCGCCCGCCGCCGGGCGGTCTCCGGCACCGGCTCGCTCTGCCAGGCGCGCAACGTCGCGGCCATCCCCCGAACGAACGTATCGCCGACGTTGGTGAGGCAGCCGCTTCTCAGCAGAACCCCGGCGACAAGCGCGGCAGCCTCGCGCCAGCGGGCGAACTCCACGTGGGCCTCGAGGCCGTCCCCAAGCGCGCGTTGGCGGCGCCAGAATCCGCTCACCCCGACATAGGCGTAGGCGCCCTGCAAGAGACCGGTGGCCGGCCGGGGATCCTCCCGCCATGGTGCGTAGAAACGACGGCCATCGTCCGGTTGGATTAGTGAGACCATGTCGAGCAACGCGGACAGCTTCACGTGCTGTACCTCATGTGCAAGTGTGGAAGCGAGCGTGCATGCGTCCAGCGGCTCGGACAGCGCGATCGCGCCGAATGTCTCCGGCGAACTGGAGCTGACCTGACCCTTCAGCGGCGTGGCTAGGGGAACGATCACCCCGACGAGAGCGGCGACTTCCGTCGCGACGGTGGGATGATGCCGCTTGAGCAGCGCCCATGCCTCCCTAAAGATCCCTGGCCACCGGCCTAGGTCGCTGGGTGGCGTCGTCAGATGCAGGGCGGCGGGCATGCGAAATGGGTCGACATCATCTATCAGGAGCTCAAGGGATCCCGGGCATATCTGCCGAAGTGGCTGCCAGCCCGGCGCGTGCTCACGATAGTCTCGCGGGATCGCGACGCGCTTGTCCCGGGCGGTCACCTCGATGTAGCTCCGCCCGATCCGCACCTTGGCCAGCCCGGCATCAACCGGCCCTACCGCACCAAGTGACGGCAGCATGACGATCCGGCCACTCACCGGCACGTCAATCTCAGCCACGAGACCTACGCGGATGGCCGCTGCCGCGGCCACAGTCGCGAGTCCACCAGGCTCTGCTCCGGGCAGCGAAGGACCGCCGCGCAGCGCGACTATGGTCCGGTTAGCCCACGCACCAACCGATGGATGCCGGATCACGATGTCCGCGCGCAGGGGGTCGCGTCTTTGCGCGAGAGCTAGCAGGTCATATCCGCTCCTGGCGATTTCCGCCTGCTGGTGCCCGACCGTCTCCGCCGTCATGACCGTACCAAGCAGTAGAAGCGCATGCTTGCTGTACTGTGCCTGCCTGAGTATTTCCAGAGCGGTCCGGCCGCCGCCACCGGTAGCCATAGCATTCAGTACGTCCTGCGACAGTTGGTGATATTTGAGACTCAATGTGCTCCTAGCTTCGCGAGATTCTGAGCGACGTCAGGTTCTATAGTCTCGCGTATGTGACTGATGAGACGCATCAAATCAGGGCAGTAGACAGAGGGATTCGCGAATCCCGTGCCGCGACGGTAGCGATGGGTATAGAGACCGCCGCCGCATATCCGGCGGATACGGCATTTCTGGCATTCATCGGCAAGCCCTCGAAGTCCCAGCTGTCGCGCCGCTATTTCCGGTAGTTCCAGAGCGGCATCAAGGGGATCGTGTTCCACGTGCAGCCCGGTTCGCGGAGCGCCGTGAAATGCCGCTTTCAGCGTGTCCACCTGCTCAATTGATCCGTTCGTCTCTATTACCAGCATGCTCGCCGCGCCTAGGCCAACGACCTCGTTGCGCGAGCTGCCGCCGAGCATCAACCGCACGATCTCTGTAAAAATCCGGATATCGGTCTGCGGATAGTCATACCATTGGTTGAATACAGCGATGAGCCAGTCCGCATAGGGTGCATCGTCTGTTCCGAGTGCTCGTCCGGGGGGCGGGGATTCCCATGTTCCATGCGGAAATAGAAAGTCAATTCGTGGTGGCTTGAACTCCAGGAGTGCCTCGTAGGTGTCAACCGGGTCATTCCGGAGGTCAATTACGCACAGCAGGCCGCCGAACAGGTGCCGGTACCGCTTGGCGGTCAACCGCCGCAATCCGGCGGTCACGGCCGCATGGCTGCTGCGTCCGCTCGCGAAGCGGCGATGCCGGTCCTGGGCACTCTGGCTTCCATCGAGGCTTACTCCCACGCGGATGCCGAGCTTGTCGAAAAGAGCGAGGTAAGGGTCGTCGAGACCAACACCGTTGGTTTGCACGGTGGCGTGCACGATGACCCCTTCACCGACGGCGCCCCGCACCGCGGTTATCAGGTAGGCGATGAGGTCGGGTCCAGCTAGCAGCGGCTCACCACCGTGCAATACCAGCCCGATCTCTTCAAGGCCATGCTGTCGGACATGCTCGCCAATCCGCTTGGCGGCCTGCTCGGCCGTCGCGAGCGACATTCGTCTCGGCTGTGACCGCCAAGACTGATCGGCCATCGCGTACATGTAACAGTAGTCGCAGGCCAGGTCGCAGCGGCTGTGGATCTTCAGCACGAATTCACGGAACGGTGCTGGCCGCCAGCCGTCCGCCATAAGACTCTCGATATCGAGCGTGGCTGGCCACTCTGGCGCTGGCTTCGCTCGTGTACCTGAATCAGACACCCGTCTCTCTGATCGCTCAGCGCCCCCGCTGCCGTCGTCATGCGGGCGAGCGCCGGAACACACGATAGAGGAGTTCAAAACCGGCAACGTTGCACTTCGGTAACAGGCGTGGCCGCATTTCCGTAACTATTTGGATAAGTATTGGGCGCCTGCGCTGGCCACCACGGTTCCGGCGTGAGGCCGCTGGCGGATCGTGATGACGCTGGGTGATCTCGGTGCGCGGCATTCTGCTTGAAACTTGTAGAGCCGGTTCATCCGTGGCACCGTTTATGGATGCAACAAATAGTGCTCAGGTTGATCCGGGCTGCTGGTCGACGCCGGGGATAGTAATCTGGAGGGTCTGCATGAGACGGGGCAGGGCCGCGAGAGTCCGGATCTTGACCCTCGCTTGCGTCCTGTCGGCAGCGGTAGCCGCCGTACTCAACAAGGTTGGCGTCAGGGACTGGCGGCCGCAGGCGGTCGCGGTCGCGCTGGCGGCCGCCGCGACATTGTCGGGGACGATCTGGCGGGAATGGCTCATAAATGCGCTGAAAGGAAGTGCTGACTTCGACAACGAACTTGCCCGGGGAACATTCATGCCGGGCGGCAGGCTGCCGCGAATCAAGGAGATCAGCAACCCAATCTTGATCGGCGTGCACCCGGCGCCGCTGCGCGACACCGGCAACACTCCTGATGACGGGCGTGTGGAGGATCGCGTCCCGCTCTACGTAAAGCGTGATATCGACGCGGAACTGCGCCGGGCGCTTGCCGGTAGCTGCTTCGTCGTGCTGGTCGGAGACTCAACAGCCGGAAAGACGCGGACCGCGTTCGAGGCGATGCGAGAGGTTCTCCCCGAACATCTCTTCATTGGGCCGTCAGAGCGCGACGCGGTGGGCGCCGCACTGGAGAGAGCTGCCACTGAACGCAAATGCGTCGTCTGGCTTGATGACCTTCAGCGCTACCTAGGGTCCGGCGGCCTCACGCGCAAGGCGCTTGCCGAACTGCTGAGCGGAACTGGCCACCACCGTGTCGTTCTGGCCACGTTGCGTGCCATCGAGGAGAGTCGTCTTACTGCACCGATGGGCGAAAATAGCCAGGAGTCGGCATATATCGGCCAGACAGTGCTCGATCAGGCGACCCGCCGTATCATGATTGATCGCCTGTTCAGCGTCGCCGAGCAGGGGCAGGCGCGGCGCATAGCGCGGGAGGACCCTAGGCTCGCCGATGCCATAGAGCACGCCAGCAGCTACGGCATCGGCGAGTATCTCGCGTGCGGTCCGCAGCTGTTGACCGAATGGGAGGATGCGTGGGCTCGCGGATACCATCCGCGTGGTGCCGCTTTGATCGCCGCTGCGGTCGACTGCCGCCGTGCTGGATTCGCCGACCCTCTGCCCAGACCCCTCCTCGACGAGTTGCATGAAGTATATCTCGCCCGGCGCGGTGGAAGTCAGCTCCATCCTGAGGGACTTGACGATGCATGGAACTGGGTGACGATGCCCCGAGATTCGGGTAATACGCCACTATGGGCCGTCCGGGATGGCTATTTTGAGGTATTTGACTACCTCATTGATGTGATCCAGCGTCACTCCGGTGAATCCGTCCCTGACGAAACTGTCCGTGCCGCTCTCTGTTATGCTGAGGCCGCCGACGCAAGCAACATCGCCGTCACCGCTTGGCACCAAGGCCGCTATCCGCTGGCCGAGATAGCGATCCGCCAGGCGTACGCGGCGTTCAGCCGGGCATTCGGTTCCACCGCCGCAGAGACCCTGGCCAGCCGGAATAATCTCGCTGTTGTGTTGCATGCTGAGGGCAGGCTGGGGGATGCGGAGGCGGAGTACCGGGCGGTTGTGCAGGCTCGGGCGGTGGCGTTGGGAAGTGAGCATCCCGACACGCTTGTCAGCCGGAATAATCTCGCTGCGGTGTTGCATGCTGAGGGCAGGCTGGGGGATGCGGAGGCGGAGTACCGGGCGGTTGTGCAGGCTCGGGCGGTGGCGTTGGGAAGTGAGCATCCCGACACGCTTGTCAGCCGCAACAATTTGGCCGTTTTCCTCACAGACCTGGGGCGGCTTGATGATGCCGAGGCCGAACACCGCAGCGTCCTCGACGCCCGCGCTCGCCTGCTCGGTGAGGACCACCCGCATACCGTGATCAGTCGCGACAATCTGGCATCCGTGCTTAGGAGGCGGTCAGCCGGCGGTGAAGTGTGGCCCTGACCCACCCGCAGACCGCCAGGCCAGCTCGTTTAGCGCCCAGCTGAGCTGGAGCTGGACAGTGGCATCGGCCGGTATGCGGTCCACAGCAGCGCGCAGCTGGCCAATGGCCTCGGCGAGTCTGCCGCGATCGACAAGAGTCCGCCCTACGGCGGCGAGCAGGCGTGCTACCGCTCCTTGGTCCCTGACCACCTCGAACAGGATGGCGGCATGGCGGTAATGCCCCTCGGCCTTGTCAAGTTCAGCTTGCTCATAGGCGAGGTCCCCAAGCAGCGAACTTGCCTCGGCGCGCACGCGCAGCGCCGTATCCGGGGCTACGCGTAGCGCCTCGGAGGCGTATCTCTCAGCAAGCCCAAGTTCGCCGGTGATCCTTGCCCTCTCGGCGGCCAGAAGGTATTCCGCTGGATCCTCCGGCAACGATACTTCGTCGGATGCGTGCCGGAGCGGCTCTATCAGCCGATCGCTGAGCAGCTCGTACCAGCGCGAACCGGACGGGGGAGCGCTATGAGCACGGAGCAGGTGCCGGTCCTCGAGTGCGCGCGCGACCGTCCTGGGCAGGTCGGGAGTTGCGGTCAGTTCCTCGGCGGCGGTATCTCTCGTGCCGATCTCGGTGACGAACGTGCGGATCAGCCAGAATCGCAGCCAGGCTACCGGGATGTCATGGACTTCCGCGACCGCCGCGATCGCGGCGCTGCAGTAACCACCAAGCGCGGCATCTACATCACCGCGCCGACGCAACTCGCGTCTCGTGATCACGCCCGAGTTGACCCGCAGTTGCTCCTGCAACCGCCCGCAAACGGCCTGCAGGAGAGATGGCTCTACTTGATCGGTGATGACTAGCCTGTCACCTCCTTGGGCGGTGACGATCCGGCTGGTCCGGATCGACCGGATTAGCTCATCGGCCGCGTCCGACGCGAACGCTCCTGGCCCCTCGACCGCTAGGCGGGCCTCCTCAAGCCCAAGGGCTCCGAGTTGGAATTGCGGGCCATCGCCGATCACGGCTTTATAGCCAGGAAGGGCGTCCTCCCGGATGGATACGAGCAGGTGAAGAGTCGGCTGGTCTTGCAGCGCGTCAGCGAGTTCCTGAAGGAATCGGCGACGATACCGCTGCCGGGATTCCGGGCCGACAAAAAGGTCGTCGGCCCGGTCGATCGCTGCCAGGATTGTGACCGCGGGGCCCCGGAGTTCCGCGCAGCGGCCGACGAAGTCATCCACGGTGAGCTCGGCAAGGCTGGTGGCTGGGTCCGTGGGCGACCACGATCGCAGCAGCGCGAGGGTGTATGGGTTGTGCCTGGGGAGCGCGGCGACTGGAAAGCCCGTACCGCCGGATAGCTTCCCCACTGGCAGAAGCCTGAGGCTATTGCTCTCGACAAGCGGCAGTACACCTGCCGTCAGCAAGGAAGTCTTACCGATCCCCGCGGGACCGGACAGGAACGTCACGCGATTCTGAAGCCATAGTTGACCCAGGTATGCCGCCTCAGCAGTGCGGCCAAAGAACCGACCGCTATCGCTACGCTCGAAAGGCCGAGCTCCAGGGTATTGATCGGCGCTACTCGTCACGTCTGTCCCGTTCGTAACCGGTGCGCACCAGATGGGGGTTTGAAATCCAATCGGGTCAGCCCAAGACCATGTTCGCTAACACGCATCCGTGCAAGGCCTCACCCCCAGCGTGAGCCGTCCTTATATGCCGGAATTGAACCCGTGATAACCGACACTATTCTCGCTTGCGGCCAGGATGTAGTCCAGAGCCCGGCTGAGGCCAGTCTCGCCGACGGCGGCGGACAACTCCTTGATGGTGAGACCGTTGACGTCGATCAGCCCGTCATCTTCTCTGTCATCGCTCATGCTGCTCCTTGCGTGATGGGCGGCTCGGCATGCTTCGCCGTGTGGCCGCGGGATCTCCTCGAGCCCCACCCTATCGGGGTGGTGAGCCGATCGAGGGTAGTGGGCCGACGTCGTCTATTGGCGACCGGAACGGCGGAATGGTCTATGTCGCGCGCAATGGCAACCGGAGCCCGGTGACCACCGGACCATAATCAGGGCAGCTTCCAGTCCAGCGGGCCGGTGCCCTGCCGTTCGAGGAGCTGGTTCGCCCGGCTGAACGGCCGTGAGCCGAAGAACCCGTTGGCCGCCGACATCGGGCTGGGGTGGGCGGACTCGATGCGGGGGATGTCGCCGAGCAACGGCGCCAGGTTGCGGGCGTCGCGGCCCCACAGGATCGCGACCAGCGGTTTCTGCCGGGCGGCCAGCGCGCGGATCGCCTGTTCGGTCACCTCTTCCCAGCCCTGACCGCGATGCGATCCCGGCTTGCCGGGCTCCACCGTGAGCACCCTGTTGAGCAGCAGGACGCCGCGTTCCGCCCACGGGGTGAGGTCTCCGTTGGCCGGCCGGGGATAACCGAGGTCTTCCGTGTACTCCTGGAAGATGTTCACCAGGCTGCCGGGCAGCCTGCGCACCTGCGGCGCCACGGAGAAGCTGAGCCCGACCGGATGGCCCGGCGTCGGGTAGGGGTCCTGCCCGACGATCAGGACCTTGACGTCGGCGAACGGCTGCTTGAACGCCCGCAGCACGTTCTCGCCGGCGGGCAGGTACCTGCGCCCCGCGGCGATCTCCGCCCGCAGGAAGGCGCCCATCGCGGCGATACGGCCCGCGACCGGCCCGAGCGCGGCGGCCCAGCCCGCTTCCATGACGTTGCTCAACGGCTGCTCGGCCATGTGCCGAACTCTACTGGGCACGGCGCCCCCGGGCGCTCATTGGCGGGCCGCGCGGACGACTCCTATCCCGGGTATCCCGGGGACAGCCCGCGGAAGGCGGCCCCGTCGGCGTGGCGGGCCCGCCAGCAGGACTAGTCCCGTTTTCCGCGCCTCGGCGCGGTAAGGGCTTGACTGTTGGTGGTTGAACGAACCAGATCCTCGGGCTGATCTGGGCTTTCTCGTGGCGCCTGAGTGCCCGCCAGGCGCGGCCCTGCGCTTGGTGTAGGGCCAACCAGGG
>JAFAZE010000035.1 GCA_019239975.1 Streptosporangiaceae bacterium
CCCGCCCCACCGGCCGTACCCGCCGTACCCCCCACCCGCCGTACACCCCGCCCGCGCCCGCCCCTCGCCCGCCCGCACGCCCCAAGCGCGGGGCCGCTGGCGCATATGGCCCCGCCCAGTGGGGCCGATTGCGCCAGCGGCCCCGCCTGGACCGCCCGTTTTGTCAGAGGGCGGTGACATTGTGTCCGCATGCGGAATGGGTCTGTAGTTGATTTTGAGCGGCTGAACCGAACGCTCGAGGCGCAACATCAGGTGATCCGGAGATCGCAGGCGCTGTCGTGCGGCGTGCCGCACACCACCGTCGACCGCCGGATAGCACCGGGAGGCGCATGGCAGGTGCTGCTGCCCGGTGTCTACCTCGCGGTCACCGGAGCGGTCACGCAGTTGCAGCGCGAGGTGGCGGCGCTGCTCCACGCGGGCGAGCACGGCGTGATCACGGGTCCGTCCGCGGTGCGGCTTCACCGTCTGCGGTCGCCAGGACCGGATACGGTCGACGTCCTCGTGCCGGTATCGGTGCGGCGGCAAAGCGCGGGCTTTGCGCGGTTGCACCGAACGGAGCGCATGCCAAGGACCTGGTGTGCCGCCGGCCCGGTGCGGTTCGCGGAGGTCCCCAGGGCGGTGTCGGATACGGCCCGGATCCTTGCTCGCCTGGACGATGTGCGCGCGGTTGTCTGCGAGGCGGTTCAGCGACGGGCCTGCAGCGTGCATGACCTGCTCGCCGAGCTGGGCGAAGGACCGTCCGCTGGCTCCGCGCTGCTGCGCCGCGCGCTGGCGGAGGCGGGCGACGGCGTCCGGTCGGTGGCCGAGGGCGATTTTCGGCGGCTGATCATCCGCGGCCGGCTGCCCAAGCCGATGTTCAACGCGAAGCTTTTCACCCTTGACGGAACCTTTATCGCCATGGTCGATGCCTGGTGGCAGGACGCAGGGGTCGCGGCCGAGGTCGACTCGCGCGCCTACCATCTGTCGCCCGACGCGCAGGACCGTGACCGGAAGCGCCACGCCAGGCTCGCCAAGTACGGCGTGTTCCCGCTGCATTTCGCTCCCCACCGAATCAGGACTGAGGGCCACGAGGTCCTGGAGGAGATCCGGTCCACAATCGAGAAAGGGCTTCAGCGTCCCCCGTTGCCCATAGTCGCGAT
Source organism: Streptosporangiaceae bacterium (assembly GCA_019239975.1). Classification (GTDB taxonomy): domain Bacteria; phylum Actinomycetota; class Actinomycetes; order Streptosporangiales; family Streptosporangiaceae; genus JAFAZE01. The sequence continues at coordinate 1,140 of JAFAZE010000035.1, forward strand.
CCCGCCAGAGCGGTAGGCCGCCGGCGGGGCCGCTGGCGTAACCGGCCCCACTGGGCGGGGCCATATGCGCCAGCGGCCCCGCCCAGTGGAGCCGCCCGGTGGGGGCGCCGGGGGGCCACCAGGGGGCTGGCCCGCGGTGCGTAACGGAGGAATCCGCCACACTTCCTTGCACGGCGGGCGGGCAGTGCCGATACTCCTCTCATGGCCGGGTCCACGGCGGAGGCGCCGACATCCCCCGATCTCGTCACGCGCGCGTCCGACGCCGAGCGCGAGAAGGCGGTGGACGAGCTCAAGGAACAGTTCGTCGCCGGACGGCTTTCCCAGGAGACGTTCCTGCACCGCATGCAGTCGGCTCTGGGCGCGCGGCACCGGGAGGAGCTGCCGCCGCTGCTGGCGGACCTGCCACCCGCCGGCGGGCCAGCGGGGCTGCTGAGCCGGTTCCGCGCGGGGATCGCGGTCCGGGCCGCCTCGGCCCGCGACACGCTGGCAGACGCGGCGGCGGGCGCGCGGGACGCCGTCGGCGCCGCCGTCCGCGATATATCCCCGGGCGCCGTCGCCCGCCGGCGTCGCGCCGCCCCGTATCCCGTCCCGCCGGCGGCACGTCCCGGCGGCCATGAACCCGTTCCGCTCCCGTTCCCGCGCGGCGCCGCACGAGTCTTCACGATCGGCCGGGACGCAGGATGTGACCTGTTCATCGGGGACATGACGGTCTCCCGCGTGCACGCGAAACTGGAGCGCGGGCACGGCGCCGGCGGTGACTGGGTGGTCACGGACCTTGGCTCCACGAACGGGACGAGGGTGAACGGCTGGCGCGTCCGCGATCCCGTCCCGGTGCGGCCGGGAGACCGGGTCCGCTTCGGCGAGGCGGAGTTTCTGATCCCGGGGGCGGAGCCCCCGGTTACCCGCTCACAGTCCTCGCCGTAGCATCGCGCTGCCGGGGCCCGTGGGGCTCCGTGGGGCCCCGCGGGCCGCACGATCGTCGTTCATTGCCGTGTGGTGCTTTAAAGTCGGGAAGCGTGACCACCGTTCTGCTCGTCCGGCACGGGCTCACCGCGACCACCGGGCATGTGCTGACCGGCTGGCTGCCCGGCATCGGCCTCGACGACCGGGGACGCGATCAGGCGGCGGCGCTCGCCGCCCGGCTCGCCCCGCTGCCGCTCGACGCGATCATCACCAGCCCGCTGGAGCGCTGCCGGCAGACCGCCGAGCCGATCGCGGTCGCGCGCAACGGCCACCCGGCGGTGATCACCGAGGACCCGCGGCTTGGCGAGTGCCGCTACGGGGACTGGACCGGCAGGCCGCTCAGGAAGCTGGCCAGGGAGCCGCTCTGGCGGGTCGTCCAGGCGCACCCCAGCGCCGTCCGGTTCCCGGGCGCCGAAGGCGAGTCGATGCTGGACATGCAGCACCGGGCCGTGACGGCGGTGAGGGAGTGGAACGCCGCGCTCGGCAAGGACGCGACCTACCTGATCTGTTCCCACGGGGACGTCATCAAGGCCATCGTGGCCGATAGCCTGGGATTGCACCTCGACCAGTGCCAGCGCATCCAGGCGGATCCCTGCTCGCTGACGGTGATCCGCTACACGCCGCTGCGGCCTTTCCTTGTCCGGATGAACGACAGAGGAGGTGGCGTGGAAGACCTCATGCCGCGCCGGGCGGCGGCACACGGCGCCGCCGACAGCGACGCGGTGGTCGGCGGGGGAGACGGCACGACGCCCGGCCCCGCCCCTGTCCCCGCCGTCCCCGCGGTCCCCGCGGTCCCCGCGGTCCCCGCGGATGCTGGTCGTGGCGGCCCGGCCGACACGCGAGGATAGGACTATGCCGGTCTACTACTATGACCCGCCGGACAGGTTCGTCGCCGGCGCGGTCGGGCAGCCCGGGGAACGGACCTTCTACCTGCAGGCGAGTTCCCTTGGCCGCGTCACCAGCGTCGTGCTGGAGAAATTCCAGGTGACCCTGCTCGCCGAGCGCATCGACGAGCTGCTCGACGAGGTGCTGCGGCGTACCGGTGGCAGCACCGGGGTTCCGGCCTCCGCTCCCGCCGCGCTCCGCGATGACGGGCCGCTCGACCTGCCGCTGACCGAAGAGTTCCGCGTCGGCGCGATCGCGCTGGCGTGGGACAGCGACGGCGACCGGGTCGTCATCGAGGCACAGGAGGAGAGCGACGAGCCGGTGGAGCCGCTCGCCGAGGACGTGCCGCCGGACGGGCCCGGGGTGCTGCGGGTGCGGATCTCGGCGGGCGCTGCCCGGGCGTTCGCGCAGCGCGCGCTGCGGCTGGTCGCCGCCGGCCGGCCGCCATGCCCGCTGTGCGGGCTGCCGCTGGATGCGGGCGGCCACATCTGCCCGCGGCAGAACGGCCACCGGGTAAGCCATGGCTGACCGGGCCACCGCGGGGGCGACCGGCGTCCCGGCCGGCGAGCACGCTGCGCTCGAGTTGCTCGAGCACGGGACGCTGGAGGTGGAAGGGCGGCTCGTGGACGCGTCGAACGCGACCCTGTACTGCAGGGTGCGCGGCGGCGGCGCCGAGGCCGCGTGCGTGTACAAGCCGGTCGCGGGCGAGCGGCCGCTGTGGGACTTCCCCGCCGGCACCCTGGCGGGCCGCGAGGTGGCCGCGTACGCGGTGTCCCGCTCCGCGGGCTGGAACATCGTGCCGCCGACCGTCATGCGGGACGGGCCGTTCGGGCCCGGAATGTGCCAGCTGTGGATCGAGCCCGACCCGGGCGTCGATCTCCTCGCGCTCGCCCGCCGCACCGACCACGGCGGGCTGCGCGATATGGCGGTCTTCGACGCCGTGGTGAACAACGCCGACCGCAAGATCGGCCACCTGCTGCCGGTTCCCGACGGCCACCTGTACGGCTGCGACCACGGCGTCTGCTTCGCCGAGGACTACAAGCTGCGAACCGTCCTGTGGCAGTGGCGCGGCAAGACCCTGCCGCGGCGCTCCGTCGAGGTGCTGCGCCGCCTGCAGGCCGAACTCGCCGAAGGCTGGCTGGCCGATGAGCTCGCCAGATGGCTGTCCACGGGCGAGCTCGGCGCCACCAGGATCCGGGTCGACAAGCTCCTCAAGCACCGCGTCCATCCCTATCCCCCCGAAGACTGGCCCGCCGTCCCCTGGCCTCCCGTCTAGGACGGGCTGGCTTCGCGGGCGGCGGACTGCTGCCAGTAGGCGGCGACGGAGGGCAGCGCGTCCTGCAGGGCCTCCAGCGCGAACGCCCAGCTGTGCGTGCCGGGCGCGACCCGTACGGTCGCGGGCACCTTGGCCTTCGCCAGCAGCCCGCCCATCCACTCGGCCTGGCCGCGGACGAGGGTCAGCGGGTCGCCGGAGTCCTCCTCCAGGATGACGTGCATCCCGCGCGCCCTGGCGGGGTGCGCGGACGGGTCGTTCCTGGCGACGGCCGCCGCGTCGCTCCCGAACATGCCCGACAGGTCGTTGATGATGAAGTAACCGTCGATCGAGAGAACCTGGCCGAACATCCCGGGGTTCTGCATTGCGATGTTCATCGCGCCGTACCCGCCCATCGAGAACCCCGCGATGACCCGGTTCGCCCGCGCCCGCCGGTGCGGGCCCTCCACCGCGGCGACGTCGGGGCCGACCACCCGCGACATCACCCGATCCGTCCCGTCGTAGGAGTTCGCCCACTCGGTGTCGGAATGGTGCTCGCCGTTGCCGTCCGGGCAGGCCACGACGAACGGCTCATAGCCCTGCCGGAGGCGCTGGTTCAGGATGTCCGCGAGGCCGCTGTCGAACGCCTGGCTCCCGTTGCCCGGGTAGCCGTGCAGCAGGTACATCACCGGGATGGACGCCGAATCCGGGCCGGGCGGCCGCCACACCCAGACCGGGTGCGGCGTCTTGTCCGACGGCCCGCGCACCTGGAACACGGTCACGGTCCCGCGCAGCCTCGACGTGATGCGCACGTCCGAGCTCGCCAGCCTGGTCACGCCCGAGGGGATGACCATGAGCACGCAGAAGACCGCGAACATGGCCATGAAGTCCGCCGAGCGTGACAGCCGGCGCGCCCTGGCGGAGCCGTGCCGCTGCATCGAATCAGCCCGGTTCTCCCTGGTTGCCACGCCTGCGCAGGTAACGCTCGAACTCCCGCGCGATGGCGTCGCCGCTGGCCTCCGGGAGGTCGGTCGCGTCCTTCGCCTCCTCCAGGGTCCGTACGTACTCCGCGACGTCGGAGTCCTGCTGGGCCAGCTCATCGACGCCGCGCTCCCAGGCGCGTGCCTCCTCCGGCAGGTCGGCCAGGGGCAGCGGCGCGTCGAGGACGTCCTCCACGCCACGCAGCAGCGCGAGCGTGGCCTTCGGGCTCGGCGCCTGCGCCACGTAGTGCGGCACCGACGCCCACAGCGAGACCGCCGGGATCGACGCGCCCGCGCACGCGTGCTGCAGCACGCCGACGATGCCCGAGGATCCCTTGTAGTCCACCGGCTCCGCGCCCATGCCGCGCAGCAGCCGCAGGCTCGACCCGCTGGCCTGGACCGGCACCGGGCGGGTGTGCGGGGAGTCGGCGAGCAGCGCGCCGAGCACGATCACCAGCTCGACGCCGAGTTCGGTGAAGCCCTCGATCAGCTCGTCGGTGAAGGCGCGCCAGCGCATGTTGGGCTCGACGCCGTGCACGAGCACGATGTCCCGCGGCAGGCCGGTGGCCCCGGCGCGAGCCAGCGAAAGCCTCGTCGTCGGCCAGACCAGGCGCTCGGTCTTGCCGCCGCTGACCTCGATCACCGGCCGGTTCACCTGGAAGTCGTAGAAGTCCTCCGGGTCGATGGCGCCGACCGGCGCCGACTGCCAGGCTATGCCGAGGTGGTTCACCACGCCGCTGGCGGCTTCCGCCGCGTCATTCCAGCCCTCGAAGGCGGCGATGGCCACCGGGCTGTCAAGCGTGCCGATGTCGCTGAACTTGATGGCTTTCCACCTCCTGATCGCCGGACCTGCCGCCTGTCACTACCAGCCTACGTTGCCGGCCGGCCTCAGCGCGTGACCAGGCCGGCGATGGCGTGCCGGGCGGACAAAAGCAGCAGTGATACCGGTGCTGTCCGTAGACTAGGGAAGCTATGGGCGGGCTGGCGGCCAATCAGGGTACTGAACGGGCGGTGGAGCTTCGATCGGCTCTTGCCGAGCGCGTCGTCGTGGCCGACGGCGCGATGGGCACGATGCTGCAGGCAAGCGAGGCCACCGCCGACGATTTCGGCGGCCTGGAGGGCTGCAACGAGATCCTCAACTCCACGCGCCCGGACATCGTGCGGTCCGTGCACAAGGCGTACCTGGCCGCCGGCGCCGACTGCGTCACCACCAACACGTTCGGCGCGAACCTGGGCAACCTCGGCGAGTACGGGATACCGGAGAGGATCGGCGAGCTGTCCGAGCTGGGCGCCATGCTGGCCAGGGAAACCGCCGACCGGTTCGCGACCGGGGACAGGCCCCGGTGGGTCCTGGGCTCGATCGGCCCCGGCACCAAGCTGCCGACGCTCGGCCATGTGACGTTCCGCGAGCTGCGCGACTCCTACCAGGAGAATGCCGAGGGCCTGCTGCGCGGCGGCGCCGACGCGCTGATCATCGAGACCTGCCCCGACCTGCTCCAGGCCAAGGCCGCGGTCATAGGCGCCAAACGGGCGGTGGCCCGGCTCGCACCGCACGCCCTTGTGATAGCGCAGCTGACCATCGAGACCTCGGGCACGATGCTGCTCGGCACCGAGATCGGCGCCGCGCTGACGGCGCTCGAGCCCCTCGGCATCGACATGATCGGGCTGAACTGCGCGACAGGGCCCGGCGAGATGAGCGAGCACCTGCGCTACCTCGCGGCGCACTCGCGGATACCGCTGTCCTGCGAGCCGAACGCCGGCCTGCCGGAGCTCAGCGCCGTCGGCGCGCACTACCCGCTGACCCCCGCGCAGCTCGCCGACGCCCATGACAGGTTCACCAGGGAGTTCGGGCTGTCGCTGGCGGGCGGCTGCTGCGGCACCACGCCCGAGCACATCGCGGCGGTCGCGGAGCGGGTCGGCGGCCGCGAGCTGGCCAGGCGCAGGCCGCGCCCGGAGCCCGGCGTCGCGTCGCTGTACAGCCACGTCCCGTTCCGCCAGGACACCGCGTTCCTGGCGATCGGCGAGCGGACCAACGCGAACGGGTCGAAGGCGTTCCGCGAGGCGATGACCGAGGGCCGGTACGAGGACTGCGTCGCGATCGCGCGCGGGCAGACCAGGGACGGCGCGCACCTGCTCGACGTGTGCGTCGACTACGTGGGCCGGGACGGCGTCCGGGACATGCGGGAGATCGCGGGCAGGCTCGCCACCGCCGCGACGCTGCCGCTCGTCCTCGACTCCACCGAGCCGTCGGTCATCGAGGCGGGCCTCGAGCTGATCGGCGGCCGCACGGTGATCAACTCGGTCAACTACGAGGACGGCGACGGGCCGAAGTCACGCACCGCCCGGGTGATGCCCATGGTCCGCGAGCACGGCGCCGCCGTGATCGCGCTCACGATCGACGAGAACGGGCAGGCGCGCACCGCGGATTGGAAGCTCGCCGTCGCCACCCGGCTGATCGAGGACCTGACGGGGAACTGGGGCATGCGCCTCGAGGACATCATCGTCGACTGCCTGACGTTCCCGATCGCCACCGGGCAGGAGGAGACAAGGCGGGACGCGCTGGAGACGATCGAGGCGATCGCGGCGCTGAAGCGCCGCTACCCGGACGTGCAGACGACGCTCGGCATCTCCAACGTGTCGTTCGGCCTGAAGCCGGCCGCGCGGGCGGTGCTGAACTCGGTCTTCCTCGCCGAGTGCGTGCGGGCCGGCCTGGACTCCGCGATCGTGCACCCGTCGCGGATCGTGCCCCTGGCCCGCATCCCGGACGAGCAGCGGCAGGTCGCCCTGGACCTCGTCTACGACCGGCGCCGGGACGGCTACGACCCGCTCGCGAGGCTGCTGGAGCTGTTCGAGGGCGCCGGCACCGCGGAGCTGAAGGCCGGGCGCGCCGCCGAGCTGGCGGCGCTGCCGCTGTGGGAGCGGCTGAAGCGGCGGATCATCGACGGCGAGCGGAACGGCCTCGAGGGGGACCTGGAGGAGGCGCTGGCGCAGCGTCCCGCGCTGGCCATCGTCAACGACGTGCTGCTCGACGGCATGAAGACGGTCGGTGACCTGTTCGGCTCCGGCCAGATGCAGCTGCCGTTCGTGCTGCAGTCCGCCGAGGTGATGAAGGCGGCGGTCGGCTACCTCGAGCCGCACATGGACCGGTCGGGGGAGTCCGGCCGCGGCACGATCGTGCTCGCCACGGTCAAGGGCGACGTGCACGACATCGGCAAGAACCTGGTCGACATCATCTTGTCCAACAACGGCTACGACGTCGTCAACATCGGCATCAAGCAGCCGATCTCGGCGATCATCGCCGCGGCCGAGGAGCACGACGCCGACGTGATCGGCATGTCCGGCCTGCTGGTCAAGTCGACGGTGGTCATGCGTGACAACCTCGCCGAGCTGAATTCCCGCGGCCTGGCCGGCCGCTGGCCGGTGCTGCTCGGCGGCGCCGCGCTGACCCGCGCCTACGTGGAGCAGGACCTGGCCGCGCTGTTCTCCGGCGAGGTGCGCTACGCGCGGGACGCCTTCGAGGGACTGCGCCTGATGGACGCGGCGATGGCCGTCAAGCGCGGCGAGCCCGGCGCCGCGCTCCCCGAGCGGCGCACCCGCCGCGTCCGTCAGCGCCCGTCCTCCGGCGAGCTCGCCGGCCAGGGACCCGATGACGCATCGGATCCCGCCGGAGGGACCCGGTGGCGCAGCGGGTCCCCGGAGAAAGACGTTGCCGGGGGAGACACCACCGCCCGTTCCGGCATATCAAAAGATTTTCCCGTGCCGGAGCCGCCGTTCTGGGGGACGCGGGTCATCAAGGGCATACCGCTCGCCGAGTACGCGGCCTTCCTGGACGAGCGCGCCACGTTCATGGGGCAGTGGGGCCTCAAGCCCGGCAGGGGCCAGGGCGGCGGGCCGGGGGCGGCGGGGTGGGCGGAAAAAAGATCCAGCGTCGGCTACGAGGAGCTGGTCGAGACCGAGGGGCGGCCGCGGCTGCGGATGTGGCTGGAGCGGATGCAGACCGAGGGGCTGCTGCAGGCCGCCGTCGTCTACGGCTACTTCCGGTGCGCGAGCGCGGGCAACGACCTCATCGTGCTCGGCGAGGACGGCCGGGAGCTCGAGCGGTTCACGTTCCCCCGGCAGCGGCGCGACCGGCGGCTGTGCCTGGCCGACTACTTCCGGCCCGCGCCGGAGACCGACGTGGTGGCCCTCCAGCTCGCGACGATGGGGTCACGGGTGAGCGAGGCGACGGCCGAGCTGTTCGCGAAGAATGCCTACCGTGATTACCTCGAGCTGCACGGGCTGTCCGTCCAGCTCACCGAGGCGCTCGCTGAGTACTGGCACGCGAGGGTCAGGCGTGAGCTCGGGATCGACGGGGCCGACCCGGACGACCTCGAGGGCTTCTTCCGCGTCGGCTACCAGGGCGCCCGGTACTCGATCGGCTACCCCGCCTGCCCGGATCTCGCCGACCGCGCGAAGATCGCCAGGCTGCTCGAGCCCGGGCGGGTCGGCGTCGAGCTCTCGGAGGAGATGCAGCTGCACCCGGAGCAGTCCACCGACGCGATCGTCGTCCACCACCCCGAAGCAAAGTACTTCAGCGTATGACGGCAGGCCTCGCGGCGGTGCTGTTCGACATGGATGGGCTCCTGGTCGACTCCGAGCCGCTCTGGCTGGAGGTCGAAACCCAGGTCATGGCGCGGCTCGGCGCGCCGTGGTCCGAGACCGACCAGCAGGCCCTGCTCGGCGGCAGCCTGGAGCGGACCGTGAGTTACCTGCTCGCGAAGGCGACCCGGCCGGTGCCCCGTGCGGTGGTCGCCGAGTGGATGATGGACGGGATCGTGGAGCTCGTCCACGAGCGCGGCGTGCCGGTGCGGCCGGGCGCGCGCGAGCTGCTCGCCGAGGTGGCCGCGGCGGGCGTGCCGTACGCGCTGGTGACGTCCTCGCAGCGGGTGTTCGCGGACGTGGTGCTCGCGAGCACTGGGATGAGGTTCGGTGTGGTGGTGTGCGGGGAGGACGTGACCGCGACCAAGCCCGACCCCGAGCCGTACCTCCTGGCGGCCAAGCTGCTCTGCACCGACCCGGCGCGCTGCGTCGTGCTCGAGGACTCGCCGAACGGGGTGGCCTCCGCCGAGGGCGCGGGCTGCCGCGTCGTCGCCGTCCCCTCGCTGGTGCCCATTCCCCCCGCCCCGGGCCGGGTCGTGGTGGGCTCGCTGCGCGATGTCGGTCTCGCCGCCCTGCGCGCGCTCGCGTGACTCCCACTCCCCGGGATGTGTAACGATGGATGGAGCCGGGGGCTACGGGGCCGCTCCCCGGGCTAGCAGGGAGGCGCCGATGTCGACCTACAACAGCATCGCCTGGCTGCCCCTGTGCGCCGGGCTGACCGGCATCGGGGTGGTCCTCAGCGTCACCATCGGCCGCCGGCGGGGCATGCGGGCGATGCTCCGCGGCGTCGCGTGGTCGCTGCTGCCGCTCGCCGCGTACCTGACCGGCTCGATCGAGATGTTCTGGAAGATCGGGTCGGCGATCGGGGACTACGCGAAGTCGTTCGTGTTCTCGCCCAAGGTGTGGTCGGGTATCGCCGTGGCCGGGCTCGCGCTCGTCCTGTTCGTGGCGTCCGGCGGAAGACGGCGCGCGCGGGCCAGGCGGCGCGCGGCGCGCGAGGGCACCGGCACGGACGTCGTCCCGGCGGGGGATCAGCGGGCGGTGCCGGCGGCGTCACGGCCGGCCGCCACGGCGACGGCCGGCGATGCTGCTAAGGTACCCGTCGTGGCGGACACCAGAGCCGCCGCGGGGGCGAAGCGGGGCAGGAAGGGCGGCGGCGACGCGGATGACGATGACATGAGGGAGATCGAGGAGATACTGCGCCGCCGCGGGATCAGCTGACGCAGGGCGCTGCTCCGCACGCAGCCCGCGTACGGTCAGCACCCAGCTCGCGGGTACCCGCTAGTAACTTACCGTGATCCGGTGGAGGCTGTCCGGATTGTCACAATCCGGTGTAGGGGACCCCGTACGTCGCGTTTCGTACCTCAAGTAATGGTCTGCGGCATATCATCGCAGCGAACACCGGATGTAACTTCCGCGTATCCCCGCATGACGAACAAGGACGATTTTAGTCACAATCGAGCCACGACAGCAGGTTTGGGCTGGATTTTGGCGCCGGAAACGCACAATCTCTCCGGTAGGCAGTGATCATTAGCCAGGGGCCCAAGCGTTGCTGCCTCGCTTCAAGCTGACTGACATGACCAAAGGAACTTGACCCATGATCAGCATGTCCAAGCGCATCGCTGGACTGACGATGGCGGCGGTGGCCGCCGCGGGCGGACTGGCCGCGTGCTCGTCGTCTGCTTCGTCGTCCGGCCCGGCGGCCAGCTCCGCGAAACCCGTGATGGGCGGGACGCTGCGCATCGTCGCGGCCTCGGGACCGGACCACATCGACACGGTTCCCGCCTACTACACCGCGGATTACCAGCTGGAGCACGCCTACACCCGCCAACTCGTGCAGTACCCGACCCAGGCGGCGACCAGCATCTCGAGCTCGGGCTGGAACGCAGACGTCACACCGGTCGCCGACATGGCCACCGAGGTGCCGACCACGGCCAACGGCGGGATCACCAACGGCGGAAAGACCTACACCTTCCACATCAAGCCCGGCGTGGACTGGAACACCACCCCGCCGCGCCCGGTCACCTCCCAGGACTTCGTCCGCGAGTTCAAGGCGTTCTTCAACCCGGTCAGCCCGGTCGGCAACCCGGTGTACTACACGAGCGCGATCGCCGGCCTGGCGAACTACGACAGCCAGGAGACCGCGTACTTCGCGAACGCCAAGACCCACCCGCCGACGGCGGCGAACATCGCGAACTTCCAGAACACGCACAGCATCTCCGGCATCGCGACGCCGAACTCCTCGACCATCCAGTTCACGCTGACGTCGGCGGCCACCGACTTCGTCTACATGCTGGCGATGCCGTTCGCCTCGGCCCGGCCGGTGGAGTACGACAGCTACGTGCCGAACAGCCTGCAGCTCGACCAGCACACGATCTCCGACGGCCCGTACCAGATCAGCTCCTACATCCCGGGCAAGTCGATCACGCTGGTCCGCAACCCGGCATGGAAGCAGTCCACGGACCCGCTGCGGCACGACTACGTGAACCAGATCGTGCTGACCGAGGGCGTCACCTCCGCCGAGACCCAGCTGTCCGACATGCAGGCCGGAACGCAGGACGTCATCAACGACACCCCGCTGAACGCGGCGTCGATCCCGTCGCTGGAGTCGTCGCACTCGCCGAACTTCTTCGTTTTCCCGTGGTCGACCACCCAGCCGTACCTGGTGTTCAACCTGCGCAGCCCGGACGCGAACGGCGCCGCCGGCAAGCTGCTGGTGCGCCAGGCGGTCGAGTACGGACTGGACAAGGTGGCCGTGCAGAAGGCCTACGGCGGCCCGACGGTCGCGACGATCATCAACTCGGCGATCCCGCCGGGCAACGTGGGCTACCAGAACTACAACCTGTACCCGGACAACAACGGGGCGGGCAACGTGGCCATGTGCAAGTCCGACCTGAGCAAGGCGGGCTACCCGAACGGGCTGTCGCTCGTCTACATGTACCCGAACGACTCGTCCAACACCCGCGCGTTCACCGCCATCCAGGCGTCGCTCGCGGCCTGCGGCATCCACCTCCAGGGCAAGCCGGAGCCCGGCTCCACGTTCTTCACCGACATGGGCAACGCGCCGGAGAACAACAAGCCCAATCAGTTCGACATCGGCCAGGCGGCCTGGGTGCCCGACTGGTTCGGCAACAATGGCCGCACTATCATTCAGGCTCTGTTCCAGGGCCCGAACTGCGTCGTCAACACCGTTAACTACGGCTGCTATGACAACTCGCAGGTCAACTCGCTGATCACGCAGGCGGAGTCGGCGACCTCGCTGTCCGCCGCGGGTGCGGCCTGGCACCAGGCGGATGTGGACATCATGAAGGACGCCGCGATCGTGCCGATCGTCAGCCAGAACTTCCCGCAGTACTCGAGCGCCCGGGTCAAGGGCATCGGCTATCAGACGGCGATGTTCGCGCCGAACATCGGCGCGCCGGACATCACCAACCTCTGGATATCCGGCAGCTGATACGGGTAGTCCCGGCAGCGCACGACTGACCCGGGGGGAGGACTACCGTCCCCCCGGGTCAGTGCGGTAAGAAATCCAGATAGGCTCTCTGCCGGCTCCGTCACCGGACGGAGGGACTTGAGAGGCAACGTAGCGGTTTACGCGATGTTGTGCGACGCTTGCCGTGTCACCCCGCGCGTTGTGCCAGGTTGACCGGCTGGAGGAAAACAGTGACCCTGCTAGAAGTGAGGGACCTGACCGTCAGCTTCAACACGGCTGACGGGGTGGTCCAGGCAGTGCGCGGTGTGTCGTTCGGCGTCGATGCCGGGCGGACACTCGGCATCGTGGGTGAGTCAGGCAGCGGCAAGACCGTCCTGACGCAGACGCTGCTCGGGCTGACGCCGGGCGCGGACATCTCGGGCAGCGCGCGGTTCGACGAAAGGGACCTGCTGCAGCTGACCGAAGAAGAGATGCGCCACATCAGAGGCGAGCGCATCTCGGTGATCTTCCAGGATCCGCTGACGAGCCTGCACCCGCTGTACAAGGTCGGATGGCAGATATCGGAGCTGATCCGCGCCCACGACAAGTCCGTCTCGAAGAAAGATGCGGCCGAACGGGCGGTGGAGCTTCTCAGCCGGGTCGGCATCCCCCGCGCGGAGCGCCGGGTCAACGACTATCCCCACCAGTTCTCCGGCGGCATGCGGCAGCGGGCGATGATCGCGATGGCGCTGGCGCTGTCACCTCAGATGATCATCGCTGACGAGCCCACCACGGCGCTCGACGCCACCGTCCAGGCGCAGATCCTCGACCTGCTGCTCAGGCTGCAACGGGAGTCGGGGACCGCGCTGATCATGATCACCCACGACCTCGGGGTGGTGGCGGACATCGCCGACGAGGTCCTGGTCATGTACGCCGGGCGGGCCGCGGAGAAGGCGCCCAAGCGGGAGGTCTTCTACACACCGCACCACCCGTATACGAAGGGCCTGCTGGAGTCGATACCCAGCAGCTCCGCCGCGGGCGACCGGCTGCGGCCGATCGCCGGCCAGCCGCCCAGCCTGATCAACCTGCCGTCTGGCTGCAAGTTCCACCCGCGGTGCGGTTATGTGATGGACCGCTGCCTGTCCGAGGAGCCAGATCTGCGGCAGGTCGGCGAGTCCGGGTTCCACAATTCGGCCTGCTGGCTGCCTGCCGGGGCGGCGGGTCTCTCGGAGGAGGCGGAGGAACTCCGCGAGGAGGCCGTGCACGAGGAGCGTGGCGAGGCGGCGGCCGAGGTGGCGGAGGCCGTGGCCGCGGACGTGCCCGGCGTCGCGGTGGTCGGCATCGAGGGCGAAGGGGCGGCGGAGTGAGCGCAACGCCAGGTAACAACGGTGCATCTGACCCGCGGCCAGCCGGCGCGGTGCCGGCCAGCACGGGGCCAGCCGACACGGCGCCGGTCAGCACGGGGCAGCCCGTCGCGCTGGAGGGAATCCTCGAGGAGGACGTGCTCGTCCGGGTGGAGCACGTGACCAAGCACTTCCCGGTGCGCGCCGGCGGCCTGATCCGCCGGACGGTCGGCCAGGTCCAGGCGGTCGACGACGTGTCGCTCGTCATCCCGCGGGGCAAGACGCTCGGGCTGGTCGGCGAGACCGGCAGCGGCAAGTCGACGCTCGCCAGGTGCGTCGCAGGGCTGGTACCGGTGACCTCCGGCAGGGTGATATTCGACGGGCGCGACGTCACGAACCTGTCGAGGCGCGCCATGCGGCCGGTACGCCGCGACGTGCAGATGATCTTCCAGGATCCGTACAGCTCGCTGAATCCGCGGCGGCGGGTCGGGGCGATCATCGGCGACCCGTTCGCCATCCACAGGACCGCGACCGGCGGCGAGCGAAAGCGCCGGATCCAGGAGCTCATGGAGCGCGTCGGGCTCAACCCCGAGCACTACAACAGGTTCCCCGCCGAGTTCTCCGGTGGCCAGCGGCAGCGCATCGGCGTCGCGAGAGCGCTCGCGCTGCGGCCGAAGCTGATCATCTGCGACGAGCCGGTGTCCGCGCTCGACGTCTCGATTCAGGCGCAGGTGCTGAACCTGCTCGCGGACCTGCAGCAGGATTACGGGCTCACCTACCTGTTCATCGCCCACGACCTCGAGGTCGTGCGGCACGTGAGCGACTCGGTCGCGGTCATGTACCTGGGCCGTATCGGCGAACTCGGGCCGCGCGACGACGTGTACGACACGCCGCGTCATCCATACACCGCGGCGCTGCTGTCGGCCGCGCCCGCCGCCGATCCCGACACCGCGGCCGCCCGGCAGCGGATCATCCTCACCGGGGATGTACCGTCCCCGATCGACCCACCGTCGGGCTGCCGGTTCCATCCCCGCTGCCCGAAGGCACGCCCGCTGTGCAGCGAGCAGGAACCGCAGCTCGAACCCAGGCTAGGCGACGCGCCCACCCACGTGGCCGCCTGCCACTTCCCGGTCGAGGCGGGCGAGGATCTCGCCGCCGCCGCGCCAGCCAGGAGTGAAGTCTCATGAGCATCACCGAAGTCGAGTTCGAGGCACAGGGCGCCGAGGCCGCGCAGGAGGTCGCCGGCAGAAGGATCGAGGGCCGCAGCCAGTGGCAGCTCACCTGGGCGCGGCTGCGGCGCGACAAGGTGGCCATCGGCTCGCTGATCGTGATCGTGATCATGGTCGCGCTGGCCATCGCCGCGCCGGCGTTCGTCTCCCTCACGGGGCATCCGCCGAACACGGCGTACCCCATCACCGGCCAGGACGCGGCCGGCAACCCGGTGGGCCCGGGGACCAACGGCTTCTGGCTGGGCACCGACGGCACCGGCCGTGACCTGTTCATCCGCATCCTCTACGGCGCGCGCATCTCGCTGTTCGTCGGCGTGCTGACCACCGCGATCGGCACCGTCGCCGGCGTGGCCGTGGGCCTGATGGCCGGGTTCTTCGGCGGGTTCGTGGACAACGTTCTCGCCCGCATCACGGACGCTGTGCTCGCCTTCCCATACATCGTGCTCGCGCTCGCGCTCGCGGTCGTGCTCGGCCCGAGCCTCAGCGTGATCATCGCGGTCATCTCGTTCTTCGCCTGGGCCGGGATCGCCCGGATAGTCCGCGGGCAGACGCTGTCCATCAAGGAGAAGGAGTACATCGAGGCGGCCAGATCGCTCGGTGCGGGACCGTTCCGGATCATGTTCTTCGACATCCTGCCGAACCTGCTGGCCCCCGTGCTGGTGCTCGCCACGCTGTACATCCCGCAGGCCGTGGTCTTCGAGGCCACGCTGTCCTACCTCGGCCTGGGCATCCAGCCGCCGACGGCGAGCTGGGGAAACCTCCTGTCCGACGCGCAGAACTTCTACCAGCAGGCGTGGTGGTACGTCGTGTTCCCGGCCGCCGCCCTGCTGATCACGACGCTCGCCTTCAACCTGCTCGGCGACGGCATCAGGGACGCGATGGACCCGCGCACCGAGCGCGTGCTCGCCGGCCGGCGGCGGCGCAAGCGCCGCAAGCCGCGGGCGTCCGGGCCTGGCGGTCCCACGGCCGAGTTCCCCGACCCGGTGCGCCAGGTAGCACCGCCGACACCGTAGGAGGGCGGTCTCATGGCAATCGCTGGTTTCCTCATCCGCCGCATCCTCACCGGGATCGTGGTGGTCTGGCTGGTCTCCACGGGAGCGTTC
Organism: Streptosporangiaceae bacterium; assembly: GCA_019239975.1. Classification (GTDB taxonomy): domain Bacteria; phylum Actinomycetota; class Actinomycetes; order Streptosporangiales; family Streptosporangiaceae; genus JAFAZE01. The sequence goes on from JAFAZE010000035.1 coordinate 16,945, forward strand.
TTCCTGTTCTTCGCCCGCCCGGTGGCGACCGTCGCCCGCCAGCTGGCGGGCCATGCGGCCACCCCGCAGGTTATCGCCGAGGTCATCAGGAACCTCGGCCTCGACCAGCCGATCATGGTGCAGTACTGGCACTTCCTCGACAACCTCGTGCACGGCAACCTGGGTTACTCGTACTTCACCCAGGAGCCGGTGAACACGATGCTCAAGCAGGACCTGCCGCCCACCATCTCAGTGGTCGTCGGCGGCGTGATCATCTGGCTGGTGGTCGGGATCGGGGTCGGCATCATCAGCGCCACCAGGCCGCGCAGCTGGTTCGACCGGGTTTCCAACATCCTGGTGCTTGTCGGCCTGTCGATGCCGGTGTTCGTGATCGGCGAGCTGCTCATCCTCGTCGTGTTCCTGCCGCTGAACCGGCACGGGATCACCTGGATCAATACCGGCTACGCCGGTATCTCGCAGGGCATCGGCGTCTGGATGGGCCACATGATCCTGCCCTGGATCACGCTCGCGGCCGTGTACGCCGCCGTCTACACCCGGCTGACCCGCGGCCAGCTGCTGGACACGCTCGGCGAGGACTACATCCGCACGGCCAGGGCCAAGGGCCTGTCGGAGCGGCGGGTTACCTTCCGGCACGGCGTCCGCGCGGCGCTCACGCCGGTGGTCTCCCAGCTTGGCGTGGACGTCGGGCAGCTGCTCGGCGGCGTCGTCGTGGTGGAGTCGGTGTTCGGGCTCGGCGGCCTCGGCCAGACGTCCGTGCAGGCGATCTACACCGACAACCTCCCAGTGATCATCGGCTTCGTGATCGTCGCCGCCGCGTTCGTCGTGATCGCGAACATCATCGTGGACCTGACGTACGCGCTGCTCGACCCGCGGGTCCGGATCACCTGACCCGTGTCGCCCGGCCCAGCTCAGCCCGGCAGGCCCGTTCGTCCCGCCCCGGCCGAGCCCCCTTCGCGGCCCGAACCCACCTTCGGCGCGCCGGCCGAGCCCGCCTCCGCCGGGGCGCGCGAGTCCGCCTCACCCGGGGTGCGCCGGCCCGCCTCCGCTTCCGCCGCGGCCGCGGGCCGCGAGGTCTTCCGCCTCGCTCCGCCCGTCGTCTTCTGGTGGGTGTGGGTCGCCTTCGCCGTGGCGAACGTCGCCGACTTCGCGATCCAGGGCGCGTCGGCCCGGTTCGCGGCCGTGGTGACCGCCATCCTGATGACGGTCACCGGGCTCGCCTATGCCCTCGCGCTGCGCCCGAAGGTAGCCGCCGACGAGACCGGGGTCACCGTGGTGAACCCGTTCCGCCTGCATCACGTGCCCTGGAGCCTGATCCAGGCCGTGGACACGGGGGACTGGGTGCGGATCCATTACGCCCCGGCCGGCGGCGCGCCGAGCAGCGCGAAGGCGAAGGTCGTCTATTGCTGGGCGCTGTATGTCTCGGCGCGGACCAAGCGCAAGACAGCGCGCCTGACCCGTCGCCCGGAGCGCTACGGGATGCCGCGGCAGGGCGGCCTGTTCCGGTTCCAGACTCCCGGCTGGCTCGCCGGGCAGCAGGGGAACGCCGAGGACTCGCGGCTCCCGGAGGAGGCCAGATACCTGGCCTCGCTGCCGGTGACCAAGGCGATAGCCGTCCGGCTGGACACCCGCGCGGAGAAGGAACGCGCCCGCGCTGCGGACGCCGCCCCCGCCGGGGTGACCGCGCGCTGGATGTGGCTGCCCGCCGCCGCCATAGCGGTACCGGCCCTCGCCCTCCTCATCATCGCGCTGCTCTAACGCCCCTCCGCCCACCCCCGGGCACCTGCGCCCCCAGCCACGTCCCGCCCGGCTCCCTCACGCCCGGCACCTGCGCCCCCCGACACTTCCGGGGCCGCTGGCGCAATCGGCCCCACTGGACGGGGCCAGATACGCCAGCGGCCCCGCGGCAAGAGCGCGCTCAGGCGTTCTCGCGGAGAAAGACGCGCGAGCCAAGCCAGAGGAACATCGCCGCCATGCCGGCGGCGACCGCGATGCCCTCCACCATGATCGTGTTGAAGTAATGCCCCTGGAACGCCTCGCGCATCGCGTCGATGATGTAGCGGAACGGGCTGATCCGCGCGATGCCCTGCAGCCAGCCGGGTCCCAGGGTCATCGGCAGCATGATCCCCGACAGCAGCATGAGCGGCACGACGATCGTGTTGACCATCGGGGCGAACGCGTCCTCGCTCTTGGTCAGCAGCCCCGTCGCGTAGGACACGGATGCCAGGCCGACCGCGACGAGGACGATGAAGCCGAAGCTGATCAGGATGGCGCCGAGCTGCGCCCGCAGGCCAAACGCCAGGCCGGCCAGGACAAGTACCAGCGCCTGGACGACGAGCGTGACGACGTCGCGCAGCACCCGGCCGGCCATGATCGCGAGCCTGCTCACCGGCGTGACCCGGAACCGCTCGATCACGCCGGACCGCCAGTCGGCGATGATGGTGAACCCGACAAACGTCGATCCGAACAACCCAAGCTGGATGAGCAGCCCAGGCACGAAGAACTTGTAGGCGTTGCCCGCAGGGACGCCCAGCGAGCTGGCTGGCAGCCTGGTCAGCAGCGGGCCGAAGAGGGCGAGGTAGAGGATCGGCTGCGTCAAGCCGATGATGACCCACGCGGGGTTGCGCAGCGCCAGCTTCTCCTGGCGGCGGAAGATCACCATGGTGTCGCGGAGAAAGGACATCTCGGGCTACTCCTTCGTGGCGGTACCGGCCGGGACGGCATCTTCCTGGGCTGCGGATCGCCGTTCCCGCGGGGGAGCCGCCGCGTCTTCCGGCCGGTCGTTCGGCGCGTCGTCCCGCAGCGAGCGCCCGGTCAGGGTCAGGAACACGTCGTCGAGGGTCGGGCGGGACAGGTTGATCGAGTGCAGCGTGACGCCGGCCGCGTCGAGCACCCGCAGCAGCAGGGGCAGCGCCTCCTCGCCGTGCTCCACGGTCAGCCGGAGAGTGCCGTCGGCGGAGGAGATGTCCCGGACGAGCGCCTGCGCGCGGAGCAGCGCGGCGGCATCCGCCGTCGCGCCGGCGTCGACGCTGAGCGACACGACGTCACCGGAGATGCGCCGCTTGAGCGCGTCGGGAGTGCCCTCGGCCACGATCATCCCGTGATCGATGATGAACACCCGGTCGCACAGGGCGTCCGCCTCCTCCAGGTAGTGGGTGGTGAGGAAGACCGTGGTGCCGAGATCCGACCGCAGGCCGCGGATGTGATCCCAGAGGTTGCTGCGCGCCTGGGGGTCCAGGCCTGTGGTCGGCTCGTCAAGGAAGACCAGCCGCGGTTCGTGCACGAGGCCCAGCGCGATCTCCAGGCGGCGCCGCTGGCCGCCGGACAGCGTCTTGACCAGCCGCTGGTCAAGACCGGTCAGGTCGAGCTGATCGGTGAGCAGCCGCGCGCGCCGTACGGCGTCGTCCCTGCCCATGTGATAGAGCGCCGCCTGGTCGAGCAACTCCTCGCGTACCAGGCAGGATGGGTCGGTGCCGCCCATGGTGGCGCCGATGGCCTGGGGCACGTAACCAATCCGCCTGCGGACCCCTACCGGGTCCCGGAGCAGGTCAGCGCCGGCCACCGTCGCGCTGCCCGCGGTGGGCTTCAGCAGCGTGGTCAGCATCCGCAGCGTCGTGGTCTTGCCGGCCCCGTTCGGCCCGAGAAAGCCGACGATCTCCCCGTCGGCGACGGTGAGATCGACGCCCCGTACGGCCTCCACCGTCCGTTTCCTGCTTGTGAACGTGCGCGCGAGGCCCCGTGCCTCGATGATCGCCATGTCCCTGCCTCCCGTCGAGGGGCGGCCGCCCCAATTTCCCGGCCGAGCATAGCCATCGCGTTTCTCGTGTCCAGGGCGGCCAATGAAGATTTTTGTCAAGACCAGGCGGCCCGGTCCTCTTGCCGGGTGCCCCGCCCGCCGGCGTCTTGCCGGGCGTCCCCACCAGCATCATTGTTGAGTAATATCTCAAGCCGAGTCAAGTAATTACGCATCATTGGCCCCATCCTCCGGCGCGCCGCAGGCGTTGCCGAGCTCGTCGTGCCACCGGATCTCGGTCTCGAGATGCATGACTCCGCGCTGCATCACCGCGGCGGCGGCCGGGCCGATATAGCCCTTTGCCAGCAGGCGCTCGCGCTCGGTCCTTAGTTCCTGCGCCGAGATCGCGAGCCTATTGCGGCGCGCGCGCAGCGCGTCCCGCATCTCGTCGCGATCGGCTCCCTCGAAGGCGAATGTCAGCGCCACCCCCAGCGGGTCCGGCCCGGTAATCATCGACTTGATCGCACGTTCCCGCAGTGTTGCCAGCTCCAGCCCGCCCGCATCCGTGATGCGGTACACGGTCCGCGCGGGCCGCCGCCCGACCCGCTCGGTCCGCACCGGCTCGACCAGCCCCTCACCCTCCATGATGCGGAGTTCCCGGTACAGCGCCCCGACGCTCACCCCGCCCCACTCGCCCACGTTGGAGACCTCGGCGAGCCGGCGGATCTGGTGCCCGTGAGTTGGCCCGTGCGCACTGAGCGTGCCGAGCACCATGAGCCGGGTCAGATTCACGAGATTAGTATCATGAGACTAATCTCATGATGTCAACCCCTTTTTGCCCAAGCGGCCCCTCAACGGCCGTGGACCTGCAGCCGCACGGACCCGCAGCCGCCGCGGACCTGCAGCCGCCGCGGACCCGCAGTCGCTGCGGACCCGCAGCCGCCGCGGACCCGCAAATGCCCTGGACCCGGCAGATGCCTCTGGACGCGCAGATGCCCGTAGACTCGCGGACGCCCTGGACGCGCAGTCGCCCGTAGACTCGCGGACGCCCTGGACGCGCAGTCGCCCGCGGTCGCCCGTAGGCCCAGGCAATCGCCCGCAACCGCCGCATTCTCGTTTTTGCGTGCGAAACTGTTCGGCTTTCCGAACACAACAACACTCAATAGCAGGACAACACGCAATAACGGCGCTGGCCGCGCCGAGGTGGGACAGCGGGGACAGTGCACCGGCGGACGGGGCAGGTGGGATTGGCAGACTGGGACGGTGGGTGAGCTGGGGGACGGCGCGCCAGGGCTGGGGACAGCGGGTGAGCTGGGGGGCGGTCCAGTTGGGACGGAGGTGAGCTGGGGACGCGGGCCAGCTGGGAACGGCTCGCCTGGCGGGGATGGGGGTGAGCTGGGACGCGGGCCAGCTGGGAACGGCGCGCCAGGCGGGGGCGGGGACGAGCTGGGGACAGCGGGTGAGTTGGGAACGGCGGGTGGGCTGGGGACAGCGGGTGCTGGGACGGCGGGGTTGGTTAGGCGAGGACGGTGGTTGCCTCGGGGAGGGGCGGCGGGGTGCCGCCGAACTCCGGGCACAGCGCCTTGTGGCGGCACCAGTCGCACAGTTTTCCCGGGCGGGCGCGCCAGTCACCCGACTGCCGCGCCTTCTCGATGGCCTCCCAGAGTGCCTCGAGCTTGCGCTGCGTCGCGCGCAGGTCGGCCTCGTCGGGCTCGTAGCGCAGCATCTCACCTTCGGTGAGGTACATGAGCTGCAGCAGCCGGGGCACCCGGCCGCGCAGCCGCCAGATCACCAGCGCGTAGAACTTCATCTGGAACAGCGCGCTGGCCTCGTAGGCCTCGCGCGGGACCTTGCCGGTCTTGTAGTCGACGATCCTGATGTCGCCGGCCGGGGTGACGTCGAGGCGGTCGATGTAGCCGCGCAGCCGCAGTCCGGAGTCCAGCACGGTCTCCACGTAGCACTCGCGCTCCGCGGGCTCCAGCCTTCGCGGGTCCTCGAGGGTGAAATACCCGTCAAGAGCCGCCGTGGCCTCCCGGAGCCACCCCTCTCGTTCGGAATCATCTGAGAAGAGAGCGGCGAGATCGGGGTCGGCGGCGGCCAGCCGGTCCCATTCCGGCACCATCAGGTCCCGCGCGGCCTCCGGGGTCCGTACGGCGGGCGGCCGGTCGAACAGCCGCTCGAGCACGGCGTGCACGAGCGTGCCGCGTGCCGTCGCCTCCGTGGGTGGCTCGGGGAGCCGGTCGATCACCCGGAACCGGTACAGCAGCGGGCAGATCATGAAGTCGGCCGCGCGGGACGGGGACAGCGCGGACGGCGGGTCCCCGGCAGGCCCAAAGCCGGCGCCGTCTGGGGGACTGGGGGCCACGGTCAGGGGTTCCACACCGCAACCGTATGGCAGGGCACCGACAATCCGCAGTATTACCCGGGGCGTGGCGGCCGGGTCCGTGCAGCCGCAGTTGCACGTAGCATCGGTGATGTGGCAAGCAGCGGTGAGCAGGAGCCAGACAAGCGCCCGGGGCGGGAAGCCGGGTCGGGGATCATCGTGGCGCGGCCGTTTGGTATCCCGGTGTACATCTCGCCGTACTGGTTCGTCATCGCCGGCGTGTTCATCGTCATCTACGCCAACGACCTCGCGTCAACGCTCCACGGCGGTATCAGGTTCGTGGTCGCCGCCGCGTTCGTGGTGCTGCTCTACCTGTCGGTTCTCGTCCACGAGCTCAGCCACTCCGTGGTCGCGCGGGGTTACGGGCTGCCGGTTCGGCGCATCCTGCTCTACCCGCTCGGCGGCGTGTCCGAGATCGACCGCGAGCCGCAGACGCCCGCGCGCGAGTTCCTGGTGTCGGCCGCGGGGCCTGCGCTCTCGCTCGCGCTCGGCGCCGCCGGGTGGGGGCTGACCAAGGTCGTCGCCACGGGAACCATCCCGTGGACGCTGGTCAGGCAGCTGATGGTCGCCAACATCATCGTCGGGATCTTCAACCTGCTGCCCGGGCTGCCGCTGGACGGCGGCCGGATGCTGCGCGCCGGAGTGTGGAAGCTGACCGGCCGGCCGGGCACCGCCACGATCGCCGCCGCGTGGGCCGGCCGCATCCTCGCCCTCGGCCTGCTGGTCCTGCCGTTCTACACCGGCGCGCTGTCCGGCGGTGACCTGGTCAGCACGCTGTGGGTGGTCGTGATCGCCGCCTTCATGTGGGTCGGCGCGGGGCAGGCCATCCGCGCCACCAGGTTCCGCGAGCGGCTGCCCCAGCTGCAGGCGCGGAAGCTGGCACGGAAGGCGATCTCGGTGCCAGCCAGCCTGCCCCTCGCCGAGGCGGTCCGCCGTGCCGACGAGTCGCGCGCGCGGGCCCTGGTCATCGTGGACCACGACAGCAAGCCCATCGCGATCGTCAACGAGTCCGCCGTGCAGGCCACCCCGCCGCAGCGTCGGCCGTGGATCGAGGCAGGCACTCTGGCCAGGACGATCGAGCCGGGCCTGGTGCTGCCCGCGGATCTGTCCGGGATGGCGCTGCTTGACGCCGTCCGGCGCTCACCGGCCACCGAGTACCTGCTCGTGGAGCCGTCCGGGCAGGTGTACGGGGTGCTCGCGGCGCGCGATCTCGACGCGCAGTTCGCTGGCGTGTGACGCTACCCTTTCCGGGTGGAAGAGCCTTTCAGGGTGGGAAAACGCGGGGTGTTCACCCCCGGGGACCAGGTGCAGCTCACCGACCCCAAGGGGCGCCAGCACCAGATAGTCCTGCAGCCCGGCGGATCGTTCCACACGCACCGCGGCTCGCTGCGCCATGACGACCTGATCGGGGCGCCGGAGGGCAGCGTGGTGATGTCCTCCAGCGGCACCGCGTACATCGCGCTGCGGCCGCTGCTCGCGGACTACACGCTCGCGATGAAGCGCGGGGCCACGGTCGTCTACCCGAAAGACGCAGCGCAGATCCTGGCGTTCGCGGACGTGTTCCCCGGCGCCCGCGTGCTGGAGGCCGGCGCCGGGTCGGGCGCGCTGAGCTGCTGGCTGCTGCGCGCGGTGGGACCGGAGGGACAGCTGGTGTCCTATGAGCGGCGTGCCGATTTCGCCGAGATCGCCCGGGCGAACGTCTCGCGGTACTTCGGCGCCCTGCCCGCAGAGTGGCGGCTCGAGGTCGGCGACCTGGCCGCCGGGATCACGGCCGAGGCCGAGACCGGGACCGCCGGCTCCTTCGACCGGGTGATCCTCGACATGCTGGCTCCCTGGGAGTGCGTGCCGGCCGCCGCGACGGCGCTGATCAGCGGCGGGCTCATCTGCTGCTACGTGGCGACGACCACACAGCTTTCCGCGTGCGTGGAGGAACTGCGCTCGCACGGCAGCTTCACCGAGCCCGGCGCGTGGGAGACGCTGATGCGCGGCTGGCACGTGGAGGGGCTGGCGGTGCGGCCGCAGCACCGGATGATCGGGCACACCGGGTTCCTGGTGACCGCCCGGCGGCTGGCCGACGGCGTGGTGGCGCCGCCCCGCCGGCGGCGTCCCGCCAAGGGCGCGTACCCGGAGGAAGAGCGCGAGTCCGTAACTGAAAGCGATGTAATTGTGACTTAACGGTGATATAGGGCTCTTGTGCCGGAAGGTTCCGGCGCGGGAACAATGCAGGCAAGGCGCGGGAACAATGCAAGACAGCGCCGAGTTGGGTGTGACAGGTTAGGGAAGACCCACAAGGTAGGGTCGTACTAGATCAGCTCCCCGGGAGGAAGTGAGGGCCGTGGCAGCTAGTAGGGACGACAGTGGGCGGGCTTCGCGGCACGAGGATGAGGTGAACAGCCTTACCGCGCAGATCTCCTTTCTTGACGAGGAGATCGCCGTGCTGCGCAGGAGGCTCGCTGACTCGCCGCGCCAGGTCCGGCTGCTTGAGGAGAGGCTCCGCGAGACCGAGACCAGCCTGACCGCGGTCACCGGGCAGAACGAGCGGCTCGCTGCCACGCTGCGTGAGGCGCGGGACCAGATCGTGGCCCTGAAGGAGGAGGTCGACCGGCTGGCGCAGCCGCCGTCCGGCTTCGGCGTGTTCCTGCAGCCGTGCGATGAGAACACCGCTGACGTGTTCACCGGCGGCCGCAAGATGCGGGTGAACGTCAGCCCGAACGTCGACCTCGACGAGCTGCGGCCCGGCCAGGAAGTCGTACTGAACGAGGCGCTCAACGTCGTCATAGCCCAGGGCTACGAGACGGCCGGCGAGGTCGTCATGCTCAAGGAACTGCTGGCCGACGGGGAACGGGCGCTGGTCATCTCCCACGCGGACGAGGAGCGGGTGGTCCGGCTCGCCGAGCCGCTGCTGCACGAGACGCTGCGCGGCGGCGACTCGCTGCTGCTCGAGCCGCGGTCCGGGTACGTCTACGAGCGGATCCCCAAGGCCGAGGTCGAGGAGCTGATCCTGGAGGAAGTCCCGGACATCTCCTACAGGGACATCGGCGGTCTGGCCCCGCAGATCGAGCAGATCCGGGACGCGATCGAGCTGCCCTACCTGCACGCGGACCTGTTCCGCGAGCACCAGCTCAAGCCGCCGAAGGGCGTGCTGCTGTACGGGCCGCCCGGCTGCGGGAAGACGCTGATCGCCAAGGCGGTAGCGAACTCGCTGGCCAAGCAGGTCGCGGCCAAGACCGCCGAGATCAGCGCCGAGGACGGCAAGAAGGTCGAGGGCAAGAGCTTCTTCCTGAACATCAAGGGGCCGGAGCTGCTGAACAAGTACGTCGGCGAGACCGAGCGGCACATCCGGCTCGTCTTCCAGCGGGCCAGGGAGAAGGCCAGCGAGGGCATGCCGGTGATCGTGTTCTTCGACGAGATGGACTCGATCTTCCGCACCCGCGGCTCGGGCGTGTCCTCGGACGTGGAGAACACGATCGTCCCGCAGCTGCTGAGCGAGATCGACGGCGTGGAGGGGCTGGAGAACGTCATCGTCATCGGCGCCTCCAACCGCGAGGACATGATCGACCCGGCGATCCTGCGGCCCGGCCGGCTGGACGTCAAGATCAAGATCGAGCGGCCGGACGCCGAGGCGGCGAAGGACATTTTCTCCAAGTACGTGCTCACCGCGCTTCCGCTGCACCCCGATGACATGAAAGAGCACGGCGGCTCCCCCGAGGCGACCGTGGACGCGATGATCCAGCGGGTCGTCGAGCGGATGTACACCGAGTCCGAGGAGAACCGGTTCCTGGAGGTCACGTACGCGAACGGGGACAAAGAGGTCCTGTACTTCAAGGACTTCAACTCCGGCGCCATGATCGAGAACATCGTGGCCCGCGCCAAGAAGATGGCGATCAAGGAGTTCCTGGAGACCGGGCAGAAGGGCCTGCGGGTGGCCCACCTGCTGGCCTCGTGCGTCGATGAGTTCAGCGAGAACGAGGACCTGCCCAACACCACCAACCCGGACGACTGGGCGCGTATCTCCGGCAAGAAGGGCGAGCGCATCGTCTACATCAGGACCCTGGTCTCCGGCAAGACCGGCACGGAGGCGGGCCGTTCGATCGACACCGTTGCGAATACCGGTCAGTACCTCTGATGGAGCATGTGTGGCCTGGCGACGCGTTTGCCCCCCGGCACTAGGCTGCTTAGCTATGAGCGTGCTGCGCGTAATGGGTACCGAGACCGAGTACGGCATCGCCGTGCCAGGGCAACCGGGTGCCAACGCGATGGTGACTTCGTCTCAGATCGTCAATGCGTATCAGGCGGCCACCGCCGCCCGGGCGCGCCGGGCGCGGTGGGATTTCGAGGAGGAGAACCCGCTGCGGGACGCACGCGGGTTCGACCTCGCCCGTGAGGCGGCCGACTCCTCGCAGCTCACCGACGAGGATCTCGGTCTGGCGAACGTCATCCTCACCAACGGCGCCCGGCTGTACGTCGACCACGCACACCCGGAGTACTCCGCGCCGGAGTGCACCAACCCGCTGTCGGTCGTCATCTGGGACAAGGCCGGCGAGCGGATCATGGCGGAGGCCGCCGGGCGCGCGGCGACCGTGCCGGGCAGCTCGGGCATACAGCTGTACAAGAACAACACCGACAACAAGGGCGCCTCGTACGGGTGCCACGAAAATTACCTGATGCGGCGGGCTACGCCGTTCGCCGACATCGTGCGGTACCTGACCCCGTTCTTCGTCTCCCGCCAGGTGGTCTGCGGTGCCGGGCGGGTCGGGATCGGCGCGGACGGCAGGGGATCGGGATTCCAGATCAGCCAGCGCGCCGACTTCTTCGAGGTCGAGGTCGGGCTGGAGACCACGCTGAAGCGCCCGATCATCAACACCAGGGACGAGCCGCACGCGGACCCGGAGAAGTACCGCAGGCTGCACGTGATCATCGGCGACGCGAACATGAGCGAGGTGGCAACCTACCTGAAGGTCGGCACCACAGCGCTCGTCCTCGCGATGATCGAGGACAAGTTCATCAACGTCGACTTGTCGCTGGAGGCGGCGGTCGCCGACCTGCGCGCGGTGTCGCACGACCCGTCATGTAAGTATCTGGTTACGCTCCGCGATGGCCGGAAGATGACCGCGGTGCAGCTGCAGACCGAGTACCTCGAGCACGCCCGCAAGTACGTGGAGGACAAGTACGGCACCGATGTCGACGACCTGACGACGGACGTGCTTGACCGCTGGGAGTCGATGCTGAACCGGCTGGCCGACGACCCGATGCAGCTGTCCAGGGAGCTGGACTGGGTGGCCAAGCTCGAGATCCTGGAGGGTTACCGGACGCGCGACGGCCTGGGCTGGGATCACCCGCGGCTGCAGCTGGTCGACCTGCAGTACTCCGACGTGCGGCCGGAACGCGGCCTCTACAACCGTCTCGCCGCCCGGGGCCGGATGGTCCGGCTTACCGACGAGGACGCCGTGACCTGGGCGATCGACAACCCGCCGGAGGACACCAGGGCGTACTTCCGCGGCCGCTGCCTGCGCCAGTACGCGGACTCGGTGGCGGCCGCGTCCTGGGATTCGGTCATCTTCGACATACCCGGCCGGGAGTCGCTGCAGCGGGTGCCCACGCTGGAGCCATTGCGCGGCACCCGCGCACACGTCGGCGAGCTGCTGGACCGCTGCAGGACGGCCGGCGAGCTCGTCGCGGCGCTCACCGGTCAGGACTGATCGCTGTCATGTTCACCGGCCGGGACTGATCGCCGTGCGGCACTGAGTGCCGGGGAGCTCACGGGGCGGGATTCACCGGGCGGGACTCACCTGATGCCGGTCACATCGGTTAGCGTCGTCTACATCGCGAGTTCGTACCGATGCCGCGTAGCAGGGTTGGACAGGACTGCGACGGGCGACGATAGCGTTGAAGTTGCTGGGGGATCACCCCCGGATCGACGGAGGTACCGACATGGCAACGAAGGACACCGGCGGACAGCGGCAGACCACCAGGCGAGCCGAGGAGACCGAGGAGACCGAGGCGCAGTCCGCCGAGGAGGTCAGGGAACGGCACGAGAAGCTGTCCGACGACGTCGACGCGATCCTCGACGAGATCGACGAGGTTCTCGAGGAGAACGCGGAGGAGTTCGTCAGGTCGTACGTCCAGAAGGGCGGCGAGTAACGGACGCGCCGATCCGCCGCGCGGGCCTGCGGGTCCGCCGCGTGGGCCTGCGGGCCTGTCGCCCGGTTCGCCGTGAGCGGACGCCGGCCGCGCACATCGCGCTCCGGCGGCACAGTAGGGTCTGTTCAGGAGATCACTGACACCAAGGGGAGGGCCGCGTGAGCGCTTTCTTCAACGGCACTGGACGGCCTGCCGCCCCGGCCCCCGGACCGGCAGGCCTCCACGGCGGGCCGACGTCCTCGTTCGCGGACTTTCTCGCCTCCTACGCTCCGGGGCTGCTGCCGGGTGCCGCCGGCGCGGCCGCGGCGGCCGCCGCCGGCCCGGCTCCGGGCGCCGTGAGCGTTCCGGGCGCAGCGGTGCCGGGTGCTGGCTCCGATGTGCTGCGCGAACTGCCGCACGCCACCACGATCGTGGCGGCGATCTGCGACCATGGCGTGGTGCTCGCGGGTGACCGGCGGGCCACGGCCGGCTCGATGATCTCCAAGCGCGACGTGGAGAAGGTGTTCCGCAGCGACGAGTACTCCGCGATCGGCATGGCGGGTGTGGCGAGCGTCGGCCTCGAGTTCATCCGGCTGTTCCAGGTCGAGCTCGAGCACTACGAGAAGATGGAGGGCCGGTCCCTGTCCCTGGAGGGCAAGGCGAACCGCCTGGGCACCATGATCCGGGGGAACATCGGAGGGGCGATGCAGGGGCTGGTGGTCGTCCCGATCTTCGCCGGCTACGACGAGGAGAATGACACCGGGCGGATCTTCAGCTACGACGTGGCCGGCGGTCCCTATGAGGAGCACCGGTACCATTCCATCGGGTCCGGCTCCGTCTTCGCGCGCGGCTCGCTGAAGAAGCTCTACCGCGACGATATGCCCGTGCAGGACGCCGTGCTCGCCTGCGTGCAGGCGCTGTACGACGCGGCCGACGATGACTCGGCCACCGGCGGGCCGGACATCACGCGGCGGATCTTCCCCGTGGTCGCCACGGTTACCGAGGACGGCTTCCGCAAGCTGCCGGAGACCGAGGCCGCCGAATACAGCCAGCGGGTCATCGAGAGCCGGATGATCTCGCCGGACGGTCCGGCCGCCCCGCTGCTCGCCGGTCAGGAGCGCCCGGGGCTGGAGTCATCCGCCGAGTAGCCAAGACAAGACCAGAGCAGCACGACCGAAGAGAAGGAAGCTCCTGCGGTGTCCATGCCGTTCTATGTGTCGCCCGAGCAGATCATGCGGGACAAGGCCGACTACGCGCGGAAGGGGATCGCGCGCGGCCGTAGCTGCGTGGCACTGCAGTACGCCGGCGGGATCCTGATGGTGGCGCCCAACCCGTCCAGCGCGCTGCACAAGATCAGCGAGATCTACGACCGGATCGCGTTCGCCGCCGTCGGCAGGTACAACGAGTACGAGAGCCTGCGCAAGCAGGGCGTCACCTACGCCGACATCACCGGTTACCAGTTCGACCGGAACGACGTGACGGCCCGCGGCATCGCGAACTGGTACGCCCAGATGCTGGGCACGATCTTCACGGACAGCAACAAGCCGTTCGAGGTCGAGATCGTCGTCGCCGAGGTGGGCGAGCAGCCGCACGATGACCAGATCTACCGGATCACGTTCGACGGCTCGGTGACCGATGAGCCCGGGTTCGTCGCGTTCGGCGGCCAGGCCGACCAGGTGGCCGCGCAGCTCAAGGAGCGGTTCTCTGAGGGCATGTCGCTGGCCGAGGCGATGGGCGCGGCGCTCGCGGCGCTCGCGGCGCCCTCGCAGCCTGGAAACGGCGAGCAGTCCCCACTGAGCGCCGCGCAGCTCGAGGTCGCCATCCTGGACCGGGCCCGGGCACACCGCACCTTCCGGCGGCTGCGCGGCGTCCGCCTGGAGGAACTGCTCGCCGAGAGCCGTGCCATCGCCGGGTCTGGATCCGGGGCCGCGGGCGCGCTGGACAGCGGCGGTGGCTCAGGTGCGAACGACGCGGGCTCCGGCGGCACGAGCGGCCCCGGCTCCGGCGGCCCCGGCTCCGGCGGCCCCGGCTCGGGCGGCCCCGGCTCGGGCGGCTCCGGCGAACCGCCCACCGGCCCCGCCCCCGGCGGGTCTGACGGCATCCCGCGCCCCTGACCGTTCCCGCGCCGCCATAAGCGGCTTGATCAAGCCAAGCGGCGTCTTCAAGCCAAGCGGCTTGATCAACCCCTCACAGCGGGATGTTCGCGTGTGCTCCGCGCTTGGCCGGCGCCGACGCGATCGCCTCCGCGATCGCCGCGGCCGTGCCCGCGGGGGACACGATCTCGTCGACGACGCCGATCTCGACGGCGCGCCCGAGTCCGCCCACGGTCGCCTCGTGCTCGGCCGCGAGCGCCGCCTCGGCGTCGTGCAGCTCGGCGGCCGGGACCTTCGCGAGGCGCCGCTTGTGCAGGATGCGCACCGCCGCGACGGCGCCCATCACCGCCACTTCGGCATCGGGCCAGGCGAAGACCCGCGTCGCCCCGAGCGAGCGCGAGTTCATCGCGATGTACGCGCCGCCGTACGCCTTGCGCGTCACGAGAGTCACGCGGGGCACGACAGCCTCGGCGAACGCGTGCAGCAGCTTCGCCCCGCGCCGCACGACGCCGTCCCACTCCTGCCCGACTCCGGGCAGGTATCCCGGCGTGTCCACCACAACGACCAGCGGAACACCGAAGGCGTCGCAGAACCGGACGAACCGCGCGGCCTTCTCCGCGGACGCCGTGTCCAGGCAGCCGCCGAGGCGCATCGGATTGTTCGCGATCACGCCCACGGTGCGGCCGGCCAGCCGGCCAAGGGTCGTGACGATGTTCGGCGCCCACTTCGGGTGCAGCTCGATCCCCGGCGAGTCCAGCAGCCGCGAGATCACCGTGTGCACGTCGTAGGCGCGCCGCGCTGAGTCGGGCAGGATGCCCGACAGGTCCCGTGATGCCACCGACTCGGCGGAAACCGTGCCCTGGGAGGAGAGCAGCGCGGCGACCGAACGGGCGTAGCCGACCGCCTCCGTGTCGGTATCCGCGACCAGGTGCACGACACCCGACCGTCGGCTGTGCGGCTCTGGGCCGCCGAGCCGTGCCATGTCGACATCCTCGCCGGTCACCGAGCGCACCACGTCCGGGCCGGTCACGAAGATCCGCCCCTGCCTGGACAGGATCACGATGTCGGTGAGCGCCGGCCCGTAGGCGGCGCCGCCCGCCGCCGGCCCGAGTACGACGGAGATCTGCGGCACGACGCCGGACGCCGCGGTCATCGCGGCGAACACCGTGCCGACGCCGTGCAGGCTCGCGACGCCCTCGGCGATCCGGGCGCCGCCGGAGTGCCACAGCCCGATCACCGGGACGCCGCGCGCCACCGCCTCGTCGTAGGCGGACACGATCACAGCGCACCCCTCCGAGCCCGACGCGCCGCCCTGCACCCGCGGGTCGGAGGCGAAGGCGACGGCGCCCGCGCCCTCGACCAGCCCGGCGGCGGCGGCCACCCCGCTGCCCTCCGGCGAGTCGAGCAGCTCCATGGAGCCCGCGTCGAACAGCGCCGCGAGCCGGGCCACCGGGTCACGGGGCAGTGAAAGCGAACCCGCCCCGGCTGCCGAACCGGCAGAAACATCCGAAACGATCGTCATCTCAAGCCTCCTCAGTTACCAATGGGTGAAACCGCAGAACCAGCCGCACCAGCAGAATCAGCCGCACCAGCCACACCAGTCGCACCAGAACCAGCGGCACCAACAGAACCGGAAGACTCAGAAGAACCAAGAGGGGGCTCGATGAACGCCAGCGACACGTTCGCCCCGCCGAAGCCGAACGCGTTGTTCAGCACCGCCATCGGCCCGTCATCGCGGGCCGCGAGCGGCGTCGCCTTCGTGGCTATCTCGACGGGCACGTCGTCGTCGAGGTCATCGAGGTTGATGGTGGGCGGCGCGGTGCGCTCATGCAGCGCGAGGATCGCCGCCACCGACTCGATCGCGCCGGCACCGCCGAGCAGATGTCCCGTCATCGACTTGGTCGACGACACGACGACGCCCGGGGCGGCGTCACCGAACGCGGCGGCGATCGCCTGCGCCTCGACCGCGTCGCCCTCCGGGGTGGACGTGGCGTGCGCGTTGACGTGCACCACCTGCGAAGGCCGCAGCCCGGCGCTGGCCAGCGCCGCGGACACGGCGTGCCGCACGCCGGCGCCGTCCGGCGCCGGGTGCGCGATGTGATAGGCGTCCGAGGAGTAACCCGCGCCCGCCGCGACCGCGTACACCCGCGCGCCGCGCGCGGCGGCGTGCGCCGCGGACTCCAGCACGAGCACGCCGGCGCCCTCGCCGAGCACGAAACCGTCCCGGCCCTTGTCGAACGGCCGGGAGGCCCGTTCCGGCTCGTCGTTGCGGGTGGACATAGCGCGCATCACCGCGAACGCCCCGATGTTCAGCGGCATGATCGCCGCCTCGGTGCCGCCGGCCAGGACGACGTCGGCCCGGCCGGAGCGGATCATGTCGATCGCGTACCCGATCGCCTCGGCACCGGACGCGCACGCGCTGACCAGGGCGTGCGCGCCGGCCCTGGCGCCGAACTCCATGCTGATCCAGCCGGCCGACCCGTTCGGCATCAGCATCGGGACGGTGTACGGCGAGATGCGCTGCCAGCCCTGCTCGCGCAGCGTGTCATACGCGGCGAGGGTGGATCCGATACCGCCGATCCCGCTGGTGACCGCCACGCCCAGCCGCCACGGGTCGATCGCGGGCTCACCCGCGTCGGCCCATGCCTCGCGGGCCGCCACCAGGGCCATCTGCTCGCAGCGGTCCATCCGGCGGGCCTGCACCCGGCCGATCGCCGTTGCGGGGTCGGCGGCGGCGCGCGCGGCTATCCGCACCGGCAGCGACCGCGCCCAGTCCTCGCTGAGGCGCTGCACGCCGCTGCGGCCCGCGAGCATCGCTGACCAGGTGGACGCGACATCACCGCCGAGCGGCGTGATCGCGCCGAGCCCGGTGACGACGACGCTGACCTGATCAATGTTGCTCACTGCGTACTCCTAGGAGTTCTTGCTCACGTAGTTGACGACGTCCTGGACTGTCTTGAGGTCCTTGAGCTGCTCGTCGGGGATCTCGACGCCGAACTTGTCCTGGGCGGCGACCGCGATCTCGACCATGGACAGCGAGTCGATGTCCAGGTCCTCGACGAAGTTCTTCTCCGGCGTCACCTCATCGGCCGGCACGCCGGCGATCTCGTCGATGATCTCGGCCAGCCCGGCGAGGATTTCCTGATCAGTCAATGTCAGCTCCTTTTCGTTGACTGTTGTTGTGCGATGTCGCCGCGGGCGTCCAGCGCCCGTGACGGGGCGCGGCTAGGGTACCGTGACCACCTGGGCCGCGTAGCACATCCCCGCGCCGAACCCGAGCAGAAGCGCCGGGGTGCCCGGCTCGAGTTCCCCGCGCTCGGCCATGCGCGCCAGCGCCAGCGGGATCGACGCCGAGGATGTGTTGCCCGCGTGGATGATGTCGTCCGCGACACGCTCGCGCGGGATACCGAGCTTGCGGGCGATGGCCTCGATGATGCGCAGGTTCGCCTGGTGGGGAACGAAAACCGACACGTCACGCGGCTTGACGCCGGCGCGCTCGCACGCCTGCAGCGCCACCGGGTGCAGCGCCGTGGTCGTCCACCGGAACACCGCCTGCCCGTCCTGGCGCAGACCCGCGTTCCGGCCGGGAATCGTGATCCGCTCGGCCAGGTCGCCCGCACTGCCCCACACCACGGGGCCGATGCCGTCCGGCCCCCCGGCGCGGGCAGGCCCCACCACCGCGGCTCCCGCGCCGTCGGCGAAGATGATGCACGTCGACCGGTCGTCCCAGTCCATCCAGGCGGACATCCGCTCGGCGCCGACCACCAGCACGTTCCGCGCGCTGCCGGCCCGGATCGCGTCGGATGCGTTGGCCAGCGCGTAGCAGAACCCGGCACACGCGGCGTTGAGGTCGTACGCGCCGGGCGCGGCGATGCCGAGCCGGTGCGCGACCGAGGCCGAGACGTTCGGTATCGGCACCTCGGTCGAGCACGTGGCGACGATGACCAGATCGATGTCCCCGGCGGACAGCCCGCTCCCGGCCAGCGCCTTGCCGCCGGCCGCGGTCGCCATGTCCGTCACGGTCTCCTCAGGCCCGGCGATACGGCGGCTGACGACGCCCACCCGGCTCCGGATCCACTCGTCGCTGGTGTCCACGCGCCGCGCCAGGTCGTCGTTGGTGACGACGTTGTCCGGCTGGTAGCCGCCGAACGCCAGGATCCGCGCGCCACCGGCCGTCCCCCCCAAAGGGTTCACGCCGGCCGGCAAGCGCTCGCCTCCCCCCTTCACTGGCCGTCCTGCGCGGCCAGTTCCAGGCGGGCCAGCGGCTGGCCCTCGCTCACCGGGTCGCCGTCCTCGGCGAGCCACTCTACGAGCACCGCGGGCCACGGCGAGGTGACCGGCCGCACGCCGCCGCGCGCCTCGACCTGGCCAAGCTCCGCACCGGCCGGGACCGTAGCGCCGGCTCCCGCCGCGTCTTCTCCCGATATATCTGCCGAACGGAAGGTGCCTGACGCCGGGGCGACGGCGATTTTCCACTCCGGTGGATGGCCGGCGGCGGTGGCGTAGCCGGCCACGGCGGTCGCGTGTTCCGCGATGAGCTGGCGTGCCGCGCCGAGCTGGTCCGGCGTCTTCAGCGCGAGCAGCTCCACGCCGGGCAGCGCGCGCCTGGCCAGGCCGGTGAGGGTGCCCGCCGGAGGCAGCTCGAGAATCGCGGTGACCCCGATGTCCGTCATCGTCTCCATGCACAGGTCCCAGCGAACCGGCGCGGCGACCTGGGCGACGATGCGGTCCAGCCAGGCGGTGCCTGACGTGACCACCGCGCCGTCTCTGTTGGACAGCAGCGTGATCGCCGGGTCCTTCACCACGGCGTCGGCGGCGGCGCTGGCCAGCGCGGCGACCGCGGCGGCCATGTGCGAGGTGTGGAAGGCGCCGGCCACCCGCAGCGGGCGCAGCCGGGCACCGGGCGGCGGGTTGTCGGCGAAGCCCTGGAGCTGCCCGAGCGTGCCCGCGGCAACGATCTGCCCGGCCCCGTTCACGTTTGCCGGGGTGAGGCCGGCCGCCTCGACCGCGGCGAGCACCGTCGCCTCGTCGCCGCCGAGCACCGCGGTCATCCCCGTGGGCTCCGCGGCCGTCGCCGCCGCCATGGCGCGGCCGCGCACGCCGGTGAGCCGCATGGCGTCCTCGGCGCTCAGCACCCCGGCGATCGCCCCGGCGGCCAGCTCGCCGACGCTGTGCCCGGCCGCGCCATCCGGCTCACCGGGCAGCAGGCCCGCCGCCGCGAGCGCGGCGGCGACCAGCAGCGGCTGGGCGACGGCCGTATCGGTGATCTCGTCGGCGCCACCGGTGGTTCCCGACCGGATCAGGTCGAGGTCGGCCAGCTCGGACCACGTACCGAGGCGCTCGGCGACACCGGGCAGCTCGAGCCAGGGGGCGAGGAAGCCCGGAGTCTGGGCGCCCTGTCCTGGAGCGGTGATGATCAGCACGACTCCTACACTGCCCTGTAGGAGTCCGCCATCCTCCTGACGGACAGCACGAAGTTTCCGGCACAAGGCTTGTAGCTTTACGACAAATAACGTTCACCCGCGCGTCACCGGCCCGCTACCCGATCCCATACTGTGGCGGAAATGTTTGACCAGCTCATGCGCCAGTCCTACGGTGATATGGCCATGACTGTGATGGCGGCGGGCCGGCGGGCGGGCAACCTTCCCGCCGAACTGACTAGTTTCGTGGGCCGTCGGCGTGAGGTGGCCGAGGTCAGACGTCTGCTGTCCGTGTCCCGGCTGGTTACGCTGACCGGCGTCGGAGGCGTCGGGAAGACCAGGCTGGCCCTGCGGGCCGCCGTGGAGTTCCGCCGCGCGTTCGACGAAACCTGGCTGGTCGACCTGGCGGGCCTGATCGATCCCTCGCTCGTGGTCCCGACGGTCGCCGCGACCGTCGGGCTGTGCGATCAGTCCGAGCGCCCGCCGCTGCCGGTCTTGTCCGACTTTCTCGCCCCCAAGCGGATGCTGCTGGTGCTGGACAACTGCGAGCACCTGCTCGACGCGTGCGCCGAGCTGGCCGACGCGCTGCTGCGGGCCGCACCTGAGTTGCGGATCCTGGCGACCAGCAGGCAGTCGCTGCGTATCGAGGGCGAGTTCACGATGGCGATAGCGCCGCTGCCGGTGCCGGCGGGGGACCAGCCGCCGCTGTCGCCGGAGGCGCTCGGCCAGTACGAGGCGGTCAGCCTGTTCGCCGACCGGGCTGCGGCGGTGCTCCCCGGGTTCATACTGGACGGCAGCAACGCGATGGCGGTCGCCAGGCTCTGCCGGCAGCTGGACGGCATACCGCTGGCCATCGAGCTGGCGGCGGTGCGCCTGCGGGCGCTGTCGGTGGGCGAGATCGAGGAACGTCTCGGTGACCGTTACGGGCTGCTCACCGGCGGCAGCAGGGCCGCGCTGCCCCGCCAGCGGACCCTGCGCGCCCTGGTCGACTGGAGCTTCAGCCTGCTCTCGACCGCCGAACGGCATCTGTGGGCACGGCTGTCGGTGTTCGCCGGGGATTTCGGCCTCGATGCCGTCGAGGGGACGTGCGCGGGCGAGGGCATCTCCGCCGATGAGCTGCCGGATCTTCTCGCCGACCTGGTCGACAAGTCGCTGCTGCTCCGCCACGAGCACCTCGGCGAGGGCCGGTACCGGCTGCTGGAGACCCTCCGCCAGTTCGGCCAGGAGAAGCTCAGCGAGTACGGCCAGCGGGAGCTGATGCTGTCCCGGCACCGGGACTGGTACCAGCGCCTGGCCGAGCAGGCGCTGGCCGAGTGGTTCGGGCCCCGGCAGGTCTCGTGGTTCAACCGCCTCCGGCTCGAGCGGGCCAACCTCCGGGCCGCTCTGGAGTACTGCCTCAGCGAGCCGGGCGAGGCCGAGACCGGGCTGCGGATGGCTTCGGTCCTGCTCCGGCCTTTCTGGCTGCCGAACGCCTTCTTCAGCGAGGGAAGGATGTGGCTGGCGCGCCTGCTGGAGAAGGTCACGGCCGGGACGGCCCGGGCGAAGGGGCTCTGCGCGAACGCCTGGCTTGCCCTCATGCAAGGCGACGCCGCGACCGCGCTGTCCATGCTCGAGGAGGGTGGCCGGCTCGCAGACCAGCTGGACGACCCGGCGAGCAGCGCCTGCGTCCTTTACCTGTCCGGGCTGGCCGCGCTGTACCTCAAGGATGAGCCGGCGGGGACGCGGCTGCTGCGGGAGGCGGTGGACAGCCACACTCGGATCGGCGACCCGTACGGCATCGCGATGTCATCGGTCGCGCTCGCGGTGTCTCTCGGCGAACAGGGCGACAGCGGCCAGGCGGTGGCGCTGTGCGAGCGGAGCCTGGCGCTGACCGCGAGCCGGGCCGAGACCTGGTGCCGGAGCTACGCACTGCGCACGCTCGCCATCGAGACGTGGCACCGGGGCGAAAGCGCCCTGGCGGCCTCGCTGGCGCGCGAAGGGCTGCTGGCGAGCCGCACGTTCGACGACCGGTTCGGCATGGCCGTTGACGTCGATGTCCTGGGATGGGTCGCGGCTGGGCCTGCCGGAGGCAACCCACGGCGCGCCGCGCTGCTGATGGGCGCCGCGGAAGCCATCGCCCGCACCGTCGGTGCGTCCAGGCTCCGTATCGGCATATACGTCGGTCACCACGAGCGCTGCCGGGCACGCGTCAAGGCCGCGCTGGGCAGCCAGGACTTCGCCAGGGCCCTCGCCGACGGCGCGCGGCTCACCCTGGAGCAAGCCGTCGCCGAGGCGCTGGCGGACGCAACCGGCACGTCGGCCTCCCTGACCGCAGCCTCCCCCCCGACGCCAGGGTCTGCGTCGTCCGCTTCGCCTCCGCGGCCGTCTTCGCCTCCCGGGCCGTCTTCGCCTCCGGGGCCCTCTCTAACTCCAGAGCCCTCTCCGACCCCGCCGTCCCCTCTCACACGACGGGAGACGGAGATCGCGGAACTGGTCGCGGGCGGCCTGAGCAACAAGGCGATCGCCGCCACCCTGGTGATATCCCAGCGCACCGCGGAAGGCCACGTGGAGCGCATCCTGTCCAAGCTCGGCTTCACCTCGCGCGCCCAGATCGCCGCCTGGGTCACCGCCCGCAAAAACGGCTGATCTCACCTGACCGCCAGGTAGAAGCCGGTGGCCGCACCATATACCCTGTACGGGTACGGGGTTACTGTCCACCCGGAGGGTTAGGTGAGCGAGATGCACGCGGTCACGCACGCGCTGTCCATCGCCGGGTCGATGACATGGCAGATCACCTGGGCGCTCATACTGGGGTTCTTCCTCGCGGCGATCGTGGAGGCCGTGGTCCGCAAGTCCACGATCGTCCGGCTGCTTGGCGACGCCCGGCCGCGCACGCTCGCGGTCGCCGCGGGGCTCGGTGCCGCGTCGTCGTCCTGCTCCTACGCGGCAGTCGCACTCGCCCGCGCACTGTTCCGCAAGGGCGCGAACTTCACCGCGGCGATGGCGTTCGAGATCGCCTCCACGAACCTGGTGATCGAGCTCGGCCTCATCCTGGCGCTGCTGATGGGCTGGCAGTTCACGCTCGCCGAGTTCACCGGCGGCCCGATCATGATCGTCATCATGGCCGTGCTGTTCCGCCTCTTCCTTGGCGAGCGGCTGCTGCGCGGGGCGCGCCAGCAGGCCGACCGTGGCCTAGCGGGGGCGATGGAGGGCCACGCCGCGATGGACATGTCCATCGGGCGGCAGGGATCGTTCGCGCGGCGGCTGCTCTCCGGCGAGGGCTTCACCTCGGTCAGCCACGTCTTCGTGATGGAGTGGGCCGCGATCCTCCGCGACCTGGTGGTTGGCTTGCTCGCCGCTGGGGCGATCGCCGCGTGGGTGCCGGACAGCTTCTGGCGGGCGTTCTTCTTCACCGGGCACCCGCTGGCCGCGAAGCTGTGGGGGCCGCTGATCGGCCCCCTGGTGGCGGTGATCTCGTTTGTCTGCTCGATCGGGAACGTGCCGCTGGCCGTCGTGCTGTGGAAGGGCGGGATCAGCTTCGGCGGCGTGGTCGCGTTCATCTTCGCGGACCTGATCATCGCACCGATCCTGAACATCTACCGCAAGTACTACGGCGGCCGGATGGCGCTGTTCATCCTGGCAGCCTTCTACCTGGCGATGGCCGCGGCCGGATACGTCATAGAGCTCGTTTTCGGCGGTCTCGGGCTCGTGCCCGGCAAGGCGAGCGCGAAGATACCCGACCAGGGCGTCAGCCTGGACTACACCACCTGGCTCAACATCGTCTTCCTGATCCTGGCCGGCGTTCTGATCATCCGGTTCGTGCGCACGGGAGGCGCGGCGATGCTGCGCATGATGGCCGGCGCGCCCGAGCCGGCGGACGCCGCCGGCGGCCACGCGCATAGCCGGTGACTTCGCCCATACCGTGCTGGGTGCGGGCGCGTATAGCCCGTTCCCTCCTCAATACCCTGCTGGGGTGCGGGCGCGCATAGCCGGTGACTTCGCCCATACCGTGCGAGGGTGCGGCCACGCGCATAGCCGGTGACTTCCTCCATACCGTGCTGGGGTGCGGGCGCGCATAGCCGGTGACTTCGTCCATACCGTGCGAGGGTGCGGCCACGCGCATAGCCGGTGACTTCGTCCATACCGTGCTGGGGTGCGGGCGCGGGCATAATCGTCCCTTCCTCCATACCCTGCTGGGGTACGGTATGTTAGAAGAGGGGGAGAGCGGAGAGGTGACGTGTACGGGTACGCGCCGAACAGGGAGGACTACCTCAAGCGGCTGCGCCGGATCGAGGGACAGGTACGCGGGCTGCAGAAGATGGTGGAGGAGGACAAGTACTGCATAGATATCCTGACCCAGGTGTCGGCCGCCACCAGGGCGCTGCAGTCGGTCGCGCTGGGTCTGATGGAAGACCACCTGGGGCACTGCGTCACTCAGGCGGCCGCCGAGGGCGGCGAGGTCGCGGCGATGAAGGTTCGCGAGGCGTCTGAGGCGATCGCCCGCTTGGTGAAGTCCTGACAACCACGACAGAAGGCGACTGATGACATCGGCGACCTACCACGTCACCGGGATGACATGCGAGCACTGCGTGCACGCGGTTACCGGGGAGCTGAAGAACCTGGCGGGCGTCACCGGCGTAACCGTCGATCTTGTCCCGGAGGGCCGCTCCGCTGTGACCGTCACCAGCGAGGCGCCGCTGCCGTCGGCGGCGGTCGCGGACGCCCTCGACGAGGCCGGTGGCTACCGGCTCGCGGGGAACTGAGCGGCTGGGGAGACACGGATACCACCGTGACAGGCAAGAGCCTGCGGCGATCGAGGCCGCCGACCTGACCCTGGTCCGCGGCGACCCGGCCGCGGTGCCCGACGCGATCGCGTTGTCCAGGCGGACACTGGGCGCCATCGAGGACAACATGACCTGGGCGTTCGGCTACAACATCGCCGTGATACCGCTCGCCGCCCTGGGCCTGCTCAGCCCGCTGATCGCCGCCGCCGCGATGGCGTTCGGCTCCGTCTTCGTGGTCACCAACAGCCTCCAGGTGCGCCGCTTCCGGGACGTCTCCGAGTTACCCGGCCGCACCCATCGCCGCCGGGGCCCCGGGCGGCTCAGCGATGCTGGCGGGCAGGCGGCTGTGCGTCCTGCTGGTATCCGGCGGCGTGCGCGCCGTTCCTCCGGCGGCGGAAGTGGAGCACCAGCGCGACCACGATGGCGACCACGATGATCGCGGCGATGGCGTAGGTGGGGCCGTGGAAGTCGTTTGCGATGGTCTGCCAGTTGCTGCCGACCGCGTAGCCGGCGGCGCCAAGCGCGGCCGTCCAGGGTATGCACCCGGCCGTGGTGTACAGACCGAACCGCAACGCGGGCATCTGCGCGAACCCAGCCGGAAGCGAGATGAACGTGCGCACCACCGGAAGCAGCCGGCCGAAGAAAACCGCCGCCGGACCGTACCGGTCGAACCACTTGACTGCCCGGTCGATCTCATGCTCCCTGACCCCGATGAAGCGCCCCCACCGGCGCACCGCAGGAGGTCCCCAGAAGTAGCCGACCGCCCAGGCCACATAGCTGCCCACCACGTTGCCGGCCACTCCGGCGACGATGACACCCACCAGGTTGAGATGAGCCCCCGCGACAGCGCCCGCGGCGACCGCGCCGCCGAACAGCATGATCAGCTCGGACGGGATGGGGATGCACGCCGACTCGGCCAGCATGAGCAAGAACACCGCGAGATAGCCGTAACTGGCGATGAAGTGCTGCACGGGCTGTTCCTTCCAATAGGCTGAGGCATCATGGCCGGGGAGCAGGCAGGCACGCCTGGACAGCACCCGAAGCCAGCTTCTTCTACAGTACTGTAGATATCGGTTGGCTGTGTGCCGTCGATCGTCATCGGCCGGTCCTCAGCGCGCAACACTACCCTATCCGGGCAGGCCCCCGCCCGTGCCCGCCGCACCCGGGCCGCGTTCTTCCTGGCAAGATCAGCGAGATGATCCTGGTGCCGGCCCGCGTGCGGCTGCTGATCGCGGGTTACCCGGAGCTGACCGCCGTGCTCGCCGCCACGGCCATCGGCCTGACGGTGCGACCGCCGCTGGCGTGGCTGGCCGGCCACCAGGGCATCGGCGTTCTGCTGGCGATCCTGGTCTTCGCCACCGCGGTGGCCATCGAGCCCGCCGCGCTGCGTCGTCTCGCCGTCACGTGGCGTTCGGTGCTCGCCGCGCTCGCCGCCGGGATCACCGTGCTGCCGGCGCTGGCCTGGGCCGCCTCGCAGGTCGTTCCGGCTGGACCGCTGCGCGACGGCGTCATGACTGTGGGCCTTGCGCCGTGCGAGATCGCATCGGTCGCCACCACGGCCATGGCCGGAGGTGCGGCGGCCGTGTCCGCCGGGGTGCTCATCGGCTCCACCGTGACCGCCGTCGCCTGCGCCGGGCCCATCCTGGCCCTCGAAGCCGGGCACGCCATCCGGCCGGGTCACATCATCGCCGCCCTCGCCGTCGTGGTGGCGCTTCCCCTTGCCGCCGGCATCTTCGTGCGCGCTCGCGTGCCGCTGACGGCAAGGGCCGAGCAGGCGGCCCCGGCAACCGCCATGCTCTCCGTCGCAGCCCTGGTCGCCCTCATCGCCGCCGAAGTGCGCCTCTCCGCCCGTTACGCGGCCGTGGCGCTCGCGCTGGCCGTGTTCCTGGCCGGCTCGGCGCTGACTGGCCGCATCCTGGGAACCGGAATCGGCCGGGCAGCCGCTGTCGCCTTGCTGCTGACGACCTCGATGCGTGATTTCGCCATCGCCGCCGGCCTGGCCGCCGCGGCGTTCGGGCCGGCCGCGGCCGCGCCGCTCGGCCTGTACGGCATCCTCGTCCTGGTCTGGGGAACAGCCGCCGCCGGAGTGCTGCGCCGCTGGCCGGGCCGGGACGCTACCGCGGGGGACGAGACGCCGGCCACGCCGAATGCTGGTCCCGGCTCCCGAGACGAACCGTAACCCGAGGTAGGTGACCGGAAGGTTTGCGCCTACTGGCCGGGCCTCACGCACAGGCCGACCAGTCGAACGATGCCCAGACGGTCCGCCCGTAGGCGGTCGCCTGGCTGCCCCAGTCCGCTGCGAGCGCGGACACTATGCCCAGGCCGCGGCCACTAGCCGGGTGGACGCTCCGCTCCAGCCAGGGACCGCCGTCATCTTGCACCTCGATCAGCACGTACTCGCCCGGGCTTACCACGGCCCGCACCGTGAACGTGCCGCTGGCTTTGCGGCTGTCGCTGTGCAGGACGGCGTTCGCGGCGAGTTCGGAAGCACAGAGGATGATGTCATCGGCGGCCGGGCACCCGTCGAGCTCACGCCTGAGGGCGGCACGCACGCGGCGCACCTCCTCCGGCTCGCTCCGGAAGGAGGCCACCGTCGAACGACGCAGCCTCGTCACAGTGGCGGGCGGCTGCACTACGCCTCCGCCGGGATCGCGACAAGCCGGCGAAATGCGCTGCCCGGGGGGAGACACTCGCCCAGCAGATCTGTCATCCTGCTCCGGCAGCTCGGGCACCACTCCCGCGCCACGTATTCCAGCGCGATCGCGAACTCGGGCTGCTTCTCCCTGAGCAGGCGCCGGACGTACACCCTGTTTGCCTGAGCTTTTTCGAGATTACTCATTCATTAACACCCATGAAGCTGACGGGGGTTCTTCCCTGGCTAGTTCTGTTCGTACTCACGCCCGGCCGGGGCGCGCAGGTGAGGCCCGGGGTGCCCCCGGGGAAGCTCGCAGGCGACGGTGCTCCACGACCCTGCCTCAGGTGACCCGCCCGCTGACAAGCCGGGCACCGCCGGCGCGCCGCAGACAGGGGGAACGCTCGTGTGCGTTTCATCAAGGCATGACCAGCCGTCGACGCAGGCCGTACCGTCTCCGTGATAAAGCTTCGCGATGTTCATGATCTCCACCCCGGCCCTGGAACCCAGGCCAACGATCAGGCAGCGGCCCCGGTCACAGGAACCAGTCCTCGGCCCGCTGCCCGCGGTGGCGGGCCGCCGGAGAACGGTGCCCTCTCGAGGACGAGTACGCCCGCATCGTCGAAAAGCACCACGCCGTTGCAGAGCAGGCTCCATCCCTGCTCGGGGTGGCTGGCCACGACCCTGGCAACACAGCGGTCCGTCGCGCGCGCGTCCGGGCATGGGGGTGTGTGCGTGCACATGTTGTCCTCCGTCACTGCAGCCGAACACGGCTGCGGCTCTCCAGCAGCCTCGCCTTTACTTCCGTGCGGGGGAACGGGAGAACTACCTAGACGGGTACCTGTTTTGTTAGCGTTAACATGTTAACGCTAACATCCCAGTGGCGCTCTGGTCACGGCACAAATAAATATCCGGCCCGCGCCGCACTGCCGCGCAGCCCTGCACGAGCGCCCGTAACCGTTGCGCCTCAAAACCACCCGAGCGCAGCACCGCTGCGCCTCACACTCCGTGCCCTGCATCGCCGCGGCCCCACGCCGCCTGAGACCTGCATCGTTGCGCCCGCCGGCGTTTGAGCACCGCTTGCGCCTCATACTCCGTGCCCTGCATCGCCGCGGCCCCACGCCCCCTGAGTCCTGCATCGTTG
Source organism: Streptosporangiaceae bacterium (assembly GCA_019239975.1). Lineage (GTDB taxonomy): Bacteria > Actinomycetota > Actinomycetes > Streptosporangiales > Streptosporangiaceae > JAFAZE01. The sequence goes on from JAFAZE010000035.1 coordinate 45,230, forward strand.
CGCCCGCCGGCGTTTGAGCACCGCTTGCGCCTCACACTCCGTGCCTGCACCGCTGCGCCTCACCCTGCCCGAGCCCAGTACCGTTGCGCCTCCGGTCGCTTGAGCCCAGAAAGAGTTATGGCGCCTCAAGCTGCGCAATGTCCTCAGAGACTTCATCGCCCCCTCAGCCACAGAAGCCGCAAACGCCATAATGCCCGCAAAGCATCCAACAGTCTCAGGAGTTTGACATCACCTGAGTCCCTTGCACCGCACCGGCACCGTGCACCCTCTTCGTGGAAACGTAGGGGTCGTATACGGCCCGTAACTACCACGATCATGAAATAGGCCAGCAGCCAGCGAGGCGGGTCACTGGTGAGCGGGGCCCCAGCTGCTACCGGCTCAGGGCGTGCATCACCCCACAAGTCACGAGGACCCCACTGGCACAATACCCGGCCGCGCTCCTGGGCAACGACGGTGATGAATCGCGAGAATGGCGGCTGGCTGGCGCTAGGGGTCTGCGGTGCGCTGGGGTCTGCGGGGCGTTAGGGTCTGCGGGGCGTTAGGTGTCTGGGGTGCGCTAAGGGTCTGCGGTGCGCTAAAGGTCTGCGGTGCGCTAAAGGTCTGCAGGGCGCTAGGATTCTGCAGGGCGCTGAGGTCTGCGGTGCGCTAAGAGGTCTGCAGGGCGCTGAGGTCTGCGGTGCGCTGGGGCTACAGGACTGGGGCTACAGGGTGGCCTTGGGGGCTAGGCGGCCGAGGATAATGGCTACCCAGAGGGTGAAGCCGTCGCGGCCTATGGATGGCGTGTACTCCGTGAGTTCGGCGACCCGGCGCAGCCGGTAGCGCACCGTGTTGGGGTGCACGAAAAGGAGCCGGGCCGTAGCCTCCAGCGAGGAGCCCTGCTCCAGGTACGTGGTCAGCGTGTCGAGCAGCGCCGTGCCGCCGGCCAGCAGCGGCTCGTACGCGTCGGCGATGAGCACGGCGCGGGCATCGGCGTCCCCGTTGAGGGCCCGCTCCGGCAGCAGTTCATCGGCGCCCACGGGCCGCGGCGCATCCGGCCAGGCGGGGGCGGCGCGCAGCGCCGCGAGCGCGGCGCGCGCCGAGATGGATGCCGAGCGCAGGTCACGGACCAGGGGCCCGGCGATGACGGGCCCGGGCCCGAACCGCCCGGCGAACCGCTCGGCGACCGCCATCGGGTCGTTGGCGCCGCCCACCACGACGATCAGCCTGCTCCCCTGGACGCCGGCGAGCAGATCCAGCCTGGCCCGCCTGGCCTGGTTGCGGAGGTCGTCGATGATCGGCTCGGCCTCCTCACCGTCGATGGTGCCGACGATCACCGCGACGGGGGAGGACGACCAGTTCAGCGCCGAAGACCAGGAGTGCAGTGACTCCTGTGATTCGCCGCGCACCAGGGAGTCCACGACGAGTGCTTCGAGCCGGGCGTCCCACGCGCCACGCGTCTCCGCGGTCCGCGCGTACACCTGCGCCGCGCTGAAGGCGATCTCCCTGGCGTAGGTCAGCACCGCCTCGCGCAGCTCGGCCTCGCCGCCCGGCGCGGCGAGGCCGTCGACCTGGGCCTCCACCACGTCGATGATGACCCGGACCATCTCGACGGCGTGCTGCAGGCTCACCGCGCGGGCGAGTTCCCGCGGCGCGGTGCTGAACACCTCGGTGACCGCAGGCCGGTTGCGCTCGGGATGCCTGATCCAGTCGACGAAAGCGGCGATCCCCGCCTGCGCGACCAGTCCCAGCCAGGACCGGTTCTCCGCGGACATCTTGCGGAACCACGGCAGCCGCGCATCCATGGCCGCGATCGCCGCCGTGCCCAGCGTTCCCATCGCGCGCTCGATCCGCTGCACGGTTTCCGGGTGCACCCTGCTGGCCGCGGCCTGCTGCTTCGCCTTTGCCTGCACGCAACCAGCGTGCCACGACCCTGGTCATTTCCGAACAGCCACGGTGCCTGATGGGCTCCGGTCACCCACGCGCCGCCGCCCTCCGGATGCCGGCTAACGATCTTCAAACGGGGAATAGCAACACTATTCACCGCATGCCGCACATATGCTGCACAGAGGGCCGAGGCGGGCGGACGTGATGGTGTGGCGGGTAGTTGTATCCGGGGAGATCAGGTGAGCTGATCATGGCCGACGAGGCAGCGCCCCTGAACACGGCGCCCCTGAACACGGCGCCGCTGGCGAACACGGCGGTGCCCGCGAACACGGCGCCCGCGAACACGGCGCCCGCGAACACGGCGTCGCTGAAGACAGGTGGCGGCCAGGGGTACCTGCGGATCGCCACGGAAGAGGCTTTCGCGCCGCCGGAGCTGATGGCCCTGTGGCGCGACATGCTCGCATCCGGCGAGAGCGACGAGCCGGGGTTCGCCAGCCTGTCGGGGTTCTACCTCACCAGCGACGCCGAGCGCCCGGCGTGGGTCCGCAGCCGCCTCGCCGACGTGGGCGACCTGCGGCTCGCGGACATGGACGCGGCCGGCATCGACCGCCAGGTCGTCTCGCTGACCGCGCCAGGAACCCACGTGCTGCGCGCCGCGGACGCCGTCGCGATGGCCACGCTGGCGAACGACCAGCTCGCGGCCGCCTGCCGCGCGCACCCCACGAGGTTCAGCGGCCTGACCGCGATCGCGCCGCAGGACCCGGTCGCCGCGGCGAAGGAGATCGAGCGCGGCGCGCGCGAACTGGGCTTCCACGGGGTGATCGTCAACTCGCACGTCAACAGCGAGTACCTGGATAACCGCAGGTACTGGCCGGTCTTCGAGGCCGCGGAGGCGGTTGACGTTCCGGTCTACCTGCACCCGAACTTTCCGTCCCGCGGCCTGATCCAGCCGCTGCTCGAGGCCGGCCTCGACGGCGCGATCTACGGCTTCGCCGTGGAGACCGGGCTGCACCTGCTGCGGCTGATCACCGCGGGCGTCTTCGACGCCTTCCCCCGGCTCCGGATCGTGGTGGGCCACCTGGGCGAGGCGCTGCCGTTCTGGCTGTACCGGCTCGACTACATGCACGCCGCCGGCGTGCGCTCGGGACGGTATGAGAGCATGAAGCCGATCAGCAGAAAGCCCAGTGAGTACCTGCGGTCGAACGTCTGGGTGACCACCAGCGGCATGCCGGACCCGGCGCCGATCATGTTCTGCCGCGAGGTGCTCGGCCCGGAGCACGTCCTGTATGCGATGGACTATCCGTACGAGTACGTCCCCGATGAGGTTCGCGTCCAGGACGGCCTCCCGCTGAGCCCGGCGGAGAAGAAGGCGTTCTTCCAGGGCAACGCGGAAACCGTGTTCGGCTTGTAGGGAGGTAAAGCCCTGCGGTCCCAGATGAGCAACCGCCCGGTAGCGGGGTAGTGCCTGCGTATGGGGACAGCACCGGAGGAAACCGACCGTAAGTCGGAGGAGACTGACCGTAAAGCCGGCGGCCGGTGGCGTGCGTGGCGTAACTGGCTGCCGTTCCTCGCCAAGCCGCTGCGCCGCGGCGTTCTGCTGTTCGTCCTCCTGCTGATCATCGAGTACCTCGTCGTGCCCGAGCTCGTGGGCGCCAGCAAGGATCTGTACCTGCTCGGGCAGGTGAACGCCGCGTGGCTGGCCGCGGGCGTGATACTGGAGGGCGTGGCGCTGTTCTGTTACGCGCTGCTGAGCAAGGTCCTGCTGCCGCCGGACACGCCGGGCCTGTGGGTGCTGTTCCGCATCGATCTCGCCGCGGCGGCGGTGGCGCACGTGATCCCGGCCGGGACGGTGGGCAGCGCCGGGGTCGGCTACCGGCTGTTCACCACCAACGGCATCTCCGGCAAGGACGCCGCCGTGATGATGGCGACCAAGGGTCTCGGGTCGACCGTGGTGCTGAACGTGCTGGTGTGGCTGTCCTTGGTGATCTCCATACCGCTGGCGGGGTTCCAGCCCATCTACGGGACCGTGGCCGTCATCGGGGCCGTCGCGATGACGGCGATCGGGATCCTGGTCTTCGGCATCACCAAGGGGTCCACGCGCGCCGCGCGCATCCTGTGTCTCATCGGCGACAGGATCCCGGGCGTGAGCGGCGAGCGGCTCGAAGAGACCATCCGCGACGCGGCGAACCGGTTCTCCATACTCGCGCGCAACCGGAGGGTGATGGCCTGGGCGCTGACCTGGGCCGCGCTGAACTGGCTGCTCGACGCCGCGTCGCTGTGGTGTTTCGTGGCGGCCTTCGGCCACGTGGTCAACCCCGTGGAGCTGTTCGCCGCCTATGGGGTCGCGAACATGGCGGGCGCCATTCCGCTGACCCCGGGCGGCCTGGGCGTGGTCGACTCGGTGACCCCGCTGCTGCTCGTCAGCTTCGGCGTCACCCGCAGCGTCGCCACCCTCGGCGTGCTCGGCTGGCGGCTGGTCAACTTCTGGCTGCCGATCCCCACCGGCGCCCTCAGCTACGTCTCACTGAAGGTGCCACGCGGTGCCGGCCTCAAGGCGATGCGCTCCGCCATCGCCGCCATGCGCAAGAACCTCGCGCCCCACCCCTGGAGCGAGCCGCGGCACGATGACGAGATCCGCGCCGGCGCCCTCGCCGGGGATCCGCCCCCCGGGGATCCGCCCGCCGACGGACCGCTCGCCGGGGATCCGGCCGCCGGCGATCCGGCCGCCGAAGAACCGCCCGTCGGCAGCCCGGCAGGCGGCAGACCGCCCGTCGGCAGCCCGGCCGTCGGCGAACCTGCAGGCGGTGAACCGGCAGGCGGCGAACCGCCCGTCGGCAGCCCGGCCGTCGGCGAACCTGCAGGCGGTGAACCGGCAGGCGGCAGACCGCCTGTCGGCAGCCCGGCCGTCGGCGAACCGCCGCCGGACGCTACTGCTTGAGGGCCTCGCTGACCGAGAGGTCCAGCCGGTACCTGGCGATCGCCTGGGCGGGCAGGCTCGCGTCCACCGCGCCGCCACGGGCCAGCTCCCACAGCACAGCGACCGTGATCGACTCGGCGTCCACGTGGAAGAACCGCCGCGCCGCCGGGCGGGTGTCGGAGAAACCGAACCCGTCGGTGCCCAGCGACGTGTACGCTCCCGGCACCCAGCGGGCGATCTGGTCCGGGACCGCCTTGATCCAGTCGCTCACCGCCACCACCGGGCCTGGCGCGCTGGACAGCGCGGAGGTCACGTACGGCACCCGCGGCGCCTCGTCCGGGTGCAGCATGTTCCACGACTCGCAGGCGAGCGCGTCGCGCCGCAGCTCCGTCCACGACGTCGCCGACCACACGTCCGCCGCGACGCCCCAGTCTTCCGCCAGCAGCTGCTGTGCGTTCAGCGCCCAGCGCATCGCCACGCCGGAGGCGAGGATCTGCGCGCGCGCCCCGGTACCGGCCGCCCCACCGGCGCCCGCCCCGGCACCGGTACCGACCGCCCCGGCGGAAACAGGGAAGCCGCCCGGTGATACCACCGCTCGTTCGGCGGAACCCGAACCCCGGCCAAGGGCGGCGAGCCAGTCTTCCGCGGTGGCCGGCCGGTCACCTGCCTGGGAGCCGGAATCCCCGGCGCCAGGAGCCGCGGCGTACCGGTACAGCCCGCGCAGGATGCCCTGCTCCAGCGCTGCGGGACCGCCCTCGTAGCCCGCGGGCTCGGGCGGCTGCGGGTACGGCTCGTTGTAGACGGTGAGGTAGTAGAAGATGTTCTCGCCGTCCGGGTGCTCCGGCGTGGCGTCGTACATCCGGCGCAGCGCGTCCCGCATGACGTACGCGAGCTCGTACGCCCACGCGCAGTCGTACGACACGCACGCCTCGCTCACCGACGACAGCAGCACCGAGTGCCCGTCGTTGTGCTGCAGGCCCTCGCCGGTCAGCGTGGTCCGCCCGGCGGTCGCCCCCAGCAGGAAACCCCGCCCGAGCTGGTCGCCGAGCGCCCACATCTGGTCGCCCGTGCGCTGCCAGCCGAACATCGAGTAGAACACGTACACCGGGATCATGTGCGTGCCGTGGGTGGCGTATGAGGTGCCCGCGGCGATCACCGAGCCCATCGCGCCGGCCTCGCTGATGCCCTCGTGCAGGATCTGGCCGCGCGTCGACTCCTTGTACGACAGCAGCAGGTTGCGGTCCACGGCCTCGTATGTCTGGCCGAGCGAGGAGTAGATCTTCGCGGTCGGGAACAGCGAGTCCATGCCGAACGTGCGCGCCTCGTCGGGGATGACCGGCACGAAGCGGTCACCGGTCACCGGGTCCTTCATGAGCTCCTTGAGCAGCCGCACGAACGCCATCGTGGTCGCGACCGCCTGCCTGCCCGAGCCCTTGCGCAGTTCCTCGTAGACCGAGTCGGCCGGCTGCGACAGCGGCTTGGCGCGCACCACCCGGCGCGGCAGCACCCCGCCCAGGGCGGCGCGCCGCTCCCGCATGTACTGGATCTCGTGGGAGTCCTCGCCCGGGTGGTAGTACGGGGGCAGTTCGGCCTCGAGCGCCGCGTCGGAGATCGGCAGGTAGAGCCGGTCCCTGAACTCCTTCAGCTCCGCCACGGTGAGCTTCTTCATCTGATGGGTGGCGTTGCGGGCCTCGAAGTCCTTGCCCAGCGTCCAGCCCTTGATCGTGTGCGCGAGAATCACCGTCGGCTGGCCGGTGTGCTCGCGCGCCGCCTTGAACGCCGCGTACACCTTCCGGTAGTCGTGCCCGCCGCGGGACAGGTTCCGCAGCTCGTCGTCGGACAGGTGCTCCACCATCTTGCGCAGCCGCGGGTCGCCGCCGAAGAAGTTCTCCCTGATGTACGCGCCCGACTCCACGCTGTACGTCTGGAACTGGCCGTCCGGCGTGGTGTTCATCTTGTTGACGAGCACGCCGTCGGTGTCCTGGGCCAGCAGCGGGTCCCAGTCGCGGCCCCAGATCACCTTGATCACGTTCCACCCGGCGCCGCGGAAGTACGCCTCGAGCTCCTGGATGATCTTCCCGTTGCCGCGCACCGGGCCGTCCAGCCGCTGCAGGTTGCAGTTGATGACGAACGTGAGGTTGTCGAGCTCCTCGCGCGCGGCGAGGCCGATCGCGCCGAGCGCCTCCGGCTCGTCCATCTCGCCGTCGCCGAGGAACGCCCATACGTGCGACCGCGACGTGTCGTGCAGCTCGCGGGCCAGCAGGTAGCGGTTGAACCGCGCCTGGTAGATCGCGTTGAGCGCACCGAGGCCCATGGATACCGTCGGGAACTCCCAGAAGTCGGGCATCAGCCGGGGGTGCGGGTAGGAGGGCAGCCCGCCGCCCGGGTGGGACAGCTCCTGCCGGAACCCGTCGAGCTGGTGCTCGGCGAGCCGGCCCTCCAGGAAGGCGCGGGCGTAGATGCCGGGCGCCGCGTGGCCCTGGATGAACACCTGGTCGCCGGACTCGCCGTGGTCCTTGCCGCGAAAGAAGTGGTTGAACCCGACCTCGTACAGGCTCGCCGCCGACGCGTACGTCGCTATGTGGCCGCCCACCCCCAGGCCGGGCCGGTTCGCCCGGGACACCATGATGGCGGCGTTCCACCGGATGTACGCCCTGATCCGCCGCTCGACGTACTCGTCGCCGGGGAACCACGGCTCCCGCTCCGGCGGGATCGTGTTGATGTAGTCGGTGCTGCGCAGGCCGGGCACGCCGACCTGCTGCTCGCGCGCGCGCTCGAGCAGCCTCAGCATGAGGTAACGGGCGCGGCCGCGGCCGCGGGTCCGCGTGACCGCGTCGAAGGAGTCGACCCATTCCCTGGTCTCGTCCGGGTCTATGTCGGGTAGCTGCGTGGGCAGCCCGTCGCTGATGATCGAGAAGCGCTGTCGTCCGGAAGCCACGGGGTAGCCTCGCCTTCCGCAGGTTTCGGGGCGGCTCTTGGCCGCAGGTGCTGTCACTACTTGTTGTCCAGACCAATCGTCGTACGACTTGGCCGGATTTGCATCTCTACCAGACGGTAACCGCTGCGGAGGGGTATCGAGTCCCGTGCCGATGTCGCGGGAAGCAGCCATACCCCTTACGGTACGTGGCAGCGGGGACATCGGCGCCGCGGCAGCCGGCGCACTGGCACCGCCGCGGGTAACGCCGGCGCACCGCTGGGAAGATCAATATATGGCGGCGGTTTTTCGGGCTGGGAGCATTGCCACTTGCGCGCGGAGCCGACCCAGTGTGAACTGTCCCAACAAGAAGAACTGACGCGGCATCATCGTCAGGCGGCTGACCAGGGGGGAGACACGCCCGTGGTCGGTGGGCAGGACGTAGCGATGGCGCGGGAAAGGACTGGGGAGGAAAGTCAGTGAGCGCGACCGCGCGCCAGGCGCAGGATGAACGCGGCCAGGCCGAGCGGCTCGGCATAAAGTCGGGCCAGGTGGTGCAGGAAATCGGCTATGACACCGATTGCGACGAGCAGCTGCGCGGCGCGATCGCCGGGATCGAGGGCGTTGAGCTCGTCGGCGAGGACTACGACGACGTCGTCGACGTGGTCCTGATGTGGTGGCGGGAGGATGACGGCGACCTCGTCGACGCGCTGGTCGATGCCCTCACACCGCTGACCGACGGCGGGTACATCTGGCTGCTGACGCCCAAGGCGGGCAGGCCCGGCCACGTCGAGCCGAGCGATATCGGCGAGGCGGCGCCGACGGCGGGACTGTCTCAGACATCGAGTGTGAGTGCCGGCCGTGACTGGTCGGGGACACGGCTGGTGGCACCCCGGGCGCGCCGCTGACCGTCTGATCATTCCTGGATTTCTGAACGGGCCGTGGCTTCGCGTGTACCGGAGCGGTGGCACACTTGGGGGCGATGCAAGAGTCGGCGCGAAAGGAACCAGGAATGGCAGTAGAGGTGGGCGACCGGGCCCCGGACTTCGAGCTGAAGGACCAGCACGGCACGCCGGTGCGCCTGTCGGGCTTCCGTGGCGCCAAGAACGTGGTGCTCGTGTTCTACCCGCTCGCGTTCAGCGGCGTGTGCACCAGCGAGCTGTGCGCGATGCGCGACGACTTCCCCGAGGTCAACCGGGACGACGTGGAGCTGCTCACGGTCTCGGTGGACTCCACGTTCACGCACCGGGCCTGGTCCGACGCCGAGCACTTCGAGTTCCCCCTGCTGTCCGACTTCTGGCCGCACGGCGCGGTCGCGACGGAATACGGGGTGTTCGATGCCGAGCGCGGGATCGCGACGCGCGGGACTTTCGTCATCGACAAGGACGGCGTCGTCCGGTGGAAGGTGGTCCACCCGGTGCCGCAGGCGCGGGACATCGCCGACTACCAGAAGGCGCTCGCCGAGCTGGACTAGATTTTGCGCAGCCCCCGCTCCGCGCGGGGGATCGAGGGGGTCGCCCCCTCGGGAACATGTAGAGCGTACAGAGGGGACGACGGGGTGCCGTGTTATCGCTGCGGCATACGGCAGGTGGACCCGGAGCGGGGCAAGAGCCCCTGGCGGCGTGGCGTGCTCCAGGACCACCAGGTGCTCGTGTGCCCGGCGTGCCAGGCGTCCACGGACTGGGCGGCCGAACTTGACCACTGCGGCGGGTGCGGCAGCGCGCACCTGATCAGGCGGCTGGGCCAGGTGGAGTGCCTCGACTGCGGTTTGGTGCGCGGTGAGGAGTCCTGGCCGGCCCCCTCACCGCCGCCCCCGCCGCCCGGGCGCCGCGGCAGTGACCCCGCGCTCGCCGCCGAAGTAGCGCGCGCCCTGGAACGCGTCCTAGGCCACCGCTAACCGCCCCGCCCCGTCGTGCCCCGCGCCCAGCGTCCCGCGCCCCGCACCCGCCCGCGCCCCAGCGTGCCCCGTACCCAGCGTCCCGCGCCCCGCACCCGCCCGCGCTCCAGCGTGCCCTGCGTCGGCCGACGTCATTGGCACCGACGGCACCGTCGGTCCCACAGCCACCCCAGGTATCGCACTGACCCGCACGTCCGCAGCGGAGGCGCCTCCGCATCGGCCCGCAACGGCCTGCGTGGTCTGTGCCCCCTTCCTCTGGCCGCCCACCCCCCGCCGTCGGCCCCCAAAACCCCCTCATACGCCCCAGATGCCCGATTCGCCCCACTCGCTAAGGCGGCGTTTCATGATCGCGGAATCGGCGGGTCGTGGGTGACACCTTTGTTTCCACGACACCGTTACCGGCTGGTAGGCCGTGGAAATTAGGGGTCACGGGCACATGGCGCTCTTGTCACATCGGACACCCCGTTCTCTTCGTGCCTATTTGCCCCACCCCGGCTGGGCCGCTGGCCAACGGCTTGCCTCATCCCGGCTGGGTCGGCGGCCGGTGGCTTGTCCCATCCTGGCTGGGCGGCTGGCCGGTGGCTTGTCCCACTCCGGCTGGGCCGCTGGCTAACGGCTTGCCTCATCCCGGCTGGGCCGCTGGCCGACGGCTTGCCTCATCCCGGCTGGGCCGGCGGCCGGTGGCTTGTTCCATCTTGGCTGGGCCGCCGGCCGACGGCTTGTCCCATCCCCGGCCGGGGCGGCGGCCGACGGCTTGCCTCATCCCCGCCGGGCCGCTGGCCGGTGGCTTGTCCCACCCCCGGCCTGGCCGCCGGCCGACGGCTTGTCCCATCCCCCGGGGCGGCGGCCGACGGCTTGTCCCATCCCCGGCCGGGCCGCTGGCCGGTGGCTTGTCCCACCCCCGGCCGGGGCGTCGACCGACGGCTTGCCCACCCCCGGCCGGGGCGCCGGCCGGTGGCTTGCCCCACCCCTCACCCTCTATGGCCGTCGGCCGGCGGGTTTGGGCTTGGGTTTAGCACGTGCGGGGGCTGGTAGCGAGACGGGCGGGGGAGACGCGAAGCGAGGAGGCATCTCATGGGCACCAAGGTGCGAGACGTGATGACGCCAGATCCGATCGGCGTGTACTACGACCAGACGATCGGCGAGGCCGCGCAGGTGATGCGGGACGCGGGCGTCGGGGCTGTGCTCGTGGTCAACGGCCAGGAGCTCTGCGGTGTCGTAACCGACCGTGACCTGGTGGTCCGCGCCGTGGCCGAGTCGATGGGGCCGGATCACGCGGTGGGTCCCCTGGCGAGCCCGGACCTCGTCGGCGTGCATGCCGACGACGACACGAGCGAAGCCGTCCGGCTGATGCGCCGGCACGCGATCCGCAGGCTTCCGGTCATCGATGAGGGGCAGGTCGCCGGAATGGTCTCGCTGGGCGACATCGCCATCGCCCGCGACTCGGGATCCGCGCTCGCCGACGTGTGCAGGGCGAAGCCGAACACCTGATGTCCGGGGACATGACGGTCGAGGGGGTACGGCTGTCCAGGCCGGAGAAGATCCTCTTCCCGGAGGACGGCGTCAGCAAGGCCGATCTGGCCACCTACTACTCCCGTGTTGCCGGGCGGATGCTGCCGTTCCTGCGTGACCGCCCCATCTCGATGACACGGTTCCCTGACGGTATAACGGGCCACAGTTTCGTTCAGAAGAACGTGCCGGAGTACTTCCCCGACTGGATGCGCCGGGTCGAGGTGAAGAAGCAGGACGGGATCGTCGAGCACGTCATCTGCGACAAGGCCGCCACCCTGGTGTATCTGGCCAACCAGGCCTGCATAGAGCCGCACGCGTTTCTCAGCCGCGCCGGCCGGCTCGACTTCCCCGACCAGCTCATCATCGATCTCGACCCGCCAGGCGAGGAGCGGTTTCCCGACGCGCGGCGTGCCGCGCTGTGGGTGCGGGAGCTTCTCGAGGGCGACCTCGGCCTGCGCGGCTACGTGAGGACCACCGGCGGGAACGGCCTCCACGTGCACGTGCCGCTCAACCGGCAGGCCGGCTTCGATGCGGTACGGGACTTCGCGCACCAGGTCGCGCGGGTGCTCGCGGCCCGGCATCCCGACGTGCTCACCGCCGAGCAGCGCAAGGACAAGCGCGGTGACCGGGTGTATCTGGACATGATGCGCAACGGCTACGCGCAGACGGCCGTGGCGTCGTACGCCGTCCGCGCCCGCACCGGGGCGACGGTCGCCACGCCGCTGAGCTGGGAAGAGGCGGAGGACGACGGGTTGACGCCGCGCCGGTTCACGATCCGCAGCGTGCTCGACCGGGAGCCGCCCGGCCCGTGGGACGGCTTCGCCCGGCACGCCCAGGGGCTTACCAAGGCGGCGGATCGCCTGGCTGCCCTGGCTGACCCGGTTTAGGGCTCGAGCTCGCCGGCATCGACATGGCATCGACATGGCCTCCATCGCCGCTGCCGCTGACCCGCAAGCTAACGGCGAGTAGCGCGGTGCCGGTCCGGGGGCGGCCGTCCGGAACGCCTTACCACACGTTTTATCTCCGTGCACAGGGTAGAGAAATTTTTTACCCGAAGTACCAAAGAGGGGCCGCCAAAAGCGGCTCCGATGGAGAGCACGATGGTAAGTGAGCTAGACGGTGATGTTCCAGGAAACCTCATCGAACTGCAGAATGCGATCCTTACCACGGAGAGCGTCGAGCAGTTCCTGAAGGAGATGGCCGGGCTGGCGGCCCGCCTGGTCGCCGACGGGCTGGCCTGCGGCATGACGCTGCAGCCGAACGGGCGCTCGGTGACCGTGGCGTGCAGCGACCCGCTGGCGGCGTGCGCTGACGAGGCGCAGTACCAGATGGATGACGGCCCGTGCATGCACGCGATGCGTGGCGGCCATATGGTGCGCATCGACAACACCGCCGACATGAGGCGCTGGCCCGAGTTCGAGAAGAAGGCGGCCTCGCTCGGGATCCGGTCGTGCCTGGCCTTCCCGCTGAGTGCGAATGGCAAGTCAATCGGCGCGCTGAATTTTTATGCGCGTGCCGCCGCCGCTTTCGGGATGACGGAAACGCGGCGCGCAGAGAACTTCGCGAAGAATGCATCGGGCGCGCTGGCACTCGCCTTGCGGCTGGCCTCCTACGCCGCACTGAATACGCAATTGCGTTCTTCGCTGACCTCCCGGACGATCATCGATCAGGCGATCGGGATCATCATGGCGAGGGAGCGCTGCACCCAGGCGCACGCGTTCGAGACCCTGCGCAACGCCTCCCAGAACGGCAACGTCAAGCTGCGCGACCTTGCCGCGTCGATAGTGACCAGCGTGAGTGGCGAGGAGCCGCAGCCAGCGTCCCCCTTCGAGGAGGACTAGCGCGGACGGCGGGCAGGAACAGCTAGCGAGCGGAGCGAGCGGCGACGGCGAGCGACCGCGGGCCGGCGCCGGGGAAGGAGGCGGCTGTGACGCGCAACGGTACGAGCCAGGGCAGGACACCCGTGGCTGCTCCGGCATGGAACAGGGACCGCTATGAGGTGACGTTCGGCTTCGAGGATCTCCCCGGAATTCGCCACCTCGCGCGGGCCTACGGCAGCACGGCCGGGCTCGGCGCCACCCGGCTCGCCGACTTCGTGCTGGCCGTCAGCGAGTGCGGGGCCAACGCGCTGTGCCACGGCGAGGAGCGCGCCATCCTGCGCCTCTGGGTCGCGTCCGGGCACGTGTACTGCGAGGTTCAGGGCGGGACGTGGATGTTCCGCCACCGGCCGGTCGTCATCCCGCCGGATGACGTGGAAAGCCTGCGGCTGTGGGTGCTACAGCGGGTCTGCGACGACATCGCCGTCTCCATTGGTTCGGACGGCACCACCGTGCTGTTCTCCATGGCGGTACGGTGAGGCATCGCTCCCGTTCGCCGGTGAAGCCAAAGGCGACGGCGCAGGCGCGGATTTGCTCTCGCCCGGCTCCAGCCCGGGCGTAGCCGCGGCTTCCGCGTCCAGCCCGGCCATGGCCGCGGCTACCGTCGGATAGCGGTTGATGAAGTGGCCGACGCCGATGAGCGTAAGCACCCGCTCGACGGCCGGCGACGTGATCACGAGCCGCACGTCGGCGCTGCTCGCGGTCGCTCGCTTGTACGCGCGGACCAATGCGCTCACGCCGGCCGAATCGCAGAACGTGGTCGTCGACATATCGGCTATCAGTGCCGACGCGCCCTGGTTCAGGAGCGAGAGCATGTCCTCGCGGAGGGCGTCGGCGTTGGTCACATCTATCTCAGGAGGCAGCGTCAGCACCGCAGTCTGGCCGATCCACAGCACGGGGTAGCGTTCCGGAGACACGCAGCGTCACCACCTTTCCAGGCGTGGAAAGAAAAATGCAGGCCACGTCTCCGGACCCCATGACGAGCACCCCCCGGGCGCCGCCGCACGACGTATTATGCCGGCCCGGGTGTCACGGCACAAGCGAGCACGAGCGAAACAACGAGCGAAAGGACACGCGGAAGGACGAACAGGAGCGGCAGAACGCTGATGGGCGGCGGGCCGGTCACTCGCCGCGGCACCGCATGTGGATACGCGTCGTGGTCCCCGCGGGGCCCGTTCGCGTCTCGACGAGGTCACAGAGCTGGTTGACGAGCCACAGGCCGTGGCCGCTGGGGGCGTCCGGCGGGCGGCGGCGGCGGCCCGCCAGGGGGTCGGTGATATGCCCGGCGTCCTCCACCTGGCAGATGAGCTCGCCGCCGGGGCACCAGGCGCGGATCACGCCGCCGCCATGATCGAGCGCGTTGCCGGCTATCTCGCTTACCGCGATCACCAGGTCACTGACCCGCCCGGAATCCAGCCCGGCCGCCCGCGCGTGCCGGGCGGCGAATTCGCGGACACCCGAGATATCAGCACCGAAAGCCAGCGGTTCGGCATCAGCGGCGGCGGGCGGCAGCGGTTCGTCGCAGCCGGGCGGGAGCCGTCCCGGTCCGAGGTAGGCGGCGCTGGGACAGAGCGGACTGCCTCCCTTGCTGAGGAGCGGATGCGTGTACTCGGCGTTGCGTATCACGCCGTCGCCAAGGCCGGCCGCGTCGTAGAGGCACAGAATCGTCATGTTCTGGTCGCGGAAGGCCAGGTTGACCAGCGCCTCGTGCCTGGCCACCTCGCGCAGTTCCGCCGCCGACCGGGCGGGCCAGGCCGGCTCCCACAGGCAGTAGACCCCTGTGCCCGCGTGGTCGTCGGCGAACGCTTGCGCGGCGGGAATGATCCGCGCGGGGTTGCCGCCGAGGTCGGTCATGTCGTCCGCGCGGAGCCTGGGCGTCAGGCGAACCGCCTCGCCCGTCAGCCGCCCGGTCATGGCGGGCACCGCGACATGCAGCGGCGCGGCCACCCCCTCCGAAAATCGCAATACTGCATCCACCGCGCTGAGGTACTCGCCCTGTCCGCGGTACAGCAGCGCGGCGTGGCTGAATCCGCCGCCCTCGGTCATCACGTAGTGCGCGTCGATGGCGCTGCACTTCCCCGTATGCCCGGGATCATGCTGATGCTTTTGAGAAGCTGTCCGGACGCCCCCCGAAAAACTGCCGGAAACGCCCAGTAGGACAGGAAATGCAGCTGTGCGCGTGGCCACGGGAGACGCGTGGCCACGGTAGATCGGTGATGCGCACGGGCGAGGCCGGCGGGCGGGCTACCGGCGGGCGGGCTGTTCGCCCCGCAGCAAACCGCACGGGCTATTCGCCCAGGCAGTAAACCGCGTAGGCGCGGTGCAGCACCGGAAGCGCCACGTTGCGGACCGGCGCGCCGCCCGGCGTCTTGCCGCACTCGCTGCCGGCGTGGGCGTGTCCGTGGACGAGCAGGTCCGCCTCCGCGTTGTCGGCAGCCTCGGCGAGGAAGTAGCTGCCGAGGAACGGGTAGATCTCGCACGGCTCGCCCTCGAGCGTGTCGGCGACCGGCGCGTAATGGGTGAGCGCGACCCGGTAGTCGGCGTCCAGGCCGCACAGCGCCTCGCCCATCGCCGTGGCGAGGCGGCGTGAATGCCGGACAAAAGCCTTCATCTCCGGCTCGCCGAACTCGCTTCCGCCGCGCCCGGGGAAGCCGCCTCCGAAACCCTTGCTCCCGGCCACCCCGAGCCGGCCGCCCGGCAGGCTGAGCACGATGCCCGAGCCCTCGAGCACGGTCATGCCCGCGTCCCGCAGCACCGCGGTGATCTCCTCCTCCATGTCGCACTGGTAGTCATGGTTGCCGAGCACCGCGACCACCGGCACGCCGAGATCGCGGAACTCGGTGGCGACCACCTCGATCTCGTCCATGGTGCCGTGCTGGGTCAGGTCGCCGGCCAGCAGGAGCACGTCCGCGTGCTCACCGATCCCGGACAGGTGCGGCCGGATGCGCCCTCGCACGTCGGGACCGAGATGGACATCACCGACCGCGGCGACCCGGATCATAGATGTTCCTCCTGCGGCTCCGGCGGCAGCACCTCGGTCACCGAGACCTCGTTGCGCGCGGCCAGGCCCGGCACCGCGTCCCTGGCCACCTCCCCGATGAGCTGGCGGCGCTCCTCGCCGGCGACCTGGCCGCGCAGGATGACCACGCCGTCGGCCACCTCGGCGCGGACGCCCAGCTCATGGGTGCGCGGATCCCGCGCAAGCGCGCGCTCGACCTGCGCCGCGATGTAGTCAGGAGGCTGATCCTCCAGCGGCTGGCCGGCCGCCGGCTGGGCACCGGTGTGCTTGCCCGGTTCCCTACTGGTCATCGCCGTCCTCCGGCCCGGTCATCCGGCCGTCCTCCGGCCCGACTATCCGCAGCCGCCTGAGCAGCACGAGAAACGCGTGCGCGAAGGCAGAATCGTCGGTGGCCGCGCGGACCTCGTCCCAGTCGACCTGTTCCCGGAGCGGGCGCACGCAGGTCAGCGTGCCGGCGAAATCAGCGTGATGCTCGGAGAACGAGCCCAGCCAGGAGATAACCAGGTCAGTCGCGCTGAGCACCGGCATCGGAACGGCCGCGACGTCGAGTTCCTCGGCGCGGTCGAGAAGTTCGGTAGCTACCGGCGTGCCGGCCAGCCGGAAGATCAGATCGATCATCCGGTCGCCGGAGTCGAACGCCTTGATCAGCCATCCCTCCGGCGGGTGCTCAACCCGCATGCCGCTGGCCTCGAACGCCCTGGCAACCGCCTCGGCGTCCGCCTCCAGAATGACGAAATCCACGTCGTGGATCGGGGGCGCGGCGCCCCGGGCGTACGCGGCGGCGCCGCCGGCGAGGGCGAACGGCAGGCCGGACTTCCGCAGCACGGTGGCCGCCTCTTTCAACGTCTCCAGCAGCGGAAACGGCATGCCCGGCGCCTCGCTCACTCCCGCCCCCTCGCTCACGCTGGTCCCATCGCCCACGTTCGCTCCTCACCCGCCGCCCGGAGCACCGCCCACTGGGTCATGGCCGGTCGGCTACCCGTGGCACCTCCGCTAAACATGACGGTGGCCACGTTTCCGCTTGCGTGTGAGGGTAGTGACCTGTCGCGGTCAATGAAGCGTTCCTAACGGAGGAGGAACTGGTGGCGAGCATTACCGCGGTCCCGGACGCCGAGGCGGCCCCGGACACGGAAACGGCTGAGCAGTTCACCGACCAGGCGATGCCGTACGTCGGGCAGCTTTACGGCGCGGCGCTGCGGATGACCGGGAACCCGGCAGACGCGGAAGACCTCGTGCAGGAGACCTACGCCAAGGCCTACGCGGGTTTCCACGGCTTCGAGCAGGGAACCAACCTGCGCGCGTGGCTGTACCGGATTCAGGCCAACGCCTACTTCACCGCCTACCGTTCCCGGCGCCGGCGCCCGCAGGAGGTATCGGTGGATTCGGTCGAGTCCGCCGCGTACGGCCACGCGGCCGAGCGGTCCGCGGAGGACATGGCGCTCGAGCGGCTTCCCGACAAGGTGGTCAGGCACGCGCTCAGGGAACTGCCCGACCACATGCGCGTCGCCGTCTACCTGGCCGACGCCGAGGGCTTCAGGTACGCCGAGATCGCCGAGATCATGCGGGTGCCGATAGGCACCGTCATGTCCAGGCTGCACCGCGGAAGGGCGCGGCTTCGCGAGCTGCTCGAGGATCACGCGAGGGACCTCGGCCTGGCCGGCGGCGTGGACAGCCGTTCCGCCGCGTAGCCGGGCGCCAGCTCATCCGGGACCGCACCTGACGGGCCCGTGGATTAGCAGCGCGCCGGGCGGGTAGCGCGGCGTTATGTCTGACAAGCCGGAACGCATCATCAAGGAGCTGCTGGAGCGGTTCGGCCACAGCTACGCCGAGGAGGCGGGCATCCGGCTCGCCGACCGGCCGGGGCCGCTGTACCAGCTGCTGGTTCTCGCCACCTTGCTGAGCGCCCGCATCTCCGCGGACATCGCGGTGCCGGCGGCCCGCGAGCTCTTCGCGGCCGGCTGCAAAACGGCGGCGGCCATGACCGAGTCGGGCTGGCAGGACAGGGTTGACGCGCTGGGCCGGGCGCACTACCGGCGGTACGACGAGCGCACGGCGACGATGCTCGGCGACGGAGCCGAGCTTCTTCTCCGTAAGTGGCGGGGCGACCTGCGCAAGCTGCGCGACGAGGCCGGCGGGGATACCGGCCGCGTCAGCTCATTGCTCACCGAGTTCCCGGGCGTCGGGCCGGCCGGCGCGAGCATCTTCCTGCGCGAGGTGCAGGAGGTGTGGCCCACGGTGGCGCCGTACGTGGACCCGCGGATGATCGAGGGCGCCCGCCGGATCGGGCTCCCCGATCGCCGTGAACAGCTCGCGGAGGTCCTGGCCGAGTCCGGCCGCCCCGCCGTGCTGGCGGCCGCGCTGGTCCGCGTCTCCCTGAGCCACCGCGCCGCCGGCGAGATAACCGCCGTCGCGGGCGCGTAGCCGTCGCGGGCGCGTAGCGGCATCCCGCCGAAAATCATGCTGGGGCCGAAGACCACACTCGGCCGGGGCGCTCACGCGTCGTTCGCCTGGGCTCGCCGTTCCGCCCCGCTTTCCCGTGTGTCGCCGCCGCTGTCGCCCGTCACGCGACCGACACCGCTGCCGTCCTCGCCGGAACTCGGCGGGGCGGAGGAGACGTTCGCGGGGTCGTAGGAAACGTCAGCTTCCGGCTTGCGGCCTCCCACTCCGATTGCCGCGAGAATCCTGTCCATCCACCGGGCCATGGTGACCGGCTACCCGCTCCCCGCGGGTCAAAACAGAGCGGCCGCGACCGGCTTCCCCGCCCTCTGCGGCCGGTCTCTTTCACAGATACCGAACGGGCGGTGGTGCTTGTCCGCGGCGGGACCCGCCGTCATGGCGGCTCGTGCATTATTGGCAGGTGCCGTTGTTTGCATTCGAGGGCCGTGAGCCCGAAGTCAGCGCTGAGGCGTGGATCGCGCCAACCGCCACGCTGGTCGGTGATGTCCGCGTGGAGGCCGGGGCGTCCATCTGGTACGGGGCCGTGCTGCGGGCCGACTTCGGCCCGATAGTCGTGCGCCGCGGGGCGAACGTCCAGGACGGATCGGTCCTGCACGGGGGCGACGACCCGGTGACCGAGGTGGGCGAGGGCGCGACGGTTGGGCACCTGTGCGTTGTGCACGGCGCGGTCATTCACGCCGAAGCGCTGGTCGGCAACGGCGCCACGGTGCTCGACGGCGTGGTCGTCGGCCGCCGCGCCCTGGTCGCGGCGGGCGCCACGGTGCCGCCGGGAATGGTCGTTCCCGACGGCATGCTCGCGGTGGGGGTCCCCGCGCGGGTCGTGGGTGAGGTCACCGGGGGAGCGAAGCGGTGGGTGGAGACCAACCCCGCCGTCTACCGCGACCTCGCGCGGCGTCACGCGGTCGGCGCCACCCCTGTCACGGGACCGCGGCCCGCTCACACCGCGGACTGACGGCACGGAGGCCGGGGGCACGCGGGCACCAGCCCGCGGCTGGGCCCGATCCCGCCGGTGACCTGTCAGCGACCGCTGGCCCGGCGCGCGGTACGGTACCAGTGTGGCGACCATCGACGACGTGGCGCGGCTGGCCCTGGAGTTGCCCGAGGTTACGGAGGCCGAACGTCATGGCAACCGGACCTGGACCGTCGCTGGCAAGGTATTCGCGTGGGAGCGGCCGTTCAGCAAGGCGGACCTGAAGCGATTCGGTGACGAGACCCCGCCCGGCGGGCCCATCGTGGCCGTCCGGGTCGAGGATCTCGGCGATAAGGAGGCCGTGCTCGCCGCGAATCCGGAATCGTTCTTCACGATCCCGCATTTCGACGGCTACAAGGCCATCCTCATAAAGCTGCGCAACGTCTCCGCGCGAACCCTGCGCGAGGCACTCGTCGACGGCTGGCTGGCATGCGCCCCGAGCGACCTCGCCAACCGGTACCTCCAGCGCCGACCGTAGTACGAGGCCCCTCACACTCGCACTTGCGCCCCTTCAGCACCGAATCCATCCCGTACACCATCCATCACCCGGACAAAACGGACAGCCACAATGATCGTGGAAGCGTCGGGTCAAATAGGACGCGTCGGGTTTTTACTTGACGTGAGGGGGGCCCAGGATTGTGTTATGAGTGCGGATCCGGGGGTGGTGGCGGGGCTGGCGGCGAAGTTCGCGGTGATGCGGCCGCATTTGGGTGAGCGGCAGTGGCGGCTGTACCTGGGGTC
>JAFAZE010000054.1 GCA_019239975.1 Streptosporangiaceae bacterium
GCCGGCTCGAGGTCGTCGCCGCCCTCCCGGTAGTGCTGGCAGCCTCGGCACACCGTGTAGCTGCGGGTGATCAGCTCCCGGCCGGGCAGCCGGTAGATGCCCGCCGACCGCCACAGCACCCCGCCCGCGACCAGCTCCGAGCCCGGGGCGTATTCGTGGATCGCCACGGACAGGTCCCGGCTCAGTTCGAGCCGGGATCCGACCTGGCTGTCGCAGTGCGCGGTGCGCAGTTCGACGGTGTCCACGGGGAATCCGTACTTGGGCAGGACGTTGCGGTTGGCCAGGAAGCCGAGCAGCGGGCGGCGGGTGATGGTGTTGATGCTGCGCTCGAACCTCGCGGCGAGGTCGCTGCGGCGGGAGTCGAAAGCGTCGGTGCGGCGCTCCTCGAAGGTGGCGACGTCGTGCGCGAGTTCCGCGCGGACCTGGTCCAGCAGCCCGCACAGCTCAGCCACCCAGGACCCGTCGGCGATGCCGAGCCGGGCCTGGAGCGGGGCGGGAAGGATCACCCGCAGCGCGTCGGTGACCTCGGCCGGCACCGGCGTGAGGAACCCCCTGACCCGCTGGCATGGGGCGTCACGAGACCCGGGCGAGGGCAGGAAGAAGCCGCCCGCGGTCTTCCACTCCCGGCCGCCGTTCTCCTTGGCGTCGCGGAAGAAGGCGGCGAGCGCGACCGAGTGCGCGTGCCTGCGGTCGATGCGCGGGTTGCCGAGCGGCACGTACGGCGCGCGGATCTGCCCGGTCAGCATCGATTCCGGTGTCTGATACCGGGACAGGTCGTGCGAGCGGCGCTGGGCGAAGGTGAGGACGAGCGCGGCGGTGTCGCTGCGCCGTCCGGCTCTTCCCGCCCGCTGGATGTAGCTGGCGGTGGTCGGTGGCATGTTTCGCAGCAGCACCGCGCTCAGCGCGCCGACGTCCACGCCGAGCTCGAAGGTGGTGGAGCAGGACAGGACGTTGACCTCGCCGGCCAGGAAGCGCTGCTGGATATCGGATGCCTCCAGCCCGGTCCACTGGGCGGTGTGCTCGCGCGCCGTCAGCGAGACCGGTGCGGTATGCCGGTAGAGCGTGCGGTAGTGCTCGTCGTCGTCGGGGCGGGCCGGAGCCAGGCGGCCCGCGCAGCCTAGCGTCGGGCACACGCCGCGCAGCGACACCGCGGACAGCCTCCGGCACATGTCGCACTGCCACACCCGTCCATCCGGGATGCCGGGTGCGAGCGCGAGCCAGGTGTGATCCACCTGGTGGACCTGGCCCATCCTGGGCAGCGCCGCCGAACGCAGCCAGCCGTCGCGGGACGCCGCGAGCGTTCGCCAGCATCCGGCCAGCACCTCGCGGGCGCCGGCCTCCCCGGCGCCGAGCGTGGCCAGCAGCCGGCGCAGGTAGTCCAGGCGCTTGTTGATCCCGCGTGTGGGCAGCCAGCTCAGCACCTTCAGCCTGGCCTCGGCGCCGTCTCCGCGGACGTAGATGGGCCCGCGGCGCGGATCGAACATCTCATCCGCCGGGTCGACGTCCTCCGGCATGGTCAGCGCGCCCTGCAGCCGCAGCGTCCGGAGCAGTTCGGCCAGCAGCAGCCAGCACTCGGCATCGGTCAGCCCGAGATCGAGCAGCGGACGCGGCGGCTGCCAGGACGGCTCCCGGTCCAGCGCGACCCGCAGCAGGCCGAGCCCTTCCAGGGACTGGCGCTCGTCCAGGGCGACGAGCTCGCGCATGACCCAGCGCGCGGCCTCGCGGCGGCGGCCTTGCCGTGAGGCGCGGCGGCTGAACACCCCGGCCTCGCCGGCCACCGCCGCGGTCTGCTCTATCAGGTCGTCCACCGTGCAGGTCGCGTCGCGGGCCGTGGAGCGCGCCAGCCCGTCCAGGATCAGCCTGCGCTGCTGCACCAGGGCGTGGCTGGCTTCGAGGTAGGGCGCGAAGAACGCGGCGGCCTGCCGGCTGTCGCTGAAGCAGAGCAGCTTCCGGCCGCCGCCGGGCCGGCCTGCGAGATCATCTGCCGGAGGCAGTGCCTGGTACAGAGCAGTGGCCAGCACGGCTGCCGATGCCTCGTTGCCGCTCTCGAACAGGCGGACCATTGCGGGGCCGCGCGCTCCGCAGGCCAGGCAGCCACGCAGCGCGCCGGATCCTGCCGTCAGCCGCTGAACAGGCCGCAGGTTTTCCGGGGCGCACCCGCACGGCGCGGCACCGCCGGCCGGCGCGTTACCAGGCGCGGCCCGGTGCAGCGCGGCGCAGCGCCCGCACAGTGCGCCGTCCGTCGCCGTGGCGGCGTCGGCGTCCTCCAGCGTCTCGTCGTCCTCGTCGGTGGCATGCTGCGCCTCGCCGAGCAGCAGCCATGTCCGGCGTTCACCGCGGATCACGCGGGAGGTGAACCGCTCGCCCGCCTCGTCCCGGCCAACGGCGCCGGCCAGGTGTACCGCGCCGCACCGTTTGCAGCAGCCGAACTCGAAGACCACCCCGTGGCATTCGGGGCACAGCTCATGCCGGGCCAGCCAGACGTGCGGTCCGGCCGGCGTCAGGCAGGTGAAGGCGCCCTCCGTGGCCCGCGCGAACACGTGGTAACGGGCCGAGAGCACGGGAGTCCCCGCGGGGTCACGCAGCCGCGCCCCGAGCGCCACCATCGCGGCCAGGGCGGCCCCGGCGACCTGCTGTGGCTCGCCGGGGAAGACCTCGCGGGCCAGATCGGTGAGCGGCATCGGCGCGCTGGCCAGCAGGCCCCGCAGGCGCGCCATGGACGCTTCATGGGAAAGCGCGGCGGCCGCGCCGGCGCCGGGCACGACATCACCCGCCAGGCCCGGCAGCTCGCCGGCCGGATCGCTGTCCTCACCGGCCAGCCGCAGGTAGCCGGCGGCGGACAGCGGTCCCCAGAAGGGTCCCGCCGGAAATGCCGCCCGCTGCGCCCGAACCAGGTCCTGCCGCGACGGATCGTCGTCGTGCCATTCGAAGGGCGCATGGAACAGCTTGCCGGCGAATTCCATCACGGCCTGTGGCCGGTCGCCGACCGTGGCGCTCGTGGCGATCGCCTGGAAACTTGCCCCGGTGCCGGCCGCCGCGCGACCTACCCGCTCGCGCAGGCGGCGCAGCAGCATGCCCACCTCTTCGGCCTTCGCCCCGTCGTAAACGTGTGCCTCATCGAGGATGACGAAGCGCCAGTGGCCGCCGTGCTTGCCCTCGAACAGGTCGAGGTCGGCCGGCCGCAGCAGCAGGTACTCGAGCATCGCGTAGTTGGTGAGCAGCAGGTGCGGCGGGCTGTCCCGCATTTCCTCCCGGCTCAGCAGCTCGCCGGGCAGCCGGGGCTCGCCCGGGTTGAGCTCCTCGAACAGCGACGCGCCCTCGCGCGCGCTTTCCGGTGTGTCGCCGGTGTACCTGCCGAAGGTGATCCGGGGATTGCCCGCGAGCAGCTGGCGTAGCCTTCGGAGCTGGTCGTTGGCGAGTGCGTTCATGGGGTACAGCAGCAGCGCGCGCACCCCAGGTCCCAGCGTGCCCGCCGCGTGCTCGGCGGCCAGGGCGGACAGCACCGGCAGCAGGAAGCATTCGGTCTTTCCCGACCCGGTGCCGCTCGCGACAACAAGGTTGCGCCCGGCGGCGGCCTTGCGGATCGCCTGCTCCTGGTGCAGGTACAGCGGGCGGTCAAGCGGCAGGGCTGGACCGCCGAGCCGGGCGAACGCCGGGTGGAGGACCCCGTCGGCGATCAGTTCGCGCAGGCTGGCCCCGGTTCGGAAGGGCGGGGTCGCCTCGAGGATCGGCCCTTTGGTCAGCAGCGGGCTGTCGGCGATGCGTTCCGCCAGCGCGGCCGCGAGCGCAGGCTCCCGGACCGGCAGCAACGATCGCAGGTAGCGGCGGTAGGCGGCGCTCAGCAGGGCGCTGGTGGCGATCACATCCACAGGTGCCGATCCTTCCAGGGTTTCAGTGCCTCATGAGTTTCAGTGCCTTATGAGACGGATGGCGCCCGGCCGGCCGGAAGCCAGGGGTCGGCGCCGCCGGCCGTGCTGCCGACGTGCGCGATCGTGACCGTGCGCCCGCCGGCGGTGATACGGAGCGACACTCCATGGTGAGAGTTCGCCGTGTCCAGCATCCGGCGCAGCGGGTAGCGGCCCCCCTTGGCCGGCTGGAGCACTTGGACGACCTGCGCCCGCGCAACCACCTCGACCGGCGGGTCCCAGGCGTGACCGGGCAGGTCGAGGCGCAGTGCCCCGCCACGCCGCAGCCTGGATCCATTGATGGCGAGCGGCCCGAGGTGGTGCCACGCGGTGGGTTTCCCGCCGCTGCCAGGTTCCGGTTCGATCCGCATCCGCAGGTGCGGCGGCGTGACCCGCAGCGGGAGAACGATCGGGCCGGCCACGCACGTCATCCCGATCGCGGCGGACTCGGCCGGGATGAACGCAGCCTGCGGCGAGACCGTCATACCGGGCGGCGCGGTCAGCGCCGCCTCAGCCGGTTCCAGGCCCCGCTCGCCGGTCAGCCTGGGCATGGGTGAGTAGGCCGCGCCGAGCCCCTCCGCCACGGCGACGCTCCGGCGCAGGCCGGGACCGGCGGTGCGATCCGCCGGGGTCACGGTCACCAGCACCGTGCCGAGCACGGGCCGCGACATCTGCCGCCACAGCTGATCCGGCCGCCAGTCAGCAGCGGTCGTGGTGATCCCCGCCAGCACGGGACCGCTCCCTGCCCGGCGTACCTCGATGCGCCACCGGCCCGGGCCGGCGGGCAGCAGCACGGTCGGCAACTGCGCGTGCACTGGTACCGCGGCCGCCGTCGTCACCCCCGGCACCGGCGGCCCGGGAGCGAGGCCCGGCTTCGGGCGGCCGCGCACCGGGTGGCGCCGCGGCGCCGTCCCGTCCGGCATGTCCAGCTCGAGCCAGGAGACGCCGTGCAGGTCCAGTTGGGTCAGGCGCCAGCCGCGCCAGGTCAGCGGCAGCCGGCTGGTCACCATCACCCTGGGTGGAACGTCCGAACGCAGATCCAGGCCATCGGGATGGATCACCCAGACCGGCTCGGCGGGCAGGATCGGGCCGGCCTGCTCGCCGCCCTGGCCGAAGACGAGCAGCGGATCCGCGACCTGGGACGGCACGGCGGATCGCCAGGTCTGGCCGTCTCCATCGGCCAGCAGCACGCCGCGGCCGAACGGTTCCAGCCGCAGGACTCCGGCCGATGCCGGACCGCCCGCCAGTTCGGCCGCCACCTCCCCGGCCGCGTCGAGGACCCGCCGCGGCAGGCACTGATCGCCCGCTGGCTGGCCGCCGTCGTCAGCTGGCCGGTCCGGGGCCATCAGGAGGCGCAGCGTCGAGCGGCAGCGTTCGGCGAAGCGGGCCACGGCCGGCAGGCTCGATCGCATCAGTATCGCGACCGCGGGGTCGGCGCCGGACAGGCCCGCGCGGGCGCCCTCTTCTCCGGGCACCCACCCGGCGGCGACCAGGCGAAGGAACTCCGGCAGACAGGGATCCGGCACGGCGGCATGAACCAGCACCGCCTCCCATCCGGTACCCGGCGCGGTGATTCCCAGCACGGTCAGCGCCTCGAGGAAAGCCTGCCCCCAGTGATCCGCAGACCGGCTGGCCGCCCGCAGCCCGGCCGCCCGGTGCCAGCCGGCCCAGAAGCTTCCGTTGCGGTAAGAGGCAGCGGCCACCCTGGCGAGCCCCACGACCAGGCAGGCCGGCCACCGGTGTGCCACCTCCATGGGTGACCGCCCGCGTGATTGATCCCCCAGTGCCCTGGCCACCGTGCCGAGCACCGCCGCCTCCACCTCGAGGGTCCCGGCCAGCTCGCCCGCGCTCAGGTGCCGGCGCCAGCCGGGCTCCAGCAGGCCGAGCAGGCTGGTACCGCGCGGTGCCGGCCCGACCACGCCTGTCACCTCCCAGCCCGTACCGTGGATTACAGCGCCCAGCGAACAGGCTAGTAAGCACTGGCGTGGCCGGCCAGCAGGAATGGCGGCGCGGCGGCGCCGGCGGGTGCTGTCCGTGGCTGCCCGCGCGATGGGCCGCGGGCAGCCCGCGGCCACGTGCATATAGCGGGCACCGTCGGCGCGGCGACACCGATCCGGTCCGGCCGTCGGCGGCGGCCGCGCCGGGTGTCAGCGGGCACGGGCAAGCTCGGCGTCGGCGCTGGTTCCGGTCAGCACCCGGGTGGCCTCGTTGACGCGCAGCAGCCGGCCGTCGGCGTCGAGCGTGGCGAACAGGTACACCTCGATCTCGGCCGCCGTGCCGTCCGGCTTGGCAGCGGACACGATGTGCCGGCCGGCGAGGGCACGGCCGCGCCGCACCGCGTCGAGCACCTCGATGCTGGCGGTGGCGCCCTGCTCCCGCAGCCCGCGCAGGTGCCGGGCGTGCGCCAGGAACCCGTCATAGTCAAGTTCGGCGCCGTCGGTGACCTGCCGGTACCCCGGGGAGAAGTACCGGGCGGCTGTCAGCTCCAGCGGGTGCTCCCGGTCATCGCTGAACAGCACCTCGGTGAGCATCCGGGTGATGAAGTCCCGCGCGTCCTGGTCCATGGCCGTTCCCTTCCCGTGGGCACACGTGCTCCCGCACGTGAAGCGTGCTTCAGGCACGCATCTAAGACGGTAGCATATGCGTGCCCGGCGCACGCTATCCTGGACGGGTGGAAAGCGCTCAACTGGGCGCCGAGGTGGCCGCGGCCCTCGGGATCCTGCTGCAGCGGCGGGTACGGTCCCGGCTGTACGGGCGGCTGACCGAGGGCCTCGACCCGGCCCTCGACGAGACGACTTACCCTGTCATCAGCGGCCTTGAGCGGTATGGCCCGCTCAGCGCCGCGGACCTCGGCGCGCGCATCGGCATCGACCGGTCTGTGACCACCCGCCGGGCCAGTCGGCTGGAGGCGGCCGGGCTGATCGGCCGTACCCCCGACGCCCGCGACCGCCGGGCCATTCTCCTTGAGCTGACCGACGCCGGCCGCGGGCACGTGCAGACCATGCGGGCGCGGCTCGCCGGCATTCTCGGCGGTTACCTTGCGACCTGGCCGCCCGGGCAGGCCGAGGCATTCGCGGCAGGCCTGCGCCGGTTCACCGCCGACGGCCCGTTCGTGCGCTGACCCGGCGGCGGGCGTACAGGCGGGTGCGTTACCGCGTGGCCTGTGGCCACCAGGCAGCCAGCTCCAAGGGATATGTAAATAGATTTACCATAGACCGGTGTTACGTATTATCCTGCCTGTGTGAATGGACTTCGCAAGCCGCCTGAGCTGCATGATCGCATCGAGGAATGGGCGGCGCTCGCCGAGTTCGCTTCCGACCCGAATCCCGGCACGGTGCTGGGCGTAGTGTACGGGCGGCGGAGGCAAGGCAAGACATTGCTGCTTGAGTTGCTGGCTGAGACGCTGGAAGGGCTCACGTTCACCGGGCTGCAGCAGGCGAACTCGCAGAATCTCGCTGACCTGGCCGCTGCGTACGCCAGTTTTGCCGGGGTGCCGTCGGCGGCCTTCGGAAACTGGGCGGACGCCGTGGAGGCTCTGGTAACGATCGGCGGACGGTTTGGCCGCCCTGTTCCGGTCGTCTTCGACGAATTTCCCTACCTCGTCGAGCAGGCACCGGAGCTTCCGTCGGTGCTGCAGCGCGTGCTCAGCCCCCGCAGTCAGGCCCGCTTGTCCGGGCAAGTCAGGCTGATCCTGTGCGGCAGCGCGTTCACCGTGATGCGCGGACTGCTTGCCGGGAGCGCGCCGCTGCGTGGCCGGGCCCAGCTGGAATTGCTGGTTCAGCCGTTTGATTTCCGCGATGCGGCGGATTTCTGGGGTGTCCTTGGTGAACCCGAGCTTGCCTTCCGGCTGCACGCGCTTGTAGGGGGCACGCCGGCCTACCGCGCGATGTGCATCGACCGCCCGCACAGCGCGGCTGAGTTCGACGACTGGGTTGTACAGCGGTTGCTGAACCCGGCCTCGGCGATGTTCCGTGAAGGGAGCGCGCTGCTCTATGAGGAGCCTGAACTGGGGGACGCCGCGCTGTATCATGCGGTGCTCGGCGCGGTCTGCGGCGGTGCTCATAAACGCTCCGACATCGCTAAGCGGCTTGGCCGGCAGGACAGTGCGCTGAGCCATCCGCTGGAGATGCTTGAGCGGGTGCAATTGATCAGCAAGGTGAACGACGCGCTGCGTTCGCGTCGCCCGCTGTACCAGACGACTGAGCCGCTGATACGCCTGCAGCACCTGATCATCAGGCCATTCGAGGCCCGTCTCGTCGGCCGGGGCAGAGCGCGCTTGTGGCAGCAGGTACAGGACACGGTGGAATCCCTCATCTACGGGCCTCACCTCGAGGATCTGGCCCGCTCCTGGTGCGTCGGCCATGCTGCTCCTGAGACTCTCGGCGGCCTCCCTAGCCGGTGCGAGCCCAGTCTCGTTGCCTGCCGCGATCACAAGAAGAACCACGAACTCGACGTGGTCGTCAGCGCGGATCCGCCGCGGCAATCGAGCCGGATACTCGCCATCGGCGAGGTGAAGGCCACCACGTGGCAGATTGGCCTGAACCAGCTACAGCGCCTGCGGCACATTCGTTCCCTGCTGCCAGCTGACGTACTGGCCGGCCAGCCGAAGCTTCTCATGTTCTCCCGCCAGGGCTTCACCCCCGACCTGATCACCGAAGCTCGCACCAGCACCGAGATCGAGTTGATCGACCTCGCCCGCCTCTACCACGGCTCGTGAACTGGCGCTCGCGGCAGTCACTGGGTCAGGGGATTACCTGGCTGGCTACGGCGCGGCTACCTCGCGCATGATCGCCGCTTTCCAGGCCGCGGGCGCGATGTCCAAGACGATCACCCTGCCAGTGGCCGGAGAACTGCCGGGCGCACTTCGTTGTTCTCGCCACAATGCGACGCCCTCGTGCGCGGCTGGGATCTAGCCAAGGCGATCGGCCAGCCGGCTGACCTCGATGCCGGACTCGCCACTGCGGTGCTCACGGCGATGCGGCCGCTCATGACCGCGCAGATGAGAGGTCCCGAAGGCAAGCGCTATTCGGGCCTGAAGCGACGGTACCCCTCCATGCTTCTCCGGCCGACCGGCTGGCGGGATTCCTCGGACGCCGGCCGTGACAGGCCCCAGGCGACGTCCCGGCGCCTAGGAATTACTCCGCTGTGGGAGTACACCGACGGCGATCTGCGGGACTGCCTGGGCACGCCGGGGCGCTGCTGGCCCATCTTCCCCGCTGCGGTGCCTGTTGGACGCCTGGTAGCCGAGCTGGCGGCCGAGCTGAACGGGAGCCAGCGGTGACGGCGGGGCGGAGGTCGGCCCAGGCAGCGGGGAGCGCTGTTAGGGGGGACCGTGCAGGCGGTGGCCATGCCTGAGTGGTGCCGCAAGTGCGGCTAGCCAGCGCGCAGGATCACGCCCGGCTTGCTCGGGAAAGTCGTACACACCGAGTCCGGCGAGGAACTCGGCGGCGACGGCCACCCGATCGCACCGACCCGGACAGACCCCGGTGAGGGCGGCTGCGGTCGCCAAGGCCAGGGCGGAGTTCGAGAGCCGGCGGGAATGCTCGGCGATCACCGCCATGGACATAGCGGAACCCCGGGATGTGAAGGCCACGCCTATCCGGGTCTACGAAGAACCGGAGAAGCGCGCGCCGAGGATACGGAGAATCGAGGCGGGGCAGAAGCTGCGACGGTGAGCGGCCATCATCTAGAATGGACGACTATGGTCGACATGCTAAGCAGCCCTCCCCGGAGCGGGTCCATCGCGCTGACGCAGTGCTACGACGGCCGTCGGCTGATGGCGTACCGGCGCGGCGCCCCGCCCGGCCTGTACGCGGTGATCACCGATGATCCGGCGGAACTGCGGAACGAACTCGACGCGAAGACAGTGAGCCGCGCGTCATAGGCCCCTGGCAGCGCGAAGGCCCGGCCTCCAGCGCCAACTGAAATTCCGGGCCTCCACTGCCTCCCTGCGATATGAGAGGTGGTTCCTAGTATGCCCTCACCAGCGGTTGTGCGCTGGCGGTACGCAATCACCGCGGTTGGGGCGGCGGCCCTGGCTGCGGTGGCAGGGTGCGGCTCAGGGATGGCGACCGCCGGCCCCGCCGGACCCGAAAAATCCGGCCTGACCGTCGCGGCGGTGCCTGCCACCGGGGCAGCCGGGCTGTACATCGCCCAGCAGGCCGGCCTGTTCGCCCGGCAGGGCTTGCATGTCACCATCCTGCCCTCGGTCTCGGCGGCGGATGTGGTGCCCGGCCTGCTGTCCGGCCGGATCGACGTGTCGCTGGGCCAGTGGACGACGGCGATAATCCTCCAGGCCAAGCACTACGCGGACCTGAAAGTGCTCGCCGCCGGGAACTCGGAAGCGCCGGGGCTGCAGCAGGTGATGGTGCCCCCGAAGTCCGGGATCACGTCGCCGCGGCGGCTGAAGGGCAAGACGATAGCGGTGAACGTGCTCGGCGGGCTGAGCGAGCTGCTCGTGCTGGATGACCTGGCCGGTTACGGTATCCAGCCTGGGCAGGTGCACTTCGTGGCGGTGCCGTTCCCGCAGGAGCAGGCCGCGCTGAAGGCACACCGGGTGGATGCGGCGTTCATGGTCGAGCCGTTCGTCAGCGAGGCGGAGACAGCCGACGGCGACACCCCGGTACTGGACATTGGGCAGGGACCGACCGCGGGTTTCCCGATCGTCGGTTATGTGGTCACCCGCGCCTGGGCGAACCGGTACCCCAAGACGGCGGCGGCGTTCGCCAGGGCGGTCGATGCGGGCCAGAAGATCGCGGACACGAACCGCGGCGAGGTCGAGCGGGTACTCCGCTATTACATTCGTGGCCTTGGCGGTACCGCGTCGCTGATCGCGCTGGGTAACTACCCGGTGAGCGTGGACCCGAAGCCGCTGATGCGGGTCGGCACTCTGATGCAGAAGTTCCCCTCGGTCAGCGGCCTGCCCACCTCCGTCAACGTGCCCGCCGTCATCGCGGAGATGACCCGGTGACCGGCAACAACGCGCTCACCCCCGAGCAGATGAGGGACCAGGTCGTCAGCGGATTCGCCGAGATCGCCGGGCAGTACGCAACCGGCACCGATTTCTTCGAGCGGGTAGCCCGGCAGCTGCTGGTCCTGAGTGCGATACGCCACGGGGACCGGGTGCTGGATGTGGGCTGCGGCAAGGGCGCCGCGACCATCATCGCCGCGGAACTGGCCGGACCGGGCGGGCATGTGACCGGCATCGACACCTCGGTGACCATGCTGGAACAGGCCGACCTGGCGGCGCGCCGCCGCAAGCTGCGCAACGTCAGCTTCTTTTTCACCGACGCCGAGGACCCGCACACCGTCGATCCGTGGGAACGCGGGCACCAGGACCCGCAGCCGTTCGGCGCGGCCAGCTTTGACGTGATCGTGGCCTCCAACGTGATCCAGTTCCTGCCGGACCCGGCCAGGGCGGTCCGGTCCTGGTACCGGCTGCTCAGACCTGGCGGGTGGCTGGCGTTCTCCTGGAGCATCGTCCAAGACCCGGCCTGGGCGCCGGTGATGGCCGTGGTGGATGCCCGCGTCCCGCCTGGCATGCCCGGGTTCGAGGCGTGGGTGCGCCGCCCCCCGTTCCATGACCCGGCGGCGGTCGAGACCATGCTGAAAGACGCTGGCTACACCGACATCGACACGACCCGCGGTAACGTCACCACCGCCTTCGGCTCGCCCGCCGATTGGTGGGCGTCGTGCCTGACGGCGGCGCCGTGGGCGGTGTCCTGGCGGCACATCCCGCCCAGGCAGCTGGAAGCCACCCGGCAGGAGGCGTTCGGCCTGCTGGAAGGCATGCGCGCCGGCGGGAGCCTGACCCGGACGCTGCGCTATGGTTACACCCAGGCCGGCAAGCCATCGAGGGGCAGGAGCCACAGTGATCCGGGCGTGGGGAAACCTTCAGGGACCGGATCCGCTCAGGTGGGCAGGAGAGGTGGATACCAGTAAGCCGAATATCGCCCGGGTGTATGACTACTGGCTCGGCGGCAAGGACAATTTCGCCGCCGACCGCGCCGAGGCCGAGCGGATGCTCGCGGTCTACCCCCGGCTCCCCGAGCTGGCCAGGGACAACCGGCTGTTTCTCGCCCGCGCTGTGGAATGGCTCGCCGGGCGGGGCATCCGTCAGTTCATCGACATCGGCTCTGGCCTGCCCACGGCACAGAACACGCATGAAATTGCGCAGACGGCGCACGCAAGCTGCCGGGTGGTGTACGCGGACAGCGACCCGGTCGTCGTCTCGCACGCCGCCGCCCTGCTGGCCACAGACCCAGCCACCACCGCCGCCGTCCGCGGCGACCTGACCCGCCCCAGTGCTATCCTCGCCGACCCGGCCGTGCGGCGCCTGATCCGCCTCGATGAACCGGTCGCGGTGATCTTGGCCATGGTGCTGCACTTCCTGGACGCCGCCACCGCCGGCGACGTCACCAGGATCATCGCCCAGGCCATCGCGCCGGGCAGTTACCTGGTGATCTCCTGCGGATCCGGTGATGAGGACACCGGTGGCCGCCTGGCCAACGAGTACGCCGCCGGGACGCTGCACAACTACACTCCCCGGCAGATCACCGGGTTCTTTGGCGGCCTGGAACTGATCGACCCGCCGGGGCTGACCGACGCCAGGCACTGGATGCCCGGCCAGCCCGCACCCACACCCTCACCGGACGGCGGCCACATCCTCGCCGGCGTCGCTCGCAAACCCGGCTAGAGCCCGTCCATAGCCCACAGGCGAAACCCCTGATCACCGAGGCGCCGCTGGAAGCTCTCGATCGGTTTCGCGGCAGGTGGTCGAACAACCGGCGACCCTGGCCGAGCATGGCGGGGACGAGGTGCAGCTCCAGCTCGTCCAGCTGCCCGGCGTGCAGCAGCGCGTGCTCGTAAGTGCGTCGGCCGGAGAGGACCGCGTCTTCAGCCAATCACGCGGTGGCCGGCCCGGCGCAGCAGCTCGGACGCCTGGTCGACCTGATCAACGGGGATCAGCACGATGTCGCCGTCGAAGCTGGCCGCGACCCAGACAGGCACATTGCCGGCTGCGAGCGGCGCAACGATCGCAGCCAGCATGCCGGTCGCGTTCGGCGGGTGCGCCTCGTCGCCATTCCACAGCGCCACCCAAGCGTCGTCGGCCGCATCCTGGCGTCGCATGCAAGCTCCGCCGTCAGGGCCGCGCACGACGGCGAGCACCTCGCCATCACGGGCGACCTCGACGTCCGGTGCCATGCGCTCCAGTACGTACCGACCCTCCAGCACCCGCAACGTCTGATGATCAGCGACCGACACCAGTGCATCGTCGCACACCGATCGCGTCTGGTCTCCAGCGTTATGGGCAGTTGGTAAGCGGAATCCCGTGCGGGACGGCGAAGCGCATGTCCGGATGTGCGCGGCATCCGGGACGGTCAAGATCGTCAGTTTCCTGCCGTTGGGCGAGCAGATGTATAGTGCACCGATGGGTGCACTATCGTCGACGCTCGACGTGACGTTCTTCGCGCTCTCGGACCCCAGGCGGCGGGGCATTCTCGAGCGCCTGGGCCGTGGGCCCGCGACGCTGAGCCAGCTCGCGGGGCCGTCGGGCCTGACCCTCAACGGGATCAAGAAGCACGTGGGGATCCTGGAGCTCGCCGGCCTGGTCGAGACCGAGAAGGTGGGCCGGGTGCGCGAGTGCCGGCTGGGCCCGGCCACGACGCTCGGCGAGGCGGGCGAGTGGATCGAGGCCCATCGGCGTGCCTGGGAGGGCCGCCTGGATCGCTTCGAGCGCTTCGTGGAGCGCGCGAGGTGAGCCGCGAGCTCCGCTGCGAACGCCTGATCCATGCGTCGCCCGCGCGCGTGTTCGACCTGTTCACGAGCCCGGCGGGCCAGCGCGAGTTCTACGGCAACGACGCGCCGGGCTGGGTCATCGACTCGCGCTGCGAGCTGTGCGTCGGCGGCGCCTGGGAGGTCACCTTCGGCCCGTCGCCGGGCGAGCTCTACCGGCACCGGCACGTGTTCGAGGCGATCGAGCGTCCCCGCCGCCTGCTGCTGGCCACGACCGAGACCCGCCCCGACGGGTCGAGGCTCGCCTTCAGCACCGAGTTCACGTTCGCCCCCCGAGACGGGGCAACTCTGATGACGATGCTCCAGTGGGGCTTCCCGTCCGGCGAGCTGCGCGACGAGCACGGCCGCGGTCTCCCGCACGCGTTCGACCGGCTGGAACGGGCTCTATCTGCCGCTGAGGAAGGAGAGCGCATGGCGAGGTCCGTCCTGTACATGTCGATGTCGCTCGACGGGTTCATCACCGGCCCGGACGACGGCCCCGGCAACGGGCTCGGGACCGGCGGCCACCGGCTGCACGAGTGGCTCGGCGAGCCCGTCTCCGAGCATCCGCACTTCAACCCGCCGGGGCCGAGCGGGCAGGTGTTCGCCGAGCTGATGGCGACGGGTGCGGTCGTCGTCGGCCGCAAGACGTTCGACTACACCGGTCACTGGGGCGGCGACCACCACGGCGTGCCGATCTTCGTGCCCATGCGCGGCACCCCGCCGCAGCCGCAGAGCGGCTGGGTCCACTACGTGCCCGACGCCGCGACCGCGATGCGCGAGGCCAAGGCGGCCGCCGGCGACAAGGACGTGATGGTGCATGGCGCCGGCCTTGCGCAGTCGCTGCTGCGCGAGGGCCTGCTTGACGAGCTGGAGATCCACCTGATCCCGGTCGTGCTTGGCGACGGGCGGCGGCTGTTCGGCACAGACCGGATCGAGGTCGAGCTGACGCGCGTGCTC
>JAFAZE010000157.1 GCA_019239975.1 Streptosporangiaceae bacterium
CTCCTCCGTCTCGGGAGTTACACCGTTGAAATTACAGTCCCTTCCGCGATCATGGAGTGTGGTGCTGATGGGGCGCATGGAGCTGATGCACGTCCCCGCTTGCGGGGCTGGCGTTGCTGTCGCGGCTGATGTTGCTGTGGTGAAGGCGACGGGTGCCGGTTCCCGCAACCGGGATGCGCTGGGCGGTGTTCTGTACATGACGGGGTTCGCATACGGAAGGTATCTGCAATGAACGACATCGATTGGGCGGCGATCGGGGCGGAGCTGGACCGAACCGGGTTCGCGCTGACGCCGCCGCTGCTCAGCTCGGCTGAGTGCGACGAGATCACCGGGATGTTCGACGAGCCGGGCGTGTTCCGCTCCACGGTCGTGATGGCGAGGCATCAGTTCGGGGAGGGAACATACCGGTACTTCGGGTACCCGCTGCCGCCTGTGGTGCAGCGGCTGCGCCAGTCGCTGTACCCCCCGCTGGCCGGCGTGGCCAACGACTGGGCCGCCCGGCTGGGTGAGGACGCCGGGTTCCCGGCCTCGCACGAGGAACTGCTGCGGCGCTGCGCAGCCGCGGGGCAGCGGCGGCCGACGCCCTTGCTGCTGCGGTACGAGGCAGGCGGCTACAACTGTTTGCACCAGGACCTCTACGGCGACGTGTGGTTCCCCCTGCAGGTGGCGTTCTTGCTCAGCGAGCCCGACAAGGACTTCACGGGCGGCGAGAACGTCTTCGTGGAGCAGCGGCCGCGCGCGCAGTCCAAGCCGATGGTCGCCCGCCCCGGCCGCGGGCAGGGCCTGATCTTCGCGGTGAACAGCCGCCCCGTGCCGTCAGCGCGCGGCTACAAGCGGGTCGTCATGCGGCACGGGGTCAGCGAGATCCGCGAGGGCCTGCGGTACACGCTGGGAGTCATCTTCCACGACGCTAAGTAGCCACTGGCGCCCCCCGCGCCAGGTCGCTGGTTCCGACGTCGAAGCCGCCGGCGATGCTCGCGATCTCGGCCAGCTGGTAGCTGCTCAGCACCTCGATGGACAGCTCGTGCAGCCGCCGGGTCTTCGCCGCGCAGCAGTCGGCGAGCACGGTGGCCGGGTAGTCGCGCATGAACGCCGAGCGCACGGTGGTCTCCACGCAGATGTTCGTGATCACCCCGCAGACGATCAGCTCGGCGGCGCCGAGCCCGCGCAGCAGCGGCTCCAGCGACGTCCACTGGAAGGCGTCGAAGCGGACCTTGTCCACGACGAGGTCCCCGGGCCCGCAGCCGAGCTCGGAGACCACGTCCGCGTCCCACGACCCGGCCGCGAGGCCCTCGATCCCGGCCAGCGCGGGGCTGTTCCGGACCAGCGACCGCCCCTCATCGGCGCGCCCGGGGCGGTACTGGTGCCTGGTGAACACCACGGGAACCCCGGCGGAACGAGCCTGGCCCACCGCGACCGCCGCGTTGCGGACGGCGGCGTCCGCGTCCTCGAGGCCCATGTCCATCCGGGCGAAGGAGCCCTCCGGATGGCAGAAGCCGTTCTGCATGTCCACAACGAGCAGCGCCCGGCCTTCAGCGGTCATCGTTCCTGCCCCCTTTCGGTCATCGGCTTCCACGCTAAACCGGGTGCGGGCGGGCTGGGTAGGGCCGCGAAGAGAAGGTGAATAGACCGGCCGCTGGCGGGCAGGCGATCAGTGTCCCGGCTGTACGCACGCCGGAACGTGACACTGACGTCTAGCCAAAGGAGGAATCTCCCGATGGCCAGCGAACTGAGCGGCCTCCGCGTCGCGTTCATCACCGCCAACGAGGGCGTGGAGCAGGTCGAGCTGACAGCGCCCTGGCAGGCGGTGAAGGACGCCGATGGCGTACCCGAGCTGCTGGCTCCGGAAGCGGGCCCCGTCCAGGCGTTCAACCACCTGGACAAGGCCGACACATTCACGGCGCACCGCTCCATCCGTGACGCCGACTACCTCGACTACGACGCGCTGGTGATACCCGGCGGTGTCGCCAACCCGGACCGCCTCCGTACGGTGCCCGCCGCCGTGACCTTCATCCAGCGCCTGTTCGAGACGGCCAAGCCGGCCGCGGTGATCTGCCATGGACCGTGGATGCTCGTCGAGGCTGACCTGGTGCGGGGCCGCACCCTGACCTCGTGGCCGAGCATCAGGACGGACATCCGCAACGCCGGGGGCAACTGGGTCGACACCGAGGTCCAGGTGTGCACGAACGGCCCGAACGTCCTCG
Organism: Streptosporangiaceae bacterium; assembly: GCA_019239975.1. GTDB lineage: Bacteria > Actinomycetota > Actinomycetes > Streptosporangiales > Streptosporangiaceae > JAFAZE01. The sequence goes on from JAFAZE010000157.1 coordinate 2,205, forward strand.
TGACCAGCCGGAAGCCGGACGACCTCCCCGCGTTCTGCCGGGAGTTCGTCTCGGTGTTCCAGCGCCAGAACCAGCCGGCCTGAACCGGTTACGCACCGAGCGGGTGGCGGGAGCCTCGGCCCCGCCACGCAGCGGTGTCGCTGTGGCTGAACTCCGGGGCGCCCGCGACCGAAGTCGCCCGCCGCGCCGGGCACGGCCTGCCATCTCCGGGCCAAGCGCCGGTAAGCTCGCAGAGCTACGTCTCACAGGCCCCTAACCCTTGGGGATGGTACCGATGGCGCGTCAGTTGCTGTTCAGCTCCGCCGATGCTGCCGCCGTGACCTTCGCGATCTCCTGCCAGTGGGAGATGATCGCCAGCCTGCGCCTCATGGCCGGGGGTGCTGGTCATATCCCGCACCGGCGCTGGGCAGCCTCCACCGGCGCGCTACTTGACAACCGGTTCGATCTGCTGTTCGATCTTGTCGGGTCTGCGTCTAGGCGCGACTACATTCCGGACTTCCTCACGCCGATGCCGTCGACGCTCGAACCGTCCGTACGCGCCGAGCTCGATGAGATCGCGCACACTCCGGCGGAGGTCGTTAGAGCCGAGCTGGAGCATCTACGGCACCGCTGGACACCGCGGCTGGCGGCACTTCACGAACGCCCGGAGCGGGTGTCTGATGTGGCTGACCAGCTCAAACTGTACTGGGAGATCGCGCTCGCACCGCATTGGCCGCGTATCTATCGCGTGCTGCACGGAGAAGTCGGTCGGCGCGCCCGGAACGTGGCGACGGTCGGCGTGGGACGACTCCTCAACGACATCCACGAGCGTGTCAGGTGGGATGGCGCGCAACTGGAGATCGTCGGCACCTCCTGCTTCGGCGCGGAGGCACTCGAGGGGACCGGAATCCGGTTGATCCCGAGTGTGTTCGTATGGCCCAGCGTCCTGGTCGTTGCCGACCGTCGCCCGGCGCAGTTGTGCTTCCCCGCACGTGGCGCCGGCGCGCTGTGGGACGGGCGACGCGAACCGACGCAGGCGCTGAGCGCCGTGCTGGGTCAGGCGAAGGCTCGGCTGCTCACCGTGCTGGACGAGCCAATGTCCTCTCCGGAGCTGGCGGTGGAACTGCAACTCCGACCCCCCTCGGTCTCCGAACACCTGGCGACACTGCGCAATGCGGGGCTGGTCACGTCATACCGCGTCGGGCGTCGGCTAGTTAGCTTGCGCACCGAGCTGGGCACCGGCCTGATCGACGCCAACGGCGTCGGTGCCGCGTCGACCTGAGGCGAGCATTCGGTTCCGTCCGAATCGTTGGCGGCCCGGCAGGCCATGTCGCAGTGTAGTCGGGCCCGGTCACCCGGACTGGGGCGTATCGCTGCCGGAGGCCCACAGTGCCCGTCTTCACCCCACCTAGTTCCCACGTGGCTAAAGCCGCAGCATTTCGCGGGCTGCACCACGAAGCGCACCCACTGCTGTTGCCCAACGCCTGGGACCCGATCAGCGCCTGGGTCATACAAGCCGGCGGCGCCAAAGCGATCGCCACCACCAGCGCAGGCGTAGCCTGGTCACGGGGCGTGGCTGACGGGAGTGGCTTGGACGCCTCCACCGCGCTTGATGCCGTGGCGCGAATACTCGCCGCCGTAGACGTTCCCCTGTCCGCTGATTTGGAACGGGGCTACCACGAGTCACCTTCCCAAGCTGCCGAAACAGTCGCGGAGGCGATCAGGCTCGGCGTCTGTGGCGTGAACATCGAGGACAGCGTCGGTGGGACTTTGGTAGATCCGGCCGACCAGGTCGATTTGCTGGGCCGGGTAGCCGGTGTGGTCAAGTACTCCGGCGTGCCAATCTTCATCAACGCCCGTACCGACACCTTCCTCTTTGCCGATCCGGCGAGTGATGTCGAGGCGCTGGTCGAAGAGACCGTATCGCGCGGGCGGTCATATGCGGATGCGGGCGCTGACGGGTTGTTCGTCCCAGGGATCGCGGATCGCGACGTGATCATGCGCATCGCCATGGGAGTGCCAGTGCCCATCAATGTCATGGTGGGCGCGGCGCCAGTCGCCGTCGCCGAGATGGCCGACCTCGGTGTGCGGCGCATCTCGTGGGGATCCCAGGTTGCGCAGTCGACGTTTGGCTGGCTACAGCGGCAGGTCGGCGAACTGCTCGGATCGGATGGAGGTGCCGGGATGCCCGCCGGACTCGATTTCGGTCCGACCAACGCGGCTCTGCATTTTGGTGCGCAGGCATGACCGGCGTCGAGGGACCTGTCCGCCCGGCGCCGGGAAGAATCATCGTCTTCAGCGATATCTGGTGTGCATTCGGGCATGTGGCGGTCCATCGTCTGCATGCCGCCCGCGAACGCCTGGGCCTGCAGGGCCGCGTCATCTTCGATCCGTACTGCTTCCCGATGGAACTGCTCAATGGCAACCCCGGCTCTCGGCCTGGCTCGGACAGCGAGGTGCCCAGCGTTGGTGCTTGCGAGCCGGATGCCGGATGGCAGCTCTGGCATGGACCGGACTGGCTCTATCCCAGCTCGTCCCTGCCTGCGCTCGAGGCGGTGCAAGCCGCCAAGGAGCAGTCACTGCAGGCAGCCGAGGACCTCGACCGTGCGCTTCGCCGCGCGTTCTGGGCTGAGTCGCGCTGCATTACTAACCACACGGTGATCCTCGACGTCGCGGCCGCGACCGGCGGGATCGATGTGGCGCGGCTGCGCGCGGCACTTGATGATGGCCACATCCGTCCCGTCCTCACCGAGCACGCCCGCATTTCCGCGAGCGATCGTGTGCTCTGCAGCCCGCACCTGTTCCTGCCAGACGGCACGAACTATGCGAACCCAGGCATGTCCGTTGAGTGGACCGGGGACTGGGGCGTCGGGTACCCGCATGTCGTCGAGGATCGGCCAGAGATCTATGACGAGATTGTTTCTCGTTCTGCCAAGTGACGTGAGGGCCGTCAGTCGTCCCGGTCCCTGTCAGGGGCAGGTGTCACGATGCCTTCCTGGTAGGCGATGATCACGAGATGCACCCGGTCGCGGGCGCCGAGTTAGGCGAGCAGGCGTGTCACGTAGGTCTTGGCGGTGGCGACGCGATTAGCCCGTCACCGGCCGCCGCGACGCGGATCGCCGCCAGGATGTCGTCCAAGGCCATGTCCTTGACCAGGAAGCCTGAAGCTGGCGCGCAATGCGCCGTAGATCAAGATAGCCCGGACAATACCCGGGCTGGGGGATCCGCTCGCTGTTCAGGGAGCGGTCGCCGGGACAGGAACTGGTACGACGGTAATGACCGGTTCAAGCCCGCGGAAATCTGCGGGATTGGTGGTGAACAGAGGGAGCTTGTTCGCTGCGGCGATGCCGGCGATCATCAGGTCAGCCACGCGGCCGCGGGGCTTGCGGCCCATGGCGATCACCTCGGCGGCGATAAGCCCGTACTGCCGGGCGGCCTCGACATCGAACGGCAGCGGGCTGAAGGTCGCCTCGACTCGCTGCACGCGAAGGACCCGGCGGGCGCGTTCGGCGGCATCTAGGGTCGAGTGCACCCCTGCCGACAGCTCGGCGAGGCTGACCGCGCTGGTGAGGAGCTCGGCGGGCAGCCGATCGACCGCTAGCCGTTCCAGGTAGATTAGGATGTTTGTGTCGCCGAGCCCGCGCAGGTAGCGAGCGGTCACTCGTCGTCCTCGGGCTCGCGGGCGTGTTCGTAGGCGTCGAAATATGCCTCAGCGTCTGCGTAGCGATCCTGATCGTCGCGGAACGCCTCGGCACTCATCGGAGGCAGGTCCTGGAACACCGTCATGAGCTCAGTGACCGGAACCGACTGGCGGCGCGCGGGGGTTGCCTGGTGAACATAGGCATCGATGGCAGCGAGCGCGACTTGCTGCATGGAACGATGTTCGGCCTCCGCCTTCCGCCGAAGCGCCTCCGTCTGTTCATCGCTGAGCCTGAGCGTCATGGCCATAACCCATATGATACCGCGTGGTATCAGAAATGTCCGGCGCTGACACCGAGCCTTACGCCGGCGTTCGACGCGGTAGGCGTCAGCTTCGCGTCAGCACGCTCGACGCGGGCGCGGAGATCGGCCAGCAGCTCATCACGGTGACGGGCGGCCTCGGCGCGGAAGTCGGCCAGCATCTTCTCCGCATGGGCGCGCATCCGACCAGTCTCGGCCGGGCCGCCTCGGCCCGGGCGTGGGCGATCGTGGCCTCTCGATCGGCCTCGGTGACGGCGTCCCGGTCAGCTGGTCGGCACGCTGCCGCATTCACCCCGGCGCTCCGCAGGGAGGGCTTGCGGCCCGGGCTCCGCGGGAAGCGCCGGTGACCCGGATTCCGGGGGGAGCGCGGGAGGTGTCGCTGCCGGGAGGGCTATCGGTGAGGCCGCGGGGAGCGCTATCGGGGATGCGGGATCGAGCGTGCGAGACGTAGGTGACGCGGGAGCGTCGGGTAGGGGCGTGGGCTCGGGCTGGGACGCAGGCCCGGAGGGGGCTGCGGCCTCGGGGGCGGGTGACGCGGAGGAGCCGGGCGCGGGCGTGGGCTCGGCCGGGGGTGCAGCCCCGGGAGCGGGCTGGGGCGTGGACACTGAGGGGGCCGTCGCCTCGGGCGCGGGTGACGCGGAGGGACCGGGCTCTGGTGCAGATTCAGGCTCGGGCGGGGGCGGGGAGTCGGCTACGGCGCGGTCGTAGGAGCGGCGCAGTTTCGCCAGCTCCGTCTGCGGGTCGCGGAACCAGCTGGTGGACCACAGGCGGTGAACCCGCCAGCCGAGGCGTTCCAGGTGCTCCTTGCGCAGCCGGTCGCGGTCGCGGACGCTGCCCGAATCCCGGTAGGAGGCGCCGTCGGCCTCGACGGCGAGGATCATGCGGGACGGGTCGTCGGGGTGGGCGACGGCGAAGTCCACCCGGTAGCCGCCGACGCCGTACTGCGGGACGACCGTGATGCCGCACTCCGCCAGGCGCTGCGAAACATCGGACTCGAACGCGCCGAGTCCCGACCCCGAGCCGGACGCGGCGACGGGCGTGCCGCCGGACCCGGCGTACTCCAGGTATTCCGCGAGCAGCCGGGCGCCAGCCTTGGTCAGCCGGGCGGGGTCCACGTCGTGGCTGGAGAACGAGCTCACCACGGTGAGCCTGCGCTTGGCGCGGGTCGCCGCGACGTTCAGGCGGCGCTCGCCGCCGTCCCGCAGCAGCGGGCCCCACTGGTAGCGCATCCGCCCGTCGCGGTGCTTGCCGTACCCGATGGACAGGATGATCGCGTCGCGCTCGTCGCCCTGGACCCGCTCCAGGTTCTTGACGAAGAACGGCTCCGGAGCGTCCTCGGCGAAGAACGGCTCCAGCTCCGGGGCCGCGGCCAGCGCGGAGCGCAGCTCGGCATCGATCCGCTCGGCGTGCCGCAGGCCGAGCGCGATCACGCCCAGCGACTCGCGCGGCCTGGTCCGCGCGTGCAGGAGGACGAGCGCGACCACCTCGCGCACCTCGGCCGTCACCGAGGATTCCTGGCCCGGCGCGGAATCCTGCGCGACAACGACGTGCCGGAGGCAGTCGTCGCGCGCCACACCCGGGAACGTGGTCAGCGCCCCGCCGTAGATGCGGTCGTTAGAGAACGCCACCAGGCGCTCGTCCCGGCTTCGGTAATGCCAGTTCAGCGGGCAGGTCGGCAGCAGCGGCGTGAGCGCGTCGAGCACGGACTCGAAACCGGCGCCGAACGACACCATGGTCTCGTCGTCCTCCTCGTCATCCCCCGGGTCCACCTGGCGGAAGAAGCTGGTCGGCGGCAGCTGGTGGTCGTCGCCCGCGACCACGACCTGGTGCGCCCGGATGATCGAGCCGATCGCGTCGGCGGGCACGATCTGGCTGGCCTCGTCGAAGATGACCACGTCGAACAGCCGGACGGCGGGAAGGACCTGGCTGACCATCAGCGGTGACATCGCCCAGCACGGCTTCAGCGCGAACAGCACGTCGCCGGCCTGGTCGAGCAGCCGGCGCAGCGGCAGGTGCCCCCGGCGCAGCGCCGCCTGCTTGCGGATCACCCGCGCCTGCAGGGGATGCCGGTCGACGGTGTCCCGCAGCTGGTTCGCCCACGCCAGGCGCACCCGGGAGCGGTTCGCGGCGAGGTGCTCGATGTCCCGGCGGCGGAACTCGTCGGCGATCTCGTCCAGCGCCTCGCCGCCTTCGGCCGCGTAGGCGGGGTCGCGTACCCGGATGCGGTCGAGGATCGACGAGTACCATACGTGGTCGAACGCGGAGGCCGCCAGGTCCGCGGACACCTGCGCCCGCGCCAGGTCGTCGAGCAGCGGCACGAGGCCGAGCGCGCCGAACCGCCGCGCCAGCTCCTGCAGGCGGGGCAGCTTCCACGGCGTGTCCTGGTCCGCCATCAGCGCGGTAACGGCGGCGTCCACGTCGTCGCCCACCGGGACGAACGCGCGCAGCGCGTTTATCTGCCGGGCGCACTCGTCCCACTGCCGGGTCAGCGCCTCGTACTCCGGCGGCAGCCGCGGCAGGCCTTCGTCTTCGGGCAGGCGCAGCGCCCGCCACTGCTCCAGCTCCGCGGCGGCGTCCGCGAGCGCGGCGCGCAGCGTCTCCCGTTCGGGCTTGCCGCGAGGGGAAGAAGTGGCTTGCGCTGATGTAGAGGTGAAAGATGCGGAAGTGGTGCTTTCGGGTCCGGCGACCCACAGCGAGCGGGCGCGCTTGCGCAGGGCGTGCCGTTCGCGGAAGCCGAAGCCGCCCTCCTCGCCGACGGCGCCGGCGAGCGACGCCGGACCGGAGGCGTAGACCGCCGGGTCCAGCCTGGCCAGCGTCCGGGAGATGGCGGCGAACAGACGGATCACCACCGCTCGTTCGGAAAAATCTGCGGGAGCGGCGAGGCCGGTCTCCGCGCACGCGGCGGCCAGCCGGGCACCCACCTTCGGCAGTGTGCGCGTGCCGAGCGTCACCGCGAGCTCGATGGCCTCGCGCGCCTGAGAGCGGCCGCGTATCGCCGCGCCGAACCAGGGCGTCGACTCCGGCCGCAGCGTGAACCCGCCGAGGTGGGCGAACTCGCGGAGCTCGTCGCGGAGCCGGTCGGCGATCTCCGGCGTGATCCCCTCGGGGTCGGGCAGGCGGGCGGGCACGCGTGCGGCGGCGGGGATGCCGAGCAGCGCGGACTGCACCTGGTACGGGGACAGCCGCCAGGGCTCGTGCACCTCGTGCAGCGCGCTGCTGTGCCGCCTCAGCCGCTTCTGCCGGTCGACCAGGCGCCGGTGCAGGTCCGCGACGTCCGGCGCGGTCGTGTGCTCGGCGAGGTCCAGGGTCGCGCCGAGGTCGGCGGCGATGCGCTGCCGGTCCCTCGTCCCCTCGTGGATGTCGAGCACCATCTCACCCAGGTGCACGCTCACCAGGCGGGACAGCACGGCGTCGATCGCGGCGCGCTTCTCGGCGACGAACAGGACCTTCCGGCCGCGCGTGACGACGGCGGCGATCAGGTTGGCGATCGTCTGGCTCTTACCGGTGCCCGGCGGGCCGTGAATGACCAGGCTGCGCCCGGCCAGCACGGCGTCGATGGCGCTGCGCTGGGAGGAGTCGGCGTCGAGCACCGAGTAATCGTGCTCGGGACCGTCGTGTTGCGCGCCGTTTTCCGGCGAGGCCGCCGGCGCGGTGCCGCGGTCGGCGGACACCAGCTCCTGGGCGTGCGGGTCGCCGGCGATCGCGGCCACCAGGTCGCTGTCGGCGAGCAGGTCGCCGGCCGCCTCCATGTCACGGACCATCGGCAGCTTGGCGTAGGTGAACGTGCCGATCACCCGGCGGGGGGCGATCTCGAAGCCGGGGATCTCGGCCGCCTCGGCGGCGCGCGCGAGCTGCCGCGTTGCATCCTGCGGCGTAACGTTCTCCAGCACCGCGCCGAACACGCTGGCCAGCTTGTGCAGCAGGACCGGGTTGACCTCTTCGTCGTCGTCGAGCGCCAGCTCGAAGTCGTCGTACCTGGCGCGCGTCGGCGTGATCGTCAGGCCGCGCAGCAGCACCGGCGCGGCGGGCATGAGGAACAGCTCGTCCCAGCGCGCCATCCCGGTCGCCAGGTAGCCGGCCCGGATGCCACGCTCCTCGAGCAGCTCGCGTGCCTTGCGGTGGATCGTCTGTGCCCTGCGGATCGCGTCCGCCCTCATGTCGGCGTCTTTGAACAGCCTCGTCAGCCTGATCGAGCCGGTTTTGACGAAGCGCTGCAGCGCGTCCGGGTCGGCGTGCGCGAGGTCGAGCGTGCCCGCCCGGCGGTCCTTGTAGTAGAGCAGCGTGTTGCGGCCGCCCAGATCGGTCAGGGCCTCGATCCACCGTTCCTGTGCGGCCTTGACCAGCTCGAGGCGGCGACCGTCGTTTGGCTCCGTCATGCAGACCTCCCAGAGGCGAACGCCGCGCCCCGCCGCCGGTCTTCCCGCGCTCTGGTCTCAGCTACCCCCGCAAATCGCTGCCATCCGCGCGTACCCCTGCAAACCAGTGCATATCGCTTGGCCGCCGCACCGCCACTGTTTTCTGTCGGCCAAACGGAGGGTGGTGTCTCCCGTGCCGGGCGCTCTCGCGGTGCCGGGCGCTCTCGCGGTGCCGAGGCGGCCGGTACGGGGTGTGCCGCGATCGCCGTGGTCCCCGCGCAGCGGGCGGGCTCACCGGATTCGGCCGCCGAGCCAGTGCTCTACCGCGAGATCGCGGCAGGAGGCGCCACGCCTGAGGAAGCGCTGTGTGACGGCGCTAGGGGCCGCGGGGCGCATGGGATGAACGGGGGAGAATACGCCTGGTGAGGAGCGGCGACAGGAAGGAGCGGCCCCTGACCGGGAGGTAGGAGGCGGCGCGCGGTGAGAATTCGACCCCAAACTTCCGCGAAAGGCGGGAGTAAGAGGTGTTTTGGAAATTTGGGTGCCGAATGCGGCCCGCCGTTTCCATGGAACGCAGAGCGCCCAGGAGATGGTGGAAATTTCGGTGCCGAATAGGGCCTTTGGTTTCCGCGACGCATTAACGGGCGAACTATATGCGGAAACGCGGGGTAGTGGACATGGCTCGGCGATTTGGCCATCGTGGAACGGGGTGCTCAGAGGGTTGCGATGTGGAGCTGGTGACGCTTGGTGCGGAGGAGTCGCCGTACGACGTAAACGCACAACTGCGCTGTTGGCCCTGCAGGATGCTGGCTGCCAAACTGGGTGCCTGCGGGCGGTCAGACCGTCACGGTACCGACATCGTGCTGGCCTGGATGCGATGGCGCCGTCATGACGGCCCTCGTGGGCGGTGTGCTCGCCGGGTCGGCCACCGTTGACGGCGGATGCCTGTGGCTCGTCCCGGTGAAGCCCCGGGACGCGGCCGGTGGCCCGGCCCGCGGGACGCCGGTCATCTGGCCGGCCGGGTTCAAGGCGCATTTCGCGCCCGTGGAGGTACTCGACGCGACCGGGAGAGTCGTCGCGCGGGCGGGTGATCGCGTCGCATTCGGTGGTGGCCTCGGCCCCGGTGAACCGGTCAGGAAGGTGCATGCTCGGCCGGCCGGAGGCCGCCATAGTCGAGAGCCCCATCCACGTCTCATAACCCAGGGCGAACCGGCCGGGTCATTGCGCGGCTGGCAAGTCCTGGCTAGCGTCACGGTCATGCAGACGCTTGGCGAGGATCTCCTTCTGCTCGCGGTGCGGCCCAACGGGACGCTCGGCGTGGCCGCGAAGCTGCGCTTCGGCCTGTCCGGCTCGGAACTCGTGCGGCTTGCGGCCGCCCGCCGCGTGGACATCGCACGCGGCCGGATCGTGGTTCTGGACGCGGCACCGACCGGTGATCCGATGCTGGATGCGGCGCTGGGCAGCATGCAGGACCGCCGGCGCGAGCCGGCCGCGAAGGCGTGGGTCGCGCGTTCGCGCCCGGGGCTGGTGGAGCGCTACCTGGACCGGCTCGCCGCCGCTGGGACGATCCGGCCAGAGCGGCGGAAGGTACTCGGATTTCTGCCGGTGACGCGGTGGGTGGTCGTTGACACCGCCCGACTGGCCGGCGCGCGGGCGAAGCTGGACGCCATCGCGTCCGGCTCCGGCAGCATCGACGCCGAACAGGCGGCGTACGCCGGGCTGGCCGGCGCGATCGGGCTGACCTCGCTCATCTATCCCGGCGTTGCGGGGGCCGCGGCACGCAAACGCCTCAAGGACGCGGCCAGGCGCGACCGGCAGGCGAAGGCCGTCGCGGACGCGGCGGATTCGGGTGACGCGGCGGCGCGCGCCGCCACCGGCGCGGCTCTGGACGCCTCGGTCCGCGCGGCCACCGAGGCGGCGGTCAGCGCCGCAGTCGACGCCGCGACCGCGGCCGCGGTTTCGGCGGCCACCGAGGCGGCTCACCACGCAGCCGCGCACGGCGGCGCGGCGGGCGGCCACCACTGATTGCGCAGGGCAGGCTTGCGCCGCATCCGCGACACTCCCGCACCGCGGCCGCGCCCCTGTTGCCGCTGCGGTCAACGTGAACATAACGCCGCGTACCGCCACGGAACAGGAACAGCGACCGGCACTGCGACCGGTAGAGTACGAGCGCTACGCGACGGGGCGCAGGGCGGTCTCGGCGACCAGGTCAAGGGAACGGAGACGGTCGGCGGGGTCGAAGACCATGGTCGTGATCATCAGTTCGTCGGCCCTGGTCGCGGCCGCGAGGCCGGCCATGCCGCGGCGCACGGTCCCGGGGGAGCCGATGAGCTGTGACGACTGGCGTTCGGCGACCATCGCGCGCTCGGCGTCCGTGTACGGGTAGGAGGCCGCTTCCTCGGGCGAGGGCAGCGTGCCCGGGCGGCCGGAGCGCAGCCGCACGAACGACAGCGCGGAGGGGCCGGCGAGCCACTGCGCCCGCTCGTCGGTCTGCGCGCAGATCACGCCGGCGGCGACCATCGCGTAGGGGCGGTCCAGGGTCGCCGACGGGCGGAACGTCTCGCGGTACAGCGCCAGCGCCGGCAGCGTGTTCGCGGGCATGAAATGGTGCGCGAACGCGAACGGGAGGCCGAGCAGGCCCGCGACCTGAGCGCTGTAGCCGCTGGAGCCGAGCAGCCACATCGCCGGCGCGCTTCCCTGGCCGGGCACCGCGCGGACGGTCGCGTACGGGTGGCCGGCGGGCCATTCGCCGGTGAAGAAGCCGAGCAGTTCGGTGAGCTGCCGCGGGAAGTCGTCGGGTCCGCGGTGTCCGAGCGCGGCGGCGGTCGCCTGGTCCGTGCCGGGGGCGCGGCCGATTCCCAGGTCGATGCGGCCGGGGTGGAGCGCCTCGAGCATGCCGAACTGCTCGGCGACGATGAGCGAGGCGTGGTTGGGCAGCATCACGCCGCCCGATCCCACCCGGATGCTCGAGGTCGCGGCGGCGATCTCCCCCACCAGCACCGGGGGCGCGGAGCTCGCCACGCCGGGCATGTTGTGGTGCTCGGCGACCCAGAAGCGCCTGAAGCCGAGTCTTTCGGCGTGCCGTGCGAGGTCGATCGTGGCCCGGAGGGCGTCGCCGGGGCTGCTGCCCGTGGGCACGGGCGCGAGGTCGAGGACGGAAAGCGGGACGTGAGGCGGGTTCGCCGCCTCTTCCGTAACGGGATCGCCGGGCGCGCTGGTCACGAAACGTGCCAACAGCACGCGGCGGCGGCTTCTTCCGCATCCGGCCCGGCTGCCCGCATGACATCGTGAATCCGCGGCCACCGGGCGCAGGAGTGAGCGCCCAACGGGCGCAGGAGTGAATTGTCACCGACAGTTCGCTCGGCTGTCACTGCGTATTGGCGGATATCGAACCAGTGATGTCCGACCTTGAGGGCATGAGGATCGCGATCATTACGGAGTCGTTCCCGCCCGACGTCAACGGCGTCGCCCACTGCGTAGTGCGCGTCGCCGAACACCTCACCCGGCACGGCCACCACCCGCTGGTCGTCGCCCCCGTGTCCGCGCGGGCCACCCCCGGCGCGGACACCGCGTTCCGATACCCCGTCGTACGGGTGCCGTCCGTGCGGCTGCCCGGTTACCCCACCTTCCGCCTCGGCCTGCCGGCGTGGCGGATCCGCCGCGCGCTGGCCGCGCACCGCACGGACGTGGTCCACCTGGCGAGCCCCGTCGCGCTCGGCGCGTACGGCAGCGTGGTCGCCGCCTCCATGGGCCTGCCGGTCGTCGCCGTGTACCAGACCGACCTGCCGGCTTACGCCCGCGCGTACCGGCTGGGCCGGGCCACCGAGGCGTTCGCCTGGCGCTGGCTGCGCGGCATCCACAACGCCTCGGACCGTACCCTCGCCCCGTCGAGCCAGACGGCGGCGCGCCTGCTCGAGCACGGCATCCGGAACGTCTGGCTGTGGGGCCGGGGCGTCGACACCGACAGGTTCCAGCCAGCCCGGCGCAGCGAGCAGCTGCGCCGGGAACTCGCGCCGGACGGGCAGGTACTCGCCGGCTATGTTGGCCGCCTGGCCACCGAGAAGCGCGTCGACCTGCTCGCGCCGGTCGCCGCGCTGCCCGGGGTGCGGCTGGTGATCACCGGTGGCGGTCCCGCCGAGACGGCACTGCGCCAGGCGCTGCCGTCGGCGGTGCTCCTCGGCGAGCGGCACGGCGACGATCTCGCCCGGATCTACGCCAGCCTGGACGTGTTCGTGCACAGCGGGCCGTACGAGACGTTCGGCCAGACGATCCAGGAGGCGGCGGCCAGTGGCCTGCCGGCCGTCGCCCCCGCGGCCGGCGGGCCGCTCGACCTCATCGAGGATGAGGTGACCGGATACCTCGTGACCCCCGGCGACGCCGGCGCGCTCGCGGTCCCGGTGGCGAAGCTCGCCACCGACCCGGCGCTGCGCGCCGCGCAGGGCGAGGCAGCCAGGCGCAAGGTGCTCGGCCGCGGCTGGCCGGTCCTCTGCGACCAGCTGATCGGCCATTACGCAGCGGTCCTCGGCTCGGCCGCACGGCCGGCCAGGGTCCCCGCATGAGGGAGCGGCGCCGCGCCGCGCAGCCGGCCGGGGGGCAGCGCATGAGGGAGCGGCGCCGCGCCGCGCAGCCGGCCGGAAGGCAGCGCATGAAGGGGGCCAGACGTTGAGGATCGTGCGGATGGCCAACTACGTCGGGCCGCGGTCCGGCGGCATGCGCACCGCGCTGCGCGAGCTCGGCGCCGGGTACCTGGCCGCCGGCCACGAGCCGGTGCTGATCGTGCCGGGGAAGAGGGACGGCGACGAGCGGACCGCGCAGGGCCGCGTGATCACGCTGCGCGGGCCGCTGGTGCCGTTCACCGGCGGCTACCGGGCGCTGCTGCGGCGCCGGCGGCTCGCCGCCCTGCTCGCGGAGCTGCGGCCGGACCGGCTGGAGGTGTCGGACCGGACAACGCTGCGCTGGACCGGCCGGTGGGCGCGGGAGCACGGTGTACCCGCGGTGATGGTCTCGCACGAGAGCCTCACCGGGCTGTTCAGCCTGCCCGCCGACGTATCGGGGATGTCGCGGGTGCGCAGCCGCCTGCTCGGCAGGCTCGCCACGGCGCTCGCCGGCACGCTCAACCGCCGCACCGCCCGCGACTACCAGCGGGTGATCTGCACGACGCGCTGGGCGGCGGCCGAGTTCGAGCGGCTGGGCGCGCCCAACCTGACGCGCATCCCGCTCGGCGTGGACCTCGCGAGGTTCACGCCGAGCGCGTTCAGCGTCGCCGAGCGCGCCCGGTACGTGTCCCCCGGCGAGGTGCTGCTGGTGCACTGCGGACGGCTGTCGGTCGAGAAGAAGCCGCAGCGGTCGGTGGCGGCGCTCGCCGCGCTGCGCGCCGCGGGCGTGCCCGCGGCGCTGGTCGTCGCCGGCGACGGGCCGTTGCGCCGCCGCCTCGAGCGCGCCGCGGCGAGGAAGGCGCTGCCGGTCCGGTTCACCGGCTTCATCCACGATCCCGCCAACCTCGCCAGGCTGCTGGCCAGCGCGGACGTGGTCATAGCGCCCGGGCCGGTGGAGACCTTCGGGCTGGCCGCGCTCGAGGCCCTGGCCTGCGGCACCCCGGTCGTGGTCAGCGCGGCCAGCGCGCTGCCCGAGGTGACCGGCGCCGCCGGGGTCGCCGTTGCCGGGGAGGACTTCGCGGCCGGCGTGCGGACCGTGCTCGGCTGGCCGGCCGCGGCGAGGCGCGCGGCGGCCCGCGCGAGGGCCGAAGAGTTCGGCTGGCCCGCGGCGGTCGCCGCGTTCCTCTCCGCCCATGAGGCCGCCGGCCAGGAGGCCGGCGGCAGCGCTACGCCCGCGCGCGAAGCCGCCGGGCATGTCACCCTGGGACAGGTGCAGCCATGACAACATTCGTCACACTCGGTGACTCAATCACCCTGGGCATGGGCGACCCCGCCCCGGACGGCGGATGGCGCGGCTGGGCCGAGCTGCTCGCCAGGGGTCTGCCCGAGCCCGAACTCCACAACCTCGCCACGCTCGGCGCGCAAAGCAGCCACGTCGAGCGGTTTCAGCTGCCCGCCGCGCTCGCGCTGCGGCCGGACATCGCCAGCGTCGTGGTCGGCATCAACGACACGCTGCGCGGCGGCTTCAGCCCGGCACGGTTCGGCGAGTCGGCGGCGCGCACGGTCGGCGCCCTGCGGGCCAGCGGCGCGGCGGTACTCACCATGCGGCTGCCGGATCCAGGACGGATGTTCGGCCTGCCCGGCGGCCTCGCCCGGCCGCTGGCGCGCCGCATGCACGCGGTCAACCTGGAGATGGACAAGGTGGCGGCGAGGTTCGGGACGCTGCACTTCGACGCGGCGCGCGACCCGGCGACCTACGACCGCCGCAACTGGTCCGTCGACCGGCTGCACCCGAACGAGCGCGGTCACCGGCTCATCGCCTGCCGTTACCACGACGCGCTCGCGGCGGCGGGGCACCCGCTCGGCCCGCGGCCCGACCCGCGGCCGGCGAGCCCGCCGCCGACCCGCCGCAACGAGCTCGCGTGGATGGCCACCAAGGGCACCAGGTGGCTGCTCCGCCGGTCCGTCGACCTGGTTCCGTACCTGGTGTTCCTGGCGGTCCGCGAGTGGCTGTCCGGTACCGGCCTGCCGTCGGGCGCCGAAGGCGAGTGGCTGCCCGGCGCCGGTGAGGCACCTGTCCGGAACGAGGTGCCCGCCGCCGAGGAGGTGCCCGCCGAACCCATAGCGGAGCCGGGATGACCCCCGGCGGCCGTCCGCTTCCTCGCGATTGCGTGCGATAGTGGTCGGCTAGCCGACCACTATCGCACGCAATCATGGTCTTGACGCCGCTTGGGCATGGTCTTGACGCCGCTTGGGCGCCGGGGGGCGCAGCGCGGCGCCGCGGCGTGCGCTGGTCGCGGCCCCAGCGCGGGGCGGGGCGGATACCACCGTCCGTTCAGTATGAACATAAGTATTGCCAAGGTTGCTTTGCAAAGATACCTTTGCATTTATGGGCGAGGCTGAGCACGGGCGGGCGGAGACACGGGCGGAGACACGGCCGGAGACACGGCCGGAGACACGGGCGGAGACACGGGCGGAGACACGGTCGGTCGCCCGGGTGACCGACCCGCGGGCGCTGCGGGCCTACGCGCACCCGGTCAGGATGGCACTGGTGGGACTGCTGCGGACGGAGGGTCCGCTGACCGCGACCCGGGCCGCGGCGCTGCTCGGCGAGTCCACCGGCACCACCTCCTTCCACCTGCGGCAGCTCGCGAAGTACGGGCTGGTGGAGGAGGCGGGCGGGGGCACCGGCCGGGAGAAGCCGTGGCGGGCCACGGCGATGTTCACCGACGTGCCCGCCGTGGCCGGCACGCCCGAGCTCGCGGCGGCGAGCGGGCTGTTCAGGTCGGTGCTGGCGGAGCGGTACTTCGAGCACGTGATGCGCTGGCTGGAGACCAGGGAGGACGAGCCGCCGGAGTGGCGGGAGGCGGCGCTGTTCGGCGACCGGTTCCTCTACCTCACCGCGGGCGAGCTCGCCGAGATCGGGCGGGAGGTCGACGCGCTCCTGGACCGGTACCTGGACCGGAACGTGAGCCCGGAGCTCCGGCCGGAGGGCGCGCGCCGGGTCACCTACCTGAATCTCGCGTTCCCCGGGGAGCTGTTCGGGACGCGGCCCGGCGGCGCTGGAGAAGCGCGGTGAGTGCCCCGGTGAAGGCGCCGCCGCGCGCGCTTGTCCCGCCGCTGCTGCGCGAGCGGGTGTTCCGGCGGTACTGGGGGGCGTCGACGATCTCCATGTTCGGCGACCAGATCTCGGGGATCGCGCTGCCGCTCACGGCGGTCATCGCGCTGCACGCGCAGGCGGCGGAGATGGGATACCTGACCGCGCTCGAATGGCTGCCCAGCCTGCTGTTCGGGCTGCACCTCGGCGCGTGGGCGGACCGGCGCGGGCGGCGGCGCCGCACGATGATCGGCGCCGACCTGGGCCGTGCGGCGCTGCTTGGCACCGTCCCGGCCTGCTACGCGATGCACGTGCTGACGATGGCGCAGCTGTACGCGGTCACGTTCGCCGTGGGGACGCTGAGCATCATGTTCACCGTGTCGAACGCGACGCTTTTCGTGTCGATCGTGGCGCCGGAACGGTACGTGGACGGGCAGTCGCTGATCTACGCCAGCCGGGCGCTGTCGTTCATGGGCGGGCCGAGCGCCGGGGGCCTGCTCGTGCAGGCGTTCACGGCCCCGTTCGCGGTCATCGCGGACGCGCTGTCGTTCCTCGGCTCGGCGTTCCTCCTCGGCCGGATCCGGCCCGCCGAGCCGTCGGCGGACGACGGGAAGGGCGCGGTCGCAGCCGGCGTCCGTTTTGTCACCCGCAACGCGATCGTGCGCGCGTCGCTGATCGCGGTCGCGACGATCAACTTCTTCAACCTCATGTTCTTCGCGCTCTTCGCGCTCTACGCGATCCGCGTGCTGCACGTCCGCCCGGGCGTGCTCGGCGTCGTGCTGGGCGCGGGCGCGGCCGGCGGGGTGCTCGGCTCGCTGGTGACCAAGCGGCTCGCGGCGCGGATCGGCGTCGGCTGGGCGTACGTGGCCGGCTGCTTCGGGTTCACCGCGCCGCTGATCCTCGTGCCGCTCGCGCGATCGCCGCTGATCCTCCAGATGCTGTTCGCGTCGGAGTTCCTGAGCGGCTTCGGCCTGATGGTGCTGGATATCAGCATCGGGGCGATCTTCGCCGCGGTGATACCGGACACGCTGCGGTCGCGGGTCACCGGCGCGTTCCAGGCCGTCAACTACGGGACACGCCCGCTCGGCGCGCTGCTCGGCGGCCTGCTGGGCGCCACCGTGGGCATCCGGCCCGCGCTGTGGGCCGCCACCATCGGCGGTGTCGCCGGAGCGGTCCTGCTGCTGCCCTCCCCCGTGCCCGGTTTCAGGATGCCGGATCCGGATGAGCCTGCCACGCTATGATCGCCCCTCGACCCCTGGAGCTTTCTGATGCGACGGCACGTACGGCCGCCGGTCCTGCTGTCCTATGTCACGTTCGTGTTCATCGGTATCAATGCGGGGGTCAATGGCGTCCTGCTGCCGGCGCAGATGGCCGGCTATGGCGTGGACCGGGCCACCATCGGGATCACGTTTTTCACCGGCTCCGCCGGGTTCGTGCTGGCCGGCTTGTGCACCGGCGCGCTGGTCAACCGGTTCGGCGTCCGGATCGCCCTGGTCACGGGGGGCGGCGCGTACGTGCTCGCCGGCCTTTACCTGGCCACCCGGCCGCCCTTCGGCGCGTTCGTGCTGGTGTTGCTGGTCGTGGGGTTCGCCATCGGCATCCTGGAATCGGTACTCAACGTCTACCTCACCTCGCTGCCCGACGCGACGGCGCTGCTCAACCGCCTGCACGCGTTCTTCGGCGTGGGCGCGCTGAGCGGGCCGGTGCTGGCCGCATGGATCCTCGGCTTCGCCTCCTGGACAACGGTCTGGCTGGTGATGGCCGTGGCCTGCGTGCCGCTGGTCACCGGCTTCCTGGCGGCCTACCCGAGGCCGCAACGGGGCGATCCGCCGCCCGAAGCGCCCGAAGCGCCTGGGGTGTCCGGCGCGACCGCCACGCACCGGGCATCCGACGCGGGCGCCGCGGCCGCCGCGCCCGCGGGTGGGCTGCTGCGCGGCGCGCTGCGGGAACGGGGCGTGCTGTTCGGCGCCGCGATGCTGGCCGTCTACGTCGGCCTCGAACTCGGCGTGGGCGGCTGGGGCTTCAGCTACCTGGTGCAGGCACGTGCGCTGCCAGAGTCGTTCGCCGGGTACTCGGTCAGCGGGTACTGGCTGGGACTGACCCTTGGCCGGTTCCTGATCAGCCCGGTCGCATCGAGGATGGGCGCGAGCGTGGCCACCATGATGTACGCCTGCCTGGCCGGCGTCACCGCCGCGGCCATGCTCGCCTGGCTGTCGCCGGCCGCGGTGGTGGCGAGCGTGGCGCTTGTGCTGCTCGGCTTCTTCCTCGGGCCGGTCTTCCCGACCACGATGGCGATCGCGCCACAGCTGACGCGGGCCTCGCTGGTACCCACCGCCATCGGCGTGATGAACGCGGCATCCGTCGTGGGCGGCGCCGCGTTGCCGTGGCTGGTCGGCGCCATCGCCCAGGGCGCGGGGATGTGGGTGCTCCTGCCGTTCACCGTGACGCTGGCCGTGCTGCAGTTCGCCACGTGGTGGCCGCTCGCCAACCGGATCCGTACCCCTGTCAGCCCGCCGTGACTCCGCCCCACCGCTCGGGGGCGACGTCGGCGAGCGTCTGTGAGAACGTCCACTGATGTCCCGCGAGATCCTCGGCGTTGTACTGGCGCTCGCCGTACTCGAAGTCGGTCGGCTCCATGAGGATGCGGGCGCCGTGCTCCCGGGCTCGTTCGCAGTGCGCCCGGGCGTCCTCGACACGCACGGTAACCGAGTGCGTGACCTCGCCCGGCGTGGGCGGGCGCCGGTCACCTCGCACGTCGGCGACGATCACCGCTCCGTCGCCGAACTGAAGCTGTGAGCGGTGATTCTCGCCGATGCGCAGCCGTTCGGTGAACCCGAAGGCGGCGGACAGCCAGACGACCGCCTCCCGGACGTCGGGGTAGATCAGGACGGGGATGACGGTCGCAGACGGTACGGAACGGTTCGGCTGGAGCATGGTGGCCAGCCTAATCCCGGCGGTCGCGGATGACGGCGCTCAGCCGGCGCTGCCGTGCAGGTCGCGCATGTGGGCCTCGTAGTCGGCGAAGGGGCCGAGGCCGACGGAGGCGCGGCGCGCGTCCACGTGCGCCGGGTCCTCGATGGGGTGCGCCCTGAACCCCTCATCGTCCACGATGAACTGGGTGCCGTACAGCTGAGGCTCACCGTTCCTCATGCGGACACGGTCCTCCAGGTACGCCAGGTGCGTGTCAGACGCCTCTCCCGCGGCGACGGCGGAGCGCAGCAGTGGGAGGAAGACCCGCTGATGTTCGGCGTCGGCGTGCTGGGCCAGCAGGAAGGCCGCCCTCGCGCCGTCTTCTCCCACCAGCGTTTTGCCCGGCCAGCCGCGCTCGGCGACCAGCTCGCTCAGCCACTGGGTATTGGCCCGGTCGATCCGCTCCATCTCGGCGACGTGCGACATGACAAGCCTGTCTACGCGCTGGCCTGGCCGCCTCATGGGAGTGTCGCGCCGGATCCGCTGGTCTTCCTCGCAGCGGGCCAGCAGTTCCGCGCGCAGGCCGTCGTCCACATTCGGAGGTTACGCCGCGGAGATTACGTCAGCACGCCCCGGCGGCCCCGCGCCCGCTTCCGGGCCGGGCACCGGCACGCCACAATGAGCGAATGCGGACCATAGCCCTCGAAGAGCACTTCTGGACCCCGGAACTCGCCTCGCCGCCGGGCACCGGAGTCCTCGCGCTGTGGGGAGACCAGGTGGACGGGCGGCTGCGTGACCTGGGCAAGTCGAGGCTGGCAGACATGGACGCGGCGGGCATCGACGTCCAGGTCCTGTCCCACGTGCAGCCCGCGGCGCAGGCGATGGCCGGCGCGGCGGGCGTGGACATGGCGCGAAGGGCGAACGACCACCTCGCCGCGGCCGTGGCGAGCCACCCGGACCGGTTCGCGGGCTTCGCCACGCTGCCCACCGCCGAGCCGGCGGAGGCCGCGGAAGAGCTCGAGCGCGCCGTCGGCGACCTGGGATTCGTCGGCGGGCTTGTCAACAGCACGCTCGGCACCAACGGGGCGTTCCTCGACGACGCCCGGTTCGAGCCGCTGCTCGACCGGTTCGAGAGGCTCGACGTGCCGCTCTACCTGCATCCATCGCCGCCGCCCGAGGGCCTCCGGGAGATACTGTTCGGCGGGATACCGCAGCCGGCCAGGACCCGGCTCGCGACCGGCGCCTGGGGGTGGCACGCGGAGTGCGGGCTGCACGCGCTGCGCATGGTCGTCGCGGGCGTCTTCGACCGGCACCCGGGGCTTCGGCTGATCATCGGGCACTGCGGCGAGATGGTCCCGTTCATGCTCGGCCGCATCGACCAGATGATGCGCCCGGAATGGGCGGCCCTGGCCATGCCGGTGTCGGAGTACTTCCTGCGCAACGTGTGGGTGACGACCAGCGGGATGTTCACCCTTCCGCCGGTGCTGTGCACGGTGCAGGTCTTCGGGGTGGACCGCGTGCTGTTCAGCGTCGACTACCCGTTCAGCCCGAACGCGCCGGGCCGGGCGCTGATCGACGCGCTGCCGCTCAGCCCCGCCGACAAGGCGAAGATCGCGGGCGGCAACGCGGAGCGCGTGCTCGGCCTTGCCTAGAGCCTGGGCCTTGCCTAGAGCCTGGGCCTGCGCATGACGACGCGGGTCCGGCCGGCACCGCCGTAGTTCTCGACCAGCGTCTGTTCCGTGAAACCCATGCTCCGGTGGAACGCCTGCGAGCCCGTGTTCTCCGGGCTGGTGATCGCCTTCACCGCGACGGCGCCGCGCTCAGCGGCGGCCGCCATGAACGTCTCGTACAGCCGCCGCCCGAGCCCGAGCCCGCGGGCGTCGTCGCGTACCGCCACGAAATGGATGTAGCCGTCGCCCGTCGGCGCCACGAAGCCGAGCAGGTACCCGGCGACCTCGCCATCCGGCCCGCGTGCCACGAACGCGGTGTCGCCGAACTCCTCGACGAACATCGGGTGGTGGAGCAGGCGCGGCACATCCCGGTCTCCCCAGAACCGCTGGTAGTTCCGGAGGATCTCACTCAGGTCGGCGGCGCGGGCGCGCTCGATCGTCACGCCGGTCACGACGACTCACCGTCCTCGCGGTCCCGGCCGTCTGTGCTGTCCTCGCCGTCGCCGCTGCCCCGGCCGTCTCTGGGCGCCATGACGGCGAGCGCGTCGGCGTCGCTGGCGCGGGCGTGCAGGAAGTAGTCGGCCCACTCGGCGACGTCCGGGTACGACGATTCGGCGCGGACGAGCTCGCACGCCGCCGCGGCGTCGTACGGCGTCCGCCGCATCGAGATGGCGCCGCCGGCGAGCAGCGTCCAGTGCGCGCCCTGCCGACCGTACGGCATCCCGACGCTGCCCGGGTTGATGATCTGGCGCCTGTTCGCCAGCCTGCAGAACGGCATGTGCGTATGCCCGCACACCACGGTCATGACCTGCTGCGGCAGCCCGGCCAGCACCTCGGACCAGCGCTCGAGCCGCGAGTCGACGACCACGACTTCGGCGTCGTCGCGGGGCGTCGCGTGGCAGAACACGACCTCGCCGAACCCGCCGGCGTCCAGCGTGACCGTCTGCGGCAGCCCGGCCAGCCAGGCCAGGTGATCGGCGCTGAGCTGCTTCGCCGCCCACGGCGCGATCGGGTCGCCGACGTCGTCCGTCTCGCCGCGCGCGAGCTCGGCAAGCTCCCGGTCGGCGTTGCCGCGCACCCAGGTGACCCGGTCGCCGAGCCCGAGCAGCCGGTCGAGCACCGCCGCCGGCTGCGGGCCCGCCGCGACGTCCCCGGTGAGGACGATGCGCTCGGCATCCCGCACCGCGGGCTCCGCCAGCACGGCGTCCAGCGCGGGCAGCACGCCGTGGATGTCGGACAGCACAGCTACGGAGGAGACCATGACACCAGGCTTCCCGGCCGTGCCCCCGCTTTCCCGCCGTCTCGCTCCCGGCGAAATTTCATGCATACCGAACGGGAGCCGGCGCTGCCTCGCAGCCCGGCCGCTCGTTGCGAGCGATCGGATGTATGGATGCTCGATGCCGTCCATGAACGGCGCTACCAGGACCGGCTTAACCGTTATATGCGCGATCTCTTGATCGTTTACGGGCAAAAGTGGTGGAACCATCTGGACAAGCGCCGCTTTACGGGCTAGAACCAGATCGGATGTTTCCCTCGCAGGTGAGGTGGTCATGTTGCGCCGCCGTTGTCATGGCTCCCTTTCGCTGACGGCCGCGCTCACACTGGCCGCCTGCTGCGCGGCGGCGGTTCCCGCGACCGCGGGGATCAGCGCCGTCCCGCGCGCCGCTAACGCCAGCGCCGCGACCGCCACCACCGCCTGGCGCGACGGCCGGTTCGCCCTGGATCCGGGCGGCGTGGTGAGCCGGTCGGACATCTTCCTCGGCCGGCCGAACTCCTCACCTCAGCAGTACATGCCGCTGGGCAACGGCAGCCTGGCCGCCGCGGTCTGGGCCGCTGACGGCTTCACCGCACAGCTCAACCGGTCCGACACGATGCCCGGGCGCAAGTCCCCCGGCCAGGTGGTCATCCCCGGCCTGGCACGCCTGGATGCGGCGCCCGACTTCACCGGCCGCCTCGATCTCTACGATGGCGTGCTCACCGAGTCGGGCGGCGGCATGACGATGAGGGCGCGGGTGCTCGCCGGCACCGACGAACTCGTCGTGGACGTCACCGGGGCGGACCCGAACGCGACGCAAACGGCGAGCGTGAACCTGTGGGCAGGCCGGTCGCCGGCGGCTACCGCCGCCGGCGCGGTCGGGACCCTGGCCGAGACCTGGCAGGACAACGTGCCGGTGACCGGGTCGGGTCGGACCTTCGGAACGCTGGCGGTGATCACCGCGGGCGGCCGAGACGTGCGGGCGAGCGTCACCGGCCCGGTATCGGTCCAGGTCAGCTTCAAGCCCGCGGCGGATGGGTCGTTCCGGATCATCGTGGCGGCGCCGCACTGGACCGGCGGCAACGCCATGGCCGCCGCGCGGCGGCTGCTGCGCGAAGGGGCGGCTCACGCGTCCGGGGTGTCCGCGCCGGAAGCGAGCCTGACCGCGGAAACCAGCCGCTGGTGGCACCGGTTCTGGGCGCATTCCGGGCTGGTCGAGATGAGCTCCGCCGACGGCGCCGCGCAGTACCTCGAGCAGATCAGGACGATCTACCTGTACACCGAGGCGGCCTCGATGCGCTCGCGGTATCCCGGCTCGCAGGCGGGCGTCGCGGACATGTTCAACTTCAGCGAGGACCATCAGGACTGGTACCCGGCCGCGTTCTGGTTCTGGAACCTGCGGATGCAGGCCGCCGCCAACATCAGCTCCGGAAACTTCGCGCTCAACGGCCCGCTGTTCGGCCTCTACCTGGGCAACCTGGCCAGCCTGGAGGCGTGGACCAAGCAGTACATGGGCGGCCTTCCCGGCATCTGCGTACCCGAGACCATGCGGTACAACGGCAACGGGTTCCAGAACGACTCCACCCCGTTCAAAGACGCGTCGTGCGACGAAAACATCCCGCCGACCTGGAACGGCGAGACGGTCACCACCGGCGCGGAGATCAGCCTGTGGATCTGGCGGCAGTACACCGACACCGGCTCGGTTTCCTTCCTCCGCACGTATTACCCCGTCATGCGCGAGTCCGCGCGGTTCCTGCTCGCCTACGCGGCCAGGGGCGCCGACGGCCTGCTGCACACGGTCGCGAACGCGCACGAAAACCAGTGGGACGTGCAGGACCCGACCACCGACATCGCCGCCATGCAAGCGCTGTTCCCCGCCGTGGCCTCCGCGGCCGGCATCCTGCACACCGACGCCGGCCTGGCGGCCCAGCTCACGACCGCCGAGTCCGAGCTCCCGCCGTATGCGCGCACCGACGAGGCCACGCACAAACAGCTGCTCACCCCGGCCGCGGACGCGTCGGGCACCGATGTGATCGCCGACTCCTACCAGCCGGCCGCGCCGCTGCACAACGTCGAGAACGACGGCCTCGAGCCGGTCTGGCCGTACGGGGTCATCGGCGACGCCGCGATCGTGGGCGGGGACGACCTGACCGCGCTGGCCGACCGCACGTACCAGCACCGGCCGAACGTCGGCAACCCGGACTGGACCTTCGACGCGGTGGACGCGGCCCGCCTGGACATGGCCTCGCAGGTCGCCGCCGATCTCGTCGCCACCACCAAGACCTACCAGGTCTACCCGTCGGGGATGGCCGCGTGGAACCCGGGATGGCGGGACGAGCCGTACATCGAGCAGTCGGGCGTGGTCGCGACCGCGCTGGACGAGGCGCTTGCCACCGACTACGACGGGCTGCTGCGGATCGCGCCCGCCTGGCCATCCGGCTGGAACGTGTCCGGCACCGTGTACCTGATGGACGACACGAAGGCCGACGTCCAGGTCGAGAACGGCAGCACCGTGACCGTCGCCATCGAGGCAGGGCGCAGCCACACCATGCTGATCCGTAATCCCTGGCAGGGTCAGCCGATCCGGGTCGTGGACGGCGCCACCGGCGCGGTCGTGCTCGGGCCGGTGGCGAGTGACACCTTCGCGCTGAAGGTCGGGGCAGGGCGTTCCTACCTGGTGGAGCCCGTCGCGAACCCGACCACGGAGCTGCCGTTCGCGCCGGTCAGCGGGGTGGCACCGGACGCGGCCAGTCACCTGGGCAGCGCGCAGATCGGCCTCGACCCGCGCTGAGCCACCCCCGGGCTCCGCGCCGGGCCACGTCTTCGGGGCGATAGCTGAAGACGGTCAGGAAGTCTTCAGGGAATCGGAAGCTCAGGCTGATCGTTCCTTCGGCCTTCGTCAAGGTTCGCGGGCGATATTCGGAACATAAGAAGCCGCGAACAGGACTCGGGGTGGCAAAAGGCCATGAGCGAACCCTTCACACAGTACCCGGAACCACCGTATCCGGAATACCAGCCGCCGCGGCGGCGACGCCGGCACGTGCTCGGCCTGACCGCCACAGCGGTCGTCGCCCTCGGCGCGGGAGCGGGCATCGCCACCGCGGCGCTGAGCTCAAGCTCGCCGCCCGGCAGCGCCACGGCGGTATCCAAGACGGTGCTGACCACGTCGCAGATCGCGTCCAGGGTGGATCCCGGCCTGGTCGACGTGACCTCAACCCTCGGGTACCAGCAGGCCACCGCCAAGGGCACCGGGATCGTGCTGACGCCGAACGGCGAGGTGCTGACCAACAACCACGTGGTCCAGGGCGCGACCTCGGTTTCGGTCACGGACATCGGCAACGGCAAGACCTACAAGGCCACCGTCGTCGGCTACGACTCGGGTAAGGACATCGCGGTCCTGCAGCTTTCCGGCGCGTCCGGGCTGACCACCGCGAGCACCGGTGACTCCTCGGCGGTCCAGACCGGCGACGGCGTGGTGGCGCTCGGCAACGCGGGCGGCGTCGGCGGCACCCCGTCGGTCGCCGCCGGAACGGTCACCGCGCTCAACCAGTCGATCACCGCGTCCGACGAGGGCGCCGGGACCAGCGAGAACCTGACCGGCCTGATCGAGACCAACGCGAACATCCAGGCCGGTGACTCCGGCGGCCCGCTGGTCAACAGCTACGGCCAGGTGATCGGCGTCGACACCGCCGCGTCGTCCGGCTACCAGCTCTCCCCGTTTGGCCAGGGGAACTCCTCGAGCCAGCCGGGCACGACCCAGGGCTTCGCGATTCCGGTCAACACCGCGCTGTCCATCGCGCGCCAGATCGAGGCGGGCCAGGCGTCGTCCACCGTGCACATCGGCGAGACCGCGTTCCTCGGCGTGCAGATCCAGAACTCCGGCTCGGACAGCTCCGGGTTTGGCGGGTTTGGCGGGTTCGGCCAGTTCGGCTCGGGTGACGGTCAGTCGGTCTCCGGCGTGGCCATCGCCGGTGCCGAGTCCGGCAGCCCGGCCGCCAACGTCGGCCTGACCGCTGGTGATGTGATCACCTCGGTCGCGGGCCAGCCGGTCAGCACGGGCACCAGCATCCAGTCGGTGCTCGGGAAGTACCACCCCGGCGACCAGATCAGCATCGGCTGGACCGACCAGGACGGACAGTCGCACACCACGACCGTCACCCTGGCCACCGGTCCGGTCGGCTGACCCTCCGAAGCCCCCTTCCGGGTCCCGCCGGCGCTGCCCGCACGTCACAAGCGTGCGGGCGGCGCCATTTTCCCATAATCGCGGAAAGCGCGGGCCAAATACGGCACACCTAATTTCCACTAACTTGCCGCAAGCAAAGGCGTCGTGGAAACGGCGGGCCGTATCTGACACCCAGATTTCCGCCACGCTGTTCGCCGAGAACGCATTATGGAAATTTAGGGCCGTATTTGGCACCTTCGTTTCCACCAGGCCGTTCCAGGCAAGCGCATCACGGAAATTAGGGGGTCGCGTGGCAGGGCGCGGCGATCGCGGGGCGGGCGAGTGCGGCCCCGAGAGCGCGGGCAGCGGCCGCTCAGCAGGCGCGGGGGCACGGCGGCGGGCGGCGGGCGCGGCGGCCGCGGACGCTCAGCAAGCACGGCGGCCGCGGCGGGCGAGTGCGGCCCCGAGCGGTCGCGACCGCGTGGCGGGGCGCGGCGGTCGCGGGGCGGGCGAGTGCGGCCCCGAGAGCGCGGGCAGCGGCCGCTCAGCAGGCGCGGGCGCTCACGACCGGCCATGCCGTAACACCCGGCCGCGGTCACCTACTGTGCCGCTCACCCCGGCAAGCCGCACCTGTAACGGTCGGCGAAACGCAGCACGGCGAGGTAGTCCAGGCCATGGGCACGCTCAGAGCCACGCGCGGCGGGATGCCAAGGCCGTTGTTGACCTTGGTGCCCTTCTGGAAGCCGCCGAACAGGACCGACAGCACGATAAGCAACGCGATCAGCAACAATATCCACAGCAGGCAGCCGGCGGCCCTGGACCGGGGGCGCCCTTCGCCACGCCGGCGGAACGGATTCGTGAACACGACGGTGTCTATGCCCAGCTGTGGAAAACTATGCGCCTGGCGCGCATTGACCGTCACTACGGGGGTAGCCGAATGGCATGGTGCTGACCACGCAGCGCGGGAAGACGGCGGGGAAGATGGCGGGACGGCTCGCCACGCTTGCCGCGGGGCTCGTGGCGGTGGTGGTGCTGGTGCTCGTGCTTTCCGCGATTCACCTGCTGCCGCAGCTGCGTAACCCGTTCGCGACGACCACAACCGACCGCAGCCAGCCGGTACTGCTCAAGTCGATCACGGCGCTGAGCCGCTACGAGGCGGCCAGCGGGTCGTTCGAGGTGGTCGTCGATCTGAGCACCCACACCGCGTTCATACCGTCCTTCCTGGCCGGCAGCGAGACGCTGTTCGTCGGGCAGGGCACCGACATCGCCTACGTCGATTTCTCGCAACTCAAGGGCAAGTCGATCCGGGTGTCCCCGGATCGCACCTCGGTGACCGTGTCGCTGCCGCGCGCTCAGCTCGAGCCGGCGGTGCTGGACGTCAGGCAGTCCTACGTCTACGCCCAGCAGCAGGGGCTGTTCAACCGGATCGGGAACTTCTTCGCCAGCAACCCCAACAGCCAGCAGGCGGTCTACATCCTGGCCCAGCAGAAGATCCAGGCCGCCGCCCGGCAGAGCGCGCTGCTCGCCGAGGCGCAGAAGAACACCCAGGGCATGCTCGACGGCATGCTCACGTCGCTCGGCTTCCAGCACGTCACGGTGACGTTCGGCGCGGTTAGCTAGACGTTGACTCGAGCCACCTCTCGTTCGGTATCAAATTCTTTGATCTTGCCGGCTCAGGGTCTCAGGGGGGCACCGGTTCGCGCCGCGGCGACCGCCACGGTGGTGTAGTGCATGGTGAAGCTGCCCCCTGCGGCGTCGATCGCGGCGCCGAGGCCGGCCAGCAGGTCCTCCAGCATGGCCCGCGGGAGCTGGGCGCCGCCGCCGAAGGTGGGCACCTGGTCCAGCCACTCGTCGCGGGTGTAGGGCCGTTCCCAGCGGAATTCCCACTGCTCCGGGTCACCGAACGCGCCCGCCTGCCGGATCCCGTCGGCCGCCTTGCCGCACATGGTCAGGTACACCTCGAGGATGGGCCTCATCCCGACGTTGGGCGCGTTGGGCATCACCTTGCGGTAGACCTCGGCGAACGCCTCAGCCAGGCCGGGCGGGGGCTGGAACGCGTTCCAGAACACCGCCAGCCGCCCGCCGGGGCGCAGCGCCCGCGCCGCCTTGGCCGCGCCGGCGAGCGGGTCCACCCAGTGCCAGGCCTGGGCGGCGACGACCGCGTCAAACGCCCGGCCGGCCGGGTCCCAGGCTTCGAACGTCGTGACCTCGACCTCGAGCCCGCGCTGCCGGGCAAGGACGGCCATCCGCGCGTCCGGGTCGACGCCGAGCACCCGGCAGCCGGCCGCCTGGAACTGCCGCGCGGCGATGCCGGTGCCGCAGCCGACGTCCAGGACGCCGGGGCTGGGGCCGGGGCTGGGGCCGGGACTGCGGCTGGCGGCGATGATCCGCTCCACCAGGGCGGCGGGGTAGCCGGGGCGGGCGCGGTCGTATCGTTCGGCGTCCGAGCCGAACGACTCGGCTACCTCCCGGGCTTGGTGAGCCTCGCGAGGCTCGGCTGGCCCGGGCGCAGGCTCAGGCTCAGGGGGCCCGGGAGGCTGGATGGGCCCGGACTTGGGGGCCCCGGGCTCGGCGGGCTCGGCGGGCTCGGGGAGCTTAGGAGGCTCGGCGGGCTCGGGAGGCTCGGCGGGCTGGAGCCCGGAAACACGCGCTTGCTCCGGCGGTAGTGTGGGCATGCGCCCACCCTAAGTGGGCATGCGCCCACTTGATAATTGGTTTCGCGGACAGCGAAGGAAGGATGCACGGATGCCGACAGGGGTGGCCCTCCGCGACCCGCGCGCCGAGCTGTTCGGCGCCGCCGAGCGCGTCCTCCTCCGCGACGGGCCGCACGCGCTGACCACCCGGGCGGTCACCGCGGAGGCGGGAGTCGCCAAGGGCGTCCTGCACCGGCACTTCGCCGACTTCGACGCCTTCCTCGCCGAGCTCGTGCTGGACCGGGCCGGCCGGATCGCCACCCTGGCCGCCGTGCTGAATGAGTCCGCCGGGACCGGCACCGTCGCCGGTAACCTCAGTGACGCGCTGACGGATCTGTTCTCCCCGGTCGCGATCGCGATCGTCGCCCTCATCACCTTCCGGGATGACCTGCGCGCCCGGCTGCGCCAGGCTGGGGTGGCCGGTGTCCCGGTCCTTACGGAGGCAACGGCGATGATCGCCTCCTACCTCGCCGCCGAGCGAGACCTGGGCCGCATCGCCGCCGATGCCGACGCCGGCATCCTCGCGCCCACGCTGATCGGGGCGGGGCACCTGCTGTTCGCCGACCGGAAAGGCACCCCGCCAGAGCCAGAAGCCGTCCGCAAGGCCGTCACCACGGTCATCGGCGGCGTCACGCGGGAACCACGGCTGTGAACAGTCATGAACGGAAACGCCGGGCCGCATGCCGGGCTCTGGCCGGTTCTTGGGTCGGTCACGGCCGGCTCACGGCGTGGCTCTGCGGCCTCTGCGGCCTCTGCGGACGCGCCGCGCCTCTCAGGTCACGTGCGCCACTCTGGCCGGGCCACGCCACTGGGGCCGCGTCGCGCCACTATGGCCCACAACGTCCCCGTTCATCGCCGGTGCTGAAGCCGCTGACGTAGCCGACCTGCCGACCGGGCCCTCGCGCAACCGGTACAAAACGGACAACCACCATGATCAGAGAAACGCCGGGTCCTCTGCGGCACCTACGTTTCCGGGATCATGCGGTGCGGTGCTGATGTGGCGGATGTGACTGGGTCTCGCGACCGACAACGGGCGCGAGGAGAACGCGACCAGGTACACGTCCCCGTTGCAGGCCACATTCAACGGGAAAGCGCTCGCGAGCGACGCGTCACTCACGGGTTTCATCCGGCCAGCACTGGGCTTGGGCGATCTCCATCCCGAGACTGGTAGCCCACTCTTGTGCCCATGTCTTGATCTCCGCGATCTGGTCCGGAGTACAGCCGTAGACGGCGAACTCTTCATCGGAGTACATGGCCGCGCGATCGAACTGATCGCGCAGCATCTCAAGGCTGAACTCCTCGTCCAGCGCTGCACGTGCAAGGGCAACCAGTTCGGCCGCGCTGAACCGGTTCGCCGCACCATGAACGTCGATCAGGTCGCGAGGAAGCCCGCGGTCGTGCAATGCGCCTACTTTCAGTGCCACTGGACCAGCCCACTCAGAACGAAGCAGATCGGCGTTGAGCCAGTGCGTATAGTGATCACGGGTGACGGCCGACGTAAGCACCGTCATGTAGTACAAGTAGCGCTGACCAGGATCGGCCAGGTCGAAGCTCCGACGTCCTGACCAGGCTAGATCGCTGGGCAGATCGACGATGCCACCCGGCGGCCCCGCCAGGTGGGGTAGCGACGCGGGCAGCACCTCGGCAACGTCGGCCCAGCGGGAGGGCAGGAGGCCCCCGGCTACAGCACCCATACCATTATTTTGCCCTTATCTGGAGGCGCTGAGGACATGAACACGCGGTCAGCCGTTAGCTCCCAGACGCACCCGATCCACGGCCGGTTCAGCGGCATGAAGCGCGTCGCGTCCCGGTCCGGGCATCCCAGCGCCGACTGCGCCGCCACCGCTCCCCGCATGTGCAGCACGTTGTCCCAGACCCAGGTGTAGGCGTTCAGGTACGCTGCGGTTCCCCCCGGTGCTATGCATTAGCTCGGCGGAGGCGTTCGGCTGCTTGTGCCTGGAGCGCATCACAGGACACCGGGGGGTCGCCGTGCAGTGCTTCCCATCGGGCATTGTGCGCTGCCGGCCACAAGCTGGCCGCCCACGCGATCTCCTGCTCCACGGCCGTGAACAAGCGCCCCCGAATGTCCTGATAAGCCACCATGAACGCCTCGGAGCTTCCGATCGGCGCCAGCGTGGGCGGCCCGGCACTGGCGAACGCCCCACTCGCCGCTCCCACCAGCGCCGCCTCCGGCTGCCACGCCAGGCTGTCCCAGTCGTGCACCGCCCACACCTCCCGGCCGTGCCACCGGAGGTTCTGCGCCTCGAAGTCTGCGTAGCCCAGCACGCACGGCAGGCCGGCGGCCAGCATCCGCCCGCGAGCCCGCTTGGCCGTGTCAACGACGTACGCGGGCACGACGCCCTGGTCCCGGTTATCGAGGAAGTCGATCGTCGGCCACACCCCGGGATCGGTGTGGTCCCAGCGCACCCAGCGCGGATTCGGCAGCGGCGGTGCGACGGTCACGTCGGCAAGTTCGGCCATGAGCTGGGCGAACACCTCCGCGTAGCGCATGGCCACGTCGGGCGAGTCCCCGTGCAGCACGTCGCCGCCGGGCCGGAACTCCTCGGCATGCACAGCAAGCGAACCGGCATTGGCCACCGGCGTGAGCGGCCGGGCACACGGAAACCCGCGCTCAGCCAGCCGGGCCTGCGCCGCGACACACGACGCGGCCCGGCCGTCATCGGGGCGCGCCTTGAGCACGACGTACCTGCCATCAGCCAGACGGAGACGGAACACCATCGAGACCTGCTGCAGCTGGAACAGCACGCTGGCGGGTTCGGCACCCAGATGGTCACGGCACCAGGCCGGCAGCCACCCCGGCAGATCGTCCAACGGCACACCCAGGACTGTGCCATGGGTGCCGGCCGCAACCAAGCCAGGCTCAGCCGGCGGAATGCAGGGCGACGCGTTCAGTGATATCGGCCAGATCCAGTGCCCGTCGCCGGACGCGTGCGTCGCGATCGGAGTTCTCCGACCAGGGGTCGACGTCGACACCGATCTACACCAACCACGGCTGACACGCCGATCCTCAGGAGGTGATCGTGATGGTCTGCGATGCGGAGGTCTGGCCGTCGACGGTCACGGTGATCGTGGCTGTCCCGGGTTCGAGCGGGTAGCTTCCGCTGTCGGGCGGCAAGGTGAAGGTGACCGAGGTGTCGCTCCAGCTGGTGATCGTGAGCTTGACGCCGTCGTAGGGTGCGCCCCAGCTGGTGCCGCCCTGCGCCAGGGTGAGATAGCTGGAACCCTGGCTGGTGCCGAAGTTCTGCCCGGTCAGCGTCACCGGCGTGCCAGCCGCGGTGCTCGCGGGCGAGACCCCGCTGATCACCGGGGCGGGCGGCGGGGCCTGGGCAGGCGGCGCCTGCTCGGCGGCCGCCACCTGCTGCTGCAGCCCCGCGCTGGTGTAGCTGGCCTGGGCCTGCAGCGAGGCGGTCTCCGGCGACGTCGACGAACTGGCGGGCGCCTGCACCTGCCATGACTGCGTAGCCGACGACCCGGGCGCGATCGTGCCCGCCGACGCCGCCGTGGACGGCGTTACCGTCCACCCGGACGGCGCGGTCAGCCGAACCGTCGTGGCGTCGGCGTCACCGGGACCGGCGTTGCGTTCCGTCGTCATTACCGTAACGGTCTGCCCAGGGGACAGGCTCAGCGGCGTCGATGGGTCGATGCTCAGGTCCACGGCGGCCGGCTCGGCTTGGGTGACGGTGGTGCCGCCCACCTCGGTGATCCGGGCGCTTGCCGTGCGTGCCAGGCCGGTGACGGCCGCGGTCACGGTGTGGGTCGCGGGATCGTAGGTCCAGTCGCCCGCGGCGAGCGGCTGCCCGTCGAGCAAGACCGCATGGGGCCGGCTGACCCCGACGATGTCGACGTCGAAGCTGCGGGTGGCGGCCTGGCCTGGGTAGCTGCCGCGGGCCGGGCCGATGTCGATGGTGCTCGCTGCGTGCGCGGACGCCGTGGTGCTGATCGACGTCAGGCTGGACTGTCCCTTCTCATATCCAGTGCCGCTGCCAGCGTCCTGGTAAAGGCTGAAGCGGCCGGCCGCACCCGGGTACACCCGCAGGGTGAGCGGAGCGTTCGGGTCGGCGCCGACGTGATCCATCGGCGCCTGCTCGGGGATGATGCCGCCTGCCTTGACGAACACCGGCATCCGGTCGAGCGGGACGGTGAGCGTCTGGGTGGCCGGGCCCTGGAACGTGGCGCCGGTGAACCAGTCGGTCCACTTGCCGGGCGGGAACCATACCCGCTCGGTGGTGACGTTGCCCGGCGTCGTCGCCGGGGCAACGAGCATGTCGGGTCCGTACAGGTACTCGCCCGGGTTGGTGTACGCCGCCGCCTCGCCGGGGTAGTCGAGATACAGCGGGCTCGTGATCGGCAGGCCGGTGTTCACGCTGGTGTCGGCCAGGGTGTAGGTGTACGGGACGAGCGCCTCGCGCAGCCGCAGGAAGCTGGCGGCGGTGGAGTCGGCCGGTCCCGGGTAATCCCAGGGCAGGCGGTTGCCCGCGTTGGAGTGCAGCCGCAGCACGGGCTGGAACGTGCCGAGCTGCACCCAGCGGGCGTACAGGTCGGAGTCGTCCTGCGGGTTCCCCGGCGGTGGGCCGAGGAAGCTGCCGATGTCGTTGCTCACGTACGGCTCGTCGATGCTGGCCTCGTCGGCGGCGAGCTGTGCCTGGAAGGTGAGCGTGTTCCAGGTGCCCCAGCTGTCGCCGGTGAACGCGAGCGTGGAGGTGTGGCCCGACCACGGGCCGGCCGGGTACACCTCGTCGGGATCCTGGTAGGAGCTGCCGGTCCGGGAGAGCACGAAGCCGCGCTGGCCCTTGTTAGCCAGATCCATCGCGTACAGGTGGTTGATCCAGTTGTCGGGGGTGAGCCCGGGCATGGAAACGGTCGAGGCGTCGCAGCACCAGTCCAGCCACCAGAAGCCGACGCCTTCGGACTCATACGGCTGGTGCAGGGCGAAGTAGGACTCGGCCTGGTCGAC
>JAFAZE010000024.1 GCA_019239975.1 Streptosporangiaceae bacterium
GGCCGCGGTCGGCACCATCACCCGGACCTGGGGACGCCTGGACATCCTGGTGGCATGCGCCTGGGCCAGCCCGGGCTGGGCGCAGCCAGACCGGCCCGCCGAGGCGACACCCGCCCGCGCCTGGCAGGACCAGATGCGGGTCAACGCCGAAGGCACCGCATTCACCGTCCAAGCCGCGCTCCCGCATATGCGCGCCGCCGGCTGGGGCCGCATCGTGCTGCTGTCCTCCGGCGCCGCTGACGGGGCACCCGGCCTCGAGCACTACGCCGCAGCCAAGTCGGCACTGCACGGACTGGCCCGCAGCCTCGCCCGGAACGCCGGCAAGGCCGGAATCCTGACCAACGTCGTCATGCCCGGCCTCATCCCCACCGACCTGCACCGCCAGTCCATCCCCCCGGACGTCCTGGACCACATCGCGGCAGCAAACCCCACCGGGCACCTGGCAACCGAACAAGACGTCGCCCACCTCGTCGCCTTCCTCGCCTCCGCAGCCAACAACAGCGTGACCGGCGCGGAGATCCATGTCGGCCAAGGCGTGTAAACCCGCCAGCCAGCCGGCTGCCCGACGATCCCGGCCATCCCGTCGTGCCGCGAGGCGGGCGCAGGCCGTGTGTGACGCGGTGGCCTCCGCTCAGGTGCCGCTCGACTGGCAGGTCGCCAGCCGACGCCGCCGTGCGCAGCGTCTGGCGCCGGGTGAAGCCCTGACCGCAGGAACGGCTACGCTACCCAAGTGGCTGATCTGACCCAGGATGAGGCTGCTGACCGGGCGGGTAGCATCAAGGTCGACTTTTGCGATGTGTTCCTCGACCTGACCGCCGAACCGGTGACATCGCGGACCGAGATCCGGTTCCGGTGGCTGGGCGAGAGCAGGCAGACCGTCGCTGACCTGCGGACACCTCGCGTCGTGAGCGTGACGCTGGACGGCGCCGCCCTGCCGCCGCCCGATGACGGCAGGCTGCGGCTGGAGCGCAACGGCGATGAGGCCGTCCTGGTGGCCGAGGCCGAGGTGGCGTACTCGGCGGACGGACGCGGGCTGAGCCGGTTTACCGACCCGGCCGACGGTGCCAGCTACGTCAGCGGGAATTCCTACCCGGACTGCGGGCCGGAGGTGTTCTGCTGCTTTGACCAGCCGGACATGACCACGACGTTCCGGTTCTCCGTGCGGCTGCCGACGGGGTGGGAGTGCGTCGCCAACGGGCAGGTCTCGGGTATCCAGGATGGTGTTTGCGCGTTCGCGCCGGTGGCCGGGATGCGGCCGTACGACCTGGCGTTCTGCGCCGGGCCGTTCACGACGGCGGCCCGCGCCAGGGCGGGCCGTACCGAACTGACCGTCCGGCACCGCCGTTCACTGACGGGCACGGCTGCGGTGGCGTCCCTGCCCCGGTTCATCGACTACGCCCGGCAGGCCATCGGCTGGTACGAGGACAACCTCGGCGTGCCCTGCCCCTACCCGGCCTATGACATCGTGTTCACGCCCGACCTCGCAGCCACTGCGGTCTCGATACCCGGCCTGATGGTGGTGCATGAGCGCCGCCTGAGCCGGGCCGAGGCCGGGGCCGACCTGGACAACGCTGGGCTTTGCGCCCATGAGGCAGCCCATCTGTGGTTCGGCTGTCTCGTCGGGCCGCGGTGGTGGGACGACGTCTGGCTGGACGAGGCGATCGCGACCTATCTGTCGTACGCCGCGCTGGCCGCCATCACCGGGACCAGCGAAACGGAATCGTGGGCCGAGTACGCCTACACGGACAAGCTGGCGGCCTATCTCGCCGACGACCTGCCCAGCCGGGTGCCAGTGTCCTCGCCGGTGGCTACCGCACGGCAGGGCCGGGACAAGCCGTACGGGATTCTGTACGTCAAGGGCGCCAGCGTGATCCGGGCACTCGGCGCGCTGATCGGCGACCAGGCGCTCCGCGCGGGGCTGCGGAAATACCTGACCAGCTTCGGGTTTGGCAGCGCGACGCTGGACGACCTGGTCGGATGCTGGTCCGAGGCGAGTGGCCGTGACCTGGCCGGGTGGGGTCGCCAGTGGCTGCGCACCGAGGGCGTGCCCACGATCTGGCTCGACGACGCGGGCGCGGTGCGCCAGGACGTGCCGCGCTGGCAGCGGGTAGGGATCGGGCTGTTCGACGCGGACCACGGTAACGGCCGCCTGCGCCGCCGGAAGCTGCTGACCGCCGAGCTGAACGGCGAGCGGACCGCCGTACCGGAACTGGTTTCCGCCGATGCGGTGGTCCTCAACGACCAAGACCTCTCCTTCACGCGAACTGGCTTCGACCCGCGATCGAGGCAGGCGCTGATTGATGTCGCCTGCCATGTGGACGATCCGCTCACCGAGGCGGTCTGCTGGAACGGGTTCTGGCTGCTGATGACCAGCGGGGAGGTGCCGCCGTACGAGTTCGCGGACATGGTGTGCCGTCGGCTGGCGCCGGGGGACCTGCCGCGCAGCGGGGTGGAGACACTGCTCACGCGGGCGGTCGAGGCAGCTGACTTGTGGGTGGATCCGGCGCTGCGGGCTGAACTGCGGGCGGAGATCGCGGGCGCCGCCCTGCGCGTGATCGACGCGGGTGGGCCAGCGGACATTACGCGAGCGCTTGCGGTGGGTGCCGCCGCGAGCGCACAGACCAGCGGGCAGCTCGCCATGCTGGACGCATGGCTGGCAGGCGCGGACCTGCCGGGCGGGCTGACCGTCGATGCCGACCTGAGGGCGCGGATCTTGTGGCCGCTGGCGGCACGCGGCGAGGCACGGGATACCGACATCGACGCGCTGCCGGAACTCGACCCGGTCACCGGCGAGGTCAACCGGGCCATGGGCCTGGCCATGCGGCCGACCGCGGAAGCGAAGGAAGCAGGCTGGGCGGCCGCGCTCTCCGCCGGCACGCCAACCCGGATCGCCGAGGCGTACGCCAGCGGGCTCTGGACGCCCGGACAGGAGGAGCTCATGGCCGGCTACCGGGACCGGTACTTCGCCGAGGCTCTGCCGCGACTGGCCGGTCGGCCGCGCCGGTCGGCGCAGCGGCTGAGCCGCCTGCTGTTCCCGTCAATCCTCGTGTCCGAAGAAACGATAGAAGTCAGCGCGGACTATACAGACACGGGTGTCATCGGGACGGAACTGGCCGATCAAATCGCGATCATGCGCCGGCGCCTTGCCGTCCGGACACGCACTGCGAGCTGACGATTCCAACTGCGGCGAAGCCGGTGTTCGGGCTGACTCTTAATGGGTCTTCGAGGTTGATCGGGATGGCGTTACGATCTATTTACGTTGCGTTACTGGGTGGTGGCTGCGGTCTGTGGTTGGCTGGGCGGAGCAGCCGCCGAGGACGATTTCGGCGACGAAGTGCGCGTATGCCTGGTCGAGGGGGCCGTTGCGCAGCAGGAGCCGGTGATACAGGGCGCCGAACATGACCTCCAGCACGGCCGTGAGATCGAGTTCGCCGGGGAGCTGGCGGTGCTGCTGGGCGAGCCTTAGGCGGTCTGCGACGGCGGCGCGCCGGGGTTTGAGGTACTGCTCGAGCAGCGCGGTCCGGACGGCGGGGTCATACTGGGCCTCGCCGATCAGGGCTCCCAGGTGGGGGCCGAAGTTGTCGTCGGTGAAGAGCCTGACCACGCCGGTGAGGAAGGTGCGCATGTCGGCCAGGACGTCGCCGGTGTCGGGGACGGGGATCTCGGCCGCGACGCGCTCGAAGGCGTCGAGCACCACTGCACCCTTCGATGGCCACCAGCGGTAGATGGTCTGCTTGCCCACGCCGGCCCGGGCCGCGATCGCTTCGATGGTGACCCTGGCGTAGCCCTGCTCGCGGCACAGCGCCAGCGCGGCGTCGAGGATCGCCAGGCGGGAGGTCTCGCTGCGCCGGGAGGCCAGCGGTTTGGAAGCGGTGGTCACGGACCCAGGATAGCAGTGAACGAGACGAGACGATCCGTCTTGACGGATAGAAGAGCGCTAGCTACATTGAACGAGTCGTATCGTCTCGTCTGGGATTGGCTTGAAGGATGAGGGCATCCGGGCGGCGGTCGCCGCCCGATCGCCTCGCCCGGGCCTGTCCCCTCAGTGAAGGAGGAACGCGGTGACCACGCGGACTCACGATCACATGGCGGTGCGCATCGAGCGCATGCTTCCCGTCCCGCTGCACCTGGCTTACCGGGCGTGGCTGGAGCCGGGGCTGGTACGGCGGTGGATGGCCCCCGGCCGCCAGGAAGTGACTCGGGTGGAGATCGACGAGCGCGCTGGCGGGGCCTGGCGGACCTGGAAAGCCGACGAAGGGGTGATCGTAGGCGGCTTCGACTCCGAGCTGGTGGAGCTGGTACCAGACCGGCGGCTGGTGTTCCGGTGGGGGTTCATCGGCCCGCAGCGGCGGCAGGGGCCGTCCTTTGACACCTCGCTAACCGTCAGCTTCAGCCCCAGCGCTTCGGGCAGCACGGTGGTCCGGCTGGTGCACGAGCGACTCGGCGAGCTAGCCGCGGCTATGCCCGATATCGCCGGAAGCGTCGGGCCCGGCTGGGAGGCTGTGCTGACCAAGCTCGAGCAGGTGCTCGCGGAGACGAGCCCGGCCGGGCCGGTGACCGGATAATGGATGTCGCCCGCGTGATGGCCCTGCCCATCGCACAGCAACTGCTCCGCGACGAACCGGTGCTGCACCTGTCCTATACAGCCCGAGACGGCGGTCCGCGCGTGATCCCGATCGGGTATCTCTGGGACGCCGGCAGCTTCCGGATGTGGACGGTACCAGGTTCCGCCAAGGTCGGTGCCCTGCAGGCCGACCCACGGGTCGCGATCACCATCGACATCCCCGGACCGCCGCCGCGAGTGCTGCTGGTCCGGGGCCGCGCCGCGCTTGCCACCGTCGACGGCGTGCCGGACGGCTACCTGCAGGCTTCGCACCGCACGATGCCGCCCGAGGCGTGGGACGGCTTCGACGCACAGGTCCGTGCGCTCTATGAGCAGATGACCGCCATCACCATCACACCGGAATGGGCAAAGCTGCTCGACTTCGAAACCACCGCACCAAGCGCAGTGGAAAAACTCGCCCGCGAACGAAACCCAGCGCGCCAGTGAGCTAGCACCAGCAGGCGAAGCCGCCTCCGCGGCCAGGCGGCGGCGCGGTGCGGGCTGAAGCTCCAGGTGTCGCTCGGGTGGACCAGGATGAACGGCGGGTGGTAGCGGGCCGCCTCTCCGATGGCCGGCCGAGCGAGCGGACCAGCCGGAGCGCCAGGTCGGCGTCGGGCTCGCGGCCCTCGGCGGCGCCCCGGGTCCGCAGGTCCTCACCCAGCAGCGCGCGCATTTCGAAGGCCACGTCGTCGCGGCGGCGGGACGGCAGCCGGCGGGCCACATCGTGCACGTAGCTGTCGATCACGTCGCTGGCGTCCACGCTGTCTCCCCACGCCCGGCCGGCACGTCATCCAGCAATGCGTCCATGACGGCGACCTGGCGGCGCCAGCTGCCCGTCATCTCCGCCAGCAGGCGCCGCCCTTCCGCGCTCAGCCAGTAGTAGCGGCGCGGGGCGGCCCCATCGGTGTTCCACGCGCTTTCCAGTACGCCTTGCGCCTCAAGGCGCCGCAGCAGCGGGTACAGCGTGCCCTCTTCGACCGGCATGCCGCCAGCGTCGAGCGCCTGCCGTAGTGAATAGCCGTACCGCCGGGAGCGCAACTGGGAAAGCACGGCGAGGACCAGCACGCCGCGGCGCAGGTCTGCGACAAGTTTGCCGTTGTCCACTGGTCATGCTGGGCGCGACGGTGATCATTGCTGCCCGGAACGCCGAACGCGGCGCGGTGGCCGGGGCGAAGATCACCCTGGCATGCGTCGGCGAGAAGCTGGGCGTCGACCCCGAGACGCTCCGCAACTGGGTGGGGAAAGCGGAAATTGACAGCGGGCAGCGGCCCGGTACCACTCCCGCGGCGACCGGATCGGCGACGCGGCATGACGCGACGTTACGGGAGTGCCTCCTAAGCAGTAGGTCCCGCGTTCGAGTCGCGGTCGGGAGCGCAGATAAATGAATATTTTTTTCTATCAGAGTAATGGGGAACGCTGCGCTGCAATCGCCGATGTCTTCGCTCCTCATGTCACAGACGGCCGGGGCTGTCTCGTCTTGGGGCTGTGAGTCAATCCTGGAATCAGGGAATCAGAAAGGTGATGGTAATGCGGGTGTTCGTGGCGGGAGGGAGCGGGGCCCTGGGGCGGCGGCTGGTGCCGCAGCTGGTGGCCCGGGGCCACCAGGTGACGGCTACGGCGACGGGCCCGGCCAAGCTGAGCTTGCTGGAACAGCTGGGCGCAGACGGCGTCGTGATGGATGGGCTGGATGCGGTGTCGGTCGGCGAGGCGGTGGCTGCGGCCAGGCCGGACGCGATCGTGCACCAGATGACCGCACTTTCCGCGGCGCACGCCGGAAAGCCCGACCTGAAGCACCCCGACCGCTTCTTCGCCACCACCATCCGGCTGCGCTCGGAGGGGACGGATCACCTGCTGGCCGCCGCCGAGGCGGCCGGCGTATCCCATGTCGTCGCGCAGGGCTTTGGCGCCTTTAACGGCCTCCGCGAGGGTGGATGGGTGAAGACCGAGGAGGACCCGCTGGACCCGGGCCCGGCGAGCGCGCGCAAGGGGGCGGAGGCGCTCGGCCACCTCGAGGACGTGGTCGTCAGGGCTGGTGGCGCGGTCCTGCGCTACGGCGGCTTGTACGGGCCGGGCGCCATCGACGACTGGGTCGAGCTCGTGCGCAAGCGGATGTTCCCGCTGGTCGGGGGCGGCACCGGTTACTTCTCGTGGGTGCATCTGGACGACGCGGCGGGCGCTACCGTCCTGGCCCTGGAGCAGCAGGCGGCCGGCGTGTTCAACATCGTCGACGACGAGCCTGCCCCGGTCAGCCGGTGGCTACCCTATCTGGCCGAGTGCGCCGGGGCGAAGCGGCCGAGACGGCTTCCGAAGTGGGTCGCACGGCTGCTGGCCGGGGAAATGGCGGTGATCATGATGACCGAGGGGCGCGGCTTCTCCAACGCCAAGGCCAAGCGGGAGCTCGGCTGGGAGCTGCGCTACCCCTCGTGGCAGCAGGGGTTCAAGGAAGAGCTCGCGTGAGCAGGGCCGGGGAGTTCGAGGAGCTGCGGCCGCTGCTGTTCGCGATCGCTTACCGGATCCTCGGCAGCGTGAGCGAGGCCGAGGACGCGGTCCAGGAAACCTGGCTGCGCTACGAGTCGTCCCCGACGCAGCCCACGTCGGCCAAGGCCTTCCTGTCGGCCGCGGTGACCCGGGTCTCGATCGATGTGCTGCGGTCGGCCCGCGTCCGGCGGGAGAAGTATGTCGGTCACTGGTTTCCCGAGCCGCTGCTGACCGATCCGTATGCGGACCCGGAACGGTCGGCGGAGCTGGCCGACTCGGTGTCGATGGCGGCCCTGTTGCTGCTCGAGCGGCTCAGCCCGCTCGAGCGGGCGGTCTTCGTGCTGCGGGAGGTGTTCGGGTTCGGCTTCCCCGAGGTCGCGTCGGCGGTGGGGCGGTCGGAGGGGGCCTGCCGCCAGCTCGCGGTGCGGGCGCGGCGCCACATGGACGCGGGGCGGCCCCGGTTCGAGGCGGACCGCGAGGAGCGGGAGAAACTGGCGGCGCGGTTCTTCGGCGCGCTCCGGGAAGGCGACGTCGACGGCCTGCGGGAGCTGCTCGCCGCTGACGCATCGATGGTCGGAGACGGCGGCGGCAAGGCTCCGCAGTTGGCCAGGGCGGTCACCGGCGCCGCGAAGGTGGCCCGGGTGCTTGCCGCGATGCTGCCCTGGCTGGCCCGGCTCGACGTGACGCTGGAGCCCCACGAGGTGAACGGCCAGCCGGGAGCGATCTTCCGCGATCGGGACAACAAGGTGCTCTATGTCGTGACGCTCGACGTACTCGGCGGGCAGATCCAGACGATCCGCTCGGTGAGCAACCCCGACAAGCTCGGGCACCTGGGCCCGGTGGCGGACGCCTGGGCGCTCGTTCGCGAGGTGAACCAGGCTCGGCGGCCCAGGGATTGACCGGCAAGAGCCGGCCGCGCCCGGCACCCGCCGGGCCCGGCCGCGTCGCCCGCCGAACATCCCATCTGCGAGCCAAGGATTCCGACCGCGGCGAAGCCCAGGGGATCACCCATGCCGAGTGATGGCAGGTCGCTCGCGGCGGGTTCTGCTTGTGGCGGCGGGCGTTTCGGCGCGTCGAGTCGGAGGGATGGAGGGCTGGCGATGGGGCTTACCGAGTATGAGCCGGGGACGGCGTTTCCTGGTGTCATCGGGCGGACGACGGATGAATCGAGCCCGGCGTGGCCGCGGCCGCTGCGCGCGAGAGCGGGGACGCCGAACGTGCTGATCATCGTGCTGGACGACACCGGGTACGGGCAGCTGGGCTGTTACGGCAGCCCGATCGCCACGCCGAACTTCGACGCGCTGGCCGCGGGCGGGCTGCTGTACACCAGCATGCACACCACGGCCTTGTGCTCCCCGTCGCGGTCGTGCATCATCACCGGGCGCAATCACCATGCCAACGCGACCGCGGCGATCAACGAGCTCGCCACCGGGTACCCGGGGTACCACGGGCAGATCCCGTTCGAGAACGGGTTCCTGTCGGAGATGCTGCTGGGCCACGGCTACAGCACCTACATGGTCGGCAAGTACCACCTGCTGCCGTCGGAGTTCGAGTCGGCGGCCGGGCCGTTCGACCGGTGGCCGCTGGGCCGCGGGTTCGAGCGGTTCTACGGGTTCCTGGGCGGCGACACCAGCCAGTGGACCCCGGACCTGACCTACGACAACCATCAGGTGGAGCCGTCGCGCACCCCGGAGGAGGGCTACCACCTGACCGAGGACCTGGCCGACAAGGCCATCCAGTTCATCGCCGACGCCAAGCAGGTCGCCCCGCACAAGCCGTTCTACCTGCATTTCTGCACCGGGGCGACGCACGCGCCGCATCACGTGGCCAAGGAGTGGGCCGACCGGTACCGAGGCCAGTTCGATGACGGCTGGGACGCCTACCGGGAGCGGGTGCTGGCCCGGCAGAAGGAACTGGGCGTGATGCCCGCCGATGCCGAGCTGTCCCGGCACGACCCCGACGTGCCGCGGTGGAACTCGCTGCCGCCCGAGGCGCGGCGGCTGGCGGCCCGGATGATGGAGGTGTACGCCGGGTTCCTCTCGCACACCGACCACCACATCGGCCGCCTGCTGGGCTTCCTGAAGGAGATCGGCGAGTTCGGCAACACGCTGATCATGGTGGTATCCGACAACGGCGCCAGCTCCGAGGGCGGCCCCACCGGGACCACCAACGAACTGCAGTTCTTCAACAATGCCCCCGAGCCGCTGGAAGACAGCCTGCGGGCGATCGACGAGCTCGGCGGGCCGGCCACCTTCAACCACTACCCGTGGGGGTGGACCTGGGCCGGGAACACCCCGTTCCGCCGGTGGAAGCGGGAGACCTACCGCGGCGGCACCTGCGACCCGTTCCTGGTCCACTGGCCGCAGGGAATCCGGGCCCGCGGCCAGGTGCGCAGCCAGTACGCGCACCTGATCGACATGGTGCCCACCGTGCTGGAGGCACTCGGCATCGACCCGCCCGCCACGATCCGGGGGGTCACCCAGTCCCCGATCCACGGAGTCAGCTTCGCGTACACCTTCGATGACCCGGCCGCGCCGACCCGGCACCGCACCCAGTACTTCGAGATGTTCGGGCACCGGGCGATCGACCACGACGGGTGGCGCGCGGTGTGCCCATGGCCCGGTCCGTCCTTCACGGAGGCGGGCAAGCCGTTCGGCGCACCGATCAGGGCCGGGGACCTGACCGGCCTGGACGCCAGCGGCTGGGAACTGTACCACGTCGCCGGCGACCCGGCCGAGAACCACAACCTCGCCGAGGCCCACCGGGACAAGCTGATCGAGATGATCGCCATGTGGTACGTCGAGGCAGGCAAGTACAACGTGCTGCCCATCGACGGCAGCGCCGTGGAAAGGCTCATGGTCGAGCGGCCCGAGACCGCTGAGTCCCGCGACCGCTACACCTACCGGCCCGGCACCCAGACCGTGCCCTACTTCGCCGGGCCGAAGATCGTCAACCGCCCGCACGCCATCACCGCGGACGTGGACATCCCGCCCGGCGGCGCCGAGGGCGTCCTGCTCTGCCAGGGCTCCGCCGTCGGCGGCTGGACCTTCTACGCCAAAAACGGCAAGCTGCACTACACCCA
Source organism: Streptosporangiaceae bacterium (assembly GCA_019239975.1). GTDB lineage: Bacteria > Actinomycetota > Actinomycetes > Streptosporangiales > Streptosporangiaceae > JAFAZE01. Next base: position 10,164 of record JAFAZE010000024.1, read on the forward strand.
CAACTACGTCCGCCGCGCCCTGTACACCGTCTCCACGCCCGACGCCCTCCCGGCGGGGCGGCACCGGCTCCGATTCGAGTTCGAGCCCACCGGCAAACCCGACATCCCCAACGGCCAGGGCGCCCCCGGACACGCCCAGCTGTACGTCGACGGCCATCTGGTGGCCCAGGAAGAATTCCCGGTCACCACGCCGATCGCGTTCAACCCGGGCGGGCTGACCTGCGGCGCCAACCCGGGCAGCGCCATCACGCCGGACTACCAGCCGCCCTTCGGTTTCACCGGCACACTGCACACGGTCACCCTTGACCTCAGCGGTGACCTCATCACCGACACCGAAGCCGAGATGCGTATCGCCATGGCCCGCCAGTAGGGCGCGGACAAGCGCACGGCCAGCGGCCGCAGAGGCAGACAAGTGAGTGCCGATGCGCCCCGGCCCGGGGCGGCTCGAGAAATCACGCAGGTTGGCCTGCGCCGCCGACCCCGGCCGGCCTCGATCACTCGGAACCGCTCATCCTGCAGCCGGGCGGTAGACACAGAGCACCGCGCCGTCGGCATATGCCTGGGCTTCAACGAGGTCGAGCACCAATGGCGCGGTGAGTCCCGCAAACAGCGGAAGGCCGTCCCCCAAGGCCACTGGCTGTTTCACGAGCCGGTACTCATCGACCAGGCGGAGCCTGGTGAGCGACTGCGCGAAGGCAGCACCTCCCCACGCGATCAGGTCCTTCCCGGGCTCGGTCTCGAGGGCGCTGATCTCGTCGGCCAGGTCGCCGCTCGCGATCGTTGACTGCTGCCAGTCCGCCTTGGTGAGTGTCTTGGAGAACACGACCTTGGGAATATCGTTCATCGGCTTCGCGTACTCGTCGTCGGAGGTGGGCCAGAACCCGGCCATCTCCTCATATGTATGGCGGCCCATCAGATGCAGGGCCGCCTCACCGAGCCAGCCGAGCTTTCGCGCTTTCAGAGCCGGGTCCTCCGGCGGCAGGCCCCAGCCCTCGGCGCCGAACTTGCCGGGGCGCGCCACCAGGCCATCCAGCGAAACCTCCATCATCAATACGGCTTTCTCATCGTCGGTCCTTTCATCCGGAGTTCCGGTGTGGTTCTCTCACTCGTGTTCGTCGATCTTGACGGGCAGCCGCTGGTCGCGGGGTGCGAGGATGAAGCACGCCGACGCGCGTGCCCGGTACAGGCGGTGTGGTGCCGGTGCGATCACGTCGGCGGTGCGCCATTCGCTGAGCCCGAGGGCCTGGGATCGGCGGGAGAAGATCGCGATTGCCCGGTCGCGTTCGGCGCCGCTGAGTTCTTCGGCCAGCGCCTCGAAGTAGACCCCCTGTGCCTCCGCTTCGGGGACCGTGGAGTCGAAGATGACGGCGCTGACCGTGGCGCGGGCGGCGATGTTGCGCGAGTGGCGGGCGCCGGCTCGCGACACCCACAAGAAGCTGGCGTAGTCCTCATGGGCATACCAGACCGGTGAGGCCCAGGGCCGCCCCGCGCCGTCCGCGGTGGCCAGCGTCAGGTACCGGCTGGAATCGATGATCCGCCTGGCGATGACGGCCGGCGCTGGTTCGCCGGCGAGCCGGCCGGAGATCACCTTGACCACCGTGGCCTCCCGGGTTGTGCTGGATGAGGTGCTGGCCTTGATCACGTTCATACGCCACGCCGCGGCCCGCGCCATAACGATTCGTCCTACGCTGAATCCATGGGGGTCTGGTACCGGTTCGGCCGCGACGACTTGTTGCGCACCAGGTTCGCCATCGCGCCGCTGATGGACCTGATCGGCGCCTTCTACGTGCTGCGCGACCCGGGCCGCTCCGTCGTGCACCGCCCGTGGCGGGAATGGGCCATCCCCCGCACCGCGGGCTTGGACCTGTCCCTCCTGGACATCGCCGCTCCCCTGGGCGGGGGCGGGTTCTGGCCGGTGTTCGTTGGGCCGCCGCCCAAGGTGCCTCATGCGAAGATCGGCAGCGAGCTTGACCGCATCCGGGCAACCCCGCCCCAGCAGGTCAAGGACGAGATCATGCGCACCTACCCGCGCGGGCCGACGGCGGCCCGGCCCTTCGCCGAGGACCCGGCCGGCGCGCTGACGGAGCTGGTGGGGCAGATGCGGGCCTTCTGGGAGGCGGCGCTCGCTCCCTGGTGGGCACGGATGTCAGCGGTGCTGGAGTCCGAGATCGCCTCTCGCGCGCGCCGACTGGCGGCCGCCGGGCCGCAGGCGGCATTCACCGGCTTGCACCAGACCGTCCGCTGGGACCACGACACCCTCGTCGTGCACCCGACCACGAAGGCGCCAGCCGACGTGGACCTGGCCGGCCGCGGGCTGCTGCTGATCCCGGCGATCTTCACCTGGCCCAAAGCCTGGCCGCGCACGGATCCACCATGGGATCCCGCACTGGTCTACCCGGCCGCTGGCATCGCCGATGTCTGGGCCGCCGATGAGCGAGGCGATGATGCCCTGGAAGCACTCATCGGCCAGCGGCGGGCGCAGATCCTGCGTGAGCTGGACCGGCCCGCCTCCACCCTCCAGCTCGCCCGGCGGATGCAGGTCAGCGCCGGAGGGGTAAGCGATCACCTGAAAGTCCTGCGCCAGGCCGGGCTGGTCACCGGGTGCCGGGAAGGACGCCAGGTGATCTACACACGCACCGCAAAAGGAGACACCCTCAGATCGGGATAGCCCAGCCCAATGACCCTGTGGGCCGTGATCTGATCATCCTCGTGGCCCGCCGCCTCGCCCGGCTCGGCCTCAGGACAGGCCCGGCCGGACCAGGCCGGTCTCGTAGGCGATGACCACCAGCTGGGCGCGGTCTCGGGCGCCGAGTTTGGCCATCATCCGGTTGACGTGGGTTTTGGCGGTCAGCGGGCTCATGTACAGGGTCGCGGCGATCTCGTCGTTGCTCATGCCCGCGGCGACCCGGGCGAGAACCTCTCGCTCCCGGTCGGTGAGCACCGACAGCACGGAGGCGTCGACCGGCTGGGCCGGACCGCGCCCGGCGATGCTGGAGATCAGCGTGCGGGTGACGCTCGGTGACAGCAGGGCATCGCCGCGGGCGACCACCCGGATGGCGCTGACGAGGTCCTCCGGCTCGGTGTCCTTGACCAGGAAGCCGCTGGCTCCGGCGCGGAGCGCCTCGAAGACATACTCGTCCTGCTCGAAGGTGGTGAGGATGATGACGCGTACCCCGCTCAGCTCGGGGTCGGCGGCGATCTGCCGGGTCGCTTCCAGCCCGTCGGTGCCGGGCATGCGGATGTCCATCAGCACCACCTCGGCCCGCAGCGAGCGGGCCAGATCGACCGCGGCCGCCCCGTCGGCGGCCTCCCCGACGATCTGGATGTCGGGCGCCGAGCCGGCCACAACCCGCAGGCCGGCCCGGACGAGGGCCTGGTCGTCGGCGAGCAGCACCCTGATCACGGTCGGCCCTCGACCGGCTGCGCGCACGGCCCGCCAGGCCGCCCTGCAGCGCCGGGGTCCTGGCTGTCGGCTGCTGGTTCCCGGGCCGCGGCCCCGCCGGGGCCCGCGGCGGTGCCCGTCATGCTCGCGCCCGTGCCCGCGGGACCCGTGGCCGGGGCCTGCGGCCCCCGGGCTGGGGCGGCTGCCGCCACCGGCAGCCGGGCGTGGACGGCGAACCCGCCGCCGGGCCGCGGGCCGGCATCCAGGGTGCCGCCCAGAACGGCCGCCCGTTCCCGCATTCCGGCCAGTCCCGCCCCGGTCCCGTCGCTGAAGGCGGCCGGTGCGGCCCCGCCGTCGTTGACCACGTCCACGTACAGGTATCCCCCCTCATGCCGCAGGCCCACGGTGGCGGCGACCCGCCCCGCGTGACGCACCACGTTGGTGAGCGACTCCTGCACGATGCGGTAGGCGGCCAGTGCGACCGGCGGCGGCACCGGGGCCGGCGGCCCGGCCGGCTCCAGCGTGGTCGGCGTGCCGGCGGCGCTGGCCGCCTCGGCGAGCGCGGTGATGGCGCGCAGGTCCGGCACCGGCACCGCCGGGCTCCCGCCGTCGGCTTGCCGCAGCACCTCGAGTATCGCCCGCAGCTCGCGCAGCCCGGACTTGCTGGCGGCGCGGATCGCCTGGATCGACTCGCCCGCGCCCGCCGGATCGGCGGCCAGCTGCATGCCCGCCGCCGTGGCCTGAATGTTGATCATCGCCATCGAGTGCGCGACCACGTCGTGCAGCTCACGCGCGATCCGCATCCGCTCGGCGTCGATGCGCCTGCGGGTTTCGTCCTCCCGGGCCTGCTCGGCCCGCGCAGCCCGGTCAGACTCGGCGGCCAGCCACTGACGGCGCGCCGCCACGTACCCGCCAACCGCGCCGGCCGCGAGCAGCTCCGGCCACATCGTCGCGTTCGGGCCGCCGAACCAGCCGAACGGCCCGGCCAGCCCCTCGGTCACGAAGATCGCCGCCGCCCCGGCGAGCCCGGCGGCAACCGCGATGCGCCACGGGCGGGTCAGCGCGACCCAGTACAGCGCGACGATGACCGGAACGAGCGCGGCCCCGTCGATCTGGCCCAGCGCCGCCCATCCGGCCGCGCCGGCCACGGCGAGCCCGAGCACCCCCACCGGGCGGCTGTTGCGCCAGATCAGGGCCAGGGCGGGCACCCCCAGCAGCAGGTAAGCAGCCAGCGGCGGATGGCCCGCCAGGTGCAGGCCGCCGTAGCGGTGCACCGGGTTCGCCTCGGCGTGGCCGCCGGCCACGGCCAGCACGAGCACCAGCGCCACGCCCGCGGCGCCCCGCCAGCGCCGCGGCAGCCTGATCCTGTGGTTGATGCCCATCACCGGGAGCGTATTACCGGCAGCGGGCCGGCGCCATCGTCGCCGCGCAGGCGGGCGGGCTACCGCGCCGGCAGTACCCGCTACCGCCGGTGCAGCAGCGCACCGGGCGCCCGCCAGACGATGCCCGATTACCCCGGCCCGGGACAGCCTGGTGAGCAGCGGCGCCACCGGGCGCCGCGAGCCACCTGAGGGAGTACGCACATGCTCACCACCACCGCCCCCATGGCGGCCATCAAGCACGGCCGCGCCCGGGCGCTGTGCGCCGCGGGCGGCGCCCTGGCCGCCGCCCTGGCCTGGACCGTGGAAGTCCCGCTGCTCGGCATCCACCTGAACTTCCGCTTCGGCACCAGCCCCACCCAGACGATCGCGGTGGGCCAGATCATCGGCGTCACCGTGGCTGCCTGCCTGCTCGGCTGGCTGCTGCTCGCCCTGCTGGAGCGGCGCACCCCGCACGCCCGGCCCCTGTGGACCACCATCGCGCTGGCGGCGCTGGCCGCGTCGCTGGCCCTGCCGCTGGCCGCCGCGACGACCACATCGGCCGCCGCCGGGCTGGTCGTGATGCACCTGACGGTCGGGGGCGCCGTGATCCCCGCCATGGCGCGGACGGCGCGGGCGCGCTGACAGCGCACCAGGAACTGGCCCCGCCGGGCGGCCTGGCTGCCGGGCGGGGCTACCAGGATCAGGACGGCGTACGCGAGCGGGTTCAGGTGGCCGAATTGCGCCGATCGCGATCAGCGGCACGGCGAACCCGGCGCCGAAGTGGGTGAAGAGGCTTTGAAAGGCCTGCATCACGCCGGCCGTGAAACTGATCTGATTCGCGGGGATCACCCACGCGATCGCCAGCGTCGGGCCGATGAAGACGGCCAGGACCAGCGCCATGGCCAGGAAGATGGACTTCGGGTACTCGCGTCCCGGATTCCGGAGTTCGTCGACGTGCACGGCATCGACTTCGATGCCGGCGTAGGTGAAAAGGGATCGACTTCGGCCTCCTCCTGGCCAGCTCCTGTTTCAGGCTGCGTGCTGGCGAGCGAGCGGGCGAATCGGCGGGTGGCGGGGCGAATCAGCCGGTGGTGAGGGCGAAGATGTGGATCTCGCCCTGGCTGGTGTCTGCGGGCAGGGTCACCTTCGCTACCCCGAGCGCCGGGTTGATGGGCACCGCTATCGAGTACACGCTGGTGGTGCCGTACACGGTTGCCCCGCAGGCGCAGTTGCGGTACGGCATGGTCACGGCGACGGTGTTGCCCGGCTGCGGGCTTCCGGCGGCCCAGTCGGTGACCGCGATGGGCAGCGAGGCGGTTGAGCCGTCGCTGTAGGTGACGGTCACCGTGGCGGTGTCCGGGCCGTTGGTGGCCGAGCCGAGCAGGAAGAGCGAGGAGGCGCCGGCCGGGGCGTCGAGGGTGACGATCTGCCCGGCCGCCACCACGTTGCCGGGGTCGCCGGCGGGCGAGCTTGGCCAGGTGTAGGTGGCGCCGCCGGCCGTCACCTTGCTGCCCGGGCTGACCCCCGCGGCGGACAGCGCCTGTGCCGAGTAGCTGTACCCGCCGCCGTCGAAGTCGGCGGCCATCGGGTCGCTGTCGGAGGAGACGCCGCGGTTGCCGAAGTAGGAGGCCAGGCTGCCGGGGATGGCGACCTGTACCGACAGGTTCTCGGCCGGCACCGGCTGGTCGTCCACCGTCGCCGACACCGTCGCCGTGGAGAAGGTCTGCGGGGCGCCGGGGGAGGCGCTGAGCACGACCCGGATGGTGCCCCCGCCGGCCGGGATGCTGGCCGTGCCCCGCGACGGGCTGGCCTGCAGCCCGGAGCCGGGCGGCACCGTCACCGACCACGACACCACCTGGGTCTGGGCCGTGGCGTTGGCCACTGTGAGGTCCGCGGTGGCCGTCCCCCCGGGGGCCACCTGGGCTGGCCCGGTGGGCGCCACCACCGCCGGCGCCTGCCCGGCCGGGTACGACGGCGGGGCGTCGGCCGGCGCGGAACCCCACGCCTGGTCCGGGGTGGACGAGAGGGTGAAGGCCAGGGACCCGCCGCGGGCGAGAAGGCGGGGGACCGGGACCCAGGCCCGCTGGGTGGGTGTCCCGTTGACGGCCAGGCCGGTGACGTACGGCTGGTTGTCACCGGCGCCGGCCCCGCGGATGCTGAGCGCCGCGCCCGACGGCAGGTGCACCACGGCGTGGGTGAACAGCGGGCTGCCGGTCACCAGGACGGGCGCGCCGGCGGTCTGGGGGTACAGGCCCAGGTCCGCCCACACCAGCCAGGAACTCATGGCGCCGAGGTCGTCGTTGCCGGGCTCACCGCCCGGCGCCGCCGAGTACAGGGTGCTGGTGATCTGGCGCACCACGGCCTGGGTCCGGTACGGCGCGCCGGCGTAATCGTAGGCCCACGGGGCGTTGAGGTCGGTCTCGTTGCCCGCCCAGTAGTACGGCTCGTTGGGGCCGGCGTTGAGCTGGGTGAAGAGCGTGTTGAGCCGGGCGATGGCCCTGGCCCGGCCGCCCATGAGGCTGATCAGGGCGGCCAGGTTCTGGGGGGCGGCGAAGCCGTACTGGGCGGCGTTGCCCTCCTGGTAGCCGGACTGGCCGAAGCTGCCATAGCCGACGGTGAGCGGGTCGCCGACCGGGAAGCCGCCCGCACCGCCGCGGGGCTGCAGGTAGCCGGTGGCCGGGTTGAACAGGTTCTCCCAGTTCTGCGCCCGCCTGGCGAACTCGGCCGCGGTGGAGCCGCGGCCCAGCGCCCGGGCCATCTGGGAGATGCCGAAGTCGCCGAGGGCATACTCCAGGGTCTGGGAGGCGCCGTTGTCCACCGGCGACAGGGACGTCTGCTCAACGTTGGGGGTGTAGCCGAGCTCTAGGTAGTCGGCAAGCTGCGGGCGCTCCACGTACCAGCCGTGCCCCAGCTGGCCGGCGGCCGGGACCACGGTGGCCCCCTTGACCATCTCGTCCAGCGCCCGGCGGATGTCGAAGTTGCGCACCCCGAAGGCGTAGGCGTCGGCGATCATCGCGTCGGCCGCGTCGCCGTTCATCACGCCGGTGTAGTCGTCCGCCAGCGGCCACTTGGGCAGCCACCCGCCCTGGGCCGCGTCATTGACCAGCGACTGCATCATGTCCCCGGTCTGGGTTGGGGCGACCAGGCTGAGCAGCTGTATCTCGTCGCGGTACACATCCCAGCCGGAAAAGTTGGCGTACTGCAGCCGCTGCCTGCCCGGCACCGTGTGCACCGCGCCGTCGAAGCCCAGGTACCGCCCGTTGGCGTCGGAGAACACGCTGGGGTCGAGCAGGGCGTGGTACAGGGCGGTGTAGAACTCGGTCAGGTCGGCGGCGGTGCCCCCGTCCACCTGAACCTTGCTGAGCAACCGGTTCCACGAGGCTCGGGTGGCCTGCCGGACGGAGGAGAATCTCACGTCCGGCGATCCCTGCTCGGCCTGCAGGTTGGCCCAGGCGCTGGCCGTGCTCACGTAGCTGATAGCCACCTGCATCTGGACCGTTTGCGGCGCCGTGCTGCCGGACGGCGGGGCGAAGCTGGCGTACGCCGCCGCCCCCGAGCCGCTGGCCGAGGTGGATCCCGGATCGGGGTGCTCAACCACCTGCTGGATCGACGCGCCGGTGGCGGTCAGGTCCACGGCGCCGGCGCCCGAGGAGCGGATCTGGAACTGGGGCGTGTTGGAGCAGCCGACCGTGGTGCTGTCGGTCAGCGTGACCGGCTTGCCTGGGCTGAGGGTGACCTCCTGGCTGGAGGTGTCGACGCAGCCGTTGTAGAAGTCGAGGTAGACGGGCGCGGTCTGGCTGGCGCTGTTGGCTTCCAGGGTGACGCTGGCCAGGTAGGTGTCGCCGCTGGTGAGGCCCTTCGGGGTCACCTGCACCCACGTCTGGGGGGTGACGCAGCTGGCCGCCCACGACTCGCCAGCGCCCCCGTCCACCGGGGTCAGGCCGCCGGTGCTGGAGGTGCAGCCGTTGTTGTAGGGCCCTCCCCAGGGCAGCGTGCCCGTCTGGGAGGTGCCGAGGAGGTTGGGCCCCGTGGGCGTCTGCTGCCACGTGCCCACCGCGGAGAACGGCCGGCTGAACCGGGCCGCGAAGTACACCGGGTAGGTGTCCGGCGAGCCGCAGAAATGCCCCGACGTGGCCTGCCCCCCGCCCGAGCCGGAACCGCCCGGGCCGGAACCGGCCGAGTTGGGGCCGGCCGAGCCGGGGGCGACGCGGTGGCCGCCCGGCCTGTGCCCGGGCCCGCGCCCCGGCCACGGACCCGACTTCAGCGTCCCGGCGACCGTATCGTCGCCGACGAACCGCACGGACTGGTTGACGTCGCCGTTCTGGCTGCCGTCCACCTTGAACAGGACGTTGCCCTGGGAACCGGAGGGGAAGGTGAAGTCCGCCAGTCCGGTCCGGGTGGTGGCGGTCACCTGGGCCCTGATGGCCGGCGATCCCAGCGAAACCGCGTAGTAGCCGGGACTGGCCTGCTCGCCCGTGTGGCTGAAGCTGTCCGTGGTGGTGTACGGGTTGTCCGGCACCGGGCCCGCGGTGGGCAGGATCGGGAAGTCACCGAAGGCCCCGCAGCCGGGGCCGGAGATATGGGTCAGCGAGAAGCCCTTGATCTGGCTGTCCCCGTAGTAGTAGCCGCCGCCGTCCGCCCCGGTCGGCGCGGTGTCGGGACTGAAGGTGAGCATCCCGAACGGTGCGCTGGCCCCGGGAAAGGTGTCCACCTGGCCGACCACGTTACCGCCCGAGCCGGTTCCGATGAGCGGGCTGACATAGCTGGCCGGATCGGCCGTCACCGCGGCCCGGCCGGCGGCCACGCCCGGCCCGGCCGAGATCACGCCCGCCGCCAGCCCGGCCACCACGGAAACGGTGATGCTTCGCCGGCCCAGCCGGCCGATGTAGCGCTTGGTCCGGTTCACGCGTCTTCCTCCCTTGCCGCGGCGCGCTGCACCAACCCGAGGAGCCGGCCGGCCGTACCCGGAGCGGCCGCACAGTTGCGGCAAATTCAGTGGTGACAACATTCAGTGCTGATAACGCTCAAAGGTGACAACGTTGTCAAAACTGGGCCGAGCCACACCGCCTGGCCGTCGTTTCGGGAGCCGGTGACTGGCTCAGTATCAGCACAGTTCCGGCGAGCGCGTCAAGACGTGGGCGCAGCAGGTCTTCGCCTCCCCGGCGGCGTGGTGATTAGAGCGCCGGGCCGGGGGTAGCGCCGCGTAGGCGGGCAGAAGAGATACGGAAGAGATAAGGACGCTGAGCATGTGGATGTTCTTTTCCAGGCGGCTGCGGACCTGGGTGCTGCTGGCCATCGCACTGCCGCTTGCCGGGCGGCTCGTCCATCGCGTGGCCGTCGCCGCTGAGCGCCATGATCCATCGACCCGTACGGCCAGGACACTTCACCACGCTGACTCGGCGGTGACCGCGGTAACCCGGCGCGCCTCCCGCCGGGCCCACCGCTGAAACCTACGTCACCGCGCCGGCGCCGGCGCCTGGCCCGCACCCACACCGGCTGCGAGGTCATGAGTCCAAGGGTACGGGCGCCGCATGGCCGTGCGTTTCCGGGCAGAAGCACCACCGCCCGTTCCGTAAAATCATTTTTTTCATCCGAACGGGCGGTGGCTCTTCGTCACCCGGGATGGCCTGTTCCGCCCAGATGGTCTTGCCGTGCGGGGTCTGGCGCGTCCCCCAGCGCTGGGTGAGCTGGGAGACCAGGAGCAGGCCGCGGCCATCCTCGTCGAAGGCGCGGGCCCGGCGCAGGTGCGGGGCGGTGCTGCTGCCGTCGGAGACCTCGCAGATGAGCGTCCGGTCCCGGATGAGACGGAGCTGGATCGGGCTCCCGGCGTGCCGGATGGCGTTGGTTACCAGCTCGCTGACCACGAGCTCGGTGGTGAACACCGCGTCGTCCAGGCCCCAGCCGGCCAGCCTTGCCGCCACCTCCTTGCGGGCATCGCCGACGATGGCCGGGTCGGCGGGCAGGTCCCACATGGCGACCTGGTCGCTGTCCAGGGTGTTCGTGCGGGCGATGAGCAGGGCGACGTCGTCCGCGGGACGGTCGGGAAGCACGGCCCTGAGGACCTCGTCGCACGTGGCCTCCAGCGACGGTTCCTGACGGGTCAGGGCGCGGCGCAGGCGTTCGAACCCGAGATCGATGTCGCGGCCACGGGACTCGATGAGGCCGTCGGTATAGAGCGCGAGGACGCTGCCCGCGGGCAGCTCGATCTCGGTGCTCTCGAAGGGCAGGCCGCCGAGGCCGAGCGGCGGGCCCGCGGGCAGGCCGGGGAAGCTGACGGTGCCGTCCGGGGTGACGAGAGCCGGCAGCGGATGGCCGGCGCTGGCGAGGCTGCACCGGCGGGAGACCGGATCGTAGACCGCGTACAGGCAGGTGGCGCCGACATCGTTCTCCGCGTCCTTGCCGGTATCGCCGTCCGTGTCGGCGGAGAGCCTGGTGACCAGGTCATCAAGGCGGGTGAGGAGTTCGTCGGGGGGCAGGTCGAGGTCGGCGAGCGTCCGCACGGCGGTGCGCAGCCGCCCCATGGTGGCGGAAGCGACCAGGCCGTGGCCGACGACATCGCCGACAACCAGGGCGACACGGGCCCCGGACAGCGGGATCACATCGAACCAGTCCCCGCCCACGCCGGCATGGGCGCTGGCGGGCAGGTAGCGGCTGGCGACCTCCACCGCCGATTGCCTGGGGATCCGTTGTGGCAGCAGGCTGCGCTGCAGGGCCAGAGCGGTGGTCCGCTCGCGGGTGAAGCGGCGGGCGTTGTCGAGAGAAACAGCGGCCCTGGCGGTGAGCTCCTCGGCGAGCAGCACGTCGTCCCGCTCGAAAGGCTCCGGGCGCCGGCCGCGGAGGAAGACCGCGACGCCGAGAGTGACTCCGCGGGCGCGTATCGGCACCGACAGGACCGAGTGGATCCCGAACTTGCGGATCGTGGCCGCCCGGGCCGGGTTGTGGCCGGTCGACGAGAGGAACGTCGGGTCGTCCACGCCGGTCAGCACCGCTTCGCCGGTGGCGAGGCAACGGGCTGACGGGAAGGATTCCGGGTGAACGTCGATGTCCCCGGGCTTGACCACGGCCTCGGGGACACCGTCGAAGATGGACTGATGGGCGACGCGGCGGAGCGCGACGGTACCGGTGAGCGGTCCCGGGCTCGGCTCGTCGCCGCTGAGCACGGCATCGAGCAGGTCGACGATGGCCATGTCGGCGAGCCGCGGTACCACCATGTCAGCCAGTTCCTCCGCGGTCCTGGTGACGTTCAGGGTGGTGCCGATGTGCGTGCTGGCCTCGTTCAGCAGGGTCAGCCGCTGGCGCCCCGCGTACTGCTCGGTGATGTCGAGCACACCGATCGACACCGCCTGGGTCCGGCCGGCCTGATCCTTCAGCGGGGACACGGAAACCGACCAGGCGCGCTCGCGGGTTTCGCCCGGCACGCGGCGGTAGGTTTCCCGGTGCGCCGGCTCGCCCGTGCCGAGGACCTGGCGCATGTAGCGTTCCATCGCCTCGTACTGGGGGCCGTGCAGGACATCGGTGAGGCGCCGTCCGCGCAGCTTGTCTTCGGTGAGCCCGAACATCTGGCACATTCGGTCGTTGACGCCCAGGCACAGCAGGTCCGTGTCATGGACCGCCAGAGCGAACGGCGACTGGGTGAACGCCCAGTCCGTGAAGGGCGGCCCCCGGAAGCCCTGCCCTCCGGAAGAAGGGGTGCTGGTGTAGCCGTCCATCGCCGTTCGTACCGCCATCGCGGAGCCCTCCCCATTTCACCGCAAGTCAGAGAGGATAACCCCGTACAGAGGGTGTGCCAAGTCACACGGTGTCCGGCCCACTGACGAAGATCACCATGCTCACGGGGATTTTGGGCTCACGGGGATTTTGGGTGCAATCCGCGCTGCCATCACAGCACGAATCGCACCCAGCAGACGGTTCCCCACCGATGACGCACCTGCCGGCCGGCTGCCCGCCGCGCTCGGCCCAGATCACCCAGCCGGGGCGGCGGCCGCCTGTCCCGCGCTGGCCGTCCGGCGCCGGGCAGCGGCGGCGGCGAAAGCACGCGGAACCGTTCGGCACCCGCGCCGCGCTAGCGGAAGCGGCTGACGAAACGGCGCTGCCAGGGTGTTTCCACGGCCCGCGCCGCGTAGTGCTCGCGGACGTAGCCGACGGCCTCGCGGCCGGGCACGCCGTCCAGCACGGCGAGGCAGGCCAGCGCCGTGCCGGTTCGCCCGCGCCCGCCGGCGCACGCGATCTCCACGCGCTCGGTGGCGGCCCGCGCCCACGCCTCGCGCAGCGCGTCCCGCGCGGCGTCGCGGTCGGACGGCAGCCCGAAGTCCGGCCAGCGAATCCAGCGGGCCTCCCACGCAGCGGGCTCCGGCTCCCGGCCGAGCAGGTACAGCCCGAACTCGGGCAGCGCCCCGGGCGGCAGGGCGCGGCTCAGCGCCCGGCCGCGAACGAGCCGGCCGGACGGCAGCCTGAGCACCCCCGGCGCCGTCGGCTCCCAGCCATCCGTCATGAGGCGAGCGTAGCTGCCGCGCGATGGTTTAGGCTTGCCTAAATGTTTAGCTAGAGCTAAAATACTTCGAGCTGAACTGAACGGGAGGTGGCTGCTCGTGATGCGAGGTGAACACGGCGCGCCCGGCGGCGGGCCGGGGGCTGACGCCGACTACGAATCGGCCCGCCTGGCCCGGGAGCTGACGACGGCCGTCAGCTGGTACATGGATGAGCATGGCGTCACCAAGCGGGAGCTGGCGCAGCGGCTCGACGTCACCCCCGGAAGGGTCTCGCAGATCTTGTCCGGCGGCGAGAACCTCACGCTGCGCACGCTGGCCGCGGTCTGCGCGGCGCTTGACGCGCGCCTCGAGGTCGAGCTCGTGGCGAACAAGCCCGGCGGCCCGGCCCACGGCAGGTTCGGCCGTGGCTAGCGGGGGCGCGGTCAGCGGGGACGCGGCGCGCTGAGCGAGCGCGCTCCAGTCTCGCCGTGCGCGCCGCGGAAGGCGCTCACGTCGGTGTACCCCCAGTCATAGGCGCGCCCCAGCATCGACACCAGAGCCTGGTCGGCGGCGTGCCGCGCCCGCCGCGCTTCCCGGGTATCCCGGGCGCGCTCCGCCCGGGCGACCGCCTCGGACACGCCGTCGAAGTCCGAACGAAGCCTGCTGAGCCGCCCGTGGTCACGGGTGCGCGCCGCCAGGGTGGCGTGAACGTCCCAGGCGATGTCCTCCAGCTGTTCGAGGCTCCATTCCCGGCTGACCCTGGCCCGGCACCACGCGTCCCGGTCGGCGTACATCTGCTGGTCCAGGTGGTCGAGCAGGATCGTGACGCCGGCGGTCACGATCGGGTACCAGACCGCGCGATCGACCGGCGGCTCGGCGGTCATCGCACGCCCCGCGCACAGCAGCGTGGGAACGAAGACCGCTATGGTCTCCGGAGGAAGCTGCGCGACGGCCGTGGGCAGGCCCAGCGCGACGGCGGCGGCCGCGCCGCCGGTCGCGGCGATGACGGCCAGCGCCCACCCGGCGGCGCGCGCGGAGCCGAACGGGCGCCCCCGTCCGCGGTACCGGTAGAGCAGGCTCACCCAGCCCGCGGCCACGGCAACCAGCAGCGTGATCAGGATCTGCGACCACGGCACGCCCGCCACCATCAGCTCCTTCAGCTATAGCCGCTGGCCTCACAAGTAACTCCGGAACCCGTAGATACTGTCATGAATCAGCACACGCCGTTACCTGAACCGCGTTACCGAACTATGCAGATGACCCGAACGGTCTTCCCCTGCCCCGTTCCGCGCAGGCCGCGAGGCTGCCGAGGAAGTGCTCCCATCCGTCCGCGACGAGCTCGGCGGGAAGCCCGGTGTGGCGGAAGTCCAGAGCGCACGCGCGCGGCCCGCGTTCGGCGAGCTCGAACCGCAGCGTGGTGCCGGTCCACTCGTCACCCCGGGTGTGCCGGACACACGACCACTGGAGCGCCGACGGCGGCTGGGCGGCGTCGACACGCATGACGATCTCCTCATCCAGCCCGGCGAAGCCGAAGCACAGCTCGCCGCCGGGGTCCGCCGAGCCGCTCACCATGGTGGTCCACCAGCGACGGGGGCCATCGAGCGTGGCGATGAGGTCAAAGACGCGCTCGCGCGCCGCCCCTATGGCCAGGCGCCGCGCATAGCCGGTCACCGGGCGCCAGCCGGATCGTCGTGCCCGGCCAGGCCGGCGGCGCGGATGGCCGCGGTGTCGTGGATCTGGCGGATGCGGGTTATCCTGCCGCCGGCCACGGTGAAGTGCTCGGCGACGCGCAGCGTGCCGAGTGGTACGACATCCATGTCGTAGAGCAGCATGGCCTCGTTTCCGGCGCTCATCTCGGCCAGAAGGCGCACGCTCGCGGCCATCGAGCCGAAGGCCTTCAGCGCCGCGCCGAAGGATTCGGCGGTCGGGTAGTCGTTGACCGGCACCTCGACGGTCAGCCGGCCGTCGAGCAGGGCGACCGCCCGGGCGAAGTCCCTGGACGTCCAGGAGTCGTAGTAGGCGCGAACGATCGCCGCGGTGCCGTGTGAGTCCATGGGTTCCTCCCGTCGTGTTTGAATGTTTGCCAAGCTACAAGTAACTGCTTGTACAAGTCAATGGTTGGAGTCCCTGTTATCCTGGCACGGTGAGCGAGGCAGCCTTCCGCGCCCTGGCGGAGCCGCGGCGGCGGGACATCCTGCGGCTGGTGCGTGACCAGCCGCGGTCGGTCAATGAGATCGCCGCCCAGTTCGACATCACCCAGCAGGCCGTCTCCCAGCATCTGCAGGTGCTCAGGGAGGCGGGGCTGGTGGCGGTCCGCGCACAGGGCCAGCGTCGGCTCTATGTCGTGCGACCCGAGGGGCTGACCGCGTTGCGGGAGTTCCTCGCCGAGTTCTGGCCCGACAGCCTGCAGCGGCTCAAGCGGGCCGTGGAGAGTGACGATGGCTGAGCCGGTCACCGCCACCGTGCACATCAACGCCCCGCCCGAGCGGGTGTATCAGTACTTCACGCGGCCGGAGGCGATCGTCAGCTGGATGGGTGACCACGCGCTGCTGGAGGCGCGGCCCGGCGGCCGTTTCGTCCTCGACATCAAGGGCGTGCCGGTGCGTGGCCACTACCTTCAGCTCGACCCCCCGCACCGTATCCTCGTCAGCTGGGGTTACGCCGGCTCGGATCACCTGCCGCCGGGCGCCAGCACCGTCGAGGTCCGGCTCACGGCCTGCGACGGGGGCACCCGCGTCGACCTCGAGCACCGCGACCTCCCCGCGGACCAGCGGCCCGGGCACGTCAGCGGCTGGACCCACTACCTGGCCCGCCTGCAGCCCGCCGCCACCGGCCAGCACCCGGGCCCAGACCCGGGCATGCCCGAACCGCGGCGCGCGCAGCCACCGGGCACGCTGACCTCACATCGCCGGTCCGGCCGAAGCCAGGAGCGCTGAGAGATGCTGACCCACCTGCAGGTATCCGAGTTCGAGCAGCAAGGCCTCATTCGCCTGCCCCAGACGGTGCCGGCGGCCACGGCCCTGGCCATGCGTGACCGCCTGTGGGCATTCCTGTCGGCCATGCACGGCCGGCGGCAAGACGATCCCACGACCTGGAAGGCGATCGACGGCCGCACTCGCTTCAAGACACTGATGCGGACCGGTGCCTTCAGCGAGCTGAGCGAGCATCTGGCCGGGCCCATAACCGGCCTTCTGGGACCGGGTGGCTGGAATCCGCCCGCGCACTGGGGCCACCCGCTGGTCACCTTCCCAGACCCAGGCCGAGAGTGGGCGATCCCGGCCGCAGGCTGGCACGTCGACTCCCACCAGTGGTCTACCGGAGAGATACCCGGCCTCGTCGCCTTCACGTTCCTCGACGAGGTTTTGCCCCGAGGCGGCGGAACGCTGGTCATGCCCGGCTCGCACCGCGTCACCTGGCAGCTCTGTCAGCGGGCGGGCGGGTTCATGAGAACCGGCGAAATGAAATCCGTCCTCGCTGGCGAGTACACCTGGTTCGCCGGTCTATGGCGCGAATCCATCACGGACAGGGACCAGCTCCGCCGGTACCTCGATGACGGCGCCGTCGTCGAAGACACACACGTTCACGTCGCCGAGCTCTGCGGTCACCCCGGTGACGTCGTGCTGATGAATCCGCGTGTCCTCCACGTCACCGCACCGAACGCTCTCACCACACCGCGGATGATGCTGTCCGATTTCATCACCTGATTCCTGATCATGACCCGGGAGCTGGCGGTGGTGCGCCCGTAGTCGCGATGGTGCGCCCGTAATCGCGGAAGGCGGCGGGACCGCACCGGCCAGCGCCTGCCGCACCGTCCGCCGGTGCACATGATGCCTGGCCGCCAGCTCCCGGATCGAGGATCCCCGGCCCGCCAGCCTCTGCTGATCTGCTCGGATAGCTCCGCACGCGACCTCGCCATCCCTGCCCTCAGCCGCCAGCCGAACCGGCGGGAAGATCAGATCCAGGGTGGGCCAGAATCCGCGACGACACGCCGGCCTACCCCTCCAGGCGAGATCACGACTCATACAGGGCCGAAATTCGCGACGAAAGGGGTCAACCCGGGGCGAGTTCAGGTGATCACACTCAGTAGGCCGAAGAACGCGTTTCCTTGCCGTGGGGGGCCTTACCCCGCTCGGGCGGGTGGCCCGTGGCTGTGCAGCACCTGTCCGCAGGGGGAGCGGGCCTCGGTGGTGCCGTCGGGGTGCAAGATGATGGTCCACCCCCACCGGTGCACGCACACCTGATGGTGATACGAGCACAGCAAAATGCAGGACCGCACGCTGGTCGGGCCGCCGTCGGCGCGGGGGATCAGGTGGTGCACTTCGCAGGTGGCGGCGGGCCGGTCACAGCCCCCCGCCCACTCACACCGCCCGCGGGCGCGCAGGAGGACCGCGCGGCGGATGTGCGCCGGGATGGTGTCCGCGGCGCCTACGTCCAGCGGCAGGCTCGCGGTGCTGAACGGGGCGCCCAGCACCCGGGTGCGCAGGTAGGCCGCCAGCCCGGCGGGGCCGGACAGCGCGTCGATGGCCATGGACAGCAGGGTGCGGCGCAGCCGGGCCCGGGCCTCATCGGTCATCGGGGCGGGCGGGTGGCAGGAGCACCCGCCGCACTCACA
>JAFAZE010000061.1 GCA_019239975.1 Streptosporangiaceae bacterium
CTGGCCCGTGCCCGCTCGGTGAGCTCGCGCAGGACTTGCTCATCGCCCGCCGACAGCTCCGCCCCGGCCTGGTCCCGGTCCTGTGTCACGTCGGTCATCTGCTGTCTCCTCCGTCTCGGGAGTTACACCGTTGAAATTACAGTCCCCCCCGTTACCAGCAGACACACTGGCCCGGTCGGCGACAGCAGGGCGGGCGGCCAGGTCAGCCGCGACCCGGCGCCAGGATCGTCACGTTGCCGGATGTTATGGCGGCGAGGTCGGCCAGGTAGCGCGCGACCTGCTCGGCGCCGGCGTGCGGCCGACGATGCCGGCCACCTCGGTGAAGGGGTAGCCGAAGACGTCGTGCAGGATGAACGCGACCCGCTGGGCCGGGTCATCGACTCGAGCACCACGAGGAAAGCCATGGTGACCAACTCATCCAGGCGCCAGGGGATGCGATGGCGTCCTGCTGCTGTGAGTCCCGTCTGCGTTCTGGTAAGTGCGCGTGGCGGCGGGCCGGGTTACCGGGCCGCCGCCACGCGCGGAGTGGGGAGGATCGGGGAGGTCAGTGCCGGGTGATCTTCCCCGCGCCGTTGAGCCAGATGAGCTGGCGGAAGAGCCTCACCACCTTGTTGCACGGGGTGGGGTGGAGCTCGTTGACGGTGAGGGTCGCGGCGAAGGTGCCGGCTATCCCCCGGTAGGCGCCGGTCCCCGATCCGGGCACGATCGGAACGTTGTCACGGACGCTCACATAGTCCGAGCAGGTGCTGCGGATGGTCGCCGGGCCAAGGGCCTCGGTGAACTTCGTGTCGATGTCCGCGACGCTGACCCGGAACGTGCCGTGCGCCAGCTTCAGCAAAAGCTCGCCGCCGTGCGCAGTGGGGACCGTGCTGCCGGGCGCAACCTGCTCGGCGCGCCCGTAGTCGCCGACGGTGGGGCCGGAGACGACGGCCGAGAAGACGGGGGCGTCACTGTTGACGCTGTAGACGGTGACATGAGTCGGGACAGGCGGGACAGCAGGGTTGCTCCCACCCGTCTTGGCGGTTCCCGAGGCGGCCACCGCTGCCGTGCAGCCCGCCAGCGTGAGTGCCCCGGTGACCGCGGCGGCGATTGCGTAGCGAATGTTCTTCATGCGTAAGACGCTATGGCGACGCCAGTCCCCGCGGCAGCCGGCCACCACCCAACTTCCCATGGGTGCCACCACCCATAACGAGATTCCGCCGGCCCGAAGCGGGCGCTTCGGGCCGCCTGGGCATGCAGTGCCCGGGACAGGTTAGGCGTGCCCGTTGGGGGTAGTGCCCGGTCGGGAGCCGGGAGTGAGAGGGAGAAACCGTGCGACGGGAGCCCTGTGCCTCTGCCGGGAATCAGGAGGAGAGCAGATGACAGTTCGCCGCGCGCGTCACGGAGCGGTCGCCGGAACCGAGCACGGCATCGACCGGATGGTGCGCAATGTGCAGACCGGGCATTTCGAGCGCAGCCTGTCGGCCCTCACGGGGGTGGGGGCGCTGGTGACAGCGGCGGAGATCTATTTCGAGCACGACAGCGCGAGCTTCGGGAACAAGATGATGTGGATACCGGTGGCCCTGGGGCCGGTGGGCGCCGCGGCTGGCGCCGCGGGAGTGCTCAGCCGCCGGATGGCGAAGACGGCGCTGCCCATCGCTTCAGCCGCCATCGTCGCGAACGGTCTGCAGGGCACATACCTGCACGCGCGCGGCATCGCCCAGAAGCCCGGCGGCTGGAAGAACGCCCGGTACAACATCGAAATGGGGCCGCCGCTGCTGGCCCCGCTGCTGGTGACCATCGTGGGCGGGATGGGACTGCTCGCGGCCGTCCTGCGGCGGGAAAAGTGACTGGCCGTCCCGGGACAGGCGGCCGTCATCGGGCCGGAAGCGGCGCGCCGTCGGGCGTGGACAACCGGTTCCCCGGCTTCGGCGTACTGAGCCAGGTCCCGCACTGGGACCAGGTGACCGCGGATCTGGTGACGTCGAGGACCGGGACGCCCCCGGCCATCAAGTTCTTCACCGCCGCCGAGGAAGCCTGCGCCGCGGCCCTGCTCGGCCTGCTCCTCGACCAGCACGACGAGCCCAGGGTGCCGGTGCTGCAGATGATCGACGCCCGGCTGGCGGCGGGCGAGACCGACGGCTGGCGGTACGCCGACATGCCCGAAGACGGCCAGGCGTGGCGGGACACGCTCTCGTTCCTCGACGCCGACGCCGCCGGGCGCTGCGGCACCACGTTCGCCGAGGCTCCGCAGGCTGACCGGGCGGATCTGGTCCAGGCGGTCCAGGATCAGGCCTCCGGCGGCACCTGGCACGGGCTGCCGGCCAAGCACGTCTGGAGCCTGTGGACCAGGTACGCGTGCACGGCCTTCTACTCCCACCCGTCGGCCTGGGCAGAGATCGGCTTCCCGGGACCGGCCTACCCGCGCGGCTACAAAAACATCGGCGTGGACAAGCTCGAACCGTATGAAGTCCGGGATGCGCAGCCCGCCATCGACCCCGTCAGGAAGGGAGACTGATGCCCAGCCGGGAGCACCGCGTCCGCGCCCGCAACGAGTCGGCCTGGCTGCTGCCCAATGATGGCACCCGGGCCAATCACCGTCTCCGTCACGACATGCGGAGGTTTTCCGACGATGACGAGATCGATCTCGTCATCGTCGGCTGTGGCGCGGGCGGCTCGGTCCTGATGCAGCGGCTGGCCCGGGCGGGCTGGAAGATCGCC
>JAFAZE010000119.1 GCA_019239975.1 Streptosporangiaceae bacterium
GGTGTCGAGGTCGGAGAGCGGGTCGCGGTTGGTCTCGAGCGTCGCGCCGTCGAGCACGTGCACCAGCACGCTGCAGCGCTCCACGTGCCGGAGGAACTCCAGGCCGAGGCCTTTGCCGGAGCTCGCGCCCGGAATCAGCCCGGGGACGTCGGCGATCGTGAACGGCGGTCGGTCGCCGGCCTGCACGACCCCGAGGTTGGGGATCAGGGTCGTGAACGGATAGTCGGCGATCTTCGGCCGGGCCGCGGACATCGCCGCAATCAGCGAGGACTTGCCTGCGCTGGGGAAGCCCACCAGGGCCACGTCCGCAACGGACTTGAGCTCCAGGACCACCGAGCACTCGTCGCCCGGCTCGCCGAGCAGCGCGAAGCCCGGGGCCTTGCGGCGGGGCGAGGCCAGCGCGGCATTGCCCAGACCGCCGCGGCCACCGCGGGCCAGCACGTAACGGGCGCCCGCCCCGACCAGGTCGGCGATCGGCTCGCCGGCGAGGGTGGTCACCACGGTGCCGTCCGGGACCGGCAGCACGACGTCGGCGCCGTCGGCGCCACTGCGGTTGCTCCCCTGCCCGGCCTTGCCGGCCGCGGCCCGCCGGTGCGGCGAGTGGTGGTAGTCCAGCAGCGTGGTGACGCCCGGCTCGACGACCAGCACGACATCGCCGCCGCGACCGCCGTTGCCGCCGTCCGGGCCGCCCAGCGGCTTGAACTTCTCGCGGTGGATCGAGGCGCAGCCGTTGCCGCCGTTGCCCGCCTGGACGCGCAGCACGGCCCGGTCAGCGAACTCCGCCATTGCCCTTTCCTTTCATGCAAAAGGCGGGCCGGGTGACCCGGCCCGCCCTGCTCGGTGATTGCTCCCGCGACCGGCTAGACCGCCGCCTTGGACGGCCGGTCCGCCGCCTCGTCCGCGGGTACGACGCTCACGGCGCGGCGACCGCGATGGCTGCCGAACTCGACCTTGCCGCCGACCAGGGCGAACAGGGTGTCGTCGCCGCCACGGCCGACGCCGGTGCCGGGGTGGAAGTGGGTGCCGCGCTGGCGCACGATGATCTCGCCCGCGTTCACGAACTGGCCGCCGAAGCGCTTCACGCCGAGCCGCTGCGCGTTCGAGTCCCGGCCGTTGCGGCTGGAGGACGCGCCCTTCTTGTGTGCCATCTCAGCCCTTCTTCCCCGCCTTCTTCGGCCCGGCGATCTCGGTGATCCGGACCTGCGTGTACCGCTGCCGGTGGCCGAGCCTGCGCCGGTAGCCGGTCTTGTTCCGGTAATGAATCATGTTGATCTTGGGTCCGGCGGCGTCGCCAAGGATCTCCGCCGTGACCTGGTAGCCCGCGACCTCGGCGGGGTCGCTGATGACCGTGCCGTCGTCCACCACCAGCAGCGCCGGGAACGTGACGCTCGCACCGGTCTCACCTGTCAGCTTGTCGACGTTGAGTACGTCGTCGAGGGCGACCTTCTCCTGCCTGCCGCCGCAGCGCACAATCGCGTACACCCGAGAACTCTCTCTTCCTTGTGCGTGCCCCGAACTCGCGACGGGCTCGCGCTGAACCTCGCATGCCTTACGTTGCATGCCCCTGCATGGACGACCGCAGGCCGCGCAGGGGGTCCCCGGGGAGGGTCCCCCGGTCCAGAGCACAGCCACCGGGGTCGGTAATCAAGCCTACCAGGTGATTACCGTGTCCACGGCATGCGCCCAGCATCCGGCCTCCGCGCCCGATCGCCAACTTTATCTGCCGCACCCCGTTCCGGCCGTATGCCGGCCAATTTGCCGACAGGACATCGCGCTCGGGTGCTGCTTAGCGTGGTGCCCGGCGCCCTGGCTGCGATGCCCGGGCCGGCAAATGAGGAGGTGCCATGCGGCACATCAGACGATTGCTGACGATTCTTATGGTGGGCGCGCTGCTTCCCGCCATAGCTCAGCTGACCACCACCAGCGCCGCGCTCGCGCAGACGGCGAGCCGCCCCGTCGGGGGCGGCGGAGGCGGCGGGGGCGGTGGCGGCGGTGGCGGCGGTGGCTCCAACCCGCCGGCCTGCCCCCCGGGTTACATCTCGAACACCCCGGCCACCGACACCTGGATCGATACCGGAGCGGCCAACGTCAACGACGTGGCCGCCGGGCTCGACGGGTCGGTCTGGTACATCACCGGAACGCCCGGCAGCACCGGGACCACCGTACGGATCTCCGGCGGCAGCGGCGCCGAGGTCTTCAACCACGGGGGCAAGCGGATCGCGGTCGACGCGCAGGGCAATCCGTGGATCGTCGACTTCAGCGGCAATATCTGGCACCTGGTGAACGGCTCCTTCCAGGAGCTGCCCACCGGGCTTGCCCGCGACATCGCCGTCGCGGCCAACGGGACCGTCTGGGTCATCGGGACCAACACCCAGAACGGGAGCTTCGAGGTCTGGTCATGGAACGGGTCCACCTGGACGCCCAACGCCGGCTCGGGCGAGGAGATCGACGTCGCGGCCAACGGCGACCCCGTGGTCAACGGCTCCGACAGCAAGGTGTGGATCATGAACGGCGGCGCGAACAGCGGCTGGTCCCAGGTCGGCGTGAATGCGTTCGACATGGGGCTGTCGCCGTGCAGCCCGGCCGGCCAGGCGAGCGTCGGCGGATCGGCGATGTGGTTCGTCAACACCAGCACCGGCCTCGGGCTGCTGTTCTCCCTCGCCGGCTCGCTGCAGGGCTCCTATGACACGTTCAGCTCCGCCCCGAGCGTGGAGGCGAACACCAGCAGGGGGCAGCTGGAGGTCAGCCACGTGGCCGTGGACACCAGCGGGCGCGTGTGGGCCGTCGGTGACCCCGGCTCCTGCGACTGCGCCGGGGAACTGCTAGAACGGTCCTTCGCCTGAGCGGCTCGGCATCCGCCCCAAGATCACGGGTCAAAATGCACCCCATACGGTGTCTTTTGGCCCGTGATCATGACTGCGGCCGGGCGCGGCGACAAGCCTGTCAGGATTGGTCGGCGGGCTGGCCTGCCGCGGCTGGACCGGGGTCGCCGGGATCGGCGGTGGGGGCGTCCGGCGCGGTCTTGCGGCGGCGACGGCGGATCAGCGGTGCGCGGCGGGAGGTGCCCAAGTCGGCGTCCTGGGCGGCTTCGGCGGTGGCATCCATGTCCCCCGCCACGGCGGCGTCGGCGGCCGCTATGGCGTCGGAGAACGTAACCGGCAGGGCCACCGTCTCCTCGGCTTGCGCCGCGGCCGGTGCCGGGTCGGCGGTGCTGGCGCGCCGCGCGACGGCCGAGCCTGCCCTTGTCCGGCGGCCCGGCGTGGCGGCCACGGGCGAGGCGGGTGCGGAGTCAGCGGGCACGGAGTCAGCGGGCACGGAACTGGCGGCCGCGGCATCGGCCGGCGCGGCGTCCGCTGCCACAGGCTCCGCGGCGTTCGGCCCGGCGGCAGGGGCTGCCGCCGGACGATCGGCCGCGGGGCGGTCGTCACGCCGGGCGCCGCGGCCGTTGTCCTGGCCCGGCTTGCGGTCGGAATGGCCGTTCCTCCCGTTGTCCCGGCCGGCGCGGCCGCCGTCCTGGCCGGAACCGGAGCGGCGGTGCGCGGAGCCGGTTGCCGGGGCGGAACGGTGGCCCTGCTGCTCGGGCTGGTCGAGCGTGATGATCAGGCCCCGGCCGTTGCAGCACTCGCACGGCTCGGAGAACGCCTCCAGCAGCCCGGCGCCCACCCGCTTCCGCGTCATCTGCACCAGGCCGAGCGAGGTCACCTCGGCGACCTGATGCTTGGTCCGGTCCCTGGCCAGGCACTCGAGCAGGCGGCGGAGCACCAGTTCCCTGTTGCTCTCCAGCACCATGTCGATGAAGTCGATGACGACGATCCCGCCGACGTCGCGCAGCCGGAGCTGGCGGACGATCTCCTCGGCCGCCTCCAGGTTGTTGCGGGTCACCGTCTCCTCGAGGTTGCCGCCCTGGCCGGTGAACTTGCCGGTGTTGACGTCGATGACCGTCATCGCCTCGGTCCTGTCGATGACGAGCGAGCCGCCGCTGGGCAGCCACACCTTGCGCTCGAGCGCCTTGGCGAGCTGCTCGTCGATCCGGTACGCGGCGAACACGTCCTGGCCGCCGGCGCCGGAGTCCCCCGGCCAGCGGCCGAGCCGTCCGGCGAGGTGCGGGGCGACGTACCGGACGTACTCGTCGATCACGTCCCAGTCCTCGTCGCCGGACACGATCAGCTCGCTGAAGTCCTCGTTGAAGACGTCCCTGACGACCCTGATCGTCAGGTCCGGCTCGCTGTAGAGCAGGGCCGGCGCGCTGGCCGTCTTGGCCTTGCGCTCGATGTTCTCCCACTGGGCGGCCAGCCTCGCCACGTCGCGGGCAAGCTCCTCCTCGGACGCCCCCTCGGCCGCGGTGCGCACGATCACGCCGGCGTTCTCCGGCATCACCTTCTTGAGGATCTGCTTGAGGCGGTTCCGCTCGGTGTCGGGAAGCTTGCGGCTGATGCCGGTCATGGACGCGCCGGGCACGTAGACGAGATACCGGCCGGGCAGGCTCACCAGGCTGGTCAGCCGCGCGCCCTTGTGCCCAACGGGGTCCTTGGTGACCTGCACGATCACGGACTGGGCGGCCTTGAGGGCCGACTCGATGCGCTTCGGCTGCCCTTCGAGCCCGCTGGCGTCGAAGTTGACCTCGCCGGCGTAGAGCACGGCGTTCCTGCCCTTGCCGATGTCGACGAACGCCGCCTCCATCGAGGGCAGCACGTTCTGCACCTTGCCCAGGTAGACGTTGCCCACGTACGACTGGTGCGTGGTCCGGTTCACGTAGTGCTCGACCAGGACGCCGTCCTCGAGCACCGCGATCTGGGTGCGGTCGCCGCGCTGCCGGACGACCATCGTCCGCTCGACCGACTCACGCCGCGCCAGGAACTCCGACTCGGTGACGATCGGCGGGCGGCGGCGGCCGGACTCCCGGCCCTCGCGCCGGCGCTGCTTCTTCGCCTCCAGCCGGGTGGAGCCCTTCACGGACCGCACGTCGTCGGCGAGGCTGTGCGGCTCGCGCACGTGGACCACGGTGTCCGGCGGGTCGTCCGGGGCGGGAACGTCACCGTCCGCGGAGCTCCTGCGGCGCTTGCGCCTGCGCCGGCGCCCGGACCCGGATTCGTCGGCCGCGCCGGCGTCCCCGTCCTCGCCGCTTTCGGCGTCACCGGTGTCGTCGGCGGATTCACCGCGGGCGGACAGGGCCGCTCTGGCGCCCTCGTCGTCCCCGGCCTGCGCCTTCGCCTGGGCGGAGCCCTTCGCCTGGCCGGAAGGCGCGGCCGCGACGTCCTGGCCGTCGGCGTCCGCGCCGTCTCCGGCTCCGTCCGGCTTGCCGCGGGTGCGGGTGTTGCGCCGCCTGCGGCGGCGGCCGCCCGGCCCGTCCTCGACGTCGCCCACGTCGCCGGCCTGCCCAGCGCCGGAACCGGCGCCGGCCGTCTTGTCGGCGGCGGAACGGCCGGCGTCGCCGCCGGTGTCGCCGGCAGGGCCGGCGTCGCCCCGGTCACCGGACCTGGCGTGATCCTCATCGGAGCCGGATCCCTTCACGGCCCGGGAAGTCCTGGACCGTGCGGTGCCGCCACGCGCCGATCCCCGGCGGTCGGCCGCGGCACCGCCGTCCGCGGAGCCGCCATCGCCGGCGCCGCCGCCCTGACCGGATTCGGAACCGGCAGAGCCGCCGGTTACCGGAGCGGGAGGCGGAGGCGCCTGGAACAGAACCTGCGGCGCCTGGAAGACGGCCGCGGGTACGGCCGCGGCCTGGCCGGCGTCACGTCCGTTGGACTCACCGTCGCCGGCATTCTGATTGTTCAGCTCGCTCTCGAGCATACGGGCAATCTCCAGTCAGGCCCCCGGGCGCGCCGTTCGGGACCGCGCGCCGCACAAGGGCACTTTGTGTTCGTTGGGCTGGGCCGCGCACGGAGCCGCCACGCGGGAAGCTAACACGCGTGGCGCTGTCACGAAGCGGGCCGCAGCGCCCAGGTTGGGTTCTTGTCACACTCACGTTTCCCCGCGCGGTCATGACATCTCCGGGAGGTCGGCGAGGGGCCCCTGGGCCAGCCGCGTCATCAGCGGCGGCGCCGCGGGGACGACGCCGGAGACGTCGCGCAGCGCGGTGAGAACGTCATCTGGCCGCACGGCCGGCACGGTGTGCCGGACGACCATGCGCAAGGTCGCATCCCCGGATCCTGGCCGCACGTCGAGTGCGAGCACGGCGGACCGGGCATCCATGTGCCGCACGCCCTTGTTGGTGAGCCGCTCCACAGGAGCGTGCTCGAGGGCGAGAAACTCTTGTACCGCTGGCGCTACGCTGTCCGGGGCCAAGCCGGGAAGGATCACCTGCCACTCCGATGCCGAAAGCCGGCTGGCCGGAAACCCCCCGGCATCCTCGGTGACGTCGATCACATCAATCCCATCAGGCAGCGCCGCGTCCAGTCTCTCCCGTACGGCTGCCATCCCGTGCCGGGTGGTCAGCGCCAGGCTCAGGTACTCAGCCTCGCTCGCCACCCCGGTCGGGGCGCCTCCCGCATAGGAGATCTTCGGATGCGGGGTAAATCCGGCGGAGTAGGCGACGGGCAGCCCTGCCCTGCGCACTCCGCGCTCGAAAGCCCGCGCCACATCTCTGTGGCTGGCAAAACGCATCTTTCCGCGCTTAGCATACCGGACCAGCAGATGCTGCACCGCAGGTAGCGGGGTTCTCGCGCTGCTGGGACGAGGGGGCGCCCCCCTCGTAGCACCACGTGGCGCCGGCTTGCTCACGCCTATCTCCCGCCGTCCGTCAACACGGGAAGCAAGCGCTTTCCGTCAATCCGCTCCCCGGTCGGACCCGTCTGGATCTCCGTACCCATCGCGGGGCACACTCCACACTCATAACACGGCGTCCAGCGGCAATCTTCCACCTCGGCCGCGCCGCCGGCGGCCACCGCGTCCTGCCAGTCCTGCCAGAGCCAGTCACGGTCGAGTCCAGAATCCAGATGATCCCACGGGAGGATCTCGTCATACTCACGTTCGCGCGTAGTGTACCAGTCCAGGTCCACCGGATCGCCGGCCAGCGCCAGCGCCGCCGACGCGACCCACCGCTCGTACGAGAAGTACTCGCTCCACCCGTCGAACCGTGCGCCGTCCCGCCACGCCGCCAGGATCACCCGGCCGACCCGCCGGTCGCCGCGGGACAGCAGGCCCTCGACGATCGACGGCGCCCCGTCGTGGTACCTGAACCCGATCGACCGCCCGTAGGCGCGGTCCGACCGCAGCGCCGCGCCGAGCGCGCGGAGCCGCTCGTCCACCACGCCGGCCGGGCACTGCGACGCCCACTGGAACGGCGTGTGCGGCTTCGGCACGAACGCGCCGATCGACACCGTGCACTTGATGTCGCGCCGCCCCGTCGCCTCGCGCCCGGCCGCGATCACCCGCCGGGCCAGGTCCGCGATCGCGAGCACGTCCTCGTCCCGCTCGGTCGGCAGCCCGCACATGAAGTACAGCTTGACCTGACGCCATCCGCTGGCGTAGGCGGTGGTGACCGTGCGAAGCAGGTCATCCTCGGTGACCATCTTGTTGATCACCTTGCGGATGCGCTCAGACCCGCCCTCCGGGGCGAACGTCAGCCCGGAACGGCGCCCGTTCCTGCTGAGCTCGTTGGCGAGCGTCACGTTGAACGCGTCCACCCTGGTGGACGGCAGCGACAGGCCGGTGTTCGTGCCCTCGTAGCAGTCGGCGAGGTCCACCGCGATCTCGTTGATCTCGCTGTGGTCGGCGCTCGACAGCGAGAGCAAACCGACCTCCGCGAAGCCGGTCGCCCGGACCCCGCCCGCCACCATCGACCCGACCGTGGTGATCGACCGCTCGCGCACCGGCCTGGTGATCATCCCGGCCTGGCAGAACCGGCAGCCCCGGGTGCAGCCGCGGAAGATCTCCACGCTGTACCGCTCGTGCACGGTCTCGGCCACCGGCACGACCGGCCGCCTGGGGTACGGCCAGGCGTCCAGGTCCATCAGGGTGTGCTTGCGCACCGACAGCGGCACCCCCGGGCGGTTGGGCACCACTTGGCCGATCCGCCCGTCGGGCAGGTAATGCACGTCGTAGAACCGCGGCACTTAGACGTCGCCCGCCTCGGCAAGCCCCAGCAGCAGGCCGTCACGGCCGCCGGGGCACCCGGCGCGCTTCCACTCGCGGATGCGCTCGGTGATCGCCAGCACCGCCCGCTCCCCGTCGCCGAGGACGACGGCGTCCAGGAAGCCGGCGATCGGCTCGGGGTTGAACGCCGCGTGGCCGCCGGCGATGACCAGGGGGTGAGCCGG
Source organism: Streptosporangiaceae bacterium (assembly GCA_019239975.1). Lineage (GTDB taxonomy): Bacteria > Actinomycetota > Actinomycetes > Streptosporangiales > Streptosporangiaceae > JAFAZE01. The sequence goes on from JAFAZE010000119.1 coordinate 8,259, forward strand.
CGTTCGTTCGGAAGAAAAAAGAGGGATCTTCGCGAGATCGAGGGCGGTCAGCAGGTTCGTGTACCCCAGTTCGGTCGCGAAGCTCACGCCGAGCACGTCGAACGCCGTCACCGGCCGGTGCGCGTCGACGGTGAACTGCGGCACGCCGTGGGTTCGCATCAGCTGCTCGAGATCCGGCCACACGCTGTAGGTCCGCTCGGCGAGCACCCCCGGCTGCTCGTTGAGCACCTCGTAGAGGATCTGGATGCCCTGGTTGGGCAGCCCGACCTCGTAGGCGTCCGGGTACAGCAGGGCCCACCGCACGTCGGTGGCGTCCCAGTCCTTGACCGTGGAGTTGACCTCACCGCCCACGTACTGCACCGGCTTGCGCACCAGCGGCAGCAGCGGCTCAAGCTCCGGGTAGACCGATTCGACGGGCATTCACTCAGGGTACCCGCGCTAATCGAAGACGGATCGGTGGCGGTGGATGGACTGGAGGAGGCCGATGGCGATCATGTCGGCGAGGATGGCGGAGCCGCCGTAGGAGAGGAACGGGAGCGGCAGGCCCGTGATCGGCATGATGCCGATCGTCATGCCGATGTTCACGAAAGACTGGAACGCGAACCAGACCGCCACGCCGGTCGCGACGAGCATGCCGAACTGGTCGTCCGCCGTGGCCGCGATGCGGATCGCACGCACGATCACGATGCCGAGCAGGCAGATGATCACCACGCAGCCGACGAAGCCGAGTTCCTCGCCGGCGACCGTGAAGATGAAGTCCGTCTGCTGCGCCGGGACAAAGTTGCCGCCGATGAACGTGCCGTGGAACAACCCCTGGCCGAACATGCCGCCGGAGCCGACGGCGATCTTCGCCTCGAACCCGTTGTACCCGGCACCGGCCAGGTCCTGGGACGGGTGCAGGAACGCGGTGAGCCGCGTCAGCTGGTAGCCCTTGAGCAGGTGCAGGGCGGAGACCGCGTACAGCGTTCCCGCCGCCACCGCCGCCAGGCCGAGCACCCAGCGCAGCAGGATGCCGGACACCGCGATCATGATGGCGAGCACCACGGTCAGCACCAGCGTCGTTCCGAGCGCGGGCTCCCGCTCCACGCCGATGATCAGCGGCGCGGCGGCGAGGATCGCAAGCCCCGCGTCGCGCAGGCCGGGCCGCCGGCTCCAGCTCCGTGTCTCCGACAGGAGCATCGCGGTCATCAGGATCAGGCCGAGCTTGGCGAACTCCGACGGCTCGACCTGGAACCCGGGGAACTTGATCCAGGCCGTCGCGCCCTGCACCCTGTCGCCGAGCGGGGTGAGCACGGCCAGCACGGCCAGCAGCGCCATGACGTAGACGACCGGCGCGTACAACCGGAACTGCCGCTGGTCGACCGCTGCCAGGGCGAACATCACCACCGCGCCGATCGCCACGTAGAGCAGCTGCTTCTTCAGGTACGTGTGCGGGTTCTCGCCGGCGGCCCGCAGGGCGGGCTCGGTGGCCGACCACACCAGCAGCGTGCCGAGCGCGGCGAGGCCGCCGGTCACCAGGACCAGCACCCAGTCCATCTGGCGCAGGTAGCCCTTCTTGGCGAACGCGCTGGCGAGCAGCGACCGCCGCCGGGCGCCGAACGCGCCGAGGGCGCCGCTGCCGCGGAACGCGCCGCGCGGTATCCCGGAGCCGCGCGACCGCAGCCCGACGCTCACCGTGCCCTCCCAGGAGCTCGCGGCGTCCGGGAAGCCCTGCGGGCCACCGGCCGCTCGCACGGGCCGCAAGGACCCGTGCTCGCCAGCCGGTACCGGACGCCGCTCACCGGGTCACCTTCGGCAGCGACGAGGGGAACTGGCCGCCGGGCAGCGCCGCCTTGTGGCCCTCGAGACCGTAGATGCCGTCCCAGATGGCGCGGACCGCGGGCGCCGCCGTGTCGGCGCCGAACCCCGAGTTCGGGACCATGACGACCACCACGTACCTGGGGTGATCGCAGGGCGCGAACGACGCGAACACCGAGGTGGCGTTCTTGCCGAAGATCTGCGCGGTGCCGGTCTTCCCGGCCACGCACACCTTGTTCAGCGGGAAACCGGCGAACGCGCCCGCCGCGGTGCCCTGGGTGACCACGCCTGCCAGCGCGCTGCGGATGTAAGCCAGCGTGTAGGACGACACCGGCAGGTGCCTGATCACCGTCGGGTTGATCCGCTGGAGCACCCCGCCGGAGGGTGACACCAGCGCCTCGCCGACGCGCGGGCTGTACAGCGTGCCGCCGTTGGCCAGCGCCGCGTAGGCGTTCGCGAGCTGCAGCGGCGTGACGGTCACGTACCCCTGGCCGATCGCTGCGATCACCGCCTGGCCCGGCTCCCACACGTAGCCGGTCTGGCAGTCCTGCCACTCGATCCGCTGGACGTACGACCCGTTCTGCCTGCCGTACTTGCACCAGTTCTGCCCGGTGTGCGCGTTGTCCTTCCACAGCCAGTACAGCCATTGCCGGGTGGGCACCGAGCCGAGCGACTCCTCGGGCAGGTCGATGCCGGTGCTCTGGCCGAACCCCCAGGCGAGCTCCATCTTCTGCATCTTCTGCAGCGGCGCGTTCCGGCTGGCGACGAAGTTGGCCGGGTAGTTGTCCTGCTGCCACATGTTGTAGGCGAGGTTGTAGTACACGGTGTCGCAGGACTGGATGAGTGCCTGCGAGAACGTCATCGGGCCCTGGCTCGGCTGGCCGTCGTTGATGAACCGCTGGCCGTTGATGGTCACCGAGGCCGGGCAGTCGTAGGTCCCGTTGATGCCGTACCCGCTGGCGACCGCCGCCGCGGTCGAGGTGACCTTCCAGGTCGATCCGGGCGGGTACTGGCCCTGGGTGGTCCAGTTCATGACGGGCGTGCCGGCCCCGGTGCCGAACAGGTAGCTGAACTGCTTCTCGGTGATGCCGTTCGTCCAGATGTTGGGGTTGTAGCCGGGGTAGCTGGCCATCGCCACGACCCGGCCGGTCGTGGTCATAACGACGGCCGCGCCCTGGTTGACCCGGTTGCCGGCCGCCCGCGACCTTTGGATCGCGCTGGCGAGCGCCTGCTGCGCGATGGCCTGGACGCCGGAGTTCAGGCTCGTGATGAGCTCGTCGCCGGGCGTCGCGGCGGCCTGCCCGACGGTCCCGGTCACGTCACCCGCCGCGTTGACCGACACCACCTGGGTTCCCGGCTTCCCGCGAAGCTGGGAGTCGTACCGCGCCTCGAGCCCGGCCTGACCCACCAGGTCCACGCCCGAGAACCCGGTGACCTGCAGGTGCCGCTGCTGGATCTCCCGCGGCGTGATCGGCTGCAGGTAGCCGAGGACCTGGGCGGGGTCCGCGCCGTCCGGCCCCGGATACTCGACGACCGGCTGAACCTGTGCGGTCACGCCGGGAAACAGCTTCGGCTCCTCCATGACCTGCAGCGCGACCTGGTCGCTCACGTGCTGGTCGACCGGGATCGGCTGGTACGGGGAGCCCGACCAGCACGGCGCCGGCACGCTCGCCGTGCACAGCCGCACCTTCTCGTTCAGCTCCTTGTACGTCATGCCGAGCAGCGGCGCGAGCCGGTGCAGCTCGGCCACGCCCCCGTCGCTCTGCTGCGACAGCAGCATCATGTTCACCGAGACCACCAGCGCCGTACGGTTGCGGACCAGCTGGTTGCCCACGTCGTCGTAGATCTGCCCGCGAACGGCCGGCACGACGATGTTCCGCGTCTGGCTCGCCGAGGCGAGCTGCTTGTACGCGGTGCCGTTCATCACCTGCAGGTACCACAGCCTGCCGCCCAGCGTGATCAGCATCGCCGCCACCGGGAGATACAGCACCACCAGCCGCCGGCGGGACACCGCGATCATCGGTAACCTCCGATCCTGGGCCGCCCGATTCTGGACCGCACGGAACGGCGCCGGGAGTAAGGACCAGGGGTGCGGCCGAGCCAGCCGCGCCCAGGGGACTTCCGCTGCCAGGTCCGGCGCGGCCGCTTCGCGTTCAGCCAGCCGTGGCCGGGTGTCGCGACACGCTGCCTTTGCCGGCGCCACGGGAGCACGGCGGCGAGCAGCCCCCCGCGCGAGCGCCTGCGGAACTGCGGCGCCGCCGCGGCGGGCCGCCTGCCGGGCGCCGCCCCCCGGTTCAGCCCGGAGCCGCGCAGGGTCTTGCCCCTGGGCGCTTTGGCGCGCTGGGAGCTGCCGTTCAGCCAGCCCTGCCGTCCCGCGCTGCCGCGCAGCGCCTTGCCGGGCATCGTCTTGCCGCGCGGCCCGCCGGTCCTGCCGGGCCGCGGCCCGCCGAGCGCGCCGGAGCGCGTGGCCCCGGCCAGCCATCCCTTGCGCGGGCCGCCGGCGAACCGGAAGACCGGGCGGGAGCCGGCGAACAGCGAGGGGCCGAGCGCGCCTCCGCGAATCACACTGGCGCCGGGCACACCGCCGCCGAGCACACCGCCGCCTATGACGCCGCCGCCGCCGCGGAACGACCGGCCGCGCGAGGCGAAGCCGACCTTTGGCGTCCGGCCGCCGAACGCGGAGGGCTGCCCCCCGGGGAGACCCGCTCCCGTTCTGCTGAGAAAAGAACTTCCTCCCCTGCTGCCGGACAGATCGAGCTTCGGCTCGCGCCTGCCGGCCGCCGTCGCCGGCACCGCGGCGGCCAGCCTGCCGCCACCGCCCGCCAGCCGCAGCCTGGGCACCTCCGCCGCCAGCCGCAGCGCGCCGGGCACCACCACGTCGCGCGGGGCGCGCGCGGCCTGCCCGCCGGTGAGCGGGCCCTCCTGCGCCTCCTCGGACCGCAGCGCGAGCGACGCGACGATCCACAGCACGAACGGGCTCAGCAGCACGTCGTACACGATCGCGCCGGGCAGCACGTGGCGGATCGCCGCCCAGGTCATCCTCGGGTCGCTGACCATCACGCCGAGCCCCGCCTGCAGCGCCTCACCGGCGGCGGCGCCGGCCGCGGTCAGCGCCACCTCCGACAGCGGCGCGCGCTCGCCCAGCGCGCCCGCCATCCCGCACAAGTACCCGACCAGGCAGAAGACGAGCGCGTACTCGCCCGTGAGGTGACTGCCCGGCGGCGCGACGTCCAGCGCGAGGCCGCCAAGGAAGCCGGTCAGCATGCCCGCGGCCGGGCCGCCGATGACGGCGAGCGCGGCGACCGTGACCAGCACCAGGTCCGGGACGGAGCCGCCGGGCAGCGGCAGCCTGTTCACGACCGAGAGCTGGAGCATCAGCGCGGCGCCGACCGCAAGCACGGAGACGAGCGCGCGCCGCATCTCAGTGCCTCTTCCTGGCCGCGGGCTTGGCCGCCGGCGACGCCGACGCGGACGCAGCAGGGCTGGGCGGCAGCACGGAGTCCCTCGGGTTGGTGCGCGGCGGCGCGATCACGACGCCCACCACCCCGAGCGCCGTGAAGTCCGCGAACGGCTGGACCGTGGCGGTCTGGGTCAGCGATCCCGGGTTGCTGGTCACGCTGGTCACATCGCCGACCGGCACCCCGGGCACGTAGGGCCGGTCACCCACCGAGCCGAACGTCACCAGCGCCTCCCCCGGGTGCAGCGCCGCGTTCGCGTCGAACAGCCGCAACTGCAGCACGCTGCCGCCGGACAGCTTCCTGCCCGTGCCGGTCACCGCGCCTATCTGGCTGGTGCCGGCCATCCGCACGCCGACCGTCGAGGACGCGTCGGTGGCGAGCAGCACCGTAGAGGTCGTCGAGCTGACCCCGGTCACCGTGCCGACCAGCCCGCTGCCGTTCAGCACCGTCTCGTCCGGGGTGATCCCGTCCCTGCTGCCCGCGTCGATCGTCACCGTGTCGGCGTAGGGACCGCCGGCCGCGATCACGCTGGCGGCGACGATCCGGTAGCCGCCGCGGCCCGCGAGCTGCAGCAGCCGCTGCAGCTCGGTCTCGTCGGACCTGCCGAGCTGGCTCGCGCTCAGTTCGGCCCGCAGCTGCGCGTTCTGCCGCTGCAGCTCGGCTACCTTGCCGCTGTCGTTACCCGTGACCGAGTCGAAGAACCCGGCGACCGGGCCGGTGACGTCGCCCGCCACGCGTTCCGCCGGCCCGAACACGTCCGCGCCGGCCCGGTGCAGGGGTGATGACCCGCCGTCCCTGAAATCGAGCGTGATCAGTGCGACGGCCGCGATCAGCAGCACGGCCAGGACCAGGCGAGTCCGCCGTGTGTCGTGCACTGGAACTCCAGTTTCCCCTTGTTGTAGCGGCTGGGTGCTAGCGGCCCCGTGTTTAGGTAACTGTGTTGTAGGTGCGGGACTTTGCAGCTTAGCGCCGCGGGCGCGGCGTTCAGCGGCGGTGATCCGGAACCAGTACCTGCCGTAGGGTATCGAAGTCCTCGACGCACTTGCCGGTGCCCAGCACCACCGAGTCGAGCGGGTTGTCCGCCATGTGCACGGGCATCCCGGTCTCCTCGCGGATCCGCTGGTCAAGCCCGCGCAGCAGGGCGCCGCCGCCGGTCAGCGCGATCCCGCGGTCCATCACGTCCCCGGCCAGCTCCGGCGGGCACTTGTCGAGCGTTGACTTGACCGCGTCGATGATCAGGTTGAGCGGTTCCTCGATGGCCCTTCTGACCTCGGCCGCCGAGATGACCACGGTCTTCGGCAGGCCGCTGACCAGGTCCCGGCCGCGGATCTCGGCGTGCGGCTCGTCCGCCGCGGGGAACGCCGAGCCGAGCGCCATCTTGATCTCCTCGGCGGTGCGCTCGCCGAGCATCAGCGAGTACTCCTTCTTGCCGAAGGTGATGATGGCCTGGTCCAGCTCGTCGCCGCCGATGCGAATGGACTGAGAGGTGACGATGCCGCCCAGCGAGATCACCGCGACCTCGGTCGTGCCGCCGCCGATGTCCACGACCATGTTCCCGGTCGGCTCGTTGACCGGCAGTCCCGCGCCGATCGCGGCGGCCATCGGTTCCTCGATGATGTAGACGCGCCGCGCGCCGGCCTGGTGGCCCGCCTCCTTGACGGCGCTCTGCTCCACCCCGGTGATGCCGCTCGGCACCGCCACGACGATGCGCGGCTTGGCCAGGTGGCGGCGGCGGTGCACCTTCTGGATGAAATAGCGGAGCATCCGCTCGGTCACGTCGAAGTCCGCGATCACGCCGTCCTTGAGCGGCCGCACCGCCACGATGTTGCCCGGCGTTCGGCCGATCATCCGTTTAGCCTCGGCCCCGACGGCCACGATCTGCCCGTTGTTCGTATTGAGCGCCACCACCGACGGCTCGTTCAGCACGATTCCGCGGCCACGCACGTACACCAGCGTGTTCGCGGTGCCGAGATCGACCGCCATGTCGCGGCCGAGAAACGTCAGTGCGTTGCTCATCGGGAACGGCAACCTTCCGATCCGGCCCTGAAACATCGGGGCAATTCTGAGGAGATTATGAGAGATGCGGACAGCGGCGCGATCTTTGTTTCTTTACCTTGGCCGCTGCCGCGGTGGTCTAAACGAGTTCGGGGAAGAAGATCTTGATTTCTCGTTCGGCGGACTCCGGCGAGTCGGAGCCGTGCACGATGTTGTCCGGTACTCCCAACGCGTAGTCGCCGCGGATCGTGCCGGGCAGCGCCCGCACCGGGTCCGTCGCCCCGGCCAGGGCACGGAACGCCTCGATCGCGCGGGGACCTTCCGCTACCAGCGCGACCGCGGGGCCGGAGGCCACGAACTCGACCACCGGCTCGAAGAACGGCTTGCCGACGTGCTCGGCGTAGTGCGTCTGGGCGGTATCCCGGTCGATGGCCCGCAGGTCCATCGCGATGACCCGCAGGCCTTTGCGCTCAATCCGGGATATAACCTCACCAATCAGGCCACGCCGTACCCCGTCAGGTTTGATGAGGATAAGAGTGCGCTCAGGCAACGATGCTCCCTGCGTTTGGCGACGCTGTGTTTTAGCGGCGCTCTGTTCGACTACGCTCTGTCTTTATACGCTGTGTTTGACTACGCTCTGTTTTGGCGGATCTGTCTTTTGGCGACGCCGTGCTTTGGCGACGCCGTGCTTTGGCGACGCTGTGCTTTGGCGACGCTGTGCTTTGGCGACGCTGCGTTTGACCGGCGCCGCATGTTCTGACCAGATGTGCATGTTTGACCCGGCGGCGTGCGCGAGCCGTCGCAGGCTGACCGAGAGAATGGACCGCTGGGTAAAAGCTTACCCATGATGCGAGCGGGCCTGACCGCTGGCTCCGCCGCCGCGGGGCCCGGGCGGGCGGAGGGCGTCGGACGGAGGGCGGCGCGGACCGGCCGCAGGGTCGTGACGGCGGCGATGCCGAACAGGACGATCGCCTCGCTGACCGCGGCGGCCGCCATGACTGGCGGCCGTGTACCGGGCGGGGGTCTCGGCGCGCTGACCACGGTGGCGTCGCCCGGTGGGCGGCGCCACGTGCCTCGAGCCGACGCCGGTCGTCACCTATCGTTCACCTCGGATTACTTTTAGGTCACGATGCTGCGCCCTAGCGCGTCTGTGGTTCCCGGGGCCGGCCCGGCGGATTTGTTCCAGGGGGCGGTTCGGCGGATTTGGGTGCAATCCGTGCTGCTAGAACGACACGAATCGCACCCAAACCCGAGATCGGGGAACGGCGGCCGGGGGAACCACAGATAG
>JAFAZE010000171.1 GCA_019239975.1 Streptosporangiaceae bacterium
CAGAGCAACCCGGGCGAGCTGATCGCCGATCCGGGACTGCGCCTGGGCCAGCAGAAGTACCCGGAATTCCGCGACGCCGAGCACCTCCCGGAACCGGGCGCGCTCTGGCGCCGCCGGCCCGGCCATCAGGACGCCCTGTCCATGTCATCTGCTCCAGTCATGTTCCAGGGCAACCAGCGGCAGGGATTGTCAGGACTCACGGTCACCACGCATCTCATCACCCCCTTTCCAGCGGCAGGCGCGACTCGAAGTGCTCGCGCTACGGCCAGCCGAAATCTCGTCTCATCCAGCTCGCACCTCCCATCACCATGTTCGGGATGCCCCGCGGTCCAGCTAAGCAGGCCATGCTGCCAGCACACTGCCAGCGCGCTGCCACGCCGCGGGAGTCGGCGCTCAGGTGGACGGAAACGACTGCCCGGTCCCGGTTCCGGCGCCGCTGGGTGCCGCGGGCGGCCGGTGAACGCTCACCGGCCGGCGCGGCGGCGGTCGATGACGCGGACGGCCTTGCCCTCGCTGCGAGGTATGGTTCCCGGCGGCACGAGCACCACGGTGATGCGCAGGCCGGTCTGGTTCCGCAGCGCCGCTTCCAGGCGGGACCGGAGCAGCGGGAGGCCGCCGTCGTGGGCCGGCTCGCATTCGACGGTCAGCTCGTCCAGCGCGCCGGGCCGGTCGACGATCACGCGGTAGTGCGGCGTGACGCCGCCGGCCTCCAGCAGCGCGTGCTCCACCTGCGAGGGATAGAGGTTGACCCCGCGGATGATGAGCATGTCGTCGTGACGGCCGCGCAGGCCGGCCAGGCGGGCGGTGGTCCGCCCGCACCGGCAGGGAGCGGGGTCAACGCGCCCGATGTCGCCGGTGCGGTACCGCAACAGCGGAAGCGCCTCGCTGGTCAGCGCGGTGAAAACGAGCTCGCCTTCGGCACCGGGAGAGACGGGGCGCCCGCCGGCCGGATCCACCACCTCGACGAGGAAGTGGTCCTCGTTCACGTGCAGCCCGGAGCGGGCGGTCAGGCACTCCGCGGCCACCCCGGGGCCGTACATCTCCGACAGGCCGTAGAAGTTGACGGCCCGCAGCCCGAGTTGCCGCTCGATCTCCTCCCGCATCGCCCGGGTCCACGGCTCGCCGCCGAACAGCCCAAGCCGCAGCCGCGGCGGCGGCGCGTTGCCCGCCGCGCCGCCGGTCCTGTCGAGCACCTGAGCGATGGCGAGGGCGTACGACGGGGTGGCGACCAGGACCTCGGCGCTGAAGTCGCGAAGGAGCATGGCCTGCCGCGCGGTGTTTCCCGCCGAGACCGGCACCATCATGGCGCCGATCCGCTCACCGCCCTGATGGAAGCCCAGGCCGCCGGTGAACAGGCCGTAGCCGTTGGCGTTGTGTACCACCATTCCCGGCCTGACCCCGGCCATGGTCATGCACCGCGCCATCAGCCCGGTCCAGGCGTCCAGGTCGGAGCCGGTGTAGGCGACCACCGTCGGCTTGCCGTGCGTGCCGCTGGACGCGTGGACGCGGACCAGCCGCCGGCGGTCCACCGCGATCATGCCGAACGGGTACTGGTCCCGGAGATCGGCCTTGCGGGTGAACGGCATGCGGGCGAGGTCGTCCAGCGAACGGATGTCCCCCGCGGCGGTGATCCCGGCGGCGGCCAGCCGCCGGGCGCCGGGCGGCTGGCCACGCAGCACCCTGGCCACCGCGTCGCGCAGCCTGCCAAGCTGGATCTCCGCCAGCCGTTCCCGCGGCAGCGTCTCGGCCGGGTCCCAGATCACCTCGTCAGCGGGCGCGGGCACGGCCATTCCAGTGCGCCTGGAGATTGCGGACCAGAGCGGGGCTCAGATGGCACCGCGCCTGCTCGGCCGCGAACGCCGCCATGTACTCCCGGAACACGTCGAGCGGTTCCTGCCCGATGCGCAGTGCCCGCCGGTTGGCCACCGCGTTCACCAGCCCGGAGTCGGTGAGTGCCTCGATGCGGGCGGCGAGCGCGCGGTCCACGGCGGTTTGCTCGACCACTTCGTCGCACAGCGCGGCGGCGTCCGGCTCGCCCGCGGTCCATTCGCGGCCGGAGAATATCGCCTGCCGGGCGGCCCGGTCGCCGACGAAGCGCGGCAACCGCAGGTTGGACGCGCCGGGAATGATGCCCTCCTTGCGCGCGGGCAGGAACAGCCGGGAGCCGCGGGCCGCGATCACGTGGTCGACGACGTGCAGCAGCTGGCAGGCGCCCCCGACGGCGAACCGCTCCACCACGGCGATCCACAGCTTCTCGCCGGTCACGTCGGGGCGGCCGGCGTCCTCGGCGATCCCCCGGTAGATCTTGTGCACGTAGCCCAGGTCGCGCAGCAGGTAGAAGAGGTAGTCGAGGCGCCCGGCGTACAGGTGGGTGAGGTTGAGCCCGGCCCCGAACACGCGCACCCCCGGGTAGCGGGGATGATCCACCACGCCGCCGCGCAGCACCCCCACCTCGATGTCCGGATCGAGCAGGATCAGGTCCACGGCACACTCGGTGGCGCCCAGTGTCGTGCCGTCCTCCGCGTTCAGGTGCTCCGGGTTGCGCAGCTCGAGGACGCCGGCCCGCCCCTCCCGGCGGAGCAGCACCGGCCCGAGGTCCACGCGCCCGGCGGCCCGCAGTTCCCCGGCCAGCTCGCGGGCCATGACGGTGGGCCGCAGCATGGCTCCGATCAGGTGCCGTCCCTGCTCGGGCACGGCGAGCACCCGCGCGACGAACGTGCCCTGGGCCAGCTCGACGCCTTCCTTGGCGGGGAGCTCGCGTGCGCGTTCGGCGGCCAGGTCCGCGGGTGCCGGGACGAGTCCGGGAACACGTTCGGCGGCCCGGGTGAGAAGCTCCTCGACCCGCAGCGCCGCGGTTCGCCCGGCGGTGAGCTCGTCATACAGGGCGGCGGCGTGAGCCGTCAGGTACCGCTCCCGGGCGTCGTTCATCAGGCCCGCGATCGTCTCGGCGGCGTCCCGCTCGGCGGCGGTGCGCCGCGGGCGCCCCGGCAGCCGCCTGGCAAGCTCGCCGCCGCGTACCAGGAAGGAGCTGACCGCCGCGGATGCCGCCGCGAACGAGGCAGCCGGGTCCGGGGAGGGCGCCGATGCGGCCCAGCGCGCGCCGTCGGCGGCCGGCAGTCCCGCTCGTTCGACAACCGCGACGATGGACCGGACCTCGTGCACGGCTCCATCATGAACAGCGCTGGCCGCCCGCGTCCAGACGGGGCGGGCGCCCGCATGGCGGCGAGCACGGTGACGGGTGAGCCACGCCCTCTGAGGCCGTTCCCGGGGCCGCTGCGGGACTTTCGCCGGCTGGGTGGGCCGGAATCACCGCGATCGGGTGATTCCGGCCCGCCGGGGCAGGCGGGAGGGTGGGTCCTAAGCACTCACAGGAGAGGCCTCCCATGGGCATCATCACCGCAGCCGCCAGACTCCGCTCTCCGGCCCCACGGGGCTCTCCGGTCCCGCGGGCGCCGGCCCGCCAGCACCGCAAGGGCGGCGGGGTCGCCCTGGTGACCGGGGCGTCTTCGGGGATCGGGGCGGCCGTGGCCGACTGCCTGGCCGCCGGCGGCTGGCGGCTGCTGCTGTCCGGGCGGGACACCGGCCGCCTGGAGCGCGTGGCGGCCCGCACCTCCTCGGTTCCGCTGCGCGCCGACCTGGCCTCCATGGCCGCCGTTCATGAGCTGGCGCGCACCGCGCTGACCGCCGCCGGGCGGGTGGACCTGCTGGTGGCCTGCGCCGGGGTCGGCTGGGCCGGCCCGTTCACCGCGATGCCGGCCGGCCGGGCCGAAGAGCTCCTGATGGTCGACCTGGTCTCGGTGATCGAGCTGACCCGGCTGCTGCTGCCGCAGATGCTGGACCGGCACCGGGGCCAGGTCGTGCTGGTCGGGTCGATCGCCGGCAGCGTCGGAGTCGGCGGCGAAACGGTGTACTCCGCGGCCAAGGCCGGGCTGAACGCGTTCGCCGAGGCGCTGCGCTACGAGCTGCGCGGCACCGGGGTGCGCATCACCCACGTCATCCTCGGCGTGGCCGACACCCCGTTCTTCGCCCGCCGCGGCGCGCCGTACGCCCGGGCCCGGCCGCGGCCGGTCCCGCCGGACCGGGTGGCCGCCCTCATCTGCGCGGCCGCGCTGCACGGCCGCGAGGACGTGTTCATACCCGGCTGGACGAGGCTGCCCGGCATGGTCCGCGTCACCGCCCCGTCCCTGTACCGCCGCCTGGCCACGCTGTTCGGCTGAACGGGCGGCACCGCGCCGGCTGCCCGTTTGCCCGGAGGCGACGGCGGCCGGCGGCGCGAACGGCGGCGTTCTGGGTGGCCGGCAAAGACCGATTCCATCGCGTTCACGAGCGAAAAGCGGACTCGGCCGGTATAACCGACCAAGGGCGAGCACGCGCGACGTTTCCGGCGGGCTCGGACCGACGAATGCTGAACGTGAGGAAGGAGGAACCGGGCGTGAGACCTGTCCGCCCCTGGTTCTCAGGAAACACGGTCGCGGCGAGCGCCGCCGCGGTGCTCGCCTCGGGCGTTCTCGCAGCCTGCAGCGGCAGCAGCCCAAGCAGCAACACGACACCGCAGAACAGCTCCAAGGCGCCGATCACGATCGGCGCGTCGCTGTCCGAGACCGGCGACTTCGCCGCCGACGGCCAGGCGTTCGCGAAGGGGTACAAGCTGTGGGTCAAGGACGTGAACGCTCACGGCGGCCTCCTCGGCCGGCAGGTGAAGCTGATCATCCTGAATGACAACAGCTCGCCGGACCAGGTGGTGACCGACTACCAGACGCTGTTCGGCCCGGACCACGTGGACCTTGCCTTCGGGCCGTTCTCCTCGTTGCTCACCGAGCCGGCTTCTTCGGTCGCCGCGCGGTTCGGCATGGCGTTCGTGGAGGGGGCCGGCGGCGCGCCGTCGGTCTTCGACACGCCGTCCAACCAGGCCGACCACAACGTGTTCGACGTGAGCCTGCCGATCGCGGACGAGATGGTGCCGTTCGTGAACTGGATCGCCAAGCTGCCCCCGAACGAGCGGCCGAAGACCGCCGCCTACCCGATGGCGCAGGATCCCTTCGCCGACCCGCCGGTCCAGCTCGCGCAGACGATGCTGCAAAAGCTCGGGGTCCAGACCGTGTACTCCAACGTCTTCCCGGAGGAGGTCTCGGCCTACAAGGCGCCGGCGGACCAGGTGGCGGGCAACAACCCGCAGCTCGTCGTGCTCGGCTCCACCGACGTGCCGACCGTCTCGGCCTTCATGTCGGCGTTCGAGCAGCAGCACTACACGCCCAGGATGTTCATCGCGGCGGCCGGCCCCGACCAGGGCGGATCGTTCACCTCCGCGGTCGGCACGGGCAACGCCGACGGGGTCATGGTGCCCAACGGGTGGTACCCGGGCTACGCCAACCTGGCGAGCAAGCAGATGGTCAGGGAGTACATCGCCCAGTACGGCGGCAGCGCCTCCGGCGTGAACGCGGACGTGGCCGAGGCTTACTCGGTCGGTCAGGTGATGGCCCAGGCCGTCACCGCCACCGGCGGCACCGACAACGCGAAAATCATCAGCTACCTGCACAGCAGCGTCACGCTGAGCAGCGTTCAGGGGCCGGTGAAGTTCGACTCCCTCGGCGAGAACGGCGCCGCCGCGTCCTTCGTCTTCCAGTGGCAGAGAGGCAACTTCAAGCAGGTCCTGCCCACGGGCGCCGCCGGTTCGGTGTCGATCCTCGCCACGAAGCCGGCCTGGACCGGCTGAGCCCCGGCGCCCGCCCCCGGCGCCCGCCCCCGGCGTGAAACTTTCGCCCGAATGAACTTTCCGGATCGAGCGGGTTACCTCCTTGCCGCGAATCAGGCACAAGATCAGCATGTGCCGGAAATTTCATCAATATCGCATTAGGGTGACGGCATCCCATATTCGTGGCCGCCTGGGGCCGTTGGCCCCTGGGGGTCGCTCGCGCCGGCAGCACAGCGGCGTGAAAAGAGCGCGTAAGCAGCGAGGATATCGACAGTGGGGAACCATGGGGTTGCGAGCGCCAGGTCGCGCGCCGGTAGTACCAGCCAGCACGCCAAGCAATCGGCGACCTTTCGCAGCCGCGGACCGCGAAGGCTGACCCTGCGGGACTGGCCGGTCTCGTGGCGGCTGCTCGCGGTGATCGTCGTGGCGCTCGTCATGGGCCTTGCCTTCGGCGGCCTGCGGGTGGCGGCCGCGGCCGGCAGCGCGGGCCAGTTCGGGCGCGTCTCGCAGCTTGCCCAGCTCGGGCAGCAGGTCACCGGGCTGGTGCAGGCCCTGGAGGACGAACGCGACGAGACGACGGGGAACCTCCCTGTCACCAGCCCCAGGAACCTGCAGCCCTGGTACAGCGCGACGAACGCCGCGGCCGCCAGGGTCCAGGCACTGGCCGCCGGTATCGGCGGTTCCTTCCCCGCGAACATCCAGGCCAAAGTGGCCGCCGTGCGCTCCGTCAGCACCCCGTCGGGTCTTGGCGAGCTGCGCAGCACGGCCCAGGCAAGCCAGTCCGCGCTGGCGGTCATCGCCGACTACGCGGCCCCGATCGGCGACATGATCTCGCTGAACGGCCAGATCGCGCAGGGCACCTCCGATGCCAGCCTCGCCAACGACGTCCAGTCGCTCAACTCGCTGTCCCTGGCGAAGGACCAGGCCGCCCAGCAGCGTGCGCTGCTGTTCAACGCGCTTTCACAGCAGATCTTCGCCGACGGCGTGCAGCAGGCACTGATCACCGCGCAGTCCGAAGAGCTCACCGACCTGACCGCGTTCAACACGACGGCCACGCCCGCGGAACAGGGCTCCTTCCGGAACGTCGTCGCCGGACCGCTGGTGAACCAGGCGCAGGACATCGAAACGTACATCCTCAGCGTCGGCAGCCTGAACATCGGCGCCGGCGCCCTGGGCATCGGCCCGAACCGGGCGCCCGGTGTCTGGTACTCGGCGATGTCCGACAGGATCAGCAAGATGCAGCAGGCCGAGCAGGGGGTGGCCGGCAACATCGTCGCCCGTGCCAAGGTGCTGCAGCAGGGCGCGGAGCATTCCGCGCTGTTCACCGCCGTGCTGACCGTGCTGATCCTGCTCATCGTGCTGGCCGGGGCGCTCGCCGTCGCCAGGTCCCTGGTTCTGCCGCTGCGCAGGCTGCGGGCGGGCGCGCTGGACATCGCCGCGGTGCAGCTGCCGGAGCGGGTCCAGCAGCTCGGCGACGCCGCGGACCCCACCGCCAGCCTCGACGTGGAGCCGATCGACGTGCTGTCCGCCGATGAGATCGGCCAGGTCGCCCGCGCGTTCGACCAGGTGCACGCGGAGGCGGTGCGGCTGGCGGGCAACGAGACGATGCTGCGCAGGAACTTCAACGCGATGTTCGTCAACCTGTCGCGGCGCAGCCAGTCGCTGATCGAGCGGCTGGCGCGCATGATCGATTCCCTCGAGCAGAACGAGGATGACCCCGACCGGCTGTCCAACCTGTTCTCGATGGACCACCTGGTCACCAGGATGCGCCGCAACTCCGAGAACCTTCTCCTGCTCGCCGGGCACGAGGGCGCGCGCAAGTGGAGCGAACCCGTGCTGCTCACCGACGTGGCACGGGCCGCGACGTCGGAGATCGAGCAGTACAGCAGGGTGACGCTGAACGTTCAGCCCGGCGTCGCGATCTCCGGGCAGGCGGTGTCCGACGTCGTGCACCTGCTCGCCGAGGTCATCGAGAACGCCACCACCTTCTCCCCCAGGGACACCCAGGTGCACGTGTCGGCTCAGGAGCTGACGAGCGGAGGCGTGCTGATCGAGGTCGCCGACAACGGGGTGGGCCTTCCGGAAGCCATGCTGGCGGAGATGAACTGGCGGCTGGACAATCCGCCCGTCATCGATGTGTCGGTTTCCCGGCACATGGGCCTGTTCGCGGTGGCGCGGCTGGCCGAGCGGCACGGGGTGCGGGTTCGGCTGCGCGCCCGGTCCCCGCAGGGGCTGACCGCTCTGGTGTGGCTACCGGACAGCATCACCGAGCGCGGAACCCGCGCGCACGCCGGGATGCCCCAGGCGCTTGCCGCCCAGTCCGGCGTCCAGGCCAGGCCGGCCGCCGGCGGCCCAAGCCTCACGCCCGCCGCCGGCGCGCCCAGCATCACGCCCGCCGCCGGCGCGCCCAGCATCACCTCCGCCGCGGGCGCGCCCAGCCTCACGCCCGCCCCCGGCGGCCACGGTCTCTCCATGCGCCCGGCGGCGGATGGCCAGTCCGCGGCCGGCGGCCGTGCTGCCGTGCTGCCTTCGCGGTCCGCCACCGCGGCGCGCGAGACGGCGCAGGCGGCCGGGCCCGCGGCGTCGCCGGGGTCCAAGTGGTTCCGCAACCCCCGGTTCGCGGCAGCGGCCACGGCCGGTGACGGCGGCTGGTCGCCCGGGACGGCGACGCAGCCGGGCGGCGGTCCGTCGTCCGGAGCGGACTGGTGGACCAAGGGCACGCAAGCCGCCCAGATCATCGCCGAGCCGGTCCGCGGGGACCAGACGGCCGCCGGGCTGCCCGTGCGCGTGCCGCGGGCGAACCTCATACCCGGATCCGCGGGCGGCGGGAGCCGGGCGGGCGGCGACCTGCCCAGCCGCTCGCCGGGCGGGCACCAGGGGCGGTCGTCTACAGCACCGCGGCCGAAGTGGTCACCCGAAGCCGCTCGCAGCCAGCTCAGCGGCTTCCAGCGCGGAGTTCGCCGCGGCAAGGGCCAGACACTCCGCACCGGAGAGGGAGCCGATCGTTGAGTTACGTATACCGCCAGGACCTGAGCTGGCTGGTCAACGACTTCGCCACGCGGGTCACGGATGTGGCGCACGCGGTCGTGGTATCCGCGGACGGTGTACCGCTGGCGCTGTCGGAGTACCTCCCCGAGGGCTACGCGGGCCACCTCGCGGCCATAACCTCTGGGCTGGTGAGCCTGATGCAGGGCGCCTCCCGGATATTCGAGGCGGGGCCGCCCGCTCAGGCGCTGGTGGTGATGGAGGGCGGCTTCATGATCGTCATGGCGATCAGCGACGGGTCGAGCCTGTGCGTCCTCGCCGCCCCGGAGTGCGACACGGACCTGCTCTCCTACGAGATGACGCTGCTCGTCGAGGCTGTCGGCCACGTGCTGACGCCGGCGGCCCGCACCCACCAGGGCAGCCATCAGGGCTACTGAGCGGCCCCCACCTGGCTGTTCGCGGAAATGCGGGTGTCGATACGGCCCCAGCATGAATTCCTGGACGGTCAGGGCCGGGCTGACGATGGCGGCGGGGCCGCTGGCGCGTCTGGCCCCGCTCAGTGGGGCCGCTGGCGCATCTGGCCCCGCTCAGGCGCTCAGGCGCTCAGGACATCAGCCGACCACGACGGTGACCGTCGTGCCGCCGGGGCTGAAGACCAGGTGGACGTGCGGCTTCCCATGGCCGGTCACGGTGACGGTCACCGTGCCGCTGGTGCCGGCCGCCAGCGTGCCCGACATCGGCGAGACCACGACCTTCTTCGCCAGGCCGGGAGGCTCCGAGACCGTCCAGGCGACGCGGCCACCGGAGGCGGTGACGGTGATGGCGCCCGGGGCCGACCGCGTGACGTAGAGCGTTGCCGGGCTGACCGTCAGCGTCCCGGCGCCCTGCGCACCGCTGGCGGCCGGGGACGGCGACGGGGCCGGGGACCGGGACGGCGGTGGCGCGGAGGCGGTTACGCGCCTGCGCGCGGCCGTCGGGCTCGCGTACGGGTGGCTCGCGGCGGGGGGGTCACCCGCCCTGGCGGTGGCAGCCTCGCCCGTCGCCCTCCCGGCGATGCGGCCGGCGGCGGGGCCCGCGGCGCCGGGCGCGGCCGCGGCGCCGCCCCCACCGCGCCGCGTGCCATGGTGCGGCGGCGCGGCGACCATGGTCACGGCGAAGGTGATCGCCGCCGCGGCGCCCGCCGCGGCGGCGAGATGCGCCGGCCGCGAGTGCCACCACTGCGCCGCGGGCGGGCTGAGCGGCCTGGGGAAACCGTGGTGCCCGAACGCGTAGGGAGTCCGCGCGACGGCCGCCCGGTGCGCCGCGGCCGCCGGGGAATTTCCGGTGGCGGCACGCAGAACCTGATCCCTGAAACCGGCGGGCAGCGCGGCGGCGGAAGCCAGCGGCAGCGCGACGATGGGCGACGCCGCGAGAAACATCGCCGGCGTCATCTCCCGGCGCCGCCGCTCGGAGCAGACCGGGCACCGCTCCACGTGCCGGCCGACGCGCTTGCGCAGCAGGACGGTCAGCGGGCCTTCCCAGCCTTTGAGCAGGGTGTCCAGGTCCGGGCAGTCGCGGCGGCCGGCGCGGGCGACGACGAGCGCGGCGAGCGCGCTCTCCAGCTGATCACGGGCACGCGACAGCAGGGCGTGCGCGTGGTTGCGGGAGATCCCGAGCACGCCCGCGACCTCACCGCTGGCCAGGCCCTGACGAAGCTGCAGCTCGAGGACCCCGCGCTCGGCGGGGCCCAGCCCGGTGAGCGCGTCGCGCACGAGGGCGCGCAGCTCCGCCCTTTCCATGTTCGCGGCGACGTCCGCGGCCTCATCGGTCACGTCCGGCGCCTCGCCGAGGGGTGCCTGTTCGCCGCCGCCGCGCAGCCTCCGGTGGCATTCGTTGCGGGCCACCGCGTACAGCCAGGATCGCAGCCGCCCCGGGTCGCGGAGCCCGGACAGCCTGGATGCCGCGATGACGAACGTGTCCTGCACGGCATCGGCGGCGTCAGCGGGCTCGCGGAGCATCGTCCTGCAGTAGGCGTACAGCGGTGCCGCGTACCTGTCGTACGCTTCGGCGAGCCCTGTGGGATCACCCGCCACAATGGCCGCGACGACATCACTGTCGCGCATTGCACTACCGTAGCGACGCCGCCGCAAATGCGGACAGAAACGGCTGACGTGATTATGCGGGCGAGATAACGGTGCCGCGCTATTCACCGGCGAAGTTGCCGGTGACCTGGGGAAACACCACGGCCCGTTCGGTAAAAATAATTTGAGCTCATACTGAACGGGCGGTGGCGCTACGGTCAGCAACCCGTCGCCAGCCGGTGGCCCGGCCGGCGCGCTGGCGGGCGTTGTCACCGGGCCGCTCGCCCGCGGCCCCCGGAGCCGAACGCGCTGTGATCTGGTCCAGGTCCGGACCAGCCCGGCGGGCACCACCGTCCGCGTGCACATGCGCCGGCCTGGCTGAGCGGGCGGCGCCCGCCTCCCGTTCCCTGTGGTACAAAACACCTGTGGCCCCGCTCACGGCAACCGTCACCACCCACGATTCCGGCCCGGAACCCTACACGCTGGTGGAACTGGCGGGCGAGGCCGACGTGACCGGGAGCGAAGCACTGCACCTCCTGCTGGAGGCCGAAACGCTGAAAAGGCCCGGCCTGCTGATTATCGAGATGTCCGGGCTGCGCTACATGGACTCCTCGGCACTGCAGGCGATCGTGCGCGCGTACCGGGCGCTGGACAACGACGGCGGCCGGCTCGCGCTGGTGAGCCCGGGCGCCACGGTGGCGCGGATACTGCACATGACGGAGGTGGACCGGCTGGTTCCGGTCTGCGCAAGCGTGGAAGAGGCGGCGTCCCTGTAGGCGCCCGCGCGGGGCCCCGGCCCGGATCTCGCCGGCCGGGCCTCTCGCGTGGGTGCCGTGGCCGGTGACGGCCGTCAGGAGCCGCGCGGACAGGGGTAGAACATCGAGGCGTCCAGGGCCACGTCGAACTTCACGGCCGCGAAGCCGTCCGGCGGGGAGTAGACGGCGGCGCAGAAGGTGCGGAACCGGCGCGGCCGCGGGCACCGCTGGCCGGGATCGCACACGTAGTTGTCCTCCGCGTACTCGGCTTCGCCGACCCATTTGCCGGTCGGCTGCTGCCGGGTCACGTCGGCGGTGAAGCCGTCCCAGCCGCACGGTGTGGCCGCGCGCAGCGCGGTGCAGGTGATCCCGTACGCGCGCATGCCCAGCGACTGGGCCGCGAAGCAGTTCTGGTTCAGGTAGCACTCCTCGACCACCGCCCCGTCCGCGTACCGGCGCCCCCACCAGGACAGCCAGGGCGAGTTCTTCCAGAGAGCCGTCATCCCGTGGCGGTGGATCTCGCTGAAGGCGTAGGCGAGGAAGTTCTGCGCGTCGCCGGGGGTGAGCCAGAAACCGGTGGTGGACGGCGGATCGAAACCGTCGATGTCGTCGAGTTCGACGGCATCGAACCCCTTGCGCGCGCACATGCCGATGCGCTCGCTGAGCATGGGCTCGAGCGCGCCGAGCTGGCGCAGATCCACCCAGCGCTCGTCCGGGTAGCCGTAGTACACCGTGCCGAGGACGGTGGCCGGGAAGTAGCCGCGCGGCGACGGGCTGGCGTCGGGGCGGTAGTCCTCCCAGGCGAGGTCCAGGTAGCAGACCGTCTTCGGGTGCCGGAGGGTGCTCGCCTGCCAGCGGGTATGGATCGCCCGGACCTCGGCGGGCGTGGTGAGAAACCCGTCGGTGTCGTAGATGTCGACCGCGTGTCCTCCGGTCCGCTGCAGCGGTGCCGCCAGGCCGATCTGCCAGTCCCAGCGCATCGGGCGGTGATCGGCGGCCAGGTGCGGCGGGTACCAGCACGGCTGCTGCCGGGATGAACCGCAGGGTGCCGGCGGCGGCAGCGGAACGACCTGCCAGCCGAAGCCGGTCTCGGTGGCACCCGCCCGGTTGGCCGTGCGCACGGTCACCCGGTGCGGGCCCGGCCGCAGCGTGCCTGTGTAGAAGACGCGGCTCGCCGGCACCGGGCGCCACCGCCCGCGGTCGATCCGGTACCACTGGGCGGGCGGGCCGTCCGCCGCGCTGTAATGCGGGGGCGCCACCTGGAAGTACTCCTCCGCCGACGCGGTGCGCGGCTCGGGGGTGCCGTTGACGAAGGCCGTCGCGGGCCGCTCGTGCCGCGGGTACGCGGCGACGGGGCTGGGGCTCAGCCGGCTCACCGCGCTGTGGATGACGGTGAACGAGAACGCCGGCGCCTGGGTCTCGACGACCTCCGTGGCGGTCTCCGTGACCCGCAGCCGGCGGCCGGTGTCCGCGTGGCCGGCTATGTAGCGGTCTGCGGCGAACGGCGTGGCGGTGGAGTCCTGGGCGGTGGCGCAGTGCCGCCCGGTGCGCGTGCAGCCTTGCCAGGAGTAGGCGACCTCGAAGGTGAGCAGCGTCATGCCTTTCGGCAGCCGGGGCGGGCGCCAGGTCAGGCCGGTGGCCGTGACCACCGCACCGTCGCGGAACTGGCCGAGGATGCGCAGCGTGCCCTGGTGGACCGGCGGCGGGATGCGCGGGCTCGCCTTGGCGGCGGCGGTCGCGGGGGCGGTGGCCGCGTGGGCCCCGTGCGGGCGGGCGGCGTTCGCGGCGGCGCTTGGCGCCATGGCCGCGGCCCGGGCGCCGAGCGGGCCCAGCGTAACCGCCGTCGCGGCCAGCGCCGTGGCCAGCGCCGTGGCCACCGCAATCCGGAGCGGGGGGGTCAGCTGGCGAAGGCCCATGGCAGGAAGTCCCGGTGCGCATCGAAGAGGTCATCGCACATCGCGACGATCTCCGTCGTGGTCAGTGTGGCGGCCGTGTTCGGGTCGAGCAGCGCCGCCTGGTACGCGCGCTCGCGCGACTCCTCCAGCGCCGCCCGTACGGTCAGCTCCACCACGTTGAGGAACGTCCGGTTCAGCGCGGCGAGCTGCGGCGGCAGCGGGCCGACCGGCGCCGGCTTCGGGCCGCCCGCACCGACCGCGCACGGCACCTCGACGCAGCATTCATCCGGCAGGCTGGAGATCAGCCCGCCGTTGCGGATGTTGACGTGCAACTCGTGCTCGGCACCGGTTTCCAGCGCGTGGATGAACAGCGACGCCAGTTCGTGCGTGGGCTCGACGTCCAGCGGCGCGGCCGAGTCCAGCGCGTGGCCCAGCGATTCGAGCTCGCGCAGGTTCTCCTCGGACCGTGCCAGGTAGTCGCCCACGAAGATGCTGAACCGCTCGATCTGGTCATCGTGGCGCATGAACCAGGGCACGTACTCCGCGGAGTGCTCGCTGGACTCGGTCGGGAAGTACCCGAACCGGCGGAAGATCTCCACCCGGACCCGCCGCCGCAGCCCGGGCGAGCCGTCGATGACCTCGGCCAGCTTTGGGTACAGGGACTGGCCGTCCTGCTCGAAGCGGAGCACCCACGCCTGGTGGTTGAAGCCCGCGGTGAGGAACCGCACCCGGTCCGGGTCGGCGCCGACCAGGCCGGTGAGGAACGCCTGCGTGTCGCGGACCGAGTGGCACAGCCCGAACACCCGGCTGAACCCGGTGCCCTCGTACACGGCCCACGGCAGCATGGCCATCGGGTTGCTGTAGCTGAGCAGGTAGGCGTCCGGGCAGACGTCCTGCATGTCCCGCGCCAGCGCGGTCACCACCGGGATGGTCCGCAGGCCGCGGAAGACGCCGCCGATGCCTATCGTGTCCGCGATCGTCTGGCGCACGCCGTACCGGGCCGGGATGTCGAAGTCCGCCCGGGTGGCCGCGTATCCGCCGACCTGCACCTCGTTGATCACGTAGCCGGCGCCGGCCAGCGCCGCGCGGCGGTCACGGGTGGCGGTCACCGCCGCGCCGGCGCCGAGCTGCGCGGAGATCCTGCTGGCCAGCCGCTCGGCGTGGGCCAGCCGCTCCGCGCTGATGTCGTACAGCGTCAGCTGCAGACGGTTCCGGAACTCCGGGTAACCGCACAGGTCGGTCACGACGTTCCGGGTGAACTCGACGCTTCCGGCGCCGACGAAGGTCACCTGGGTCATAGGCCCTTAGTGTTTCATTCCCGCGTGTTTCAATCAATATCTTGCATATGGCTCGATCTAGCTGCACAATGCTGATCAAACAATGAGGACTTCAAGCATCTCTGGGCGGAGGGCGCGATGGCGAAGCACCGGTTGCGGGCCGCCCTGGCGGGCTCGCTCGCCGTGGCGGCCGTCGTCGCCCTCGGCGCGGCGGCGTGCGGCACCGACGCCAGTTCCGGGGCAGGCGGCAGCACGATCCAGGTCTGGGAGGGCTACACGCAGGTCGAGGCCAGGGTGTTCGCGCACCTGGTGGCCGAGTACGAGGCGCAGCATCCGGGCCAGCACGTCAGCATCCTGTTCGTCAACAACGACAACTCGCTGCAGAAGGTCCTGACGGCCGTACGCGGCGGCAGCCCGCCGGATGTCGCCTACCTCTACGGGTCGTGGGCGCCGAACGTGGCGCAGATTCCGCAGGTGGTGAACCTGACGACGGTGGTCCGCCAGCCGGGGGTCAACTGGGACGACTTCTGGGTCGGCGAGCGCGACGTGGCCACCGTCAACGGCAAGGTGATCGGCGTCCCGGCGCTGGTGGACAACCTGGCCGTCGTCTACAACAAGACGCTGTTCGCCAGGGCCGGCCTGCGGCCGCCGGGTCCGGGCTGGACGTGGCAGCAGTTCCAGGCCGACGCGCAGAAGCTGACCAACCCGGCGATCAAGCAGTACGGCACCGCGTACGTCACCCCGGGCAACGAGGACACGGTGTGGCACTGGGAGGCGCTGCTCTGGGAGGCCGGCGGACAGCTGCTGACCGCGGACGGCAAGCGGGCCGCGTTCGACTCCCCCGCGGGGCTGGCATCCCTGAACACGCTGCGCGCCATGGCCGTCACGGACAGGTCCATGTACCTGGACCCGACGGACTCGGCGTACGACAACCTGTTCAACTCGGGAAAGATCGGGATGCTGGTCACCGGGCCGTGGGACCTCGCGACGTTCCCGAACGTGCACTACGGCGTGCAGATCATGCCGTCCTATCCCGGCACCGGCGGCGGCCACCAGACAATCTCGGGGCCGGACAACTGGGTCGTCTTCAACAACGGCGGCGCCAGCGTCGCCGCGGCGGAGAAGTTCATCCTCTGGCTCACCGCCCCGGCGCAGGTCAGGTACTTCTCGATGCAGACCGGCGACCTGCCGATCCGGCAGTCCGTGGGCGACGTGAGCGGCTTCGGTCAGCAGATGGACCGGACGCTGCCCGGGGTGAGCACGTTCATCACGAACCTCGCCAACGTCCGGCAGGCCAGGCCGCAGATCCCGCAGTACCCGAAGATCTCGCAGGTCCTCGCCAGCATGATCGTCTCGGTCCTGCTCGGCAAGAGCCAGCCGCGCTCGGCGCTGGACTCGGCGGCGCAGCAGGTCAACCAGGTCCTGGCCGCGAGCTGACATGGCGGTTTCCGCGGCGCGGCGCCGGATGGCGGCTTCGGAGCAGCTCGCCGGGTGGGCCTTCGTGACGCCGGGCGTCGCGGTCATCATGCTGTTCGGCGCGGTGCCGATCGCCTGGTCGGCGGTGATGTCCTTTCAGCGGAACAACCTGGTCTCCCCCAGCACGCCGCTGGCCGGGCTGAAGAACTACCGGCAGATGGTGCACGACCCGATCGTGGCGCAGGCCATACAGCACACCCTGGTCTACACCGCGCTGTTCGTTCCCGGGACCATGCTCGCTGGCCTGTTCCTGGCGGTGGCGATGAACCGGAAGGTCCGCTTCATCTCCCTCTACCGGACCGCCGCCTACGCGACGATGGCCATCTCCACGATCAGCGAGGCGATCGTCTTCATCTGGTTGTTCGACCCCTCCTACGGGATCGCCAACTACCTGCTAGGCCTGATCGGCGTGCCGCCGCAGCAGTTCCTCAACTCACCGTCCCAGGCGCTGTACGTCATCGTGGTCATGACGGTCTGGGGCTGGACCGGGTTCGCGACCATCATCTACCTGGCCGCGCTGCAGGGCATCCCGCAGACGCTGCTGGAGGCGGCCGCGATCGACGGGGCAGGCCCCTGGCGGACCTTCCGGCGGGTGACTCTCCCGCTGCTCAGCCCGGCGTCGCTGTTTCTCGCCGTATGGCTCACCATCAACGCTCTCCAGTTGTTCGACGAGGTGTACCTGAGCACGCAGGGAGGCCCGCTCAACGCGACCACGGTCCTCGTCTACTACCTCTATGACCAGGCGTTCCAGCAGTTCAACTTCGGTTACGCCTCGGCCATCGCGTACTTCCTGTTCCTCGTCATCATCGTGATCACCGCGATCCAGTTCCGGGTCGGCCGGCGTTTCACGTACTACCGGTCATGACCGCGACATCGGCAACCTCGGCGCCCGCGCGCGGCGCGGTGCGGGCTTCCGCGAGCGGCGGCGTTTCGCCAGCCCGGCGGCGGTGGCGGCTGCCGTTCAGCCCCTGGCACCTGGTCCTGGTCCCGGCCACGCTGGTGCTGATCTTCCCGTTCGTCTGGCTGCTGGTGACCTCGGTGGAGACACCGTCCGAGGCGCTGCACTTCCCGCCGGTGCTCGTCCCGCACACGCTGCGGTTCGCAAACTACCCGGACGCGCTGAACAGCGCGCCGTTCGGCCGGTTCTTCCTGAACAGCGCCGTGGTCGCGGTGGCCACGGTGCTTTCCAACCTGGTGCTGTGCTCGCTGGCCGGGTACGCGTTCGCCCGGTTCCGGTTCCTCGGCCGTGGCGCCCTGTTCGCGGTGATCATGGCCACGCTCATGGTGCCGTTCCAGGTCACGATGATCCCGCAGTTCATCATCACCAAGTGGCTGGGCGTGCACGTGCTGGCCGCCGTGGGGATCGACCACATCGGCGCGCTCATCCTGCCGAACGCGGCGACCGCGTTCGGCATCTTCTTCCTTCGCCAGTTCTTCCGCACCCTGCCCCTCGAGTACGAGGAGTCCGCCCGGGTGGACGGGGCCAGCAGGCTCACCATCCTGGTCCGCATCGTGCTGCCGCTGGCGACGCCAGCGCTGGCCACGCTGGCCGCGCTGACGTTCCTGGATTCCTGGAACAACTTCCTTTGGCCGCTGATCGCGATCACGTCCACGAACCAGATGACGCTGCCGCTCGGGCTTGCCACGTTCCAGGGCGCGCACTCGACCGAGTGGCCGCTGCTCATGGCCGGCAACGTGATGAGCCTCGTACCCATGCTGGTGATCTTCTTCGTGGCCCAGCGGTATTTCGTCCGTTCGGTGGCCGCCACCGGGCTGGCCGGGACGTGAGAGAGAAGAGGAATCCGTGATGGGCGAGGAGGCCGGGCGATGCATGAGGATGTGACCGCGGACGGCCGCACGCCGCGGGCGGGCGTGACAGCGGACGGCCGGCCGGCGCGGGCGGGCGTGACAGCGGACGGGCACACGGCGCGGGAGGTGGCCTCGCAGCCCGCCTGCTGGCGCCGGGCGGGCCAGCTGGCCGCGGACGTCGCGGGATCACTGCCGGCGCGCGGGGAACGAGTCGCGGTCGCGGGCTGCGGCACCTCGTGGTTCATGGCGCAGTCCTACGCGGCTGCGAGGGAGGCGTGCGGGCACGGGGAAACCGACGCGTTCGCCGCGTCGGAGATGCCGTGGGAACGCCCCTACGACCGCGTCGTCGTCCTGTCCCGGTCCGGGACCACCACCGAGATCCTTCGGTTGCTCGCCCGGCTGCGCGGCATCGTGCCCACGGTCGCGATCACCACGGGCGCCGGCACCCCGGTGGCGCAGGCGGCCGGCGAAGTCATCGACCTGAGCTTCGCGGACGAGGATTCCGTGGTGCAGACCCGGTTCGCCACCACCGAGCTGGCGCTGCTCCGCGCGCACCTGGGACAGGATCCCGGCCCTGCCGCCGACGCGGCCGAGCGGGTGCTCGCCGCGCCGCTTCGGCCGGAGATGCTGGCCGCTCGCCAGTTCACGTTCCTGGGCAGCGGCTGGACCTACGGCCTGGCCAACGAGGCGGCGCTCAAGCTGCGCGAGGCGGCCGGGCTGTGGACGGAGGCCTACCCCGCGATGGAGTACCGGCACGGCCCGGTCGCCGTGACCGGGGAGGGCAGCATCGTGTGGGTGTTCGGTCCCCCGCCGGAGGGGCTGGCCGGCGAGGTCGCCGCGGCGGGCGGCACCGCCTGGTTCGGCGACGTGGACCCGCTCGCCGAGCTGGTCCGCGTGCACATGCTCGCCGTCGCGGCGGCGCACGCCCGCGGGCTGGACCCCGACCGGCCGCGGAACCTGACTCGCTCGGTCATCCTGGCCCCCCGCTGAGCAGGCGGATCACCGTGATCGGGGTCATCTGCCTCAACCCGGCGCTGGATATCACCTATCACGTGCCGGCGGTGGACTGGACGGGGGTGAACCGGCCCAGCTCGGTCCGCGCCCGTCCCGGCGGCAAAGGCCTGAACGTGGCCCGCACGCTGCGCTCCCTGGGCGCGGAGGTCCTCGTCATGGGGCTGGCCGGCGGGATCACCGGTGCCGGGGTGGATGCGGCGCTGCGCGAATTGGGAGTGCCGGCCGACTTCGTCCCGGTCGGCGGCGAGACCAGGCGGACCGTCACGATCGTCGATGGCCGCGGCGGTGAAGCAGCGTCGTTCAACGAGCCCGGGCCCGTTACCGGGGCAGCGGAGTTCGGGGAGCTCTGCGCCCGGTACGACGAGGCCCTGGCGGGGTGCGCGGCGGTGGTGCTGTCCGGGAGCCTGCCGCCGGGCCTGCCAGCGGACAGCTATGCCACGCTCATCGAGATGGCGGCCGCCGCCGGCGTGCCCGCGGTGCTCGACACGCACGGCGAGGCGCTGCTGCGCGGGGCGGCGGCGTGTCCCGCGATCGTGAAGCCGAACCTGGCCGAGCTCGAGGCGCTGACCGGGCGGCCGCTGTGCACCGCCCGCGGCGCTGACCGGCAGGCGGTGGCGGCCGCGGCCGGGCAGCTCCGGGCCACGGGCGCGCAGGCGGTCGTGGCCTCACTCGGCGCCGCCGGGCTGCTGGCCACCACCCAGGACGGCAGCTGGCACGCGTTCCCGCCCGCGGCGGTGACCGGGAACGCGACCGGCGCGGGCGACGCGGTGGCCGCCGGACTGGCGCACGGCCTCGTCCTCGGCCGGCCCTGGGACGAGCGGCTACGGCACGCGGTCGCGCTCGGCACCGCGTGCGCGGCGGCACCGGCGGCTGGGGAGTTCAGCCCCGCGGACTACGCGAGCATCCTCGGCAGGGTGACCGTGTGCCGGGACGGGGACCGCTGATGCCGCTGTCCACGACGCGCGAGATCTTCGCGGCGGCCGGGGGTGTCGGCGCGTTCAACGTCATCGGCATCGAGCACGCCGAGGCCATCGTCGCCGGGGCCGGGATGGCGGGCGCCCCGGTCCTGCTGCAGATCAGCGAGAACTGTGCCGCCTACCACGGCGCCCTGGAGCCCATCGGCCGCGCCTGCCTGGCCGTCGCGCGCTCGGCCGCGGTGCCCGTCGCGGTGCACCTGGACCACGCGACGAGCACCGCCCTGGTACGAGAGGCGGCCCGGCTCGGTTTCGGGTCCGTGATGTACGACGCCTCGCGGCTGCCCTACGCCGAGAACGTGCGGGCCACCGCCGAGGTCGCCCGGTGGTGCCGGCGAAGGGGACTATGGGCCGAAGCGGAGCTCGGTGAGATCGGCGGAAAGAATGGCGCGCATTCGCCGCTGGTGCGCACCGACCCCGGGGAGGCGGCGGGTTATGTGGCGGCGACCGGGGTGGACGCGCTGGCCGTCGCGGTCGGCAGCTCGCACGCGATGCTCACCCGCGACGCGGTGCTGGACATCGGGCTCATCGCCAGGATCCACCGGGCTGTCCGCGTGCCGCTCGTGCTGCACGGTTCGTCCGGCGTGCCCGACGGGGACCTGGCCGCCGCGATCCGGGCCGGCATGAAGAAGATCAACATCGCGACCCAGCTGAACAAGGTGTTCACCGCCGCCGTCCGCCAGTGCCTGGCCGGTGACGTCACGATGGTGGATCCCAGGCGGTACGGTTCGGCGGGGCGCGCAGCGATCGCGTCAGAAGTTGCCCGGCTGCTCGGCGTGATCGGTGCGGGCAAACTGGGTCAGGAAGGGCCTGCCGGGGCAACGGAACCGGCAGCCGAGTCGAGCCGCGAAGGCAGAAGATGCCAGTGAGCCGTTATCGCCGGTGGAATGAGCTGCTAGAACTGCTGGCCGCCGCGGGCCAGCTCCAGGTGGAGGACGCGGCCAAGGCCCTGGAGGTCTCCCCGGCAACCATCCGGCGGGACTTCGACGAGCTGGCCAGCCAGCAGATGCTCACCAGGATCCGGGGCGGCGCCATCGCCCAGGGCGTGACCTATGACCTGCCGCTGCGCTATAAGACCGAGCGGCATCCCTCCGAGAAGCAGCGCATAGGAGCGCTGGCCGCCGGCATGGTCAGGGCCGGGCAGGTCGTCGGCCTCAACGGGGGCACCACCACGACGGAGGTCGCCAGGGCGCTGGCCACCCGCCCGGACCTGAGCTCCGGCGGCCCCGCGCCGGCCGTCACCGTGGTCACCAACGCGCTGAACATCGCGACCGACCTCGCGATCCGGCAGCACATCAAGATCGTGGTGACCGGCGGGGTGGCCCGGCCGCAGTCCTACGAGCTCACCGGCCCGCTGGGCACGGGCGTGCTGGAGCAGGTCACCCTCGACATGGCGATCCTGGGCGTGGACGGGATCGACGCGGCGGCCGGCGCCACCGCGCATCACGAAGGAGAGGCGAGCATCAACTCGCTGATGGCCCGGCAGGCGAATCAGGTGATCATCGTCGCGGACAGCTCCAAGGTCGGCCGGCGCGCGTTCGCCAGGATCTGCGCCACCGGCGACATCAACGTCCTCGTGACCGACGCCGGCATAGCCGCGGAGGATGTGGCCCGGCTGGAAGCCGGCGGGG
This sequence comes from Streptosporangiaceae bacterium, assembly GCA_019239975.1. Classification (GTDB taxonomy): domain Bacteria; phylum Actinomycetota; class Actinomycetes; order Streptosporangiales; family Streptosporangiaceae; genus JAFAZE01. The sequence continues at coordinate 21,569 of JAFAZE010000171.1, forward strand.
TGACCGTTGTCACGGCGTGACGTGGATCTCGTGGTGCTGGGCGACTGCAATCCGGACGTGCTGGTCCTCGGCAGCGACGTGACCCCCGCGTTCGGCCAGCGGGAGAAGCTGGTGCCGGGCATCTCCCTGGTCATCGGGGGTTCTGCCGCGATCACGGCCGTGGCCGCGGCGCGGCTGGGGCTGAGCGTCGCGCTGGCCGCCGCGGTAGGCGCCGACCCGGCCGGGAGGTTCATGCTGGATCAGCTGGCCGGCGAGGGAGTCGACGTCAGCGCCGTCGTCGTCCGCGACGGCATGCCCACGGGCATGACGGTGGCGCTGTCCCAGGGCGAGGACCGCGCGATCCTGACCGCCCTCGGCGCCATGGCCTCGCTGACCGAGGCGGACATCCCCGGCGTGCTGCTCGGCCGGGCCCGGCATGTGCACGCCAGCTCCTGGTTCCTGCTCGAGGACTCGCTCGGGCCCGGCCTGGCCGGCCTGCTGTCCGCCGCGCGAACCGCGGGCGCCACCACGTCCCTGGACACCAACTGGGATCCGGCCGGCCGGTGGGGCGGCGAGCGCCTGTCCGCCGCCATCGCGCAGGCCGATGTGCTGCTCCCCAACGAGGCGGAGGCGCTGCGGCTGAGCGGCGCGTCCGGCCTGGAGGCCGCCGCCGCGGCGCTGACCGCGGCAGGCCCGAGGCTCGTCGTCAAGCTGGGCGAGCGAGGAGCGCTGTGCGCTGACGGCCCGGCGCGGCAGCGAGTCAGCCTTCCGCCGGTGGTGCCGGCCGACGCCACCGGCGCGGGGGACTGCTTCAACGCCGGCGTGATCGCCGGCTTGCTCGGGGGCCTTCCCCTGTCCCAGGCCGCCGCGCTAGGCTGCGCGGTCGGCGCCCTTTCCACGGGCGCGCCCGGCGGCACCGCGAGCTGCCCGGATATCAACGCCGCCGCGAAGCTGGCCCGGCAGGCGTCCGTCACCAGCGTCCCCTGACGGCTGAACACGATTGGTGTACAGTCCCGGGAGCAGTCGAACATTTACAGAAAGCCCTTGCTCATCTGTAAATGATTGCCGTACCTTCACCGTGAGGATCCTGGTTCGGTGCGTGACGAGCCGCCCGTCATAGCGGGAGGCGGCCCGGCACCGGGGGGCGTCCGGCCGATAGGGCCTTGTCCTGCCCACTCGACCCCACGCAGGAGGACGCATGCTGAAGCACCCACCCCATGCCGCGATGACGCGGCGGATCGTCCCCGTCGCCGGCGTCGCCGCGACCCTGCTCATCGCGGGCGCGATCGCCGGAACCAGCGCCTCCGCGGCCACCGCCGGGCCGCGGGCGGCCACCACGGCGGCGCCGCACATAGCCCCGCGCACCTGGGCCTACGACCCGGTGACCGGCAAGAAGGTCACCGTGTACAAGCCCGCGGGCTCCACCCCGGTGCGCCCCGAGAAACTCACCCATCCGCAGCGCGACGACATGGGCCTGGTCACCGCCGCGCACACGAAGAAGCACGCGGGTATGACGCCCGCCGCGGCCGTCTCAGGGTTGCCGGGCATCGACGTGAGCGCCTACCAGGGCAACATCAACTGGGCCGCGGTCGCTCCGCACATCGACTTCGTCTACGCCAAGGCGACCGAGGGCACCTACTACACCAACCCGTACTTCACTAACCAGTATGTGGGGCCGTATGACTATGGCCTCATTCGCGGCGCGTACCACTTCGCCATCCCGAACAACTCCAGCGGCGCCGCGCAGGCTGACTACTTCGCGCACCACGGCGGCGGCTGGTCGGCCGACGGCAAGACGCTGCCCGGAGCCCTCGACATCGAGTACAACCCCTACGGCAACGAGTGCTACAACCTGACGCACAGCCAGATGACCGCCTGGATCAAGGCCTTTGTCAACGAGTACGCCTACGACGAGCACGTCTACCCTGTGATCTACTCCACCTTCGACTGGTGGAACACCTGCACCGGCAATGCCAGCGGGTTCCAGAACAACGACCCGCTCTGGATCGCCTGCTACTGCTCGAGCGCGGGCACGCTGCCCGCTGGGTACGGTTACTACACGTTCTGGCAGTACGCCGACTCCGGGTCGCTGCCCGGCGACCAGGACGTCTTCAACGGCAGCTACTCCCGGCTGCAGGCCCTGGCACGCGGCTAGCGGTCCCGCGCGGTCCCCGCCCGGCCGGCGTTCGCCTCGAAAGAGGAGACGTGCTGACCGCCGAGCCGGGCGGGGGCGACGCGCCACCGCGTCCGGTGATCCGGGCAACTGTCCGGCCCGGGCTCCGTAAATGTCAGGGCAATGCCGAGGAAGCCCAACCGGTGGAGCGTTTGGAGCGTCTTGAGGGTCATGATGCTGAAACGACGCATAGCCACGTTGACGGCCATCGCTGGATGCGCGCTCGGGATGACGGCTCCGGTAGCGGCAGCGGCCGCGCCGGCGTCCGCGGTGCAGGCGAAGGGCGCGGTGCAGGCGAAGGGCGCGGTGCAGGCGGTTCCCCGCGGCCTGCTGGCGATGGCGGCAAGCTGGCCGGCGCCGCTGCACGGGATCGTGCTCGGCTACCCGTCGCGGACCACAGGCGCCAAGCCTTACCTGCTGGTGACCGGCGACGGCGGCCGGACCTGGCGGTCGCTGCCCGCGCCGCCGGCGCGGTATCCAGCGGACAACGACCAGCCCGACGCGGTCTGGGCGGACGGGATCATCGCGGTGACCGACGGGACCCATATCGTCGTCACCCGCGACGCCGGACGGCACTGGTCAGCCGAGCGTCTCGCCGGCGTGGCCGGCGTCTTCGACGTCGATCAGCTCACCATCGCCAGCGGGCGCGTGTTCGCCCTGCTGACCACGTACGGCGACAAAACCGGCTCGGCGGCCGTGTACTCCGGCCTGGCCCAGGCCGGCGTGCTGCGCCCGGTGCGCGGACTGTCGATCACGGGCTCGCTGCCCTACGGCGACATCACCACGGCTGGCACCCTGCAGGTCGACCTCGGCGCCGACTACACGGCCCAGCGATACTGGTACTCCCGCGACGGTGTCCGGTTCGCGGCCGCGCCGCTGCCCTGCCCGGCGACGGCTGTGGCGCTGCTCGGCGGGGTGCGCGAAGGCCGGGTGAGCGCGTTGTGCAGCGGCAGCCCGAGCGATGTCAGCCCAGGCGAGAACGACAAGCAGGTATGGGCCGCCGCGCGTCTGGGCGGCGCTTTCCGCTCGTCGGGGCCGGTGTTCGTGTCGCCGAACGAGCAGGGCTTCGCCGCCGCTTCAGCCCAGGACATGACGGTCGCGACGACGTTCGTACTTGGCGTCACATTCAACGCGGGCCGGACGTGGACGGCCAAGCTGACCCAGCCCAGTGGGGCCTTCTGGACGGATCTGTCCTTCCCGGACGCGACCACGGGCGTCGTCGTGTGCACCACGGTCAGCAACACGGGGAAACAAGTGGGCGCCGTGTACCGGACGACGGACGCCGGCCACACGTGGCACCCGCTCTCCCTGCCGTGACGAACCTGGCTGGGCACCCGGTGAGAGGGCGCGCCGAGTGACGTGGGGGATCGCGCGCCGGGCGCCTGCTCGCTTACCATCGGATCGTGTCCGGCCCCGACTCCTCTGCTGTAGCCGCCGACGGCGGCGACCGTGCCCCTGGCCCGCTGCACCTGGTCCAGTCGTTCGCCAACACGCTGAGCGCCGTCTCAGACGTGGACCGGCTGCGTACCCGCGAGGAGGCAGTCGCCTGGCTCCGCACAGCGGCGTTGCTGCCCGCCGAGGCGGCCCTGACCAACTCGGAGCACTCCGCTCTGCTGCGCCTGCGCGAGTCGGTCAGGGACGTACTCGCGGCCCGCGCCGGCGGGCGCGACGACGCCGAAGCCGCGGCCCGGCTGACCAAAGCGCTGGCCGACGGCCGTCTGGTCGTCACGGCCGGTCCTGCGAGCACGGTGCAGCTCGCCAGCGCCGCCCGCGCCAGCTACCCCAGCATCGTGGCCGCGGTCGCCGTCGCCATCGCGGAATCCGCGGCCGCCGGCACGTGGCCCCGCCTCAAGACCTGCTCCGCCCCGGGCTGCGGCCTGGCGTTCTACGATGGCACCCCCTCATCCGGCTCCGTGCGCTGCTCGATGCACCTTTCCGGGGTGTGACCACCGTCCGTTCAGTAACCTGACGTCAGTTGTGCACACGGATGCGCGGCAGTACATGGAGCAGGACGTGATGACATCTGCGGGTATGAGGGTTCTCGACTACCCCGGACGGGGAATCCGCCTGGAACTGGATGTGGGCACGCCACGTGATGTTCGCGATGCTGATGCTCAGCGGGAGCTGGCGCGGCTGGCGCTCGACGGGGTGTTCACGTTCTTCGCCGGGCTGGGCGAACCGCTCGCCATGGACCTGTGGATCTCCTGCAATGACATCGAGTTCGACCATCCGCTGGGCAATCCGGAGCCGGATTCCCCTTTCTGGTTCGCCCGGTGCAGGGATCTGCCGGACCGGGTTGCTGAGCCGGCCTGGGAGAACGCCCGCGTTGTCATGGTTGATCAGCTGACGGAGGAATCAGCGCTGGCCGTGGTGTCCGGTGCGCTCGGGCAGGACTGCCAGGACTGTGGCCCCGGGGAGATGACCGGCTGGCGCGAGATGCTGTTCAGGTCCGTGCGGGTGCGCCTGCCCGAGGACGTGGCCGTCCCGGCTGGAGGGCGCCTGCCGGTCAGGGTGGGAAGGGGATCGGTGGCGTGTCCGGTGGAGCGCCGCGGCGGTACGATGTGGGTCTGCCCGCCGGTCCTGTACGCGCCGTTCGAGGTGATGGTCACCAAGTGCCTCGGCGTCATGAGCCTGGACGTCGCGCTTTTGTGGTCTGTGTGGGCGTGGGCGGATGACGGAATCGCCGGGAGGAGATCGGTCATGCGGGCCGTCGGCGAGCTCACCGATCACGGATGGCGGACCGGCGGAGCGGAAGCGGAATGACTACGGGACTTTCTGACATTCCTTAGCCGATTCGGTCGGGGATCGTGGTGCTGGATCCGGTTACCGGGGCGGCTCAGCGGATCATTGTGATGCCGTAAGGTGAGTTACCTCCGCGTTCCTGGTGATGTGCGGCTCGAATAGAGGGGTGTTTTGTGTCTGCTCATCGGTACCGGACCCGGCGGTTGTTGCTCCGCCGGTTCCCTGGCGTGCGCGTCGTCGGCGAGCACGCCAGCAGGCATGGGTGGCCAAAGGCAGATGAGACCGTCCGGGGCGGGCGAGTGATCGAGATCATATGGGACCTCGGGCCTGAGGTCGCGCTGCATTGTGTTGACGACGCTGTCACCGGGAATTCCTACGTTTACACATCGAGTGATGTGCCGAACTTCGCTGAAGCGTACCTTCATCCCGCCGAGGAGGAAATTGAAACGTGGTCAGTCGGTGAGCTGATCCGTGAAGTGGACCGTGCGACGGATCCGGTCCAGCGCGGCAAGGCGATAGTGAGGATGGCAATCGCGGCTTCGTACGAGACAGACGAGGAAGTAGCCCGGCGCATGTCCGAAGCCCTGCGGAGTGACGATTACGCACTCCGTGATCTCACATTGTGGGCCATGTCGATCTGCTCCTATCCGGTCTTTCGCCCGCTGTTGCGTGATATTGCGCGCAGCGATTCCTCGGAGGTTCTGCGGCAGCGTGCACAGATGCTGCTCGAGGCATATGACGGAGCGGGGGTGGAGGAGTCATGATCACTGGGCTTTCTGAGTCCCGATCGAGATCTCAGCGAGATGACGGCCACGCTCGGGTTCGGCGAGCCTGTGAGCCGGTCGCTCGCCTTTATTAAACCTGCAGGCCACCTCGGTGGGCGCCGAATCTGGGCCAGCGCCGAAGGAGGCTGCGACGATCATGGGCAGGGAAATAGTCATTGTTCAGGCCTGGGTCGCCCGAATGGGCATCAAGGTGGACAGCGGAGCCGCTGCCTGGCAGCGGGAAGAGCAGATCATGGGGCAAATCCGGAATCGGATTCTCGATCTGTATCATATCAAACGCAAGCAGTTGAACGCTCTAACACCGGGGACTGGCTATGGCCCAGAGAAATAGATCACGTCGTATCGTGCTGCGGCACTGTCCAGCCGAGGACGACGTCATCGAGCTGGCAGTGGACAACGGGTGGACCATCGCTCGCTGGATACCCAAGGATGAGGAATCCACGGCGACGGAGGAAATCATCTGGGACGTCGACGGCGATACTCAAGCCTCCTATGTCGAGGATTCCATCTCGGGCAGTTGCTTCGTGGTGGCCTTCGCATCGACACCAGCCGCAGCTGAATCCGTCGCGACGGTCGCCGGGGAGCACCTGGATTCGTATTCACTTGACGAACTGATCACGGCCGTGGACGTCTCTCCAGGCGAGGGACCGGTCTTTGCGCTTGCGGTGATGAAACTGGCGATCGGTGCTCCCGCGGAGTACGACAAAGCCATATTCAATAGGATACTGGCCGCGATAGAGAGTCCGATCGCCATGGACCACAGCGCTGGTGTCACGGCAACGATGTTCACGGAATGGCCCGAATTCTTGCCCGTGCTGCAGCGGGTGGCCGCGACGGACGAAAACCAGCAAGTCCGCCTTCGGGCCGAGAGAGCTCTGAACGCGTTCGCGAATGCCGGCATTGGAGAGGCATGACTACGGGCTTTCTGATATTCCTGAGCCGGTTCGGTCTGGGATCGTGTCCCGCCCGGAACCCTGTTTCGTGTTGTGAGCTGGCCGGGGATCGTCCCGGCCGCCCCGGCTGCGATCCTGCGCTGGCACCGTGACCGTGCCGCCCGCAGCGGCTTGCACGTAGCTGTTCAGCAGGGCAGCTTCAGGGCGGTGCTTCGCCGCCCGGCGAACATGCCGGGTGCGCCCGCCGGGAGTGCCCGGATGATCAGTTATGACTGACTTGGATGTCGTTCTGCATGCCGGACCGGGTGAGGCGGCATGGCTGGAGATCTGCCGACTCGCCGGGGGATGGCCGGCGCCGGGGTGGCCCGGGGTCGCCGACCGGCTCCGGGCATGGCCTGATCATTTCCGCCCGATGCGACCGGCGGGCGCAACGGCAGGCAGGGGACCACCGGCCCTGGCACGTGCTGGCCACTCACCGCCGGCTCTGCCAGCTCGGCGGGTACTTCTATGTGAGTGTTGGGCTGCCCCAACGACCCATCGTGCTGCTGCACGCGAAGGCGCTGCTCACCAGCAGCCCTGAGGGCGTCACCGCCTACCTGGACGCGGATCTGCGCGGCCCGGACAAGATCCTCAGCGAGGCCGCCAAGACGCTGGACTTCGGCCGGCCGATGGCCGTCCTGCTCCTCGGCATCCTGCACAACGTCGGGGACGAGTACGATCCGTCTGGCATCGTCCGCAAGCTGATTCAGGCCATCCCGGCGGGCAGCTACCTGGCCATAGGCCACCTCACCGCGGATATCTACCCGGAGCTGACCGAGTTCGCGCGGGCGCTCAACGAGCGGGAACTCGACGCGCCGCTGGTGCTTCGCGACCACGCACGGGTGACGAGCTTCTTCGACGGGCTTGAACTGCTCGAACCCGGCGTGGTCCAGCTCTCCAAGTGGTGGCCGCAGTCCGAGGCCGAGGCCGCGAAGGCCGGCGCTTTGTGGGGCGGGGTGGCCCGCAAACCCGCGTGGCGGAGTGGCGTCGCGGGGTGGCGTCGCGGGCACCGGTAACGGCCGACGGCGGATCACGGGCCTGAAGCGGGGTGCTTTGGGTGCAATCCGTGTCGCTAGGACAGCGCGGCTTGCACCCAAACACGGCGCCGACCGGACTGCCGGTAAGGTCCAGTTACGCGGCTGTGGAGTGATCCAGTTTGCGTCCGTGCGGTCACCGGGCGATAACGTCGGCGAAACATGTACGGGGTGGCCCTTGACGGTGATCACCGCGGCGGCTTACGTTATGAGCGAACGTTCGTTCAGACCCGGGATCTGAGACCTAGGGCGACAGCGGATGGCGCAGCGGAAGTACGTGTCGATCAAGGAAGTGGCGGCGCGGGCCGGCGTCAGCTTCCAGACGGCAGGCAAGGTACTCAACGGCGGTGACGTGCGTGTTTCCGCTGAAACGGCGCAGCGCATCCTCACCGCCGCCAAAGACCTCGGGTACCGGCCCAACACGATCGCCCGCTCCCTCGTACAGCGCACCACCGCGACGATCGGCCTGGTGGCCAGCGACGCCACCGACATCGCGATCGCTCAGGCCTCGGTCGCGGCCGAGCAGGAAGCCCGCAGGCACGGGCACTCGGTGCTCGTCGGCCACCTGGCGGCCGGCGGCGCCGACGGCGCCGACATCGTGCGGACCCTGATCGAACGCCGGGTGGACGGCATCATCGCCGCGGCGCCTGAAATCGAGGAGGACACCCGGGTCGCGGAACTGCTCCGCCAGTACGTGCCCGCGGTCTCGCTGCAGGCGGTGCCGGGCGGCGGGGTGCCGCTGGTCGGGTCCAATCACCGGGAAACCGGCCGTCTGGCGACGGACCACCTGATCGGGCTCGGCCACACCGCGATCGGCACCGTCACCGGGCCGTTCCGCCGGCGTGTCACGCGGAGCCGGCTGCACGGTTACGAGGACGCGCTCCGCAACGCGAACCTGGAGACCCCCGAAGACCTGGTCGCCGAGGGCGACTGGACGCCGAAGGGAGGGGCGTCGGCGACGCGGCTGCTGCTCGAACGTTCGCCCGGCATTACCGCGATCTTCGTGCACAGCGACATGATGGCGATGGGCGTGCTGTCCGCCCTGTTCCAGGCGGGGCGCTGCGTCCCGCAGGACGTGGCGGTGGTGAGCTGCGACGACATTCCGTTCGCCGAGTACCTGACGCCGCCGCTGACCACGGTCCGCGTGCCGCTCGCCGAGACCGGCCGCCAGGCCGTCCACCTGCTGCTTCGGTCGATCGCCGGCGAACAGGTCCCGGAACGGCCGCCGCTACTCCCGGTCGAGCTGATCGTTCGCGCCTCCGCGGCGCCCCCACGAAAGGCGGCGCCCCCACGAAAGGACAATGAGTGACCCGGATCGCCATCGACCCCGGCCGCGTCCTCGGACAGGTCGACCGCAACGTCTTCGGCGGCTTCGTAGAGCACCTCGGCCGTTGCATCTACGGGGGGCTGTACGAGGAGGGTTCCCCGCTGAGCGACGACCGCGGCTTCCGCAAGGACGTGCTGCACCTGCTGCGCGAGCTGCGGATGGGCGTGCTCCGCTGGCCGGGCGGCAACTTCGTCAGCAATTACCACTGGCAGGACGGGACCGGGCCGAAGAACGAGCGGCCGCCGCGGCCCGAACTGGCCTGGGGCGGGACCGAATCCAACCGGTTCGGCACCGACGAGTTCCTCGCCTACTGCGAGGAGCTCGGCACGCAGCCGTACATCTGCCTCAACATGGGCACCGGCACGCTGGAAGAGGCGCTCGCGTGGCTGGAGTACTGCAACGGCGAGCGCCACACGTACTGGGCGAACAGGCGGCGGCGCGGCGGCCGGGCGGAGCCCTACCGGGTCAGGCTCTGGGGCCTGGGCAACGAGATGTACGGCGACTGGCAGGTCGGCGCGATGTCCGCCGACGAGTACGTGCGCGAGGCCACCCGGTGGGGCCGGGCGCTGAAATTCCTTGACCACGACATCCAGCTCGTCAGCTGCGGCAAGACGGGCTGGAACGAGTGGGACCGGATCGTCATCGAGGGCATGGCCCAGCTGGTCGACTACCACTCGATTCACATCTACACCGGCAGCGATGACTACTGGACGAACGTTCTCCAGCCGCATCAGGCCGAGCGTGCGATCAGGTCGGCGACCGCGCAGATCCGGCACACCGCCTACCGGCACAAGATCGCGAACCCGCCGAGAATCGCCTACGACGAGTGGAACGTCTGGTATCGCAAGATGACCGTGGACCTGGAGGAACGGTACACGTTCCCGGACGCCCTCGCGGTCGGCACCTACCTGAACATATTCATCAGAAACTCGGGCTGGGTGAAGATGGCGAACCTGGCGCAGATGGTGAACGCCATCGCGCCGATCGTCACCACCCCGGACGCCGCGACCGTGCAGCCCATCTACTACCCGGTGCTGCTGCACTCGCGGGCGGCGCTGCACGACGCCGTGGACGTGTACGTCTACGGGCCGCACCTCGACCCGGTGTGGCCGGACTCGCCCGGCCGGTGGCCGTACAGGGTGGCCGATCTCGCGCCTTTCACCGGGGTCGACGCCGCCGCGACTGTGAGCGCTAACAAAGACCGGATAGCGGTGACGCTCGTCAACCGCGACCCGGACCAGCCGGAAACCACCGAAATCCTGCTCCGCGACCACGAGTTCGCGGGGGGCGCCGAGATCACGACCGTGACCGCGGGCGGAGCGGGCGAACCGCGTGTCCTGCCGGACGTGGCGACCGCTCACCTGGACCACGGAACCGAGAACCCCAAGGACGGCACCGTCGTCCTGACCCTTCCTCCCCAGTCCTTCACGCTCATCGAGGCGGCCATCAGCCGCTGACCCACCGGCCGCGGGAACGGGGCTCACGGCCATTCAGCGCAGAACGGCAGCAAGTAACGAAGGAGTCCCCCGATATGTTGTCGACAAGAAGAATTACCCGCCTCGCCACCACAGGCCTGGCCGGAGCCGCGGCGATCACGCTGCTCGCCGCCTGCAGCGGTAGCGGTTCGTCGTCTACGCCGGGCGGCGGCGCCAGCCCAGCGGCGGGCGCCAGCTCCGCCACGCACGCCGCCGTGCTGGCGGGCGGGAACTGTTCCTCCAGCGCCACCCGCCTGACGTTCTGGGCCTGGGTGCCGGGGATGAGCCGGGCGGTCACCCAGTTCAACGCCACCCACCCGAGCGTCTGTGTCACCCTGGAAGACCCCGGCGCCGGCACGGGCGAGTACGTACCGCTGAACAACGCGCTCAAGGCCGGCACCGGCGCGCCGGACGTGGCCGAGGTGGAATTCGACCTGCTTCCGTCCTACGAGATCCAGCACTACCTGGTCAACCTCGTGCCCTACGGCGCGAACAACTACAAGAGCGACTTCGCGAGCTGGGCGTGGAGCCAGGTCAGCCAGGGCGGCGCCGTGTACGCGATGCCCAGCGACTTCGGGCCGATGGGCTTCTACTACGACCAGGCGACGCTGGCCAAGTACCACATCACCCCGCCCGCCACCTGGGCGCAGCTGGCACAGGACGCCGCCAAGCTGCACAGCGAGGACCCCAGGGCCTACCTCATCGACTTCCCGGCCAACGACCCGCAGTGGCTGATGGACATGATGGCGCAGGCCGGGGCGTGGCCGTTCAGGTACAGCGGCGGCGCGAGCCTCACCATCAACTGGACCGGCCCGGCCCAGGAGAAGTTCGCCTCGTTCTGGCAGCCGCTGATCAACAGCCACACGGTCGCCCTGATCACCGACCTCACCGCCGGTGAACTCACCGACATGGACAACGGCTCGATAGCGGCGGCGATCTACTCGGCCTGGGCGCCGTCCTACTTCGCACCCGACGTCAAGCGCTCCATGGGGCAGTGGCGGGCTTCCGCGCTGCCGCAGTGGTCCGCGGGCGCGAGCGTGGGCGCGGACTGGGGCGGTTCCACCTACCCGGTCTTCAGCGAGTCCAAGCACCCGGCGCAGGCTGCCCAGTTCTCCGAGTGGCTGACCGCGACCGGCCAGTCCTGGAACATCGTGAAGACCCCGCCGTCCTCGCTGTTCCCGACCTACCTCCCGACGCTGCAGTCGTCGGCGTTCAAGGCGCTCGCCTACCCCATCTCCGGCGGCTCGCAGCCCAACCAGGTGTTCTCCGCGGGCGCGCTCAGCATCCCGCAGACGCCGTGGCCGCCGTTCATGACCCAGGTGCTCAACCAGGGCGCAACCACCTTCGGCGGCGTCATGACCGGCAAGGAAACCCTGGCGCAGGCGTTCGCGGCCTTCCAGCAGCAGGAGGTCTCCTACGCCAAGTCCCAGGGCTTCAACGTCAGCACCTGAGGAGCCACATCCGGTTATGTCCAGTTCGACGGAAGTTATCGCCCCGGCGCGCCGCGAAACGGCGGCGCGCCGGGCGCCCGGAGGGCGGCGTTCGGCTTACGCGCGGCGGCGCGGCCGGAGCGGGCTGGCGTTCGTGACGCCGTTCATGATCGTGTTCATGCTGTTCATGATCGTTCCGCTCATCTATGCCATCTACCAGAGCCTCTACACGACCAAGCTCATCGGGGGGACCACCTTCAGCGGCTTCGCCAACTACTCGACCGTGCTGAGATCCGGGCCGTTCTGGGGCGGCGTCATCCGGGTGATCATCTTCGGCGGCATCCAGATCCCGGTCATGCTCGCGATCGCGTTCTTCTTCGCGACCATCTTCGACCTCGGCGTGGCGAAGTGGGGCCGGATCTTCCGGGCGATCTACTTCGTCCCGTTCGCGGTTCCGATCGTGGTGTCGTCGCTGATGTGGGGTTTCCTCTTCGATCCCGCCTACGGACCGTTCAACCGCTTCATGAACGCCATCGGCTTCCACAACTTCAACTGGCTGTCCACGAACCTGATGGTTCCGGCCATCATCATCATCGCGATCTGGGAGTGGACGGGCTACAACAGCATCATCCTGTACACGGCGCTGAAATCGGTGCCGCGCGACGTCGTGGAGGCCGCGATCCTCGACGACACGCCGCTGTGGAAGATCATCCTGCGGATCAAGCTGCCGCTGGTCCGGCCCGCGATCATCCTGCTCGTGTTCATCAACACGATCGGCGCCATGCAGTTGTTCATCGAGCCGACGATCCTGAACAACTACCAGGCCGGCGTGGTCACCAACACGTGGACGCCGGTCATCGACATCTACAGCACGGCGATTTCCAACGGGGAATATCAGCTCGGCGCCGCGATGGCGGTGGTCCTGGCCGTCGTCATCATCGCGATCTCGGTGGCCTCGCTGGTATTCCGCAACCGCAGGAGGGAGTTCACATGAGCGCCCCGGCACTGGCGCCCCCGGCACCGCCGGACCAGGCGCAGGCGCGGGCCGAGACGCGCCGGGAACGCAAGCGCCGCGAGCGACTCGAGGAACGGGACGCCACCATACCGGTGGAGCTCTACGGGCTCAGGCAGGGGACGGTCACGCTGCTGACCGCGTGCTGCGTGCTGTTCGCCGCCTTCACGCTGGTCCCGATCGTGTGGATGATCATCAACTCCACCAAGACCCAGGCGAACATCTTCTCCTCGTTCGGGTTCTGGTTCGCGCGGCCGTTCGAGTTCTTCCACACCTTCGCGAACCTGTTCCGGGACGTGGACGGCGACGGGACCTACGCGCGCTGGTTCTACAACACCGTGCTGTACTCGGTGGTCTCCGGCGTCGGCGCCACCGTGCTCGCGGCTCTCGGCGGGTACGGGTTCGCTCGTTTCGAGTTCCGCGGCGCCAGGCTGCTCTTCGCCGTCGTCATCGCCGGGCTTCTCGTCCCGATCACGCTGGTGGTAGTGCCGCTGTACCTGGTGTACGCCAAGGTGCACCTGATCAACTCGATCTGGGGCATGATCATGCCGTCCATGGTCACCCCCATCAACCTGTACCTGATGCGCACCTTCGTGGAGCTGTCGATCCCGCGCGAACTGCTCGACGCGGCGCGCATCGACGGCGCGTCCGAGGCGCGGATCTTCTTCCGGGTCGCGCTGCCGCTGATGGTGCCGGGGCTGATGACGGTGCTGCTGCTGTCGATCGCGGCCACCTGGAACAACTACATCCTGCCGCTGATCATCTTCAGCACCAACAACCTCTTCCCGGCGACGGTCGGGATGGGACTGTGGCTGCAGCACGCCGGCAACTCCGGAGACACCAACCTTTTCCCGCTGCTCGTGATGGGCGGACTGGTGACGATCATCCCGATGATCGCGCTGTTCGCGATTCTGCAGCGGTACTGGCGCGGTGGCCTGCTGCTCGGCAGCGCCGCGAACTAACACGAGGCACGAGGATGTCCGCTATATCGCTCGAGAAGCTCACGAAGGTGTACTCGACCGGGGTCAGGGCCCTGGACGGGCTCGACCTGGACGTCGGGGACGGCGAGTTCGTCGTGCTCGTCGGCCCCTCCGGGTGCGGTAAGACGACCGCCCTGCGCATGGTCGCCGGCCTGGAGACGATCAGCGGCGGAACGGTCCGGTTCGGCGACCGGGTGGTCAACGATATCTCGCCGCGGCAGCGCGACGTCGCGATGGTCTTTCAGAACTACGCGCTCTACCCGCACCTGAGCGTGGCGGAGAACATCGGTTTCGCGCTCACCAACAAGAAGATCCCCAGCGCCGAACGGCAACGCCGCGTCCGTTTGGCAGCTGAGATCTTGGGTCTTTCCGACCTGCTCAACCGCAAGCCCGCACATCTGAGCGGCGGGCAGCGGCAGCGGGTCGCGATGGGACGGGCGATCGTGCGTGAGCCGTCGGTGTTCCTGATGGACGAGCCGCTGTCCAACCTGGACGCGAAGCTGCGGGTGCAGATGCGCTCCGAGGTACTGCGGGTGCACAAGGCGATCGGGGCCGCGACCCTGTACGTCACGCACGACCAGGTCGAGGCGATGACGATGGGCGACCGGGTGGCGGTGCTGCACGGCGGCGTGCTGCAGCAGTACGGCACGCCGCGCGAGCTTTACGGCCGGCCGGCCAACCTGTTCGTCGCCAAGTTCATCGGCTCGCCGGAAATGAACCTCTTCGAGGCGTCGGTGTCGGGGGATGAGCTCGTTCTCGGGTCCCAGCGGCTCACCCTCGGCCCGGCGGAAACCGTTCTGGCGCCCTATCGCGGGCGGAAGGTGATCGCCGGGGTGCGGCCGGAGGATCTCGAGCTGGGCGGCGGCGCCGGCGGGGCGGCGCTGGGCGCTGATGTCCGGGTCGTGGAGATGCTCGGCAGCGAGCTGCACGTGTTCTTCGCGATCGACGCGCCGGCGGCGGCCGCGAGCGCGCTCGCCGCGACCGCCGGCGAAGCCGAGGCGGGGCTGCTCACCGGCCAGACGCTGGGCGGCGTGGCGCGGCTCGATCCGCGCTCGGCGGTCCGCTCCGGGCAACGGGTCACGTTCCGGGTCGACCCAGGGCGGCTGCACTTCTTCGACCCGGACACCGGCGCCGCCGTCCGGTGACAACCCAGGGACCGCAGGATCCCGCTGCCGCTGGCGCTCCCGCTCCCGGGCGGCGGGCGAAGGGTCCCGGGCGGCGGGCACGGCGCCGCCCGGTTATGAGCGAACGTTCGATCAGGAGGAGATATGCGATTTTCTTCGCTCTACCGCAGGCACGGGCGCGCGCGGGTCGCGGTGGTCGCGCCGGCCGCGGCCGCCCTGCTGCTCGGCGGCACGGTCGCCGCGGTCGCCGCCAGCACGGCCGGCGCGGCCGCCTCCCACGGCGAGGCAAGCGCTCGCCCGGCAGGCACCGCCGGCCGGTACATCTTCGTTCACGACCCCACGATGGCCGAGGAAGACGGCACGTACTACGTGTTCTCCACCGGCGACCCAGCGGGGTCCATCGGCAACGGGAACATCCAGATCCGCACGTCGCGTGACCGGCGCGACTGGACGTACGCGGGAACCGTGTTCGCCGCCAAGCCGGCCTGGATCACCACCGCCCTCGGCGACATCCCCAACCTCTGGGCGCCGGATATCTCCTACTTCGGCGGCCTGTGGCACCTGTACTACGCCGGATCGAGCTTCGGCTCCAACAACTCGGTGATCGGCCTTGCCACCACACCCACCCTGGACCCGCGCAGCCCGCGGTACCACTGGACCGACGACGGGCTGGTATTCCGGTCCTACTCGTCGGACAACTACAACGCGATCGACCCGTCGCTGGTCACCGCGGCGGACGGGTCGAAGTGGCTGGTGTTCGGCTCGTACTGGAGCGGGATCAAGCTGACCGGCCTAGACTCCGCGACCGGGAAGCCCGCCACGTCCGCGCCGGCGGTCTATTCGGTCGCGGCCAAGCCGTTCCCGGACCCGGAGGAGGGAGCGGGCATCGTCTACCACGACGGCTACTACTACCTGTTCGTGGCCGTCGACACGTGCTGCCGCGGCATCAGCAGTACCTACCACATCCAGGTCGGCCGCTCGGCCAGCATCACCGGCCCGTACGCCGACGCCTCGGGAACGGCCATGCTCAACGGCGGCGGCATGGAGGTGCAGGGCGCCGACGCCGGCATGATCGGCCCCGGCTCTCCGTTCGTGTTCGCCACCCGGCACGGCCGTGACTGGCTCGTGTACCACTACTACGACGCCTACGCGGACGGCGACGCGTGGCTGCAGATCCGGCCGCTGATCTGGGTGGACGGCTGGCCGGTCACCGGCAGCCCGGCGGTCCCCGTCCCCGGCGGGGCCGACCCTCGTCTACCGGGGTTAGCGGCGCTCTCCACGGCGTGAATGCGGGGCCAGGCCGGCTATTAGCGGCTCACTGTCACATTCAGCGGGAGGGTACGCGTGAGGGTTTCTCGGGCGAGCGGGCTGGGCACCGCGTGAGGGTATCGCGGGCGAAACGGCCGGGAGGCAATTATCAGGTGGTGGGCGGAAGTACTGCCGTGAGACAAAGGCGGGCAAGGGGCTTATGCCCGGTTCGGGCTCGCTCGCCGCAAATCCACCGAACTGATAATGTGCGGCGCCTGAGAAGCGGAGGGTCCTCTGGTTCTCGGAGAGGCCCTCCGCTCTCTTTGACCGGCACTATCATGAGCAGGACGCTAGCATTCTGCTTGTGCGGTCACTTCCTGCTGAAGCGGTCAAATTCTCCGTTTCGCGCCCCTCCGAGGAAAGCGTCCCATTCGTCCGGTGTAAACCGGAGAACCGCCCCTTCGGAGTCCCTGCTGTTGCGAACACCGATGCTGCCGTCGGACAGGCTCGCCACCTCGACGCAGTTGCCGTTGGAGAAACTCAAGGAGCTTTTAACCCAGTTAGGCCCTGAATCCGGCGTTTCGGGCGTACTTCCGAGCGTAGGTGTTCCCACGTGTTACCTCACTGATTACTGATTGGTGTACTATCCGGGAAGGCGGAGCTACGGAATGTAGCGGCAGTTCCACTTACCGTAGCCGCTGAAATTTAAGACTAGCAGACATCACGGGCATCGAGCTTCCCTATTGCCTCAAGTGGCACTACGGCCCAGTGAATGTATGCTGTACCCACGATGTACCGCACACCTCAAGCGTAGGGTGGCAGGCCACGGCCAGCGCCCCGTTCCGCTCAGCGGGCTGGCCGGCAGCCCCGCCAGGAGCGGTCACCCGCCAGGAGCGGTCACGCCGCCCGGCAGCAGGCAGGCCGGAAGCGGCGAGGCCAGGAGGCGGTCACCGCGATCATGGCGGATAAACGACTTATGCCATTACGCATTGGCGTGCCGCTGGGCAGCCGACCAATGCGCCTCCGCTGTTTCGAGTATGAGCTCCCGGGACGCCACCGGATCGAGCGACGCGTCGGCGAGCATCTGAAATGCGATCCGGTGCAGGTACGTCTCCCGCTCCCCTTCCAGGGTGAAGCCGCTCTTCAGATGCTCGGTGCTGACCACGTCCTGCAGCATCGCATCACTGTCGGCCCCGAAGCCGAATATGACAAAGGACTCACCAAAGACCGTGTGCTGCGCGTCAAGGGGCAGAATCTGCAATGTCACATCTGGCCGGGCGGCCTCTTGCGCGAGACGCTGCAATTGCTCATACATCACCGGCTCATCGCCGATCCGGCGGTTCAGGACCGATTCATCGAGCACAATCGAGAGCTGCAGTCCTTCGCGATTCAGCACCTGCTGGCGGCGCATGCGCACCCTGACCAATCGCCCAACCATACCCGGCGCGATCGGCTCGACCCGGCTGTAGCTGCTGATTATATGCCTGGCATAGGCTTCCGTTTGCAGCAGGCCAGGTACCACATCAACATGCCATATGGCGATGGAAGTCGCCTCGTGCTCGAGGCCGATGAACTGCTGATAATCCTCGGAAAGGCTATCGGTGAATTCTTCCCACCAGCCCTTCTGAGCCGCATCCTCGGCGAGCGCGAGAAGGAGCTCGCGGCGGCCCCCGGTGATCTGGTAGTAGTCGAGCAGCCGCTCTACCTCCCGCGGCCGCAAGCCCGTCCTCGCGCGCTCGTACCTGCTGATCTTGCTCGGCGACCATTTCAGGGCGGCGGCGACCGCGTCGCCGCTCTTGCCCTTGCTCTCCCTGATCCCGCGAAGTTCAGCGGCGAGCCGACGCCGCCGTACCGTGGGGCTTCCTGGCTCGATCATCGGCGTCCTCCTCCCTCCGCGCCGCGCGGGCGGACTGGTGCGACGGTCACGCAGATTTCACCGCAACAATTGGTGAAACCCTTAATACAACGGTACCCGCGTTCCTGGCAACCGAGGCTGCCTCAACCCTCACCAATCCGAAAGAACCTGCTAACCGGCGGCCGCCAGTTCGTGGCCGTAGCGATCGCTGGCCTTCGCAACTCTTTCGGAGCTCCGGATCCCCCCTGGGATGCCGTTCGGCTTCCCGTGAGGGCACAACGACGGCCGGGCGGTCCCGGATTCCCCTGATCCGCCGGATGCCTGAGCGCCTGTCCGCCTTCGGCCGGGCCGGGCCGGTGAACGCCGAGTCGGCGCGCTGCCGTCCAGTCCGCAGAAGGAGGCGGGCGGCGCCCGCTCCGGCTCCGGCCCTGAGCGGCAGGCGGCACCGGCCATGGGCGGCAGGCGGCACCGGCCCTGGGTGGCAGGCGGCTCCGGCCATGGGCGCCCATCGTGCCGGCCATACGCGCTCATCGGCGGGAGGGGGAGGGCCAGCGGGGCCGACGGGAGACTCAGGGCCGCCGACATCGTGGTGCCCGGATGCATAGAGTGACCGTTGATACTGGACGTTCTGCCGATTCTGAGAGTGGCTATCGCGGGGAACGCCCAGCGCTGCGACTGCTGAGTAGCTTTACGGCTTGAGGGGCAATCGTAATTAACGCGCCTGGAGTTACAAGTTTTGCCGGGGCCCGTGACCGGGCCCCGGCAGGGTCAGCCATGCTTTGCGCGACGAACATGCCGCGCTTGGCGGTAATCATACTCTCGGCCTGCCGCGGACTGGCTGAAATCAGCAGCAGAGCTTACCGGTAAGTGAGGTCGGGTCACCCGCCATAATGAACGTTGGGGCCCCCGAGAGGGGCCACCGCCACGGTCCCCTGCGTGGCGACCACGGGCACTGCCGAACCGGCGAGGATTGATCCGGCCGTGCTAAGTGCTAGGATAGCCGGAATGATGATGGTTCGCTTTATACGCACGATTCCTCCAGGGCATCTACCGAGGTCAGCAGCCAGCTACGCGGCCCCTTCGACACGCACGGCACGTCTGGTCTTATGGATCCATTACCGGCCGGATTGATCCATACACCCAGCGTAAATCACCCCATATGGTATTTTCAAATACTAAAATTCGTATTACACTTTGCCCATTCTCTTTATCTGCAATATGCATTGTCTCGAGCCAGGAAATTGTTACCGATCAGTGCGATGCAAGGTTCTCTGCAATTTGCACTGCAATAGGCAAAAAGAGGCGACCGGCGGCCCATGTAACGGCCTGGCGCCGAATTAATGTCCGAAAAAGACCTGCTTGTTCCGTATATGTTCTGGTAGTAGAGTTTGGGTTATGCCCCCGTTGACGCCGGCCGGTGCCCTGGTCGGCCGCGACAGCGAGATGGCGCTGTTGACCGGGCTTTTGAAGGCGGTGGCTCGGGGACACGGCAGTGCGGTGCTCGTCGAGGGCGAGCCGGGTATCGGCAAGTCCGCGCTGGTGCGGGCGGCTCTTACGGGGGCACCGGATGCCGGCTGCGAGGTGTTCTGGGGCGCCGGCGACGAGCTGGGTCAGGCTCTGCCGCTGCTACCGTTTCTCGACGGATTGCGGGTGCGAGAGCCCTCAACCAATCCCCGGCGGAACACGATCGTCCGGCTCTTGCGGGGTGAAATCGCCGCCGACCGCGGCGCGGACGTGCCAGCGGTGATCGCAGAGCAGTTGCTGGCGCTCGTCGCCGAGCAGTGCGCCGTACGGCCGACCGTCCTAGTCGTCGACGACCTGCAGTGGGCCGACGAGGCCAGCGTCACCCTGTGGGGGCGGCTGGCGAGGTCGGCGGGGCAGGTGCCGCTGCTGCTCATCGGCATGACGCGCCCGGTGCCGCAGCGTGATGACCTGCTGGCGCTGCGGCGAGTGGTGGACGACGCCGCCCGGCTCCAGCTCACCGGGCTCGCCGGGGTGGCGGTGGCCAACCTCGTTACGGCACTGGCCGGCGGCAGGCCCGAGGGCGAGCTGCTCCGGCTCGCCGATGGGGCGGCGGGCAACCCGCTATACGTCACCGAGCTGGTCGCGGCCCTGGCCCGCGGCTCAAATCTGAACGTTACCGAGGCGGGAGCCGCCGAACTAGTGGGCGGTTCCGCCCCAAGCTCGCTGTCCGCAGCCATAGCCGATCGCCTGGGATTTGTTGCCGGGCCAGTACGCGACGTATTGCGGGCGGCAGCACTGCTTGGTGTGGATTTCGCGGTTCCTGACCTGGCGACCGTGCTCGGCCGCAGCGTGCCGGACCTGATCCCGGCGGTTGACGAGGCGTGTGCCGTCGGTGTGCTGGCGGAGTCGAGAAATGGCCTCGGATTCCGGCATCCGCTGATCCGGGCGGCGCTGTACGACGAGATGCCCGCGGCGGTGCGCGCCGCGTGGCACCGCGATGCAGGGCGCGCCCTCGCCGAAGCCGGCGCGCCGCCGGACCGGGTTGCCCGGCAGATGCTGCGGGCGGTCGGCGAGCCGGACGACACGGCCCAGCCAATGGATGAGTGGATGCTGGACTGGCTGACTCGCACGGCGGATCTGCTCGTTGGCCAGGCGCCCGGCGTCGCGGCGGAACTCCTCAAACGGGCAGCCGCCAGTTCCCCCGCTGGCTCGGCGCAGCACGGCTGGCTGGCAAGCCGACTCGCCGACGCCCTCTACCGCACCGGCGACAGGGCACAGGCCGAGCGGGTCGCGAACCGCGCGCTGGAATATGCCACCGAGCCCGACCTGGTCGTGGACCTACACTGGACACTGGCCCAGTGCCGCATGCTGGCGGGCTTGTTCGATGAGTGCCTCGCAACGCTCGACCAGGCTCTGGCTTCTCCCGGAATCTCGGCCCGGCAGCGAGCCAGGCTGCTTGTGCTCGCCGCACGAACGCGCCACTACAGCGGCGAGCTGGAAAAGGCCGGCCGGGTCGCCACCGGTGCGCTCGCGGCGGCGTCGGAAGCCGACGACAACTGGGTAATGGGCTGGGCACTGCACGTGCTGGCGCTGGTGACCTCGGAGCGGGGAGGTATGGCCGACGCGCTGCCGCTGTACGACCGGGCACTGGCCGTGACCGAGGCCGACCCGGCGCTGACGGATCTGCGGCTGCTGCTGCAGATCAATAAGGCTGTCACTCTGGGCAATCTCGATCAGTATGACGAGGCGCTGGCCGCGGCCGGACAAGCACGGCAGCTAGCGGACCAGGTAGGGACGACGATGCGGCTGACTCAGGCGCACGGCGCCCTGGGCCAGTTGCTCTTCCAGAAAGGCTGTTGGGACGACGCCCTCGCTGAGGTGGAGATTCTGCCTGAGGACCTGAAGGAACCCGTCGCTGCCTGCTGCGATCTCGGCATCGCCGCCGTGATCAGCTTCCATCGCGGCGAGGTCGACGCCGCGCGCCGCCACCTTGCCGCTGCCGTTCCGCACGCCGAACGGATCGAGCACCGGCTCATTCCTCCGCTGGCACTCGCCCGCAGCCTGGACCGCGAGCATGAAGGCGCGCTGCCGGAGGCGCTGGCCGCGCTGACGGAGGCGTTCGGCGGCAACACGGAAGAAGTCGAGGAGATTGAGGACCTGTTCGTCGATGCTGTGCGCCTCGCCACGAAGACCGGCAACCTGGGCACGGCGGAAGCCGTCGCGGGCCAGGCCGCCGGGCTCGCCGCCGAATCGAAGATCCCGCACCGGCAGGCGAACGCGCTGTACTGCCGCGGTCTTCTGGAGCATGACGCTCCCCTGCTGCTCGCGGCCGCTGATCGTTATGACGACGCCAGCAGGCCGCTGCTGAGGGCGAAGGCGCTGGAGGCGGCCGCCGCGGAGTTCGTCGACGCAGACGACCGCGGCGAGGCGCGGGCCGCTTTCACCCGCGCCGTGGAGGTCTACACCTCGCTCGGCGCCGCCGCGGACGTCGCCCGGCTGCAGGCCACGTTCCGCGCCCACGGCATCCGGCGCGGGCCGCATTCCAAGCACCGGCGCGCACACAGCGGCTGGGACAGCCTCACGCCCACCGAGGTAAAGATCGCCGCGTTCGTGGAGGAGGGGCTGTCCAATCCCGAAATCGCGGCCCGGCTGCTGCTGTCCCGCCGGACCATCGCAACGCACGTCTCGCACATCCTGAAGAAGCTCGGCGTCCATTCACGGACAGACATCGCCCGGGAATCCGCCCTGCGCAGCATCTCGCCCCGGTAAGCGTTCGCGCCCCGGCAACCGAATGGGGCAAGCGGGGACCGTGAGCCGGCGGGGGCCACGGCTCACAGTCCCCACGTCTGAACCTCCCGGGGGCCGCGTTCGCCGTCCTCGGCGGAGCCGGGCTCGAACGCGAGCGTGAAGTACACGGCCTTGCCCGCGGGAGTGCGGTAGAAGCCCCACTCGGCCGACAGGGTGGCGACCAGCATCAGGCCCCGCCCGGCCTCCGCATCGGCCGGCGCGTCCACCAGAACCGGCAGGGAGCACCCCGTGTCGTATACGTCGACGCGCAGCTGACCGCCGGAGCAGTTGATGGTCAGCGTTGCCTCACCTGGCTCGTGCCTGATGGCGTTGGTCACCAGCTCGCTGGTGAGCAGCACCGCGACGTCCAGGTCGACGGGGACATCCCAGGCGCGGATGGCCGCCCGGACCTGGCCGCGTGCTTCGGCCGCCGCGGCTGGCCCCGTGGCCAGCCGGACACGGCACTGCTGCAGCTCGGCGGAACGGGTCGGCACCATCACGTTCATCGGATTCCTTAACAGCGGGTTGGAGCTGATCCGGGAGAACGCTGATCACTCTCCGCGGCTGCCACCGGGGACGAGGTGCTCCTTACCGGTTGCACGACAAATCGTGCTGCAAATTGCAGTGAGAGACATCGGTCAGCTGACCGATTTTGGAACCCCGCCAAGGATCCGCAGGTAGGGCGTCCGGCGTCACCGCATGCGGCGCGCGCGGCCGCCGCACCCCACGGGTACCGGGCGGCTGACAAAGCCCCCGAAGCCCGTGTCACATCATAGGAGATGCGAATATTCGGCGAGGATGGAATCCTTGCTGTTCTCGTCCAGAAACGACGCTCGCACAGCGTTGGAGGCCAGCGCCGTGAGCTCGGCGGGCGACAGCCCGAGTACGGTGGCCGCCACCAGGTACTCGTTGCTCAGCGACGTTCCGAACATCGGCGGGTCATCACTGTTCAGGGTGACCAGCAGCCCTTCGGCCAGCATCCGGGGCAGCGGGTGGTCCGCGAGCGCCGCCACCTGGCGGGTGCGGACGTTCGAGGTCGGGCACACGTCAAGCGGCAGCTGAGTCTCCCGCAGGTACGTCACCAGGCGAGGGTCGGCGAGGCAGTTGAGGCCGTGGCCGATTCGCTCAGCGTGCAGCCGCCCGATCGCCTCCCAGATCGTCTCGGGCCCGGTCGTCTCCCCGGCGTGCGGGACGCAGTGCAGGCCCGCGGCGGCCGCCGCGCCGAAGACGTCCCTGATGATGTCCAGGTACGGGGCCCGCGCGCCCTCGATGCCGCCTATCCCGAAGCCGGTCAGCGCCCGCGGTGGATCGGACAGCGCGTGCTCGAGCGTCGCCATCGCGTCCACGTCGGCGGTATGCCCGGGGAAGTCGAAGATGTAGCCGATCCGGACGCCGTGTTCCGCCAGCGCGTCCTGGGCGCCGATGTCCAGCGCCTCGGTGATGACGGCGGGCGGCATTCCGTTTCGGCGGAAGGGGTAGGGCGAGACCTGCACCTCCGCGTACCTGACATTCTGTGCCGCGAGGTCGCGGCCGATGCCGCGCACCAGGTCCGCCACGTCCTCCGGCTCGGTCACCAGCAAGCTGACCATCGTGTACACGTCGATGAAGTGCGGGAAGTCACGGAACGTGTAGAACTCGCGCAACGCCTCTTCGGTACGCGGCACCGGGCTGCCGGGATGCCGCCGCGCCAGCTTCAATACGGTCGGCACCGACGCTGAACCGACCAAATGAACGTGAAGTTCCACCTTCGGCAGTGTGGCGATAAACGACTCAATCCCTTCCATACCGCCAACGCTAACAGCATAGACAGGTGTATCTAGGATTTTTAACAAAGAAATGTAAGTTGAGCCGTGTCGTCGACGGCTGCCGGGCCTCTGCGCCGCAGGCCGAGTGGCCGGGTGACGTGAGCGAGGTGGCGGGGAGTGTTGTGAGCAGGGTGGCGGGAAATCGTGAGCGAGGTGGCGGGGAATCGTGAGCGAGGTGGCGGGGAGTGTTGTGAGCAGGGTTGCGGGGCGGCGCGGGCGGGGGTGCCGGGCTGGGCCGGCCGCGGCACCCGGGGGCGGCACCCGGGGGCGGCACGATGGAAATCTGAGCCGGTTATAACCGGCTCAGATTTCCATCGTTGCGGCGACGGCCGGGGGTTGCGGGGACGGCCGAGGTTGCGGGGTGGCGCGGGGATGCGGGGCTGGGGTGGCGGGGCTGAGGTGGCGGGCTGAAGGGGCGGGGTGGGGCGGGATAGGGGGCTGGGTGGGG
>JAFAZE010000002.1 GCA_019239975.1 Streptosporangiaceae bacterium
TGACCGGCCGGGTGGACTGGGATGTGCTGGATCAGATGACCAGCGTGTGGGTCACCGCCCACGGCCTGCACCGCGGCGCCGGGTGCGGTTGTGAGTGCGGCGGGTGCTCCTGTCACCCGCCCGCCCCGATGACCGATCAGGCCCGGGCCCGGCTGCGCCGCACGCTGCTGTCCATGGCCATTGACGCGCTGTCCGGCCCCGCCGGGCTGGCGGCCTACCTGCGCACCCGGGTGCTGGGCGCCCCGTTCAGCACCGCCAGCCTGCCGCTGGACGTCGGCGCCGCGGACACCATTCCCGCGCACATCCGGCGGGCGGTTCTCCTGCGGGCGCGGGGGCGGTGTGAGTGGGCGGGGGGCTGTGACCGGCCCGCCGCCACCTGCGAAGTGCACCACCTGATCCCCCGCGCCGACGGCGGCCCGACCAGCGTGCGGTCCTGCATCTTGCTCTGTTCGTATCACCATCAGGTGTGCGTGCACCGGTGGGGCTGGGCGATCCTCCTGCACCCGGACGGCACCACCGAGGCCCGCTCCCCCTGCGGACAGGTGCTGCACAGCCACGGACCACCCGCCCGAGCCGGGTAACCCAGCCGTCAGGAGCCGACGGCGGCTAGGAACACGAGGAGCAAGGTGATCGCGGCGGCCAGGCCGTGGCCGGCGATCGTGAGGACCGGTGTCCTGAGTGTGCGCCTGGAGCGGCGGCGGACGGCCCTGCCGCCGGGGAGGCCGAGTATTACCAGGCCCATGCCCAGGCCGGCCACGGGCAGCAGCAGCACGGTAGCGGTCCAGGCAAGCGCCGGCCAGCCGGTGATCAGGTAACTGATCCACAGCGCGAGCCCGGCGATCGCCCCGCTGGCGTGCGCGGCGATCACCCCCGGCGGTGCCGCCGCGCCGCGGCGGCGGCGGGGCAAGTCCCGGCCGGACAGCGGCAGGTTCCCACCGAGGAACCGCAGGCCCCGCGGGTTCCCGGCAAAGAGGCGCAGGTTCCCGGTGGAGATCAGCCAGGAGGCCAGGAGGTAGCCGCCGCTTGCGGCGACGGCGAGCCAGGCGACCAGCGCTGCCACGCTCACGGTCATGTCGCTGACGCCACCGAGCCTCGAGCCGCGGCCGGATGCTGCGGGCACGGTCAGGGCCGGAACGGTTGTCGGCACGGGCCCGCTCAGCAGGGAGGCCACCCAGCGGGCCGCCTCGCCGGCCTGTTTGCGCGACGCGGACTTGGTATCGCCACGCGACTCCTCGCGGATCGCTGTCTCAACCGCCTGGTTCACCTGCGCGCCGGTGAGCCCCTGGCATTCGGCGGGCCTGCCGGTCACCGTGACGTGCCGCTGGATCGCGGACACGGCGTAGTCCGTGCACGCCTGTACCGTGCCACGCGGCGCGACGGGGCGGATGCCCGCGTCGGCGGCGCCGCCGACGGCGAGCAGGCCGGCCAGCACGGCGCACCCCGCCAGCACAGCGGAGGCGGCAAGGGCGGTGAGCGGGGCACGCGCCGCACGCACAGCCAGCAGGGCAGACGCGGCCAGTACGGCACGTGCGGCCAGTATGCTGCGCGCGGGCGCGCATCGCACGGGCGACGCACGTCGCGCAGGCGGCGCATGTCGCACGCGCGGCGTGCCGGTTTGGCGGCGCCACGGGCTCACTGACGTCATGGGCTGCTCGAAGGTATGGGTTAGGTTCAGGCCATAATCGCCCAACAAGGAATCTACGGTGACGTTGCCCTGCTGATAACCATGTCCGATGGCAACGATGTAGGGATGGTTCGTGCGATTCGTCTTCACTCCTCCGGCCGATAGCATGGCGGGCCTGCTCACCCTGCCCTGGACCGAGCCGCTCGAAGAGTGGCAGGACGAGCGGCTGGTGGAGATCCGCCAGCGGGGCATCTCGCGGCACGTCGTCCGGTTCGTCGCCGACGACGGCTCGCTGTACGCCCTCAAAGCGCTCAGTGAGCGCCTGGCCAGGCGGGAATACCGGCTGCTGCGCGCGCTGGCCGAGCTGAACATCCCGGCGGTCGAGGTCGTCGGGATAGCGGTCGACCGTGGCCCGGACACCGACGCCATCCTCGTCACCCGGTTTCTGAGCTACGCGACCACCTACCGGGCCGTCTTCTCCAACCCACGCAGCGTGCAGGCCACCGACGGGCTCCTCGACGCGCTCGTCGAGCTCCTCGTGCGGCTCCACCTGTCCGGTTTCTTCTGGGGCGACTGCTCGCTGTCCAACACGCTGTTCCGGTACGACGCCGGGACGCTGGAGGCCTACCTGGTCGACGCCGAGACAAGCGAGCAGCATCCTTCGCTGTCCGACGGACAGCGGCACTATGACCTCGAGCTGGCCACGGAGCGGGTGTTCGGTGAGCTGCTCGACCTGCAGGCCGGTGAGCTGCTGCCCGCCGACGTCGACCCGCTGGAGGTCGCCGAGGAACTGCAGCGGCGGTACACATCACTGTGGAACGAGCTGACCCGGGAGGAGATCCTGCGCCCAGAGGAGCAGCGGTACCGGATCGCCGAGCGGCTGCGCCGGCTCAACGAACTCGGCTTTGACGCCGAAGAGGTCGAGCTGGTCAGCACGCCGGAAGGGAACCGGCTGCGACTGCGGACCAGGGTCGCGGAGTCCGGGCACAACAGCAGGAAGCTGTTCATGCGCACCGGCCTGCACGCCGGGGACAACCAGGCGCGCAGGCTGCTCAACGACATCGCCAGCTTCCGCGCCTACCTGGAGCAGAAACGGCGCAAGCCGGTCTCCGAGGTGGTGGCGGCCAACCGGTGGCTGGAGGAGGTCTACGACCCGGTGGTCGAGGCGATCCCCGACGACCTGCGCGGGCGGCTGGCGCCAGCGGAGATCTTCCACGAGATCCTCGAGCACCGCTGGTACATGTCGGAGGCCGCGGGCCGGGACGTCGGAACCACCGCCGCCGCACGCTCCTACTTCGAGCGGGTCCTGCCCCAGGCGCCGGCGCTCGACGGCTCCTCGCTTGCCGGACTCGACAGCCGCGATTCCGCATTACGCCTCCCGGCCCACATGTAAGGACTTCTTGGCCCCGGACGGGATGTCGGCCGATCCCGGCCGGGTCAGCGCGATCGGGTTCACCACCCGGTCATAGAGTTCCTCGCTCACACCGTTGGCCAGGGCAGCCTCCTTGAGGGTCAGGTTGTGATCGATGGCGTAATGCGAGATGACCGACGCCTGGTCATAACCGATAACAGGGGACAACGCGGTCACCATCATCACCGACCGGTCGATGTTCTCCTTGAGCTTGGCCTCATTGAGCTCGGCGCCCTCGACCATGAATTCGCGGAAGTGATCGCACATGTCGGCCATGATCAGGGCCGAGTGCAGGTAGTTGGCGATCAGGATCGGACGGAAGGCGTTCAGCTCGAAGTTGCCCTCGGATCCGCCCATAGTCACCGCGACATCCGAGGCGATCACCTGGATGGCGACCATCAGCATCGCCTCTGCCTGGGTCGGGTTGACCTTGCCCGGCATGATCGAGCTGCCGGGTTCATTGGACGGCAAGATCAGCTCATGCAGCCCGGTCCGTGGGCCCGAGCCCAGCCAGCGCAGGTCGTTGGCGATCTTGAACAAGGTGACGGCCACCGTCTTGAGGCCCGCATGCGCGCGCACCATGCGGTCCAGCGTGCCCTGGGCGGTGAACTTGTTCGGCGCGGTCTCGTACGGCGTCCCGGTCATCGACGCGATCTCCGCGGCGACCTCCTCGCCGAAGCCTGGCGGGGCGTTCAGCCCGGTGCCGACCGCCGTGCCGCCCATCGCCAGCCTCAGCAGCCCGTGCGTGGCGTGCTCGGCCTCGGCGATCGCGTCCTGCAGTGCCCCGGCGTACCCGGACCACTCCTGGCCGACGGTCAGCGGCACCGCGTCCTCCAGATGCGTCCGGCCGATCTTGACCACATCAGCCCACTTCCTCGACTTGGCCTCGATGGCATCCCGCAGCCGCCGCAACGCCGGGATCGTCTTCTCGGTCGCCATCGTGTGGGCGGCGATGTGCATCGCGGCCGGGAACGTGTCGTTGGACGACTGCCCCATGTTCACGTGGTCGTTGGGGTGCACCGGTTCCTGCGAGCCGAGCGTCCCGCCGACCAGCTGGATGCACCGGTTGGAGATGACCTCGTTGACGTTCATGTTGGAATGGGTGCCCGACCCGGTTTGGAACACATACAGCGGGAACTCGCCGTCCAGCGCCCCGCTGATGACCTCGTCGCACACTCGCTGGATCAGCTCGCCCTTCCAGGCCGGCAGCCGCCCGGCCTTCGTGTTCACGGCCGCCGCCGCCTTCTTCACGTAGCCGTACGCGCGGTACACCTCCTTGGGCATCCGGTCGTGGCCAATGCTGAAGTGCTCCAGGCTGCGCTGCGTCTGCGCGCCCCAGTACCGGTCGGCGGGCACCCCGACATCACCGAGGCTGTCGAACTCCCGCCGCAGCCCCGTGGCATCCAGCCCAATGGGAATGTCGAGGATCTTCGGTGCCTGATTGTCCGCATCGGTCATAGCGCTCAGCCTCCTGTCATGGCGGGAGTGAGTAAAGGGCCGGAAGTGAGCCAAGGGTCGAAGTGAGTTAGGGACGGGAGTGAGCCAAGGGCGGGAGTGAGCCAAGGGCGGGAGTGAGCGGGAGGGAGGAGCGGGGTTCAGCGCGGGGCCGTTGGCGCCAACGGCCCCGCAGGGGAGGCCGTGGCGGCGGCCATAGGTAGCAGGATGGGCTCAGCCGCGCCGAGTCTGGCGCGGGGCGGGTTCTGTTTCGCCGCGCGGGGTGGGCACTGCGGCCTCGCGCGGGTCTGGTGCCTCGCCGCCGCGCCCCGGCGGGACCGCGCCTCCCCGCGCCGGCGGGACCGCGCCTCCCCGCGCCGGCGGGACCGCATCTGCCCGCGCCGGCGGGACCGCGCCTTCGTACGCGGAGCCGGAGCGTTCGAGGCCGGGCGCCGCGCCCGCCCGGGCCTGGCCACGCCAGCCGGGGTGGCTGTCGGCGTAATAGACCACGCTCAGCATGAACGCGAGGGCGATCAGTGCGACGATCATAATGGCGACGATGTCTCCAGTAGACCCGGTCATGCCGGTACCCCTTTCCGGGAGTCCGCTCTCCGGCCGTGACGGACACGGTCATTCCCCGATTCTGGAAAACCAGGCACGAACCTCGCATCCATCAGAGCATCCATCAGATGACTGATACGCCAGCGTCAGGGCACCTTCGCGACCACCAGCTTCTCGTAGAGCGCCGCGGTCTGCGCCGCGATCGCGGCCCAGCCGAACTCGGCCTCCGCCCGCTCACGCCCTGCCAGCCCCATCGCCCGCGCCCGGCCCGGCTCCCGCACCAGCGTGTTCAGCGCCGCCGCGAGCTCGCCGGCGTCACCGGGCGGCACCAGCAGCCCGGTCTCGCCCTCGGCGACGACCTCGGGTATGCCGCCGGTCCGCGAGCCCACGACCGCGGTCCCGCACGCCATCGCCTCCAGGTTGACAATGCCGAGCGGCTCGTACAGCGACGGGCACACGAAGACGGTGGCATGCGAGAGAAGCTGGATGACGTCCCGTTTCGGCAGCATCTCCGGGATCCACACCACGCCGGAACGGCTCACGCGCAGGCCATCCACGAGCGAAGTCACCTCGGCGAGCTGCTCGGGCGTGTCGGCCGCGCCCGCGCACAGCACGAGCTGCGCCGCCGGGTCGAGCCTGGCGGCGGCGTGCAGCAGGACCGGCACTCCCTTCTGCCGGGTGATCCGGCCGACGAAGATCACGTAAGGGCGCACCGGGTCGATGCCGTGCCGCTGCAGGACATCCGCCGCCGGGTCCGGCCGGTACTCGGTGGTGTCGATGCCGTTGCGTATGACCACCACTCGTTCGGCATCAATCTCTGGATAGACGGACAGGACATCGGCGCGCATGCCATCCGAGACCGCGACCACAGCGGCCGCCGAGGTCGCCGCCGTCCGCTCACACCACGAGGAGATCGCGTAGCCGCCGCCGAGCTGCTCCGCCTTCCACGGGCGCAGCGGTTCCAGCGAGTGCATCGTGACGACGTGCGGTATGCCGTACTGCAGTGACGCCAGATAGCCCGCGAGGTTGGTGTACCAGGTGTGTGAGTGCACCAGCTCCGCCGTCCCGGCCGCGGACGCCCCCACAGCCGCCGCCATCGACAGGTCCACCGTCAGCGTCCGCAGCGCGGCGTTGGCCCCGGAAAGCTGGTTCCACGACTGGTGCGCGACGGCGCCGGGGCGCTCCTCGCCCTCGCAGTGCACGGTGAGGTCCACCAGGCCGGCGAGCTCGCGCGCGAGGTAGGTGACGTGCACTCCGGCGCCGCCGTACACGTCCGGCGGGTACTCGCGGGTGAGCAGCGCGACGCGAAGCCGGCTCACGCGGTCACCGCCTGGCCCTTGCCCACCACGGTGATCCCGCCGTCGGACACCACGAAGCCGCGTGCCCGGTCATGCTCCTTGTCGACGCCCACCTGGACGCCCTCGGGAACCGTGACGTTCTTGTCGATGATCGCGTTGCACACGACCGCGTTCCGCCCGATCTTCGTGTTGTGCAGGATCACCGACCGCTCCACCGTCGCCCAGCTGTTGACCCGGACACCGGGCGAGAGCACGGACTGGCGCACCAGCCCGCCGGAGACGATGACGCCGTTGCTGACCAGGCTGTCGAACGCGCGCCCGATGCGGTCGCCGGACTCGTGCACGAACTTCGCCGGCGGCAGCGACGGCACGTACGTCAGGATCGGCCACTTGTCGTTGTACAGGTTGAAGATCGGCTGCACCGCGCACAGGTCCATGTGCGCGTCGAAGTACGAGTCCAGCGTGCCGACATCGCGCCAGTAGCCGACGTCCCGCCCGGTCGCGCCCGGCACCTTGTTGGCCTGGAAGTCATACGCCTGCGCGCAGCCGTCCGCCACGAGCATCGGGACGATGTTGCCGCCCATGTCGTGCCGGCTGGAGTCGTCCGCCGCGTCCTTGCGCAGCGCTTCGACCAGCACGTCGGTGTCGAACACGTAGTTGCCCATCGACGCGTAGGACTGGTCCGGGCTGCCGGGCAGCCCGGGCGGGTCGGCGGGCTTCTCCAGGAAGGCCTCCACCGTCTGCCCATCGGTGCCCACGCCAACCACGCCGAACGCGGTGGCTTCGCGCCGCGGCACCGGGATGGCCGCGATCGTCACGCCCGCGCCGCCGGCCATGTGCTGGGCGATCATCTGCGCGGGGTCCATCCGGTACACGTGGTCGGCGCCGAACACGATCACGATGTCCGGCTGCTCATCGTTGATCAGGTTCATCGACTGGAAGATGGCGTCCGCCGAGCCGGTGAACCAGTGCGGGCCCAGCCGCTGCTGCGCGGGCACCGGCGTCACGTAGTTTCCCAGCATCGAGTTCAGCCGCCACGTGGTGGAGATGTGCCGGTCCAGGCTGTGGCTCTTGTACTGGGTCAGCACGCAGATCTTGCGGATGCCGGCGTTGGCCAGGTTGGACAGCGCGAAGTCGATCAGCCGGTACAGGCCGCCGAACGGGACGGCCGGCTTGGCCCGGTCGGCCGTCAGCGGTGACAGCCTGGTGCCGGCACCGCCGGCGAGGACGATTCCAAGTACGGACTCCGGCATTCTCGCGCCCTCCTCGTGCGGCCCTCGTACGGCT
>JAFAZE010000010.1 GCA_019239975.1 Streptosporangiaceae bacterium
GGAAGGAAGGAAGGAAGGAAGGAAGGGAGGGAGGGAAGGAAGGAAGGAAGGAAGGGAGGGAGGAAGGGAAGGAGGGAAGGAAGGAAGGAAGGGAGGGAGGAAGGGAGGGAGGGAAGGGAACGGAGGGGGCTATGGCGGTAGCGCTACAGGGGCGGCGGCGATGCTACGGCGGGGGACCGGAGCGGGCGGGGGGGTTCGGGGGGGTCGCCCTCTGGGCGACCCCCCCGGGTAACACAGCCGAAGGTGCCGGCCAGGCCTTGGCGGCCGAGAGGGGTGACGACGACCGCGCGGCGGCGCTGACCGCACTCGATCCAGCCGAGTTCGAAGAGGCGGGCGGTGATGGCGGCGGCGAGCGCGCCGTTCAGGTGCCTGCTGCGCTGTGTCCAGTCCAGGCAGGTACCGGCGAAACGCCGCCGTCCGCGCCGCAACTCGCCGACATTTATACCGAACGAGAGCAGCGTTTCCGTCCCGGCCGCCGTCACGTCGAGGGTGGCGTTATGCGGGTCACCACGTTCCGTTCCGTATGACTGTTCTTGAAGAATGCCGGAGCGGAGCAGTGCCTGGAACAGTTCCACCCCAGCCTGGCCCGCCAGGTGGTCATAGCAGGTGCGCGCGCCGGCGAGAGCGGCCGCCTCGCGGGACTGGCGGAGGCTGCGCACCGGGATGTCCTTGCTGATCAGCGAGATGGCCTCGAGCGCGGCGGCTACCTCGTGACCGGACAGCCGGTAATACCG
This sequence comes from Streptosporangiaceae bacterium, assembly GCA_019239975.1. Classification (GTDB taxonomy): domain Bacteria; phylum Actinomycetota; class Actinomycetes; order Streptosporangiales; family Streptosporangiaceae; genus JAFAZE01. Next base: position 735 of record JAFAZE010000010.1, read on the forward strand.
GTGCCTGCCCTGCCGCATACATGTGATCATGCCGCCGTCGAGCAGTTTCGCCAGGTGCGCGCTCGCGGTCGCGGCGCTCACCCCGGCGATCCTGGCCAGCTCCCCGGCGGCCAGCGGGCGGCCGTCGAGCAGTGCCTGCAGCATCACGGCCCTGGTGGAGTCCGCGAGCAGCGCGGCGGCGGGCGCGATGTCGGCTTCGTAGGGCACGCGCAGCGATGTGACGCTCATATTTCGACCGTAACGTAACTATCTTTCGCCCACGATCGAAGCATGACCTCTCTCGATGACACGAACCCGGCACAGCTCGTCGTCGCGGGCGTCGAGCACTGCCTCGAGCTCGCGGCGACCTGGCACGCGTGGGACGGCCGCCCGATAGCCCGCACGGAGGACGGGGTGACAGGCGTGTGGACGCCGCTGAAGGCGGTGCGCCGGATCGGCGACCATCTCGTCGATCACCTGCATCAGGTCGAGGCGCTGCTGGCCGGCGCCGAACCCGTCCCCGACGAGTGGCATGGCAGGCTCATCACGCTCGACGCGGACTGGGGCCGGTTCACCGAGGCCGACTTCGACGAGGCGCGCTCCCGGCTGCGGCGGCTGGCCCGCACGTACCTGCTGCGGTACGCGGCCGCCGGGCCGCAGGCGTGGGACGCGCCGCGCGACCCGGCCTGGACGCTCCGGGAGATCGCGGAGCACGTGGCGAACGTCAGCTGGTACGCCGACCAGGTAGGACGCCTGGAAACGACACGAGTGTGACGGCTGGCGCGCTCTGGGTTTGCGCACAGGCCAGGATCGGCTACAGTTCTCAAAGCACGCCGGATGGCTCCGGCGAGCGGCCGGCCTCCCGGGGGGTTACTCTGGGGGAGGTAACAGTGCGGACGTGGCTCAGTTGGTAGAGCATCACCTTGCCAAGGTGAGGGTCGCGGGTTCGAATCCCGTCGTCCGCTCGGAGGCGCTTGAACGCCGTCACCCCCGCGGCGCTCGCATGGCTCTTCTGTGCGGGTGGAGCCCTCTCCTCGTGGCGGAGTGGCCGAGTGGCTTAGGCAAGGGCCTGCAAAGCCCTGTACACGGGTTCGATTCCCGTCTCCGCCTCTCTTCATTCCGCGCGTTGCTACTATCGTCGTTATGACAAGGCGTCGCGCCAGAGTGACGATGCGTAATTTTCACGCCTCCCCCCGGCGGCGCTCATCGTGAGGGACAGCCATGGCGCAGCGCCGTAACAGCCGGTCCAATGCGCCATTAGGCAGCGCAACCGGAGGGGAATCATCTGATCCCCCGCGTTTGCAGATCCTTCTTGAGGATTACGCTCAATGCCGCGATGACGAACGGACCTGGTCTGTTGTCTTCGTTACCCTTTTCACCGCCACTGTGGCCCTTGTCGGGCTGCTCGCAGCGGCCGTCACACAGACATGCGCGTTCACTGCCCCCGGAAAGTCATGCGTCGCGGTGCCCGACTATATCCTCGGCGGAGCACCACTGCTGCCAGTTGCCGCGCTCACGATGGCGCAGATGTCGGCAACCGTGGCCACCGTCCGGAATTTTTATCTGCGCGGAATAGAAGAAGAACTGCGCGGGGATTCTCCTGAACCATTCCGCTCACTCGGCGGCCTGACACCCGCCTCCTATGTGAGCGTCATGACCGAGCTCACGAGCATGCGCAGGGGCCGGATCGCCTACCGACTGCTCGCGCAGCTCATGCTGTCGACCCAGTTTCTGGTCTTCGGCGGCCTGGCGACCTACATCGGCTTGCACGTCGGTCCCGTCGTACAAGCCGGTATGACTCTCCTGTACGGGCCGACCGTGGTGCTCCTGTCGTACGAGGCCTACCGGGCCGGCCCCAGCGGAAGGTCGATGTTCGCGAAGGCGGTGCGGGACTACCTGGCCCACCGCGACACCCGCGGCTACGCGCTCTCTGATATAGGCATGCGGCCACAACGCCGGCCAGGTGAGCGGTCGCTGGTTTCCTATTTGCTCATGCCACGCGTCGCCGAATGGGTGAAGTGGCTGATCACACCAGGTGTCTTCGGCACGGCGGCGTGGGCAGCCGCGTCGTTCCGCGGGTGGCCGCGCCTGTTGGCGGTCTGGCTGATTCTGGAGTACCTCATCTACGAGGCGCGGTACCAGTGGAACGACGTACGAGGGATCCATGAGGATACGAAGCACCCCGTAAGCGCCGCCAGACGCCGACTGCCGGCGGGAGCACATGCGCGCCGCAATATCCTGGCGAGTTGCCTGGCCGCCGCCCTCCGGCTCATGGCCGCCCTGGCCGGCGGCGCCGCCATACACCTCCTCGGCACAGTTGCCGTGCTCATCGGTTTGGTGTTCGGCACAGCCATCGGTTATGAGGCGCTGCGGGCCGGTACCAAGAGCCGCCGACCGCCGTCGCGGACGGCCGCGCGATCGGTCGCGATCTGGCTGGTCGTAGGCTCCGGCTATGCGATCAGGTCGGGCGCCGGACTCTGGCTCGCGGGATTCCGCATCTCCAGCATTGCCGCGGTCAGCGGGATGCTCTATTTCGCCGTGTTCGGCATAATGTTTGTCCTCCTCGGATGGGTGCTCGAGGCGGCAAGTTATTGCAGGTCAGACGGCAACGAAACGCTGTACCCGACGCGTGCGCTCGCGGCGAAGCCACATATCGCGATTCTGCTCCGGTGGACCGCATGGAAAACCGGGAACGGCACCGGCAACTCTTCCGGAGCGGCTGAGCGGGTGCTGGCCAAGAAGCGTGCCAAGCAGTACGCCCCCTGGAACGTTGCGCTCGCCCTGGGCGCCGGCCTCGGAGCCGTCGCGGGTATGGCCCTCGCCCGCCCGGACTCTCCGCCAGCCGGATACGGCATCGCCGCCGCCCTGGGCGTACTCGGTGCGGCACTCCTTATGACGCTGACCAGAGCGCTGGCCTGTCTTGCCGTCACGGTCACCGTCGGCGCCGCACTCACCGGCCTGACCCTGCCCGATGTACACAGCCCCGTGGCCATCATCGCCGCCATACCCTGGATTGTGATCGCCGCTGACTATGTTTTCCTTTGCCAGTCCTCGTACCAGGATCTGATGAGCTTCGGCCCCTCGCTGGCTTCAGGGCTCGGGGCAGCGGCCCGGACGCTGCCCCCGCTGCTGTTGCGCGTTGTGATCGGCCGGCGGTCCTGGCAATACGCCGGTTTCGGCCGTCGGTCAGCGCGTTAACGGTGCTGCGCCGGTCACGCCGGCGGAGCGTCGAGCGCCGCTAGGCCGCGGAGATCGACACAGGTCATGCCCTCCTTGCGGACGAACACCATGAGCAGGCTCCCGCAGGTGCGGCAGCGGACCACGGTGCCGGGCGCCCGCAGGTAGACGACGGCCTCGGCCACCGGCGCCGTCGTCCCGCACGCCACGCAGGTGCCGGGTGCGGCGGTCATCTCGGCGCGGAAGACCTCGCGCAGCAACCCGCCGATCGCGTTGCCGTCAAGCGCGTCCACAGTCCTCATCTTGCCCCAGCCCAGCGGCCGTCCGCCAGGTGACCTTCGCCGCTGGCATGGCCGCCAGCCGCCCCCGGCCTGCCCGTCGTGTCTTTGGGTGTAACCGGGGCGGCCGTCCTCAGTATGCAACCATCGGTTGCGTATTGATGTGTCTCCTGATAACCTCTGCTTACACGCAACCGGAAGTTGCGTATTGCAGAAGAGGAGGCACCCATGACCCCGAACGCCATCGAACGAGAGATCCTGATCGAGGCGCCGGCCGAAACCGTCTGGAGCGTGGTGACCGAGCCCGGCCAGATCAGCCGCTGGTTCAGCGACGTCGCAGAGATCGATCTGGTGCCCGGCGGCGAGGGAACGCTGACTTTCGCCGACCGGGCGACGAATCAGCGTGCGACCGTCCGCCTGCTGGTGGAGTCCGTCGAGCCGCCGCACAGGTTCTCCTTCCGCTGGGACCACCCGGCCGGCGTCAAACCGGACGAGAGCAACTCGCTGCGCGTCGAGTTCACCCTCGCCGCGGAGGGCCGCAGCACCCGGCTGCGCGTAACGGAGAGCGGTTTTGACGCGCTGAACAGGCCGCAGGACGAGAAGACGGCCTATTTCGACGCGCACAGCAAGGGCTGGGACACTCATCTGGGGAGCCTGCGCGACTATGTCGCTGGGCGTTCCTGAGTCACCGCGCCGCGCGCAGCCGCGGGAGGGCGAGGACGAGCTGCTCTGGGAGGCGGTCGCCGAGCCCTCCCGGCGGCGCGTGCTCGACCTCCTGCTCGCCCGCGGTGATGCGACCCCGACGATGCTGGCGGCCGAGCTTCCGTTCACCCGGCAGGCGGTGGCCAAGCACCTGGCGGTTCTCACCCGTGCCGGGCTTGTCGAGGGGCACCGGCAGGGCCGCGAGGTCCACTATTCGGTGCGCCCGGAACGGCTCAACGCGGCCGCCCAGGCGATGGCGGACGTCGCGGCCCGGTGGGATGTGCGCCTGGGGCGGATCAAGCACCTGGCCGAGGAGAGAGCCCGCGCGGGGCAGGAGGAGCCGCCGGGCCCGCGGTGAGCCGGGCCTGGCGCTGCCTGATCCTGGCGCTGCCTGGTTCCGCTCGGCTGGCCCGGCTCGGCTGGCGGTGTGCTTGGCTGGCGGTGTGCTTGGCTGAGACGGGCTGATCCTGAGGAGGTCGAGGTGGGACAACATCCGGTGCTGGGTTACCTGATCTGGGCCGTGCTGTTCGGCGCGCTGTTCGCGTGGGAGGGCCTGGCCCTCAGCCACCTGAGCGGCAGTATCCCCACGCTGAGCGGTACCCTCCGGGCGATCATGCGCTATCCGGTAGGGCGGTGGGCGTTGTTCGCGCTGTGGCTGTGGGTCGGCTGGCACGTGTTCGTCCGGGGGTGGCACTTCCTGCTCCGGGCATGATCGCCGCGGCGCAGCCGTCGTCGCTGATCCAGCAGGACATCCTGCCGGTCGCGATCGGCTATGCGCTGATCATGGGTGCGCTCGCCGCCGGGCTGCTGCTACTGCGGCGATTGGGTGGCAGCGCGGCGCCCGCTATCCCCCGGGAGCCGGGCACGGCAGGCGGTGAGCGGGCGCCCGTCCCGGCCGCTGCGCCGCCGGACAGGCGGGGATGGCTGCGGCTGATCCGGCACTGGGTCACGACGGCGGTCGGTGGCTACCTGCTGCTCATGGCGGTGCTGATCGCCTATTACTTCGGCGTGGTGCACGTCGGCGGCAACTTCATCGAGAGCGCCTTCACCGGCTGTGCGCTGCTGCTCGGCCTGAGCTCCCCGGTGTTCCTCGCCGCGTCGTGGGTGAGCGAACGGCGGTCGCGGCGGCGCCGCGGCTCAGGGGCGCCGTCCCCGCCGTCGCCGGCCGGGCGGACGGGGCAGGCTGATCAGTACCCCGCTTCATGATCGCTTCACCGTTACCTCGCATGCTTGTACAGGTGAGGTCGCGAGCGGTTATCTTCGCTCGGCGCGCCGTCCGGGTGCTGCGGGCCGTGGGCGTGCTCGGCGGTCTCTGCGTGCTCGTGGCGTGCACCTCGTCGTCAACGGTGAGGCCCGCGGCCAACGCGGGCCGGCTCCGGCCGTCCGCAAGCGCGCGAGCATCGGCCAGCCCCGGCCGTTCCGGTACGGAAAACCCTCATACCGTGAGCCCGAGCGGCCGAAACCCGAGCGCCGGCCCGGCCGCTCCTCCCGTCAGCGCGCCGGCACCACGGGTCACCATCTCCCATGTGCACGCCGCGGACGGATCGGTGGTGGCCGTGGCGGCCTTCCGCGGACCGGTGCGGTATGTGCTGCACAACGGCAGCGACGATCCAGGGCCGGGGGCCGCGGGGCTGGTGTCCGCCGGGCCGGTCATCGGCCGCGCCGAACGGCACCGCCTGATCGCCGCGTTCAACGGCGGGTTCAAGCTGTCGGCCGGGCCGGCGGCTACGAACAGGAGGGCCACGTGATCAGCTCGCTGCAGCACGGCCTGGCCAGCCTGGTGATCGACCGCTCCGGCCGTGCCCGGATCGGGCTCTGGGGCGAGGGGCTGCCAGCGCCCGGCGAGTCCGTCTACAGCGTCCGGCAGAACCTGCAGCCGCTCGTGCTGCACGGGCGCCCGACACCGGCGGCGGCCGACTGGGGCCTATGGGGTGCAACTCTGGGCGGCGGCGAGTACGTCGCGCGCAGCGCGCTCGGCGAGACCTCGGGCGGCACACTCCTGTATGCCGGGAGCATGTCCACCACCCCCGCCGACTTGGCGGAGGCGCTGGTCCGGCACGGCGCGCGGATCGCCATGGAGCTGGACATCAACCCCGCATGGGTCCAGCTGGACATCGCTCACAGGCCGGGCGGCCCGCTCATCGCCGCGGTGCCCGGCCAGTACCGCCCGGCCGGCCAGTACCTCGCCGGCTGGAGCCGGGACTTCATCACCGCCCTGGCCGCGCCATCCGGCGCCTAGGCCACGGGGTGGCGGCGGTGCCGCACATCCCGGAGTTTCCGCGGCCGGGGAACGCCTTGTGCGCCATCGCGGCCACCGCTCATCAGGGCGCCAGGGCGGCCTGGACAAGGGCGAGGAACTCGTCGTCGGGGATGGCGGCCGCGTCTTCGGGGCGCAGCTGCATGGTGCCCGTGCTGGTCTTGAGCTCGGGGTGGCGGGCGACGAAGCCGCCGTCCTGGTCTTGCCGCCAGCCGTAGATCGACACGCCGTGCTTCCACGTGGCGAGGAAGAGGCGGCGGGGGCCAACCTTGTAGCAGGGCATCTTGTACGACAGGGTCACGGTGGCGTCGGGGTGGGCTTCGAGAATCAGCCGGTGAATCCGGTCGAAGAGCGGGCGGTGCTCCGGCGGAATGCCGTCGACGTAGTCACGCACCGCTTCGTCCATTCCCGCATTGTTCCCGGGGGGCTGAGCGGTTCCTGCCATGGCGGCCCTCCTGTCACTGTCGGCTTGCACGGTTATGACGTGAGAGGCGGCACGGACTCATCGGGAGTCCTTGTCCGGTCCTCGTCCTGAGGGTGCCCATCGCCAGCGCGGGTGACGCCCTCTCCCCGGGTGTCTCCCATCCTCAGCGGTACCTCCTGTCCCCCGGGGTGCCTCTCGCGCCAGCGCCAGCGGTTCGCAGATCGCATGGCCCTCTCCGGGCGGAACGTCGATCCCGCAGCCAAGGCCCGGTGGAATCAGACGTACAGGCTGTCTCGCTACGGCCTGACACCGGAACAGTTCAACCGGCTTCTGGACATCCAGGGGTACGCGTGTGCGATGTGCCACACGCCCTTCGAGGAAGGGCAGCCTGTCTTCTTAGACCACGATCACGCCTGCTGCCCGGATGAGAAATCCTCGTGCGGCAAGTGCCGGCGCGGGCTGCTGTGCCTGTCGTGCAACACCGCGATCGGCGTGATCGAGCGCAAGCACTATCTGGCCCGCGCGTATTTGAACAACCCCCCGGGACAGCTCATCGATCGTGGGCCGTAGAGGATTTGAACCTCTGACCTTCTCCGTGTCAGGGAGACGCGCTCCCACTGCGCCAACGGCCCGTGTCCCGAGAGCTTACCAGCGCCGGCAGGCGGAAAGACCTCATGGGCCTGATTACTGACCGCCATGGGGAAGGACGCAGAGACGATGGGGTACTCCGTAGACGACGAGTGCCTGGAGTCAGCAATGGCCGCCGGCCGGGCGCTCATCGGGACGTCAGCGGGTATCAGGGTCCCGGAACTGCGCCCGGTGGAAGGCTTGACCACCGACGCGCTGGACTGGCCGCTCCTCCTCGACCTCCCGCCCCACTCAGCGTGATGCTGAAATGGTGGCGTGGACGTTTTGAGCAGCCGGATCCTCCTGCGGCCCGGAGACCTGGACTGCAGCCGCCGGTTCTACCGCGACATGCTGGGCTTGGCCATCTACCGGGAGTTCGGTCCCCCCGACGATCCCGGGGTGGTGTTCTTTCTCGGCCAGGGGTTGCTCGAGGTCTCCGGGCACGCGGACGGCCCTCCCGGGCGCTCGGTGATGATCTGGATCCAGGTACGTGATGTCCGCGCCGAGCACGCCCGGCTGGCCGCGGCCGGGGTCCCGGTCATCCGGGAGCCGGCAGCCGAGCCCTGGGGCCTGACCGAAATGTGGATCCAGGATCCCGACGGCATCCCCATCGTCCTGGTCGAGGTTCCCGCCGATCACCCTCTCCGCCGTGACCCCCGATAGACGTCACCGCCAAGGTGAAACCCTATGCGGCATGTGTGGATAATCTCCGGCAGGATGCGACGCATAGATATTTGCCGATTCAGGGGGGCCTGGCTGTGCTGCGCGGTTGCTGGGTTACATTCCCGCCGCCGCCCCGAGCAGCGCCAGGCTGGCCCACGCGGCGACGGTCCCGGCGGCGAGCAGCCACGCGGCCCGGTTGCCGAAGTTGGGCGCCCAGCCGACGCCGAAGCGGGCGCCGACCACGAGGGCGGGGTCGTCGCGGTTGACGTAGAGCAGGCCGGCCTTCCAGAACCGGTCGTCGTCCCGGTCGGTCCCGGCCGCCGGGGCGAGGCCGTGCACGTTGCCGTTCAGCCGCGACCCGCCCTGGCCCGTCCGGGCGGCGACGGCCCCCAGCAGCAGCACGCCGGCCGCGAACGGCAGCACGGGCAGGGCCCGGCCGATCCCGGAGAGCCGGTAGACCTGCCAGTCGGGCAGGGCGATCAGCAGCAGGCTGGCGTCTATCAGCGCGGCCATGGTCAGCAGGGCCCGGCTGAAGGCGGCGAGGAAGCGGCGGTAGCGCAGCGTTGACGCCGCGGGGTCGGCGGCCTCGATGTCCGGCCGGGAGCGGTGCACGATCAGCATGAGTCCGCTGTATACGGCGGTGAAGTACAGCTGGCCGGCCACGACCAGGGCGAGGACGGCAGACTTGGGCACCCGGTGACCGGACCCGGTGACGATGTGGACGGGCAGGCCGGGGTAGCGCAGCGCGGCGACGGCGGCGGTCGCCGCCATCACGGCCAGGGCGGGTAGCAGCCAGCGCACCGGGAAGCGGGGCGGATCGGTCCGCCAGCGGGTATCGGCGACGACCGTCTGCCGCAGTCCCGAGAACCAGCTGTCCGCGCTCTTGACCGCGGCGATCTTGCGCCGCGCGACCCAGAAGCAGCCGAGGCCCGCGGCCAGCTCCGGCACCAGGATGACCCTGGGCACCCACGATGGACAGTGGCCTTGCACCGTCACCGCGACGAGGGTGAAGCCGGCGCCGATGGCCGCGGTCCGCCAGGAGTAGGCCCGCCGCTCCCCCCGGATAACCGGCGCCTCCGCCCGCTCAGGGGGCACGCGGACGCCGAACTGCAGGGTCGGCCGCGTTACCGCAGGCAGCGAGCACATCAGCGCCCCGACGGCTAGGACGGGCAGGACCGCAGCCAGCAGGGTTCCGGTGCTCATGGCGGGTTTCCGGTTCCGCTCTACGCTTCTGCCGCCGCGGCGGGGAAGGCGAAATCCGCTATGGCGGTCTCGCATTCCGCGACGATGTCAGTGGCCGGCATCCCCTGGGCGGCGGCCTCGGCCAGCAGTGTCCGCAGCCGGGCGGCCCAGTCCTGGGTCCAGCCGGGATCCGGCGGCCCGCTGCCCGCGTCGCGGCGCACCACCGCGCCGGACTTCCGGCCGAGCCGCAGCAGCCCCTCCTGCCGCAGCAGATCATACCCCTTGTTCACGGTGTGAAAGTTGACACCCAGGTCGACCGCAAGCTGCCGGATGGGCGGCAGCGCGGAGCCGGCGGGCTGCCGGCCGCGGGCGATCGCCTCCACGATCCGGTCCCTGATCTGCTGGTAGATGGGCACGGGGCCATCCGGTTCGATGCTGAGCAGCATCACGCCTCCAGGGTCTCGCTGACCGCCGCCGCGCTCATCGCCGGCTTCCCTCCCGGCCGGCGGGTAGACCCCGCCCGATGGCATCTGTGACAGCGGTCGTAGAACAAATGTAACTCTGCCGTCAAACGCTCTGCCTCCTCACCCGGCGCTCAGGCCGGCCGACCGGGAAGGAGCCCGCGCGCGGCAGGGCCGTAGTTTGACGCCTGCTTATCTGTTCTATATATTATAGAACTAATAAATGAGCGTAGCGACCGCCGCACCGCCGTTGCCGGCGGGGCAGGGAGGCGTCAATGATGGCCGGCATCGGGTCAGTCGGAAAAGCAATGGCCAGGCCATGGTCGTGCCGCGGCCGGGGACGGGGTCGGCCCGGCCGGGTCGCTGCCGTAACCGGGATGGCGGCTGGCATGGCGACGGCGCTGGCGGCGTGCACGTCGGCGCAGCCGTCTAGCACCGCTCCCGCGGGAGGCAGCCGGCCGGCTATCGTGCCCGGGATGTCCTGCGCGTGGCCGGACGTGCTAAGCGCGCAGACCGACAACACAGCGTTCCCTGATGCGGCAGCGGAATACTTCGGCCAGCCGGTCGTCGCGCCTGCGAGCAGCCGGATCGTCCTGGCAGGCCGCTTCCCCGATGCCCGCTACGCCTCGGTCGAGGTCTACACGCCTGCCGGCGCCGGCACGTCGCTGCCCGACTACCGGATCGCCCCGCGGCCCGGCAGCCTGAATCCCTGGCAGCAGCGGGCCGCGCCCGGCGGCCGGTTCACGGTGACCATCCGCCCCGATCCCGCACCGGGCCACGCCAGCACGCTGCCGCTGCCCGCCGGCACCACCAGCCAGCACACGGGCTACCTCATCTACCGTGTCTACCTGCCGGCCGGGCATGATTCTTCCGCTGTGCCGCTCCCGGCGCTGACGGTGGAGCAAGGAGGCGCGGCGCGCACGCTTCCCGCCTGCCGCAGCCGCAACGCCTCCATCCACTTCCCGGCCGCCAGCGGTCCCGCTGCCCCCGCTGCAGGCGCGGGCGGATCGGGTACGGCAGCACCCCCGCCACGCCAGCTGCAGTTCTTCAAGCCTCCGCAGAGCACATTCAACAACGGGGGGCTCGCCGACACCGACACCAGCTACCTCCTGGCGTACCTGCTCCGCCCCCCGGCAGCCGACGTGGTCGTCGTCACGGCGAAGGCGCCGGCCTTCGCGCCCGGCAGCCATCCCCTGCCCTGGCCGGCCCAGGGTGAGGATGTCCGCTACTGGTCGATGTGCGTCGGATTGCTCTCTCCTCCCACCCCGGTCGTCGCCAACAAGCTGCCCGGGGGCGGGACCGACTACGGATGCCGCGCCGATGAGGCCACCGGGCTGAACGCGGCCGGGGATTACACCTATGTGATCGGCAGCGAATCACAGCGGGCCGCCATCGGCCGCGTCCCCGGCGTCACCTTCCTGCCCTTCTCCACCACCCGCCCGGCCGGCCCGTACCTGCTGGGCCTGCGGAACGTGCTGGTCAGCTCGTCGTTCGCGCACTCGCCCCAGGGCATCACCCAAGCCGGCAACCCGGCGGCGGCCGCGGCCGTCATGGGCCCCTACTACCCGCGAACGGCGGTCTGCCCGCTGGCGACCCTCACCGCCCGCGGCCCGCAGGCATGCCTGCGGTGAGCGAGGCAGCGAGTATCCGTTACATTATTTCTATAGGAGATAGAACATATGTAGTATGGGATGCAACGGTGTGGACCCTGCGGGCACGCGGGAGGCGCCCGGCAGGGCACGGGAGGCGGGCGGAAGTGAGCGGTGACTCTGCGGTGCATCAGGGCCTGGACGAGACGGGAACGGCCCGCGCCCGGCAGGCTCCCCGGGCCGTGCCGGCGGCCGTCGAGGTCAGCCACCTGACCAAGGTTTTCGGCGGGCGCACCGCCGTGTCCGACGTGTCGTTCAGCGTCGCTGGCGGGGAAGTGTTCGGGTTCCTCGGGCCGAACGGGGCGGGCAAGACCACGACGGTGCGGATCCTGGCCACGCTGATCTCGCCGACGGCCGGCTCGGCCACGGTGGCGGGCATCCCGGTCGGGCCGGAAGGCGCGGCCGAGATCCGGAAGAGGATCGCGGTCATGCCGGAGTCTCCAGGGCTGTACCAGCGGCTGACCGTGACCGAGAACCTGGACTACTTCGCCTGCCTGTCCGGCCTGCCCCGGCGGCAGCGGCGGGTAACCGAGGCTCTCGCTGCGGCCGGCATCGCCGACCGGGCTCAAGACCTGGCCGGGAGCCTGTCCAAGGGCCTGCGGCAGCGGGCGGCGCTGGCCAGAACGCTGCAGAACCAGCCGGCGGTGATGTTCCTCGACGAGCCCACCTCCGGGTTGGACCCGGTGGCTACGCACGGGGTGCACGGGCTTATCGCCGGGCTGCGTGACCGCGGGGTCACCGTCTTCCTCACCACCCACCGGCTGGAGGAGGCCGAGCGGCTGTGCGACCGGGTGGCGATCATGAGCACTAGCCTGCGGACCATCGGCCGGCCCGAGGACCTGCGGGCCGAGCTGTTCGCCGCGTCGCTGGACGTCACGGTCGCCGCCGCGCTGCCCGGCCCCGGCCGGGTCTTCGACGGTCTGCCGGCCGTGCAGGGATGGAAGGATGCCGGCCCGGCGGGCAGCGGACCGGCCGGCTACGTGCTGACCGTGACGGATCCGGCGCTGGCGGCCCCGGCGGTGACCCGGGCGCTGGTCGCGGCCGGGGCCGACGTGCTGTCGATCACCCGCTCGCGGCACACGCTGGAGGACGTCTACCTCGAACTGGTAGCCGGCACCGAGGGGAGCCCGCGATGAGAGCGAGCATCGCCCGTGCCGGCGCCGTCATCCGCAAGGAGCTCGCCGAGCTCCGGCGCAACCGGCTCATCGTCGTCACAGCGGTCCTGCTGCCCGTGATCTTCCTGATCGGCCCCACCGCTACGATCCTCACCATCAAGGCGTCGGCCCTGAGCACGACGCTGGACAAGCGGGTCGACTACGCGCTGTTCATGCCGCTCATGGTCTCAGTGCTCGTGCCCGCGGTCATGAGCGCCTACTCAGTGGTCGGCGAGCGCGAGCAGGGCACCCTCGAGCCGCTGCTGACCACGCCGGTTACCCGGGCCGAGCTGCTGACCGGCAAGGCCGCGGCGGTCTTCGTGCCCGCGGCCGTCCTCGGCTACCTGATCTTCGGCATCTTCGTAGCCATCACACAGCTCGCCGCCGCCTCGCCGGTGGCCGCCGCCGTGCGGCACGCCCCGCAGCTGCCGGCCGCGCTGGTCTTCATCCCGCTGCTGGCCGCCTGGGCGATCTGGGCCGGCCTGGCGATCTCGACCAGGGTCAGCGACACCCGCGTCGCCCAGCAGCTGGCCGTCCTGGGCAGCCTGCCCCCGGTCCTGATCGCCGCGCTCATGTCGTTCCAGGTCATCACCCCGACATTCACCCTGGTCGCCGCCCTCGGCGGCGCCCTGCTCGCGGTCGACTGCGCCGCCTGCCTCGTGGTGGCCCGGCTGTTCGACCGCGAGCGCCTCATCACCGGGACCAGGCCCAGCCGCGGGATCCCCGCCCCGGCCGCACCGCAAGACATCCGGTCCCCAGCGTCGTGACGGCTCACAGAAGGAGACTCAAGGTGCCGGCAACGCTCAAGGTGGCGCACAAGGTAATCGGCGCGGAGGTCCGCCGCGGCACGTTCGACGTCGTGGTCGACGGCAAGCGTGCCGGGACGGTCGAAAAACACGGCACGTTCGAGACGCCAGTCGAACCCGGACGCCACACCCTGCAAATCCGCAACGGCCGCCGGAACTCGAGCCGGACCGCGGCCTTCGACGCGGACGAGGACCAGGTCATCGCCTTCCGGTTCAGCGGAAAGAACATCCTGCCGATCTTTCTCCTGTCCTTCGCCGTGCCATCCCTGGCGATCTCGCTCAGGCGCGAGTGACCAGCGGTGCGAGCCGGGGCGCCCGGTACATGGGCACGCTATCCGGGTTGGCCGCGAGGCAGGAGGAAATGCCGTGAACGATCTCGAGGCGGTCGCCGGACACGCGGTGCTGACCAGGCAGATCCGCTCGGCTGATGCAGGCCGGTCGCCTCGTTACCGGTAGCGGAAGCCGTCGAGGAAACGGCGGAAGACGCCGCCTTCGCGGGTAAGAGCGGGGCCGGGTGGGGGCGCGGCGGTGCGCTGACGGGCTACGGGCTGGTCATAGTCGGTACGGGCGATGGCGTCGACGACCTGGGACTCGCCGAAGTCCTCGGAGCCTTCGATCTGAGGCACGTAGCCGACGAGCATGCCGTCGCACATCACCTGGGCTTCAAGGCCGGCCGTGCCGTCGTTGTCCCATTCGGCTTCGCGGCCGCCGGGCAGCGACACACGGACGCCGAACTGGTCGACGCCGCAGCGGAGCAGGTGTGCGTTCACGCCACGGTCACGAAGGGCGTCGACCACCCGGCGGGCCCGGAATTCGTCCATGCCAGGAAACTAGCATCCGTTCCTGCAAGATCCCTGAACGTTCGCGCCGGGCACATTCGGGGGCCACCGCGATCAGCGCCCCGCGGCATCGAGGAGGGAAGGGAGTGACCACCGCCCGTTCGGTACAAGAGATCTTTTAGCGGAACGGAGGGTGGTCACTCCCGGAGGGATCTGGCTACGGCCTTAGCCGGGCTTACGGGTAGGCGGTGACGTCGACCGGAGTCGTATTGGACGGCGTGGGCCCTCCTGTCGAGTTGATGACGTGCTCGATCACTCCGACGCCGCCCAGCGACACCGTGAGGAGGTCGCGGAAGTGGATGCCGGACCCTGTGGGGGTCTCGAAGGCGTGGTCCGCGACCACCGACTTGTTGACGTTGAAGTAGCAGTAGCTGCCCATCCCGTACGCCTGGTGGCTGGTGACGGCGGGACCAACCTCGTACGCGGCGTAGCCGTTGGATGACCCGTTCATCCAGGCCGCCTGGTTCGGCGGGTCGTAGGGCATCTCGTTCTGGAAGAAGATCGTCTCGCCGCCGTTCCCGAACCACTGCACTTCATAGTTCTGGTAGTGCTCGACGAACAGGCCGGTCGCCAGCACGTTGCTGCCGTTGACGACCAGGCCGTGGGCAGCGGTGTTCGTGGTCCAGCCGACCGTGCCCGAGTTGCCGTGGTCGGCGCGCCACGCCCAGATGTCGTCGACCAGCGTGTTGCTGGCGTTGACGATCAGGCTGTTCGTGGCCTTGCCCGCGATGTCGCCGCCGATCCGGAAGAACGTGTCCTGGACCGAGATCGGGTTGCTCGCGTGGCTCACCGGCGAGCCCTGGGTGCCGACGGTCAGCAGGGCGCTGGAGTTGGTGGTGCCGGCGTCGAACAGCAGGCCGTCGATGCGAACCCCGTCCACGTCAGCGACCTGCATGGTGTTCACGCCGCCGACCGGGATCAGCGTCGGCATGCCGATGCCGAGCACCACCGTGTTGGGGTTGGTGACGTTGAGGGTCTGGTCGATGTTGTAGACACCCGGGGTGAAGAACAGGTTGCAGCCCTGCGCCAGGGCGGCGTTGATCTGCGCCGCGGTGTTCGAGGGCGTGGCCACGAAGAACTGGCTCATCGGCACCGAGGTGCCCGGCGTCGGGCCGCTGTTCCAGCTGGGGCCCGAGGCACTGGTCCGCAGCGACGGCAGGAAGACGTGGTAGTTACCGGACGAGTCGGCGTAAAGGTACGGGACGTCCCGCGATACCGGGGTGGTGCCCAGCGTGGTCATCGGCGGGCTGGGGAAGCTCTGCGCCGGCGCGCCGTTCACGCCGGAGAACACCATGTTCCACACCGAGCCGCTCCAGCTGCCGAAGTTACTGTCCCGTGAGTACCACTGCTGCTGCGACACCGAGGAGACCTGGCCGGAGACCTTGGTGTCCGCGATGTAGCCGCCGCTGGCGTAGCCGTAGCTGGCCGGGTAGAGCTCCAGGCCGCCGTGCACGTCCATCCGGCGGAACGGGCCGGCCTGGGCGACGGCCCAGCGGTCGTTCCCGGCCGACGGGTTGATCGCCATGTTCTCCGCCGATCGCCAGAAGTTCTGCGTGGCGTTGCCGGTGCCGTCGAACGCGTCCACGGTGACGTCACCGTTGATCGTGACGTCGTCGGGGTTCTGGCCCAGCCCCTGGATGGACGTGTAGTAGCCGATGTTGGCTTCCACGCTGTAGGTGCCCGGCTTGAACAGCAGGGCGTAGCGCTGGGTGCCGAACTGGTTGACCTTCTGGGTGTTGAAGACGTTGTTCAGCGTGTTCTGGATGCTCGCCGACGACATGCTGGGGTCGAAGACGTAGGTGTTCGGCCCGAAGTTCGGCGTGCTGGACCCCATGGTGCAGCCGCCTCCCCCGCCGCTGCCTGTGGTGGTGAAGACCTGGAATTCCCACAGGCTGTAGCCCCATTGGGTGGCGCGGGTGGTGCCGTACATGCGGATGTAGCGGCCGGTGCCGGAGACGGTCAGGGTCTGGGTGCCGCCGGTGCCGG
>JAFAZE010000009.1 GCA_019239975.1 Streptosporangiaceae bacterium
CCCGCCGCCGCCCAGCCCCGGCCCGCCGCCCCGCGACCCCCCGCTGCCCGCCGCCGCGGCGGGGCCGCTGGCGCATTTGGCCCCGCCCAGTGGGGCCGCTGGCGCCAGCGACCCCGCGTATCCCGTGCGCTGAGACCGCCCGCCGCCGCCGCGCCGTCACCCGCCGCGCCGCCGCCGCCGCGTCGCTGGCGCAACGATGGAAACCTGATGTCGCTATGGGCACAGCGCATCTCCATCGTTGCGGTTCAACCCCAGGCGCGGACAGTGGTCGTAGCCACATTGCGTGAACCGGGGACGGCCTGGGCGCAATAGAGAGGCGATGGACGACGACGAGCTGATCACCCGGCTGGCGGCCGGTGACGACGGCGCGCTGCGGGAGCTGTTCTCCCGGCACGCGCCGTGGCTGGCCGCCCGGCTGCGCACGGTGCTCCCGGCCGCCGACGTGGAGGACGTGCTGCAGGAGACGTTCCTCGCGGTGTGGCGCGGCGCGGGGAGTTACCGGCCGATGGGTGCCGCGGGCGGGTGGCTCTGGTCGATCGGCCGCCGCCAGGCCGCGCAGTTGCTGCGGCGCCGCGGGCCCGCCGCGATGGCGCTGCCCGACGCCGGCCTGCCGGACGGGTCGCACGCCTCCGACCCGGCGGAGGCCGCGCTGATCCGCGCCGACCTGGAGCAGGCGGTCGCGGCGCTCGGGCCGCCCGGCGGACCGGACCGGGAGGTGTGGCGGCTGATGTACGTGGAGGACCGGCCGGTCGCGGAGGTGGCCGAGCTGATGGGCGTTCCGCAGGGCACCGTGAAGAGCCGCGCGCACCGGGCGCGGCGGCTGCTTCGCGCGGCGCTGGGCGGCACGCCGAGCGCGGAGGGAGGCGCGCGATGAGCGAACGATGGGACGGTGCGCCGCCCGATGTCGACCTGGACAGGGTGTGGACCGGGGTGGCCGCGGAGGTGTGGCGCCGCGAGCCCGGACCGCTGGAGCGGGCGGCCGGGCGGCTGCTCCGCTCACCCGGCCTGGCCCGCGCGCTGCTGACCACGCCGTCCCTGCTGGCGCCGTGGCTGATCGCCAGCGTCGTGGTGTTCGCCGCTGGCGGCATCGCGACCCTCAGCACGCATGAGCCACTGGTGTGGCTGATCGCGCCGGGGGCCGCGGCCGCGGGAATCGCGTACGCCTACGGGCCGGGAATCGACCCCGCGTGGGAGCTGCTGTGCAGCATGGCGGTCAGCGACCGGATGGTGCTGCTGGTGCGGGCGGCGGCCGTGTTCATGCTGAACGCCCTGCTGGGGCTGGCGGCCTCGGCGGCGTCGGGAACGGTGGCGGCGGTGACGTTCGGCTGGCTGCTTCCGATGACCGCCGTCTGCGCGCTGGCCCTGGCGGTCGCCACAGTCGCCCGGTCGGCGAACACCGGCGCCGCCGCGGGCATGGCCGTCTGGCTGATCACCGTGCTGTCCGCACAGGCGGCCTCCAGGCGGTTCACCGCCGCCGTGACCAGCGCCGCCCTCATCCTTCCGTACCTGGTGATCGCGGCCTGCTGCGCCGCGATCGTGATCTATGCGACCCGGATCCCGAGAGGAACGTCATGAATATCGAGCTGGAGGAACTGACCCGGCGGTTCGGCCGGAACGAGGCGGTGGCGGGGGTGAACCTGCGGGCCGGCCCCGGGGTGTTCGGCCTACTGGGACCGAACGGCGCGGGCAAGACCACGCTGCTGCGGATGATGGCGACGGTGGTCTCGCCATCCTCGGGCCGGATGCGGCTGTTCGGCCGCGACCCGGTGGGCTACGCGCAGCGGAAGGAGATTCGCCGCCGCCTCGGCTACCTGCCGCAGAACCTCTGCTACTATCCGGCGTTCACGGTGCTGGAGTTCATCGAGTATTTCGCGCTGCTGAAGGAGATGCCGTCGTCCCGGGTGCCCGCCGCGGTGGCGGCCGCGGTGGAACGGGTCGATCTGGGCGGCAAGGCGCGCGCGAAGCTGCGCACGCTGTCGGGTGGGATGCTGCGAAGGGTGGGGATCGCGCAGGCCATCGTGAACGACCCCGGCCTGTTGCTGCTCGACGAGCCGACCGCCGGCCTGGACCCGGAGCAGCGGGTGCAGTTCCGCGCGCTGCTGCGCGATCTCGGCCAGCGCGCCAGCGTCGTGGTGTCCACGCATCTGGTCGAGGACGTCGGAGCCGCCTGCACCGAGGTGGCGCTGATGAACCAGGGAAAGATCATCTTCCGCGGCACCCCGGATGAGCTGACCGCGCGAGGGATACGGAACGGGACGGGCGATGCCCCGCTCGAACGCGGTTACACCGCGGTGCTGGCGGAGGCCCGGGCATGAGCGCCGCCGGCGCCCTGGTGCGAACCCGGCCGCCGCGCGCCGAGCGCGCCTCGACGGTATCGGTGGCACGCCTGCTGCGCACGGAGCTGCGCCGCAGCCCGTGGCCGTGGATGATTCCGCTGCTCGCCGCGCTGTTTTTCTTCGACCCGTTTCGAACCGCCATGAGCTATCCGCCGGTCTGGGGTGTCCGGGCATCGGTGATAACCAACAAGCTCCTGCCGGACTTCGAGGCGTTCGCGGCGGGTGTCGCCGCGTGGGCGGGATCGCGTGACGGACGGCGCGGGGCGACCGACTTGCTGACCACTACTCCCTGGCCGGTGTGGGCGCGCCGGGGCGTCGCCCTGGCGGCCACCATGTGCTGGGTCCTGGCGACATACCTGGTTTTCGTGGCCGTCCTCTACATCGCCATCGCGCGCGCCTCCAGCTGGGGCGGGCCGCCGTTGTGGCCTGTGGCGGTCGGTGCCGCGGTCCTGGCGGCGCTGTGCGCCGCCGGGTTCGCGGCGGGGACGTTCTTTCCCGGCCGGTTCACCGCCCCGCTGGTCGCGCTCGGCGTCTTCCTCATCTCCGTGTCGGTGTTCAAGAACGCGGTCGGCAGCACGGGCGGGTACACCCTGCTGTCGCCCTCGGGCGTCGTGCCGAACCCGGATATCGGGGTCTTCTACCACTATCCGCCGGATCTGCCCACCGCCCAGGCGCTGTTCTTCGGCGGGGTCGCCGTCGCGGCGGCGGGCGCGCTCGGCCTGTTCGCCGTGACGGGCGAGGTCCGGCTGCGCCGCGTGGCCGCCGTGATCGCCGTGGCGGGGGTGGCGGCAGCGGGGACCGGCGCCGGCCTTGCCGGCACCTCCCGCCAGGAAGCGTACGGCGTCGTCATCCCCGCGCTGCACGACGCGGCCAGCGACCGGCCGGTCCTTTACACCCCGGTCTGCGGCGACGCCGGCGGCGTGCCCGTCTGCCTGCACCCGGCCTTCCGTGCCTTCCTGGCCGGCACGGTGGCGGCGCTCCGCCCGGTGCTGGCGGAGGTGGCCGGCCTGCCCGGCGGCCCGGTCCGCGCCGACCAGGTCGCGACCCAGGCCATGAACGGCCCGCAGGCGAGCATCACCGGCACGCCGCCGGTCTTCCACTTCGACATGCTGAACACGCCGGGTTCCTTCGCGGTCTCCACGGCCGGCTTCGACGACAGCCTGCGGGTGGGCTTCGTGACCGCATTCGTCAGCGGCAGCCGCATCTCCGGCGGAGCCCTCCGCGGGGGCACGCGGCCGGCCGAGGCGCAGATCGCCGTCCAGGCGGCCCTGCTCGAGGTCGCGGGCGTACCGCTGAGCGCACAGCGAGCGGGGCTGGGCTTCGGCGGCATCCAGGAGCCTCCCGCGGACCGCGCGCGGATCTTCGCCGTGGCTCAGCGGTTCGCCGCGTTGCCCTCGGTGACCCAGCACGCCTGGCTCGCGGCCCGCCTGCCGGCGCTGCGCGCCGGCCAGATCACCCTGGCGCAGCTGCCATGACCGCCGCGGGCCTGCAGAACCTGGCGGGCGCGGCGCCGGAGGCGAAGGCGTCCTGGCCGCCTCCGGCGTGGCTTCACCCGGCGGGACTCCGCCTGGTACGGCTGCACCTGGCCAGCCGCCGGGTCCCGGCGGCGCTCGCGGCGCTGGCCGTGTGCGGCGTCGTGATGTGGGCGGCGCTGTACTGGCACTGGGTCCTGGGCAGCGGCACCGGCGCGCAGAGCGTGCCGATCGTCCTCGAGGCCGGGACCGCTTCCGTTGTCGCGGTCACGACGTCCAGCCCGTTCGGCGAGCTGGAACGGGCCGGTGTCCGGTGGCTGCCATGGCTGCGGCTGGGCACCGCCGTGGCGCTGGCCGGCGCCGCCGTCGGCGCGCTGTGCGCCGGAGCTGCCATAACCGGCGACCTCAGCGGCGGCACCCTCGGCGTGCTGCGCAACGTCGCCGGGCTGACCGGAATCGGTCTGCTGGCCGCCGCCGTGACCGGCGGCGGCCTCGCCTGGATCGCGCCAATGGCCTACATGGTGGCCGCCCAGTACGCGATCATCGCGGGCTGGACGACACCCTGGCTGTGGCCCGCCCGGCCTCCGGCCGACCACGGCGCCGCGCTCTGCGCGGCGCTCGTCCTCGCCGCCGGGGTCGCGGTCACCGCGTTCCGCGGCGCCCGCGACCCGGCAAGCGGCGACTGAGCACGGCGGCGCTTCCCGCGCTGCGCCTCCCGCTTCCCGCGCTGCGCCTCCCGCGTCCAGCGCCGTGCCCCCGCGTCCCGCGCCGCGCCCCCGCGTCCCGCGCCGTGCCCCCGCGTCCCGCGCCGCGCTTCCCGCGCCCCGCCCCCTCCGGTGACCGGCACGGTGGAAATCTGAGCCGGTTATAACCGGCTCAGATTTCCTTTGTGCCGGTGGCTCCCGGGGCTGCCCGAGCACCAGCCCGGGGCGCCGGGGCGGCCGGAAGCCTGGTCAGCCGCCGATCACGCAGGGGGAGCTGCCGGGGAAGGAGCGCTCGCAGATGGCCGCGGGGTTCTGGAAGATCCCGATCGACGGGAGCGCCGCGCCCTCGAAGTTGAACAGGGTGAGGTTGACGTTCGGCGAGCCGATCCCGGTCCCCGGGGTCCACGGCACGCCGGGGATCCAGTCCGGCGCCCAGTAGAACAGCCCGGCGCCGAGCCCGCCGGGCACCTGGGCGAGGATGGACAGCTCGTCGGTCACGAAGGACAGCTGGCCGCCCGGGGTCGCCGGGTAGCCGGGGGAGAGCTGGCTGGTCTCCCAGACGAAGTCGCCCGTGCTGTCGCCGATCGCGGAGTTGCCGTTCGCGAGCGTCCAGGGGTACTGCGTCTCCGAGATGATGATCGGCTTGCGGAACTGGGTGGCGAGCGCGTCGACGTTCGCCCGCATCGCCGAGATCGAGCCGTGGAAGAACGGGTAGTACGACAGGCCGATCACGTCGAAGGGCACGCCCAGCGACTCGAGCTGCGAGTAGAAGGCGGAGCTCAGCGCGTTGTTGCCGCCCTGGTCGTAGTGCATCATGATGAGCAGCTCGTGGCCCGCGGGGTTGCCCGCGTGCGCGCCCGCCACACCAGCTTCGAGGAGCTGCGCGAGGTTGGCCCAGCCGCCGCAGTCGGGGACCGTGGTGGGGCAGTTGATCTCGCCGACAGGCCACAGGATGCCATTGCGGATCTCGTTGCCGATCGACACCATGTCGACGGGTGTGCCCTGCTTCGCGAACGCGGAGATGGCCCGCTGGGTGTAGGACCGCACCGTCGCGGTGAGCTGCGCCAGGCTCTGGCCCTGCCAGGCCGCCGGGATGTTCTGGTGCTGCGGGTCGGCCCAGAAGTCGGAGTACATGATGTCCAGGTAGATCTTCATGTCGGCGGCGTGCACCTGCCGGGCGAGGGCGAGGTCGTACGCGAGATCGCTGTAGCCGGGCGGCGGGTTCACCCACAGCCGCATGCGCACGTAGTTCGCGCCCGCCTCCCGCATGATCGTCACCGGTGTGCCCGGCCTGCCGTCATAGCTGAACTTGGCGCCCGCCGCGAGTTCCTGCGGCGTGAACGAAAGGTCGGCGCCCAGCTTCATGCCGGACGCGGCCCCGTCGGGGCCGTACGCACGGAACTCGCCCACGCACACGTTGGCGCCGGTGTCGCTGTAGACGGTGAGCTGCGCGAACTCGGCCCGCGCCTCGCGCGGAAGCGGGAAGTACATCGGGGCGCCCGGGTCGAGGGCGACGTCGGCCAGGTCACGAACGGACTGCCAGCTTCCCGCGGTCGGCGCGAGCCTGATCGTGGCGGACGCCGACGGGCTCGTCGCGTCGAGCGTGATCCCGAGGCCGGACAGCTCCCTGACCCGGCCGAGGTCGACGGTGAGCGTTCCCGTCCAGCCCGACGTGCACCAGTCGGTGCCGGCGTCGCCGTCGATCGCGTTCGCCGCCGGGTCGCCGGAGGCCGCGTTCGTCGCGGTCGCGGTGCCGCTGAGCGCCCAGTTCACGGCCGGCAGGCCGGGGCGGCCGTGGTCTGCCGCGGCCGCCGCGGCTTTGCCCGTGGTGTGCGCGGCAGCGTGCGCGCGGGCCTGTGCCGGAACGATCATGGCGGCGGTCACCAGCGGCCCCGCCAGCAGCACGGCGCCGCCGATCGCGAAGCACCGGGAGCGTGGCGGGCGGAGTCGGCGGCTGCCATCCAGAAGGCGGCCCGGCCGGGAACGCGGCGGCGTGCCGGGGGAGACGCCACCGCTCGTTCGGCAAAACTGATCTTCTGATCCAAGCACGAGGACCCTCCCTAGCCGAGACAGCTTCGGACTTAAGTGGACAGCCCCGCGCGTCGTCGCACAAGAGGAAAAGGATTTCAGGACGAAATCGATTGCGGCGCGGACGAGCTGGAAGACCGGCGTGTCACGACCGGCCAGCGGTCGGCCACCGTGCCGTCACCGACCACGACGAGCTCGTGAGCCAGGTTCACCACGGTGCAGACGTGGTTGGGGATGACGCGGACGAGCTCGCCCACCGCCAGTCGGCTCCGCAGCCCGTGGACGACCGCGTGCTCCTCCGACAGGACGTCGACCGTGGCCTCGGGCGCCTCGAGTACGCGACCGTGCCCGGTCAGCCAGGGGGGCCGGTCGCTGGACAGCGCCTTGGAGCCGGAGTCGAGCACCGCCTCGCCCGGCCGCGGGACGGACACCACACGGGCCGCGACGACGAGCGCGACGTCACCTTCGGTGATGCCCGACAGGTGCATCTGCTGGCGGTCGCCGAACACGTACGTTCCCGGCCGCGCCTCGGTGAGCGGGCGCGCCATGCCGTCGTAGGCCGTCGGGGTCGAGCCGCCGCTCAGCACCGGCGCGCGGCCGAGCAGCCCTTCCAGCGCCTCGCCCACCGTGGCCAGCGCGGATCGCTCGTCGGCGGCCGCCGCCGCCACGCCGTCCGGGTTCAGGTAGGCGTGGCCGGGATGGGTGAACGCGCCTATCACGTCGAGGCCCAGCCGCAGGCACCCGGCCGCGAGCGCCGCGGCGTCGCGCGGGGCGACCCCGGTGCGGTGCTGGCCGGAGTCGATCTCGATGAGCACCTGCAGCGGGCGGCCGGTTCCGCTGACCGCGGCGGCCAGCTCCCCGGCGGCGGCGAGGCTGTCCACGCCGGCGCGCAGCTCGGCGCGTTCGTGCAGCGCGGCGAGCCTGGGCCGGCGGCCGCCTCCGGCCCACAGCGGGTAGGCGATGAAGAGCCGGCCACAGCCCGCCCCGGCGAAGAGCTCCGCCTCGGCGAGCGTCGCGACGGTCAGGCCCGCCGCGTGATAGGCCAGCTGGCGCCGGGCGATCTGGACGCACTTGTGGGTCTTGGCGTGCGGGCGCAGCGCGATTGCGCCGGCCGCCGCCGCGTCCGCCATCCGGGCGAGGTTCTTCTCCATCCGCCCGGCGTCCACGACCAGCGCCGGGGTGTCCAGGTCATCAGGTAGCCGCATTATTACATTGTCCCAGGCCGGAGCGTGCGGCGGCTGACGCCGGCCACGGCTGCGGCAAGCGCGATGGCGAAGCCGAGCACGGCCACCTGGGTGCTGACGAACTCGGTGGCGACGCCCAGACCAACGACCGGCACCGCCAGCCCGGCATATGCGCCCAGGAACAGCCCGGCGAGCGCTTTGTGAACGTGTGCTGAGTTCCGACTGGGTCAGCCGTGGGGAGCTCGCGCACGATTCCGGTTCGGTGATAGCGGTACCCGCGCCTGGTTATCGGAACTGCCGATAACAGATCGGGTCCGGCCGGTGGCGCACCGTCGGACTCGAGGCCGCGCGGCCTCTTAACTTCGCCGCCAGTTCGCTGAGGAACGCCCGCGCGGCCGCGGGCAGCCGCCGGGCGGCGGGCGTGGCCACCGAGATACGCCAGATCAGCGGTCCCGGCGAGGTCTCCGCCTGGGAAACGCCCTCCAGGGTGCCGGCGATCGACGACGGGATGAAGGCGACGCCGAGATTGTTCCTTACCAGCCCGAATGCCGTCGCGTAGTCCGCGGCCTCGAACGAGACCTGGCGGTCGAGGCCGGCGGCGGCGAAAGCCCGGTCGACGATCGCGCGCGTGCCCCAGCCAGGGGGAAAGTCGATGAAGGGCTCGGCGACCAGCCGCTCCAGGCTCACGCCGGACTGCCCGGCGAGCGGGTGCCCGGGATGGGAGATGAGCACCAGCGGCTCGCGGGCGAGCGGCCGCAGCGCGAGCCCGGCTGGTGTCTCCCCCGGAATCGACAGCAGGGCCAGGTCGAGGCCGCCGCTGATAACCTCGCGTGCCAGCTCGGCGGAACCGCCTGGCATCAGCCGCAGCCGGACCAGGACGCCTGGATGCTGGGCGTGAAAGCGCCCGAGCAGCGTTGGCACGTCGATGTGGCCGGTGGACAGCATGGTCCCGATCGAGAGCGTGCCGCGCAGCCCGGCTCCGGCCTCGGCCACCGCCTCCCGCGCGCTCTGCGCCGCCGCCAGCGTGGCTCGTGCCTCGGGCAGCAGCGCCCGGCCTGCCTCGGTGAGCGTCACACGGTGCCGGTCGCGGTCGAACAGGGCGGCGCCGAGCTCCCGCTCCAGGCCCTGGATCGCGCTCGAGACACCGGACTGCACCACGTGCAGCCGCCGCGAGGCGCGTGTGAACGACAGTTCCTCGGCGACCGCGACGAAATATTCCAGGTGGCGCAGTTCCACGGGTACATCATCCCGGTGCGATCTGCCGCGCCGTTTGCTGAGTACGCGAACCGCTATAACCGGCTTTTCGCGAGAGCCAAACGATCGCCTGACGTGCGGGAATGATGAGTTTTACTGGGACATATGTGACTTACGGGTCTAACCCAGCGAGTGGCGCACGAGTGGGGTGCGGAGCCTGCGGGTGCGCCTAGTAGCCGTCGTCGCCCGGGGTACGGGACGGCGGGTACTGGCGCGGCGGGTAGTCACGGTTGGGGGGCAGCGGCTGGGTGCGGTCGGCCGGCGGCGGGTACGTGCGGTCAGCGGGCGGCGGGTACGTGCGGCCCGCCGGTGGCGGGTAGGCGCGGTCGCCGGGTGGCGGGTAGGCGCGGCGGCGCGGGCGCCGGACGGCGCGCGCTGCGACGCTGCTGATCAGCGATCCGATCGCGACGCCGATTATGAGGTCGACCACGGCCGTGGCGGCCTTCTGCGACAGCGGGGCGTTTGTGCTGAACGGGAACACCACCGCGGCCAGCGTGGCAAGACCGATGATCCAGGCGAAGAACGTGGTAGGCGCCGGCGTCGCCAGCAGGAGGAGATGCATGAGCCCGGTCGCGACCAGCGCGATCGCCGCGGCGACCAGCACGTAGTAACCGGTGTTGGCGTCACCCCACGCACCTTCGTGACTGGGCGCCAGGATCGGGATCTTGAACAGCCACCGGCAGATCAGGATGCCGACCAGGGCGATCAGCGCCGCCACCAGCGCGGTGGCCAGGCCGCCCGCCCAGAGCGCCCGGGCGTCCACCCTCGGCCCGGGGTCGTACGTGTCGTCCAGCATCGTGGGCGGAGTTGACATGATGCACCTGCCCGGTTTTCCGGAGACCTGGCTTTGACGGTGTTTCTCACCGGAAACCTAACCCGCCCGGCCGCGGCGAAACCCAGGTGTGCGCGTCAGTGTCCCGCGTGGCCGGTTCCGGCTTCCAAAGAGGGTCAAGGGTGGCAGACGACTCGAACGGCGTGGTAGAAGACCTCTTCTCAGAGGCGAGGGATGATCGTGGCCAGGAGCGCGCCGATGCGGGTGGCTGATGCCTGTGCGGCCGCGATGACCTCCTGGTGATCCAGGGGCTGCGCGGCGAGGCCCGCGGCCGGGTTGGTGACGAGCGAGATCGCGAGCACCTCCGCCCCGAGGTGCCTCGCGGCTATCGCCTCCAGGGCCGTTGACATCCCCACGAGGTCGGCGCCCATGCCGCGGAGCATGAGTATTTCGGCGGCCGTCTCGTAGTGCGGGCCTGGAAGCGCCGCGTAGACGCCCTCGGCGAGCTCCGGATCGGCGTCGCGGGCCAGCTTCCGCAGCCGCGCGGAGTAGAGGCCGGTCAGGTCCGTGAAACGGGAGGGATATCCGGGCGGTGGCGGCGCCCCTGCCAGCGGCGAACGGCCGGTCAGGTTGAGGTGATCGCGGACCAGGACGGGCTGCCCGACCGTGTATTCGCCGCGAATGCCGCCCGCGGCGTTCGTCAGTATGACCGCCCGGCAGCCGGCGGCGACCGCGGTACGGACGCCGTGCACGACGGTGGCGGGGGAGTGCCCCTCGTAGAGGTGGACCCGGCCGAGGAACACCAGGATCCGCAGGTCTCCGGCGGACACGCAGCGCACGACCGGGGTGTGCCCCGCGACTGTGGGGACGGCGAACCCGCCGAGGCCGGCGAGCGGTATCTCCGCCATCGTGCTCCCGAGCGCTTCGGCGGCGGCCGACCAGCCGGAACCGAGGACAACCATGGCGTCGAAGGTGCCGGTTCCGGTGAGTTCCCTCAGCCGCCGGGCGCTCGCCGCCGCCGCGGCGTACGGGTCATCGGCGTGTTGCGTGATCATGGGGTAGATCATCTCGCCGGGAGACCCCGGTCTGCCAGGCGGCCTTCCCGCCCCGCTGCCCTCACTGCCCTGCCGGCCCCCCGCGTCCCTGCCCGCCGCGTCCCTGCCCGCGGTCCCTCCGGCCTCGCCCGCCCAGGTGCCGCCGCCGTCCCCTCGCCCACGCCGGCCCGGGTTCGTCACCCTCCGTGTTATCTGGCCGTGATTAGCGTCACAGAATGGTAAGTGAACCTTGCCTGGTTTTTCTGCCGAAGTGGCGCGCACGTGATCGGCCTTCTGGCATTGTTGTTCCGCAGCAGGATCTGCCCGTAGAAGGTGGCCGACGTTGAAGAGGGCCAATCACGGCCCGCTTCCGTGCGGAACGTTAAGGCCTCCGGGCTGGCCTGCGCGCTCGTTATGCGGTATCCGGCGTGTGCCGGCCTGGCCGACGGCGCGACGTGAGTGTGGCTGACGGAAAGGACTGCCTTGTCACAACACCGGACGGGGGCCCGAAGTTCACGTAGGCGGGGCTTCTTCCACCGCACCGGAATTGTCTTTCCCGTGGCCGGGTTCGCCGCGGTCGTGGTGGCTGTGGTGGCGGTGGCGGCTTACCTGCTCAGTCCCGGAACGCCGAGTGCCAGCGGCGCGGACGCCGCCCTCGCGGCGATTCCGCACAGCAACACCATCGCCTTGCTCGAAGCGAAACGCCAGCAGCTGATTGACATGAACGCCGCGGCGCATACGCTCACCGTGGCCACGAAGCCCAAGCTCGTTTCGCCTGCCCAGGTCGTCGCCTCCGCCAATGCCGCAAGCGGTTCCGGCAGCAGCAGCAGCGGTGGCAGCAGCAGCAGCAGTTCCTCGTCGTCGGGCGGTGGAGGCACCGTTGTCACCGGCCCGCCGCCCAGCCCGGGTACCGCCGAGGCCATCGCCTACCGGCTGATTCCTGACTACGGGCTCAGCCAGTCGCAGTGGGGCTGCCTGTACAACCTGTGGATGCGCGAGAGCGGCTGGAACTACACGGCCCAGAACGCCAGCGGCGCGACCGGCATCCCGCAGGCCCTGCCGGCGAGCAAGATGGCGAGCGCGGGCCCCGACTACCTGACCAACCCGAGAACTCAGATCATCTGGGGTCTCGGCTACATTAAGTCGACTTACGGCACGCTATGCGCGGCGTGGGATTTCGAACTCGCCAACGGCTATTACTGACCGGACGGCCGCTGACGTCCGGGCGTAATTACGGTACTGCCTCGGCGTGGTGGATGCGATCCTCTTATTCGCGCTCCGTGAGCACGGAACTACGCGTCGGTGCCGAAAGTTACACCCAGCCGCGCCCATGCAATGGCGCCCTGTGTGACATGTATCACACCCTCTGCGTGTTTATCGCCCGATTGCGTACTTTGCAGGCCGGTGTGACGTTCGTCATATCGTCGCACCTAAAGCTCCGTAACTGCTGGACAATGAGCTATTAAGACGCTGCAGTGCATGGCGTGTGCGAGTGCCGTGATTTACATCACACCCAGTTCGGCCATTCCGCTCATTGTCATCAGGCATCGTTGATGACCGACAGCACCCCGCCCGCGTGATTGTTACCTCGGGTAACCCGGCGCCCTGACCCGCGCCATGTCCCGCGTGCCGATGCCTGCCGCCGTTCCAGGCGGACCGTGGTCATCAGGGGTGGAAACCATCGCGAACGACGCGAGCTACCAAGGGTTCACTTTGGCACGGCATCGGCACATGCCACCATTCATGTCCGGCAAGCGATCCATGCTCATCGTTATCGGCACGGCGGGCGCCCTGAGCGTCAGCACCGCGGTCTCGCTGACGGCGGCGACCTGGCCGGGCGGTTCCGCGGCGAAAGCGACGGTCGCCACCCGATCCGCGGCGGCAGCGCACTCGGCCACCGCCAGCCTCGCGACCGTGACCAGGCAGGACAGCAGTACGGGGTCCCTCGCCTTCCAGCGGTTCAGGGCCGGGCAGGGCGAACGCGAGTACCAGATCCAGCTCTCTGACGCGCGGGCTGCGGCGGCGAAGCAGGCAGCGGCCCGCGCGGCGGCGAAGAGGGCAGCCGAAGCCGCGGCCCTCCGGCGCGCGGCGGTACAGCGGGCAGCCGCCCGGGCGCAGCGATCCGGCGCGCAGCAAGCGGCGGCCTCGGGTTCGCCCCAGCAGATCGCCGCCAGCATGCTCGCCTCCTACGGCTGGTCCGCCAGCCAGTTCTCCTGTCTCAACCCATTGTGGGAAAGGGAGAGTGGGTGGAGCGTGACCGCGCAGAACCCCGGTTCGGGTGCGTACGGTATCGCGCAGGCGCTTCCCGCCTCGCAGATGGCGAGCGCCGGCCCGGACTGGCAGACCAGCGCGGCGACCCAGATCAAGTGGGGTCTCGGCTACATCCAGGCCCGGTACGGATCGCCTTGCGGCGCCTGGGCCCACGAAGAAGCCGACGGCTGGTACTAGGAGTAAGCCCCCAGGCGGCGACAGCGACGCCGCCTGGGGGGCTGCCTCTCGGTGAAACGCCGTCCCGGAAGGCTTTGGCCTGAGATCTCGGGATGGGTACCGTCGGCGTGCGGCGTGGTCCGCGGCCGCTGGGGACGCCGCATCTAGGTTGGCCGGGAATGCCCGAGTTCGCCGCCTGTGGGGCCTGGCCGGGCCTGCGGGACCGCCGGGCCTGCGACGCCTGCCGGGGCCTGCTGGGTGACGGCGGTGCCGGCCGGACGGCGCCCAGACCCGGGAACGGCGGTCTTCAGCTTCCCGTGACCGGCTGGAACGTGCGCAGTTCCTGGTCGAACGTGGGCAGGTCCGCGTTCCATGACGCGGCGGGCGCGGAAAGGTAAAGCGCGTATGACTGCGGGCCGGCCGCGGTCTTGGCGATGAACAGCAGATCCTCGGCCTGCATCGGGGTACCGTCCGGGTCCAGCCAGGTGAACTTCCAGACCGCGCCGGGGTAGCCGCGGATCGGCGTCCGCTTGAGCAGGATCTGGTGATACCCGGGGAAGTGCCCGTTGGCCAGCGCGTTCGTCTTGATGTAGCGGGCCTCGGCCAGCATGTCGTCAAAGACGTGGGCCGTCAGGTCAATATCCAGGTAATGGCCGCCGTGCTCGGGGGCGTAGAGGATCGTGCTCTTCAGCGTCTTGCGAGCCGACCGCCAGCCGCCCGGCACGCCGATCGTGAATCCCGCCTGCGTGCCGGCGTCTTGCGGCGTGACCGTCTCCCTTGTAAAGCCGGCCGGGAGGGTGCCGAGGACCGGCTGGTTGATCGCGGTGATGGGTCCGGGCGGCGCTCCAGGCACCCCGGTGGTGGTCGTGGCCGGCGGAGGCTGATGGTGCCGCAGCGACAACGCGGCGACGCCCCCGCCGACGGCCGCGGCGACCACGGCTACCGCCGCGAGGCCCACCTTCCACCGGCCGCGGCCATGTCGCCGCGCCGGGGCCGCGATCGGTGCGGGCCGCACCGCGGGCCCGGATGCTGGATAGGAAGCCGGGAGGGCAAAAGCCTGCTGCGGCTTTGTCGGCGGGTCCGCCGCGCCGTGGCTGCCGGGGGAGCCGAGCGGACCCGGCTCGAACCGGGGTGCGAACGACGCCTGCCCGGGCGATGACAGGGCCGACGAGCCGGCTGGCTCCAGCGGCGCCGAAAGCGGCGACACCGACGGCGGCGGCACCACGGGTTCGCTGGGCACCGTTCGCGGCGGCGCATACGCCGATTGCAAACCGTCAAGCGACGTCAGGCTCGGCGAGACCGCCGTCGGCGCCTCAGCTCCGGCCGCCTCCCCCGCAGCCGGCCCCGCCGAGGCCGGCCCCGCCGCAGCCGATCCCGCCGCAACCAACCCCGCCGGAGCGGCACCCGCATCTGCTCCCGCCCCCACGCCGGCCACACCCCCGGCCGCTCCCTTCACGCCCGCAAGGGCGCTCTTCGCCCCCGGCACGCCCTTCCCGAGCGCATTCTCCTCGAGCCCAACACCCGCCACGCCGATGCCACCGCCCGCGCCCATACCATCGGCCATCCCGATGCCACCGCCCGCGCCGATGCCACCGCCCGCGCCAACACCACCGGCCATACCGGCCGCAAACGCATCGAGACCAGGCCCCGCCGCGCCGGCGACCGCCCCGGCGGCGTCCAGGCCGCTTATGCCGCTCACCTGCGTTGCCACCCAGCCCAGCGGCCGTTCCGGCAGCAACGGCATGATGTCGGCGATCATCCTCGCGGCGGTCAACGCGTCCGGCCTGCTGGCCGGCTCCCGGCGCAGCAGGGCGGCGATGACGCCGCCGAGCAGGCCCGCCGAAGGCGCCGTCGGCGCGTCCTCGTTGATGATGGCGGACATCGTGGTTATCGCGCCGCCGCGCGCCTCGTACGGTCCGCGCCCCTCGACGGCGGTGTAGAGCGTCGCGCCGAGCGACCACAGGTCGGAGGCGGGCGTCGCGGTGCCGCCGCGGATCCGCTCCGGCGCCGTGAAACCGGGCGACCCCATCACCATGCCGGTCTGGGTCAGCCGCGGGTCGCCCTGGAACTCCGCGATGCCGAAGTCGGTGAGCACGGCCCGGTCGTCGGTGCACAGCAGCACGTTGCTCGGCTTGACGTCCCGGTGCAGAACCCCGGCGGCATGCGCGCTGGCGAGCGCGGCGAGCAACTGCTTTCCCACCCACCCGGCGCGCCGCGGCGGCAGCGGCCCCGAGTCGGCGATCACCTGGTCGAGCGACGACGCGTGAACGAGCTCCATGATGATCCACGGGCGGCCGTCTTCCTCGGCCACGTCGTAGACGGTGACCACCCCGCGGTGGCTGAGCCGGGCGGCGGTCTTCGCCTCGCGCAGCGTGCGCTTGTACGCGTTCGCGCGCTCTTCCTCCCCCAGTGCCTCGCCGACCAGCACCTCCTTGACCGCGACCTCGCGGTCGAGCAGCTCGTCACGGGCACGCCACACCACACCCATGGCGCCGCGGCCTATGGGTTCAGCGAGGCTGTACCGCCCGGCGATCACGCGCCCACTCATAGGGTGCATAGCCGGACCATACACGGCGCTCGCTGGAAGGTCCCTGGGTGAAGAGTACGAATCAGCCAAGTGTCACCAGACTGTGAGCTTCACGCTTAGCCACCCCGTTACAGATCCGCGCGATGGCGGTAATTCTGTCACGGATGGCTGCCGATGGACAACAAAGGGCCGGAAGCTTCCGCGTAAAAATCGTTGCCCTTGTCGTCCACGATGATGAAAGCCGGGAAGTCGCGTACCTCGATCTTCCACACCGCCTCCATGCCCAGCTCCGGGTATTCGAGCACCTCGACACGGGTGATGCAGTCCTGAGCCAGGCGGGCGGCCGCACCGCCGATGGAGCCGAGGTAGAACCCGCCGTGCCGCTTGCACGCCTCGGTCACCGCCGCGGACCTGTTGCCCTTCGCGAGCATCACGTACGAGCCGCCGGCGGCCTGGAACCGCTCGACGTAGGAGTCCATCCGCCCCGCCGTCGTCGGCCCGAACGAGCCGGACGCGTACCCGGCCGGCGTCTTGGCGGGACCCGCGTAGTAGACGGGATGGTCACGCATGTACGAGGGCATGGGCTCGCCCGCGTCCAGCCGCTCGGCGATCTTGGCGTGCGCGATGTCGCGGGCGACGACCATCGGCCCGGTCAGCGACAGCCGGGTCCGCACCGGGTACCTGGCCAGCTCGGCCCGGATCTCCTCCATCGGCCGGTTCAGGTCGATCCGCACGACGCCGGCCGCCACATCGGATTCCGTCACGTCGGGCAGGTACCGCGCGGGGTCGGTCTCCAGCCGCTCGAGGAACACGCCGTCCGCGGTGATCTTGCCGAGCGCCTGCCGGTCCGCCGAGCAGGACACCGCGATCGCAACCGGGCAGGACGCGCCGTGCCTGGGCAGCCGCACCACGCGGACGTCGTGGCAGAAGTACTTGCCGCCGAACTGGGCGCCGATCCCCAGGCGCCTGGTCAGGCCCAGCACAAGGGACTCCAGCTCCGCGTCGCGGAAGCCGTGGCCCTCCGGCGAGCCCTCGGCGGGGAGCGTGTCGAGGTAACGCGCGGACGCGTACTTGGCGGTCTTGAGCGCGTACTCGGCGCTGGTGCCGCCGATGACGATCGCGAGATGGTACGGCGGGCACGCCGACGTCCCGATGGCCCGGATCTTCTCCTCGAGGAAGGCGGTCATCCGCGCCGGGTTCAGCACCGCCTTGGTCTCCTGGAACAGGAAGGACTTGTTCGCCGAGCCGCCGCCCTTGGCCATGAACAGGAACTTGTAATCGCCGCCGCCTGTGGCGTAGATCTCGATCTGCGCCGGCAGGTTGCTGCCGGTGTTCCGCTCCTCCCACATGGTCAGCGGCGCGAGCTGGGAGTACCGCAGGTTCAGCGTCGTGTAGGCGTCGTAGACGCCGCGCGCGATGTGCTCTTCGTCACGCCCGTCGGTGAGCACGTGCTGGCCGCGTTTGCCCATGACGATCGCTGTGCCGGTGTCCTGGCACATCGGCAGCACCCCGCCGGCCGCGATGCACGCGTTCTTCAGCAGGTCGCGCGCGACGTACCTGTCGTTCGGGCTCGCCTCGGGGTCGTCCAGGACGGACCGTAGCTGGCTGAGGTGCGCGGGCCGCAGCAGGTGCGCGATGTCGCGCATCGCCGTGCCGGTGAGGTGGGTGAGCACCTGCGGGTCGACCTCGAGGAATTTTCTGCCAAACGAGACGTGGCTCTCCACTCCGCCCGACGTGAGCTGCCGGTAGGTGGTCTCATCCGGTCCCAGCGGCAGCATCTCCGCATAGGAAAACTCAGCCATCCTCGCCATCCTCGTAGTCATGTGTTCCCGCGCGTCCCTCACCGCCAGCTTAGGCTCCCCCGGCTCCCCCCACCGTCCCTTCACCCGCGCCGCGGCTCCCTTCATCCGCGCCGTGGCTCCCTTCATCCGCGCCGTGCGTCCCCTTCATCCGCGCCGCGGCTCTCGGCTCCCCGCCGCCCCCGGCCTTCCCGGTACTTCCCCCGCCTACTTCCCCCGCCGCGAGGCGCGCGGCGTCATCCTCCATCGCATGGCGGGGCCGCTGGCGCCATCGGCCCCACTGGGCGGGGCCAAATGCGCCAGCGGCCCCACCTCCCGTCGCCTTCGGCGACCAATCCGGTGGCGGCGGAGGGTTGAGGGTTCAAGGAAAAGTAAAATCTCGTGTCTTGATGGTCACGACTTGTACACGTTTCTCCGAGCTTGTATTGTGACGCTGTGCGGCGGCGCCGCGCCACGCGGTGCCCCCGTCCGCGAGTGGACTGCTCGCCACGCGGTGCCCCCGTCCGCGGAGGCTGAGCTCGCGGTGCCGCCGCACTAAACTTTCTCTTGCCGCGCCGCCTCCAGCTGGCGTCTCTGGACGTTCACGGTCGCCTACCGTGTAGTCCCGCGCCCGCCGGGAACTCGCGGTGCCGCCCCACGGCGTGGTCCCGCGCCCGCTGGGAACCCGCCGCGCCGGCCCTCGGTGTGGTCCCGCGCCCGCCGGGAACCCGCCGCGCCGGCTCACGGCGTGGTCCCGCGCCCGCCGGGAACCCACGGTGCCGATCCACGGCGTGGTCCCGCGCCCGCGGGCCTGCCGCGCCACCGTAACGGAATGTCCCCGTTCGCCCCAATCGCCGAGCCGCTGGGTGTATCAGGCCCCTCACCTGGCCCAGGCGCAAGTGGGACAAAACGGACAGGCGTCATGATCGGGGAAATGCAGGGTCATATGTGACACCCACGTTTCCGCGATCATGGGGCGCGGTGCTGAGGTGGCGGATGTGACTGGCTCAGGCCGCTGCGGGCGCGGGCTGGTGCGGCGATCGCGGCGATCGCGGCGATCGCGATCGGCTCAGGCCGCTGGGGACAGGGGCTGGCACGGCGGTGGCGGCTGGTGTTCCTGACGTGGCTGATGTTACTGAGGTTGCGGGCCTGGGCTCGCCCGCGACTGGCGGATGATCCCGGCGGCCATCAACGGCTAGCCGGCCGCCGCGCGTACCTGCGCGGCGGCGACGGCCCCTGCCAGGCGTACGGGATCGTGGTACTCACCGTCGCCGGCCGCGCGGCCAGTGCCCGCATCGCCGGATAACCGTGTTCGCCGGCCCCGGTCTGTTCCCCGGTTCAGCTTGCCGCCGGTTCTGGTCAGCGCCGGGCGGTGATGATCCAGACGCGAGAGCCGAAGAACACGCCGCCGGCGGTCTCGTGTTCGGCGATGATGGCGCGCACCCGCTGACGCGCGTCCTCGGCCGGCGCGGGGTCAAGGGCGGCCAGCAGGTTCTTGATCTGCTGGAAGCCGGTGACGAAGTCGTAGGCCGTGGCGGTGTCCGGGCCGTAGTAGACGGGCTCATTCACGTCGGTGAAGCTCACATCGCCAAAGCCCGCCGCCGTCAGGATGCTCGTCGTCGTGGTGGGGTCGGCTAGTGAGAACATGCCCGGGCCGTCGGCCGAGGCGGCCGTTACCGCCTCGTCCCGCGCAATGGACTGCTCGATCTCGGACCACCACTCGTTGCGGTCGCCGGCCTGCCAGACCATCAGCACCAGGCGGCCGCCGGGCCGCAAGGCGCTGCCGATATTGATGAACGCGGCGACCGGGTCGGCGAAGAACATCGCGCCGAACCGGCTGATGCACAGGTCGAAGTGCCGCGGCGGGAAGCGGTGCACCTGCGCGTCGGCCTGCAGGTAGCTGACGTTGCGCAGTCCCTCCCGGTCGGTGAGCCGCCGTGCGAGCTCGAGTAGACCCGCCGACAGGTCCACGCCCAGGACGGTTCCCGCGCCGGCGGCGCGCGCGGCCTCCCGGGTGGACTGGCCCGTTCCGCAGCCGATGTCGAGCACCCGGTCACGGGGACCAACGCCGGTGGCGGCGCGGAACCGCTCGTCGTGCAGGCGCACCTCGGCGTCGCACAGATCGGCATGCCTGATCCGGAACTCGCCGGCGGCCTGCTCCGCGTTCACCCACGCTCCGGCGCCCTGTTGTTGAGGCATGCGTCGGAGTATGCCGCACTAAAAGTGCAGATAGGAACCCTGGGCAGGCATGGTCGGGAAACACGGGGGTAACAGAGATCGGGCATACCACCTACTTCCCGAGGGATAGGAGCTGAACGAGTGGCTTCGACGACCCAGACTGAGGGAAGACCGGCGATCCGCAGCCTGATCCCCGCGAGGATAGACCGGCTCCCATGGTCCCGCTTCCACACCAGGATGGTGATCGCGCTCGGCGTCGCCTGGGTGCTCGACGGCCTGGAGATCACGATCGCCAGCAACGTCGGACCCGACCTGACACTGAAGAACACGCTGAACATGTCGGCGGGCTCCGTGGCCGACATAGCGACCTGGTACCTGATCGGCGAGGTCATCGGCGCGCTCTTCTTCGGCCAGCTTTCCGACAAGCTCGGGCGGAAGAACCTCTTCATGGTGACGCTCGGCGTCTACCTGATCGGCAGCGGCCTGACCGCGGCCACGCCCAGGGGCGCGTACTGGTTCCTCTTCCTGTACCTGACCCGGATCATCGCCGGAATGGGCATCGGGGGTGAGTACGCCGCGATCAACTCCGCGATCGACGAGATGATCCCCGCCAAGTACCGCGGCCGGGTGGACCTCGCCGTCAACGGCACCTACTGGGCGGGCGCCTTCCTCGGCACGATCGTCACGCTGTACTTCCTGAACCACCTCACCGCCAACCTTGGCTGGCGCGTCGCCTTCGTGGTCGGCCCGGTGCTCGCGCTCGTCATCATCTTCGTGCGGCGCCACCTGCCGGAGAGCCCGCGCTGGCAGATCATGCACGGGAAGGCGGATGAGGCCGAGGCGTCCATCAGGGAGATCGAGGAGGACGTCGCGCACACCAAGGGTGACCTGCCGCCGGTCGACCCGAGCAAGGAACTCGAGATCAGGCCGACCGAGAAGATCGGCTACCTGCGCCTGCTGGAGACGCTGTTCAAGCACTACCCGAGCCGGTCGGTGCTCGGCGCCGCGCTGATGATCACGCAGTCCTTCCTGTACAACGCGATCTTCTTCACCTACGGGCTGGTCCTGCAGTACTTCTTCCACGTCAAGCCCACCAACACCGGCTACTACTTCATGGCGTTCTGCGCCGGGAACCTGCTCGGCCCGCTGACCATCGGGCGTCTGTTCGACACCATCGGCCGGCGGAAGATGATCTCGGGCACCTACCTCATCTCGGGTGTGCTGCTGATCATCAGCGCGCAGCTGTTCAAGGCGGGCACGCTCAACGCCACCACGCAGACGATCTGCTGGTCGGTGGTCTTCTTCTTCGCGTCGGCGGGCGCGAGCGCCGGGTACCTCACGGTCAGCGAGATCTTCCCGCTGGAGGTCCGGGCGAAGGCCATCGCCGTGTTCTTCGCGATCGCGCAGTGCTTCGGGTCGCTCGGCTCGCACCTGTACGGCCACCTGATCGGCACCGGCAACGACCCGAACCGGCTGTACTTCGGCTACCTGCTCGGCGCGGGGGCGATGATCATCGGCGGCCTGGTGGCGGCGTTCCTCGCCGTCGACGCCGAGGGCAAGTCGCTGGAGGACATCGCCAAGCCGCTCTCGGTGATCGCGAAGCCCTCTGAGACGATCTTCCGCGCCGGGGGAGAGGGCGGCCTCAACCCGTCGCCTGGCGCCTAACGGGCTGGCCCACGCTGTAGCTCGCGGAGCAAGCTCCGCGAGCTACAGCTTCGTGAAGCGGTGAAAGCACTCGCAGGCGGTGCCGTGCGCGGCGAAGTCCGCGGCCCAGCGAGACGTCCTCGCCCGCGCCGCATGATGTCCTCGGTGGGCTGCTTCGGTCATGCGACGAGGTTGAGCCGGTGCGCGGCGGCGGCCGCCTCGCCTCTGCTGGTCACGCCGAGCTTTGCCAGGATGTTGGACACGTGCACGCTCGCCGTCTTGGCGGAGATGAACAGTTCGGCGGCGATCTCGCGGTTGCTCCGTCCCGCCGCGACGAGCCGGAGAACCTCCAGTTCCCGCGCGGTGAGCCCGGGCCGGTCGGGTTCGGCGGCCTGCTGACCGGCCTGAGCACCGCCGTCATCCCCGACCGGGATCCTGGCGCGCCGGGCCAGGAGCGCGGCCTCGTCGCCGAGCGGCCGGGCGCCAAGCCGGCCCGCCAGCTCCGCGGCGCGGCGCAGCGGCGCGGCAGCGCCGTCGCGGTCACCGGCGATCAGCGCCTCCTCGGCCGAGCGCAGCAGAGCCATCGCGAGCGGGTACAGCTCTCCCGCTGTTTCCGCCGCCCGCGCGGCCTCCTCCCAGGCGGCGCGCATCTCGCTGGACCGCGGTACGCCGCCCGGCGCGTCGCCGGCCAGGCAGCGACCGGCCCGCATCGCCTCGGCGGCGAAGGCCAGCTGCTGCGCTCGCTGCCCGATCCCCTGCACTTCCAGCGTGGCCGCCTCGGCCCGCAGCCGGCCGAGCAGCGCCACCGCCCTCGCGGTGAGCTCACCGCCGCGCGCGGCCCCGGCCGCGACGCAGGCCCGGGCGCCGGCGACCAGCAGCGGCCACGCATACCGCGGGCTGGGCAGCTCGGTGAAGTGCCCGAGCGCGTCTTCGGCCGTGGACAGGGCCTCGGCCAGCCTGTGCTGCCCCACCCGTAGCCCGGTCTCCAGCCAGGCCAGCGGAAGCCGGTTCACGTCCTCGAATATCGTGCCCTCGAGTGCCGACCCGATCAGCGCCGCGCACTCCGCCGCCGCCGCGAGGTCGCCGCGGGCCAGCGCGATGTCGCCGGACAGCCGCCACAGCCCGGTCTTGGACAGCCGCGGCGGGGAGATCCGCAGCGAGCCCTCGATGACCCCGGCCGCCTCGTCCCACCTGCCGAGCGACACCAGCGGCTCGGCCAGGTTGATGGCCAGGATCGCGCCCGAGGTACGCGCGAGCCCGTACTCGGCGGCCGACGCGATGCCCGCGCGCGCCACCGCGGCGGCGCTTTCGTGCTGCCCCAGCCCTTCCAGCAGGTCCGACTCGGTGATGTCGACCTTGAGCAGCTGCTGCGAGGCCCCCGCTCCGGCGGCCACCGCGCGGGCCTCCGCCAGCAGCGCCCGGATCTGGTCCGTGTCGCCGGTGAGCGGCAGGGTGCAGGCAAGGGTGATCAGCGCGGCGGCTTCGGTGACGGCATCACCGGTCTGCCTGGCCACGGCGACCGCCTCCTCCGCCAGCGCCAGGTATTCCCGGTACTCGGCGGCGCGCGAGCTGACGGGCCGGTGGTGATGGTCGTGGGCAAGTGCCTCGAGCACGTGGGCGCGGGCCGGGCTCGGCGGGTCGGCGGGGACCAGCCTGGCCGCCGAGCGAAGGTCTTCGGCATAGCCGGCCCGGCTTCCGTGATGCTTCAGCTGCCCCCTGGCCGCGAGCAGCAGCCCGGCGCGAACCGGCTCGGCCCCGGCGTCGACCTCGCGCAGCGCGGCGTCGGCGAACGCGATCCCGCGGTCCCATTCCCCGGCCAGCTCGGCGGTCCGCAGCGCCGCCTCGAGCACCGCGGCGTGATCGGCGCCGATCAGGTCCGCGGCGCCGGGCACCTGGTTCCACAGCTCCAGCACCCGCGACAGCATCGCCAGCTGCTCGGCGTAGGCGAGCGCGCGGCCCGCTTCGGCGGCGCCCCGCCAGGCGCCGGTCAGCGCCCTGGTCCAGTCGCGGGCGGCGTACCAGTGGTGTGCCTGCTCCACCGCGGCCCGTCCCGGCGGCACCAGAGCCGGGTTTTCGCCGATAACCTCGGCGAACCGGCCGTGCAGCCTCGCATCCTCGCCGGGCAGCAGCTCGCCCTGCACAGCCTCGCGGATGAGGGCGTGCCGGAACGCGTAGCCGTCCGAGTCGGTGAGCAGAACGTTGGCCGCGACCGCCGGCCGCAGCGCGCGGGCGAGCAGGCGGTCGTCAAGCCCGGTCACGGCCGCCAGCAGCGCGTGGCCGACCCGGTCGCCGCCCGCGCTCGCGACCCGGACAACGTCCTGGCTCTCCTCCGGCAGCCGCAGCACGCTCGCGACCAGCAGGTCGCGCAGCGACTCGGGCAGCCCGGAATCGAGGTCGTCGCCGGCCAGCATCTCGACGAACAGCGGGTTGCCCTCGGTCCGGCGGTACACGGCGTCCAGCAGATCCTCGCGGGGGGCGCCCCCCATGAGCCGGGTGGCGAGCTCGTCCGTGTCCCGGCGGCCGAGCCTTCCGAGCTCGATCCTGGTCACCCCGCCGGCCCGGCCGAGCTCGGCGAGCAGCGTGCGCAGCGGGTGCGCGCGGTGCAGTTCGTCGGCCCGGTAGGTGACGACGATGAGCAGGCCGGCGATGGCGCGCTGGTTGCGGATCAGGAACGCCAGCAGGTCCCTGGTGGATGCGTCGGCCCAGTGCGCGTCCTCGATGATCAGCACGACCGGATCGTCTTCGGCCAGCCGCTCGAAAAGGATGAGCATCTGCTCGAACAGCCGGGCCCGTGCCGCCCCCGTGTCCTGGGATCCGGCCGGCTCGCCGAACTCGGGAAGCAGCCGCGCCAGCTCGCCGGTCGCCCCGGCCGGCAGCAGCCGGGCCACGCCGTCGGCGCCGAGGTCGCGGAAGAGCTCGCGGAGCACCGCGGTGAACGGCGCGAACGGCAGGCCGTCCGTGCCGAGTTCCAGGCAGCCGCCGGTCAGCACCCGCGCGCCGGTGCGGCGGGACCGCCCGGCGAACTCGGTGACCAGACGGGTCTTCCCGACGCCGGCCTCACCGCCGACGAGAACCGCCGACGGCTCGCCGCGGCGCGTTCGGCCGAGCGCGGCGTCCAGCGCGGACAGCTGGCCGGACCGGCCCACCATGGTGGGGCTGGCAACGCTCGTCGTCACACCCTCAAGCATGCCAGTTGGCTCGAGCGGCGGTATCTTCTGTGCATGAGCCGCCGTCTCGCGCCACGTGATCTCCGCGCATCCGACGCGGACCGGGACCGCGTGATGACGATGCTCGCGGAAGCGGCAAGCGACGGCCGGCTTTCGGCAGATGAGCATTCCGAACGAACGGAGCGAGCCCTCAGCGCTAGAACGCTTGGCGACCTCGCGGAGCTGACCGCGGACCTGGCCGAGCCGTCCGCGCAGCCGCTGCGCCTCGACGGCGGCCGCGTGATCACGGGGATGTTCGGCAGCCAGACGCATGAAGGCCGCTGGGTGGTACCGGACACCGTGACGGTCAGCGCTATCTTCGGTGAGGCGGTGGTGGATTTCCGTTCGGCGCTGCTGCAGACCCCGCGCGTGGTGCTCTACGCGACCGCGATCGGCGGCAGGGTCCGGCTGATCGTGCCGGACGGCGTCGCCGTGGTCGTGTCCGGCACCGCGGTGCTGGGGCGCAAGCGCGGCGCGACCGCGCCCCAGCCTCCGGCGGACCCGGACGCTCCGGCCATCGAGGTGCGCGCTTTCATCGCCGGCGGTGAGGTCCGCGTGGTGACACCGGTGCGGCAGCGGCGCTGGCTGCAAGGGCGGCTCGGACGGTGGGCGTCGCGGGCCCTGCCGTAGCCGGGCAGGGCCGTGCGCCTCAGCCGTAGCTGACGGCGCTGTAGGCGCGCAGCTTCCACAGCGCGTGCTCGCTCTTGATGCTGCGGATGGTGCCGGAGCGGGACCGCATGACCAGGGAGTGCGTGGTCGCGCCGCCGTGCCGGTAGCGCACTCCCTCCATCAGCTCGCCGTCGGTGATCCCGGTGGCCGCGAAGAACACGTCGTCGGACGCGACCAGGTCGTCGGTGGTGAGCACGCGGTCCAGGTCGTGCCCGGCGTCGAGGGCGCGGCGCCGCTCGGCCTCGTCCCGCGGCGCGAGCTTGCCGAGGATGACCCCGCCCAGGCACTTCAGCGCGCACGCGGCGACGATCCCCTCCGGCGTGCCGCCGGTGCCGAGCATCAGGTCGATGCCGGTGCCGTCGCGCGCCGCCATGATGGCGCCGGCCACATCGCCGTCGGTGATCAGGTGGATCCGCGCTCCCGTGGCGCGGACGGCGGCGATCAGCTCCTTGTGCCGCGGCCGGTCCAGGATGACCACGGTCACGTCCTGCGGCCCGCAGGCCTTCGCCCTGGCGACGGCCATGATGTTGGCCGCGGGCGGCGCCTCGATGTCCACCATGTTCGCCGCCTCGGGCCCGGTGGCGATCTTGTCCATGTAGAAGACGGCGGACGGGTCGTACATGGAGCCGCGTTCGGCCACCGCGAGCACGGAGACGGCGTTCGGCATGCCGTTGGCGCACAGCCTGGTGCCGTCGATCGGGTCGACCGCCACGTCGCAGGCCGGCCCGGTGCCGTCGCCGACCTCCTCGCCGTTGTACAGCATCGGGGCGTGGTCCTTCTCGCCCTCGCCGATCACCACGACGCCCTTCATCGACACCGAGTTGATCAGCATCCGCATCGCGTTCACGGCGGCGCCGTCCGCGCCGTTCTTGTCGCCCCGGCCGACCCACCTCGCCGCCGCCATCGACGCCGCCTCGGTCACCCTGGCGAGCTCCAGGGCCAGGTTGCGGTCGGGTGCGTGCTGGCCCGGCTCGGGCGTGACCGCCTCGGCCATGACTTGATCATCGCTCATAGGGCTATCCTGGCAGGCTCAGCCGCCGCTGCCGTTACCCCTGCCGTCATCGTGCAGGCGCACCTGCCTGGGAACGCTTCTGGAGGCGGGCGGTGAGACCTCCTCGGGGGTCTCCGGCGCCCTCCCGGGCCCGGCCGCGCCGGGCGAGTGGCCCTCGAAGGTGACCTCGACGCGCTGTTCCTCGCGCCGCTGGTTCTGCAGTGCCTGCACGGCCAGGACGGCCCGGTCGGCCTCGGTGAGCGGCGGCTGCACGATCGTGCGGGGCCAGAGCCGCCGCGCGAGGACGACGTTGACCTCGGCCGCGTACACGGTGATCTTGGCCACCAGGTAGATCCAGGCCACCAGGCCGAGGACGGTCGCGAAGACGCCGTACACGGAGTCGCTGTGCAGGAAGTGGTGGACCAGGTAGGTGCCCAGGATCTGGAGCAGCGTCCAGCAGACGCCGCCGATGATCGCACCCGGCAGCAGGTCCCGGGTCGGCACGCCCTTCGGGGTCAGCACCCGGAAGCCGCCGAGGTACATCCCCGCGTTGACGGCCGTGGCGAGGATCTCCGCGAGGACCACGATCACGACCGCGTTGTGGCCGTAGGTGTTGAGGCTCGCGAGTGCCGTCGCCACGAGCACGCCCGCGCCGAGCAGCCCGACGAACAGCGCGGAGCGGCCGAGCCGCTGCACGTAGCCCGGCCGGGCAGGCCCGGGCAGGTTCCACACCTGCTCCATCGCGAACAGGCCCGCCTGTGCCAGTCCCAGCGACCCCCAGATCAGGACCACCAGGCCGACGATCAGCCCGATCATGCTGGAGCGCTGAAGCGTGTGCACGTTGCCCGTGAGCTGATGGCCGATCAGCGGAACCTGGCTGGCCACCGCGTTGAGGGCGTCCTCGCGGAACACCGGGTTGCTGGCGGCCACCAGCCCCAGGATCGTCACGAAGACAAGCAGCAGCGGGAAGAGCGAGACGAAGGCGGAGTAGGCGAGGTTGGCGACCAGCACGCCGCCGTTGTCGTCGCCGTACTTTTTGATGACTCCGAAGACGAAAGCAGTCGGCGTGAAGCGCCGCTGCGCGGCGTCGACCCGCCGGATCACTCGTTCGACCGGATTCATGGCGCTCACCTGCTCCTACTCGATATTTCGCTTCCCGGTCATGAAGCGGTCAAACTTTTGCGCCCTCGTCAGACCCTGTAACCCGCCGCCATATCTCATTCCGGGCCCTCGCGGCGTCCTGGCACCAGGGAGTATGACGCGCATCCTGAATCGTGGCGGCTCGCGGTGACCCCGGGTCACGTGATCCACCAGCACACGCCCTCGGGGTGAGGCATTATGCCAGGGGCCTCAGAACGGCGCCCCCGGGTCGGCGGGGGCGTCCTCGCGCTTGGCGATGGCGGCGCTCAGCCTGGCTCTGGCGCCCTCGAGCCATTCGGCGCAGATCGCGGCGAGCCGCTCGCCGCGCTCCCACAGGTCAAGCGACTGCTCCAGGGTCAGGCCGCCGGCCTCCAGCCGCTTGACCACACTGGCCAGCTCGTCCCTGGCCTGCTCGTAGGACAGGGCGTCACGATCCGTCACGGCAGCAAAGCTTACTCGTACCCACCGTCACTCAGCCGTTCCCCCGTCGGCGTGTACGGTGACCTGATCGGCGGCGAAACGGACGGTGAGCTTCTCGCCGGCGGTCACCTCCGCCGCGGCGCGGACGACGGTGGCGTCCGCATGCTGGACGATCGCGTAGCCGCGGCGGAGCGTCGCGGCCGGGGACAGCGCGAGCAGCCTGGCCCGGACGTGGGCGATGTCGTCGCCGGCTCTGGCGAGGCTGCTGTCGAGCGACATCCGCGCCCGCTGCGTCAGCGCGCCGGCCTGCTCGGCCTGGCGCTCCACCTCCCGCACCGGGTCCGCTATGGCCGGGCGCGACCGGACCGACTCCAGCCAGGCGAGCTCGCGGTCGAGCCAGCCCTTCACCGACCGGTGGGCCCGGTCCCGGAGGTCGGTAACGTACTTGAGCTGCTCGGTGACGTCGGGCACGATCCGTTTGGCGGCGTCGGTCGGCGTCGAGGCCCGCAGGTCCGCCACGTAGTCGAGAAGCGGCGTGTCCTGCTCATGGCCGATCGCGCTGACCACCGGGGTCCGGCACGCGGCGACCGCGCGGATCAGCCCCTCGTCGGAGAACGGGAGCAGGTCCTCCAGCGAGCCGCCGCCGCGGGCGATCACGATCACGTCGACCTCGGGGTCCTCGTCCAGCCCGCGCAGCGCCTCGGTGATCTCGCCGACGGCGAAGGGCCCCTGCACGGCGGTCTGCTCGACGCGGAACCGGACGGCCGGCCAGCGGCGTTCGGCGTTCTGCTGCACGTCGCGCTGCGCCGCCGAGTCGCGTCCGCAGATCAGGCCGATGACACCGGGCAGGAAAGGCAGCGGGCGCTTCCGTTCGGCTGAAAAAAGCCCTTCAGCCGTCAGCTGACGGCGCAGCCGTTCCAGCCGGGCGAGAAGCTCGCCGATTCCCACCGCCCGGATCTCCAGCGCGGTGAGCGCGAACGAGCCGCGGTTGGCGTTGAAGTCGGGCTTCGCCCACACCACGACCCGCGCGCCGACCTGTG
The DNA here is from genome assembly GCA_019239975.1 of Streptosporangiaceae bacterium. Classification (GTDB taxonomy): domain Bacteria; phylum Actinomycetota; class Actinomycetes; order Streptosporangiales; family Streptosporangiaceae; genus JAFAZE01. The sequence continues at coordinate 28,805 of JAFAZE010000009.1, forward strand.
GGCTGGCGCCTTCGAACACCGGGCGGGAGCAGATCACCTGCACCGACACGGCCGCGACTGGATCGCGCAGCGTGATGAAAGCGGTGCCGCCGCGCTTGGTGCACTCGGCGATCTGCCCCTCGACCCAGACGCGGCCGAGCTTGCCGATCCACCCGCCGACGAGCTGAAGCACCGCCCGAACCGGGACCGGCGCCTCCGCCGACGTCTCCAGTGCCACTAAGGCGTCAGCTTTCGAGCTTGGTGATGCGGCGCTCGAACATCTGGATCACCTCGGCCCGGTCGGCGTGGGTCTTCTCGTACTCGGCGAGCTCGCGTACCTGGGCAACGGTCAGGTTGCGGAGCCGGGCGCGCAGCGACGCGATCGTCAGCTCGTCGTAGTTGGGAAGCGGCGGCCCGGCGGCCGGCGTGGTGCCCGGGCCGGACGGCGCCTCAGCGCCCGGGGTGGTCTCCGCCGCCGGGACGGCCGCGCTGGCCGCGGCGGCCGCCGCCTGCGCCTGTTGCTCCTGGGGAGACAGCAGCCGGACGTTGCCGCTCGGCGGGGCGGTCTCCTTGGCCGCGGGCCTGGCGGCCCTGGCGGACCTCGCGGGTTTCGCCGGCTTGGCGGGCTCGGCTGGCTTGACGGGTGCTGAGCGCTTGGCGGCGGGCTCCGTGGCCGTGGCCGCCGGGGCGGGTGCGGCATCCGCGGTCACGGCGGGCTCCGGTGCCACCGGGGCCGTCGCGGTGCTGCCGCCGGGGGCCTCCTCGCGCGCTTCGGCGGGCGCGGCCTCAGCGGGCCCGCCGGCCTCCGCGGGCGCGGCTGTCCCGGCCGGCGTGGCGGCCTCAGCGGGCGTGGCCTCGTCGGCTGGCGCCTCGGCCTGCTCCGCGCCGCTGGAGCGGTTGCGAAGCCGGTCGGTTATGAGCAGCAGCTGGCCGATTCCCGCGAACATCGCCCGCAGCGCATGTGCCGGGGCTTCCTTTACGCGCTCATTGACCTGCGGGACGCGCATATCACACTCTCCCTCGGGGATGGGATACGTTCAGTGTGCCGTAGCAAGGGGACTGGCCGGGGCATAACTAACCCGTGTATCTTTGCGCTTCTCCCTGTCGCGCCGCAACAACCGAGCGTAATGCCCGGTTCCGGGCCCGCGCGTTTCCCCCCGCGGTCCCCCGGGGCGGCCAGAGCCGCCCGTTCAGCACGCTCACCTACCATGGAAGACATGTCTGAGAGCCGGCGGGTCCTGCTAGCCAAGCCACGCGGCTATTGCGCCGGGGTCGACCGGGCCGTCCAGGCCGTCGAGATGGCGCTCGAGCGGTTCGGCCCGCCCGTCTACGTGCGCAAGCAGATCGTGCACAACACGCACGTGGTCAGTGAGCTGGAAAAGCGTGGTGCGGTCTTCGTGGCGGAAACCGACGATGTTCCCGAGGGCGCGGTCGTTGTCTTCTCCGCTCACGGCATTGCCCCGGAAGTCCGCAAGGCCGCCGAACGAAGGGGGCTCCGCGCCATAGACGCCACCTGCCCGCTCGTCACCAAGGTGCACAACGAGGCGCGCCGGTTCGCCGCTCAGGACTACGACATCCTGCTGATCGGCCACGAAGGGCACGAAGAGGTCGTCGGCACCACCGGCGAGGCGCCGGCCCGCGTCCGGCTGGTGGACGGGCCCGGCGGCGCGGAGGATATCCAGGTCCGCGACCCGTCGAAGGTCGTATGGCTGTCGCAGACGACGCTGTCGGTCGACGAGACCGTGCAGACGGTATCCGCGCTGCGGGAACGCTTCCCGCAGATGATCGACCCGCCGAGCGACGACATCTGCTACGCGACGCAGAACCGGCAGGCGGCTGTCAAGGTCATCGCGCGCGACGCGGACCTGGTCATCGTCGTGGGCTCGGCGAACTCGTCCAATTCGGTCCGCCTGGTGGAGGTGGCGCGGGACTCCGGAGCGGGCGCCGCGTATCTGGTGGACGGCGCGGGGGAGATCGACGAAGGCTGGCTGGACGGCGTGACCACCGTGGGCGTGACCAGCGGGGCCTCCGTGCCCGAGGACCTCGTCGCCGGTGTGCTCGCCGTGCTGGCGGCACACGGCTTCGGCGACGTCGAGGAGGTCGAGGCGGTTCGCGAGCGGATGTCCTTCGCGCTGCCCCGCGAGCTGCGCAGATAACCGCGAGCCGCCGCGCATGCCGGCGATCAGGTCGCGGATCTCCGGCCACAGGCCGCGGATGATCGCGATCACCACGGTGAGCGCGGTGCCGGCGAACAGCCAGGGGCCGGAACCCGCCAGCGTGATCAGCGTTCCCTCGAGCGCCGGCGCTGGGCCGGACGACGTGATGATCTTCTCGCAGGCGCACGCGACGAGGAACGTGAACGGCGGGCACACGGCGACGGGCAGCAGGCTGCCCGGCCGGACGTAGAACGCCGCGAGCCCGCTCGACATGAAGAACACCGCGTCGGCCAGCGTCCCCCAGTTCAGCCAGCCGGCCACCAGCAGCCCGAGGAAACAGGCGGCGAATATCGTCAGGACCCCGCCGCGCGCGGTGAGGTGGGCCGGCGGCGGAGCTGCCGCACGATCACGGTGCCCGGCCGGCGGTGGTGAGGCGGCCGGCTCATGCCGGGACGCCGTCCTTTGCGGCGTCACTGAGCCGTGCGGAGCAGTTCGGCGCGCTCGTCGGCGTCCGCCACCAGTTCCGGCGCGGACAGCGCCCGCGTGGTCTCCTCGACCGCGGCCGGGGCGGGCAGCTCGGCGTCCACGATGCCGAGCTGGCTGAGCCGCCGCGCGCTCACCAGCACGCGGCTTTCCAGCGAGCCGACCGTCTGGTTGTAGACCGCGACCGCGCTCGTCAGGGACCGGCCGAGGCGGTCCATGTGGCGGCTGAGCCCGGCGATGCGATCGTAGAGTTCGCGGCCGAGGTCGAAGACCGCGCGGGCGTTCTCCGACAGCGCCTCCTGCTGCCACGCGTAGTGCGCGGTGCGCAGCATGGACACCAGCGTGGTCGGGGTGGCGATGTGCACCCGGCGGCCGATCGCATACTCGAGCAGCCCGGGGTCGCGTTCGAGCGCGGGCGCGAGGAACGCCTCGCCGGGAATGAACAGGATGACGAACTCCGGCGACGGCGACAGCCTGGCCCAGTAGGCCTTGGTGCCCAGCCGGTCGACGTGCTCCCGCACATGCCGCGCGTGCGCGTCGAGCCGTGCGCTCCGGACCCCGTCTTCCGCGGCCTCGGCGGCCTCCAGGTACGCGGCGAGCGACACCTTGGAGTCGACGACGATGTTCTTGCCGCCGGCGAGCCTTACCACCATGTCCGGCCGCTGGATCCCGTCATCGCCCGTGACGACGGCCTGCTCGTCGAAGTCGCAGCGGGCGGTCATCCCGGCGAGCTCGACGACGCGGCGGAGCTGCAGCTCCCCCCACCGGCCCCTGGCCTCCGGCCGCCGCAGCGCCGTCACGAGGGCCCGGGTCTGCTCGCGGAGCTGCTCCGTGCCCTGCCGGGCGATGCCGACCTGCTCGGCGAGCGCCGCGTGCGACCTGGCCCGCTCCTTGTCGGACTCGCGCAGCTGGGCTTCGACCCGCGCCAGGGTCTCCCGCATCGGCCCGACCAGATGCTCCACCTCGAAGCGCTCGGCAAGCTGGCCGTCGACCAGCGCGGCCTTCTCCCGCGTGGTGCGCTCGACCAGCGCGGCCTTCTCCTCGGCGGCGCGGGCCCGCTCGTCCGCGGCGATGAGGCGGCCGCGCGCGAGAAGGTACCCGATGACCGCCCCGATGGCGATCCCGGCCAGCAGCCCGGCGAACAGGGTCATGTCTCCAGTATCGGCACCACGCTGGCCGGCCGGCCGGGCGACACGCGCGGGCCCCGAGAAATGCGCGAGCCGGCCCCGGTCCGATTCCGGCACGCCGAACACACAACGTTCTGCGCCGCGAGTGCGTCTTCTGAACGAGAACCGCTAGCGATGACCGGTCGCCAGGCCCCGCAGAACCTGACTGCCGGGTCGCGCAGAACCTAAGGATGACAAGCCATGAGAAGTTTTGGATCCCTCGCCGTGCTGCCGGCCGCCCTTTCGGCACTGCTGGCCGGCGCCGCCGCCGGAGCCCCGCCGGCCGGGCCGCCGGAAAGGCCGCCGGGTCACGCTGTAACGGCCCCTGGGCCCGGTGGGGCGCCGCCCGGCCAGCCGGCCGCGGCAGGGACCGCGCTGCCGCCTGATCATGCCTGGACGGTGACGCTGGTGACGGGCGACGTGGTTGGAGTGCGCACGGTGCACGGCGGCCCGCCGCTGGTGACCATCCGGCCAGGGCGGGGCAGGCAGCGCGTGATCTTCAGCACGTATACCAGCACCCGCGGGAACATCGAGGTGCTGCCGCGAGATGTCGCGCCGCTGGTCGGCAAGGTACTGGACCCGGCGCTGTTCGACGTCACCACGCTGATCCGGGACGGTGACGACGACGCGCACCGGTCGTATCTCCCGCTGATCGTGCAGGGCGGGGCCGGGACCAGCGCGGCTTCCGCCGCCCGGGCGCTGTCGCCGGCGCTGCGGCAGGGGACGGTGCTGTCCAGCATCGGCGCGATCGCCGTGCGTGAACCGAAGGCGACCGCGGTACAGGCCGGCCATGCGCTGGCGGCGATGGCGCCGGCCGCCGCCCGCCCGGGCCGGATCGCGCCGGGGACCGGCGGAGACCTCCGGTACATCTGGCTGGACAGGACCGTGCGCGTGGTCGGCGAGCCCGCTTCCCGGCTGGCGCCGCGAGCGGCGGCACGGCGAGCGCAACTTGATCACAACCTGGTGCAGATCGGCGCCGCGACGGCGTGGCGGGCCGGCGACACCGGGCGCGGGATCAAGATAGCGGTGCTCGACACCGGCATCGACGCCACGCATCCCGACCTCAGGGGCCAGATCCTGCTGGCGAGGAACTTCAGCGGCAGCCCTGGCGTGGCGGACCGTTTCGGGCACGGCACTTTTGTCGCGGGACAGATAGCAGGCACCGGGGCCGCGGCTGCCGGCGAGCGCCGCGGCGTCGCGTTCGGCGCCAAGCTCGTGATCGGCAAGGTGCTGAACGACGACGGCACCGGCGCGGAGTCCAGCATCATAGCTGGGATGGACTGGGCTGCCACCCGGGCGCGGGTGATCAGCATGAGCCTGGGTGGCCTTCCCTCAGACGGGACCGACCCGCTGTCGCAGGCGGTCAACCGGCTCACCGCCGCCGATCATGTGCTTTTTGTCATCGCGGCGGGCAATGACGGCTCAGCCGATGAGACGGTGACCTCGCCCGGCGCCGCCACGGACGCGCTCACCGTCGGCGCGGTGGACGGCTCGGACCGGCTGGCGTGGTTTTCCAGCCGCGGCCCGCGGGTGGGTGATTACGCGATCAAGCCGGAGATCACGGCGCCCGGGGTGAGCATCGTGGGCGACCGTGCCGCGGGTACCGCGATGGGCAGCCTGGTCGATGCGCTGTACACCAGCGCGTCCGGAACCTCGATGGCCACTCCGCAGGTCGCGGGCGCCGCGGCGATTCTCGCTGCGCTGCATCCGCGGTGGAGCCCGGCGATGCTGAAGGCGGCGCTGGTGTCCACCGCTCACGCCGCCACCGGCGGCGACATCTACGAGCTCGGCGGTGGCATGCTCAACGTCGCGGCCGCGGTAACGGACAGCGTGGTCGCTGACCAGGCGGTGGCCGATCTCGGGTCCGTCCCCGCTGGCTCGGCGAGAACCATCAGCGACCGGCTGAGCTGGACGAACACCGGCAAGCGCGCGGCCACGGCCGACCTGTCGGCTGAGCTCACCGACCACGCCGGCCGTCCCGCCCCCGCCGGGGCACTGCGGCTGACCGCGGGCACGCTCCGCATCGCCGCCGGCGGTTCGGCCTCCGCGACGCTCTCGCTTGCACCGGGTTCGCTGGCCCGTCACCCCGGGCTTTACGAGGGCGACGTGATCGCCCGCGACGGGGCGCAGATCACGCGCACCCCGATCAGCCTCTATGTTCAGCCGCCCATGTACATCCTCACGCTGCGGGCGACCGCTCTGCCGGGCACCGCGGCGGGCGATATGGCGGCCGGGGCCAGTGTCATCGACACCGGCGATCCTGACCTGTTCCAGCAGACCGTCACCGTGGGCCCGGACGGTACCGCCACGGTCCAGGTTCCCGCCGGGCACTATTGGGTCGCCGGGGAGGTCGACGACCTGACCAATCCGCGAGCGCAGCGGTCCGCGCTGGCCGGCCAGCCGGACGTGGCCGTGACTCGTGACACCACGGTGACGCTGAACGGCGCCGCCGCGGTACCAGTCACCGCGTCGGTCACCGGCCATCCCACCCGTGTGGCCCAGGCGAGCGTGCACATCGAGCGGGGCTTCGCCGGCCAGGTCTGGGCGGCTGACGTCTATTTCTTCGGCCCCCCGTCGGCGGCTCCGGTGCTGTACGCGCAGCCCAGCGGTACCGCGGGGACCGGAACGTTCCGCGTGTACACGGCATTCCGCCTCATCAGCCCGGCGTCGACAGCCCCTTACGTCTACGACCTGTATCACTCGCTCGGCGGCCGGGTCCCGCCGTCGCTGACCTACACCGTCACGCCCGCCCAGCAGGCCACGCTGGCCCGGGTCAGCGAGCGGTTCTACGCGCTGAACGGCAACACCGCACCGATGGAGGAGAACCGGTACGGCCTGACCGCCACCGGCTTTCTCGCCATCCAGAACAACGTTCAGGTGGCGGGCGGCCAGACGCTGACAGGCGGTTCGGCGCGCACGGACTACCTCTCGACCGAGGCGGGAATCGGCTGGAATCAGGAGGTCTCCCCGCCGTTCACGCTGAATGGCCAGAACGACCTTGGAGTGTGGACGATCGAGGTACCGGGATTCGAGCACTACGCGCCCGGGAGCCGGCGAACCGCCGACTGGGCCCGCCAGCCGTTCCGCCCGGGCCCCTACTCGGCCACCGGGCTGTCGCTCAGCTATTGCGCGCCCCAGCCGACCACGCGCAGCCGGGGCGACATCCACGTCGAGCTCGTTGATCTGCAAGACCTGCCGGACGGTTACGACTGTCTCGGCGGCCCGAACGGCGTCATACCGTGGCTGGCGGCCACCTCCCGCACGATGCGCCTGTACCGCGATGGCCGCCTCGCCGGCAGCGCCGGCTCCTCGGTCGCCGACTTCACCGTGCCGGCCGCCGCGGCCAGCTACCGGCTGACCTACGCCGACAACACGTCCGCGGCCCTGCCGGTATCCACCCAGACGACCACCACCTGGACGTTCCGCTCCGCGGCACCGGCGGGTCTCGCGCCGGTGCGCATCCCGCTGCTGGTCGTGAACTACGATCTGCCGCTTGGCCTGGACAACCGCCCGGACGGCGGGACCGCCGTGCTGTCGGTGACACGAATCGCGGGCACGCCGCCCGCCCGGGTCACCGGGCTGAAGGCGTGGACCTCGACCGACAACGGCAAATCCTGGCAGCTCGCCGCGGTCCATCCCCTCGGCGGCGGCCGGTACTCCTTCACCCCGCCGCACGCAGCCCCAGGCCAGGCCGTGAGCCTGCGTGTGCGGGCAGCGGACACCGGCGGCAGCGGCATCGATCAGACGATCATGACCGCCTACCGCGGCTGACCCCGGCAAGCTGCCGCTCGATGAACGCCCGCTGCGGCTCGGAAAGGCCGAGCCGCAGCGCGGCGCGGTAGGCGGCGGCCGCGTCGCCGTGGCGGCCGGTCTGCCGCAGCAGCGCGGCGCGGGCGATATGGAACTGCGGCCAGGTGGCCAGCCGCGGATGCTCGCCGAGGTTGTCCAGGATGGCCAGGCCGGCGGCGGGACCCTCGGCCATCGCGACCGCGACCGCCCGGTTCGCCTCCGTCACCGCCGTCGGCTCGTACCGGAGCAGTTCGCCGTACAGCGCGGCGATCTCCCGCCAGTCCGTCTGCTCCGCGCTCGGCGCGCATGAATGACATGCGGCGATCGCGGCGTGCAGCTGATAGGGCCCCGGGCGCCCCGCCCGGAGCGCCCGTTCCAGCAGCGCGTCGCCCTCCGCTATCTTCGCCCGGTCCCATCTCCCGCGGTCCTGGTCGCTGAGCAGCACGAGTTCCCCGGCGTCCCCGGTCCTCGCGGCGCGCCGGGCGTCGGTGAGCAGCATCAGCGCGAGCAGGCCCGCGGCCTCCGGCTCGCCGGGCAGCAGCGCGGTCAGCGCACGGGCGAGCCGGATCGCCTGGTCGCACAGGTCCTCACGCACCAGGTCCGGGCCGGCCGGTGCGGTATGCCCCTGAGTGTAGACCAGGTAGCCGACCCGGAGCACGGCGGCGAGCCGTTGCGGCAGGTCCTCGCGTTCCGGCAGCCTCAGCCGGATTCCGGCCATGCGGATCTTGCGTTTGGCGCGGACCAGGCGCTGCGCCATCGTCGGCTCGGGGACCAGGAACGCGGCGGCGATCTCCGCGGTGGGCAGCCCGCACACGCAGCGCAGCGTCAGCGCTATCCGCGCGTCGGGGTCCAGCGCCGGATGACAGCACATGAAGATGAGGGCGAGCTCGTCGTCCGCCGGCCCGAGCCGATCGCCCGCCGCCCCCGGCTCACCGAGAGCGAGACCGGTCTCGCCAGGCGCAAGACCGGGCTCCCCAAGGCCGGGCTCGCCCGCGGGAGGGGCCGGTTCGCGGCGGAACGCCGCCATCTCCTTCTCGGCCCGCCGCGCCTCGCGGCGCAGCCGGTCAAGGGCCTTGTGCCGCGCCACCCCGGCCAGCCAGCCGCCGGGACTGGACGGCACGCCCTCGGCCGGCCACTTGGCCAGCGCGAGGGCGCACGCGTCCTGTACGGCATCCTCGGCCGCCTCGAGATCGCCGGTAAGGCGGGTGACGACCGCCACCGCCGCCCACCAGTGGGCGCGCAGCAGCTCGCCGTACCGCTCGTTCAGCTCGCCGTTCAGCTCGCCACCTGGATCACGGGACGGACCTCGACCTTGCCGTCGTGCGCGGTCGGGATCCGCGCCGCCCACTTGAGCGCGTCGTCGAGACCGTCGCACTCGATCAGCGTGAAGCCGCCGAACACCTCCTTGATCTCCGCGGCCGGGCCGTCGGTCAGCAGCGTCTCGCCGTTGCGCACCCGCACCGTCGTCGACGCGGAGACCGGCTGCAGCGGCGCGCAGTCGATCAGCACGCCCGCGTCCGCCATCGCCTGCCGGGCCACGGTCCAGTCCTCGAGCAGCTTGCGCGCCTGCGGAGTCCCCGGTTCGGGCAGGTCCGGGCCGTAGAGCAGGAACATGTACTTCATCGTGTCGATCCCTCTCGCCTGTAGGAGGCCGGCCCGCAAGCCGGCCTTTCTCCATGGTCGAACGGGACCGCCGCGGATCGACAGACCGGCGGAGCATGTTTCGCGGGGCCGGCCATCGAGCCGCGCGGCATGTGCGGTCTTCGCGGCATGTGATGCTATGGAGCCGTGACAAGCGAAACCACGGCCGCTCTGCTGGCCGGGTACCTGAGCGCGGCCGGTGTCCGGCACGTGTTCGGCTACCCGGGCGAGTCGGTGATCGAGTTCATGGAGGCCGGCAGGCGCGCGGGCCTCGGCATGGTGTCGGCGGTCCGCGAGGCCAGCGCCGCGTTCATGGCCGAGGCGGCGGCGAGTTGCACCGGCCTGCCTGGTGTGTGCCTGTCCACCCTCGGGCCGGGATCGACCGCGCTGCTGAACGGCGTGGCCTCGGCGACCCTGGACCGGGTTCCGGTGCTGGCGATATCCGGGCAGATCGAGACCGCGCGCGAGCAGTACTTCACGCACCAGGTGGTCGACCACAACAGGCTGTTCGCGCCGGTCACCAAGCTCGCGGCGCGGCTGGAGCCCGCGTCCGCCGGCACCGTGATCCGCAAGGCGCTGCGCACCGCCTGCGCCGAGCGCCCCGGGGCCGTGCACCTGACGGTCCCCGCCGACGTGTTCGGCGCGCCGGCCGGCGACACCGGCGTCGTCGTCCCGCCGCTGGCGCCGGCGGCCTCGACCATCGACGTCTACGGTCCCGACCCGCTGCCTGAGCTGCGCGCCGCCCGCCGCCCCGTGCTGCTGGCCGGCATCGGGGCGATGCGCTGCGCCGCGTCGGCGGAGCTGCAGCGGCTGGCCGAGCAGGCCGGCATCCCGGTCGTCACCGGGCCCATGGCGAAGGGCGTGTTCCCCGAGGATCACCCGTACTTCGCCGGCGTGCTCGACATGGCCGGCCACCGCGTCATCTGGGACCTGCTGGCGCGGGCCGACCTGATCATCAGCGCCGGGTTCGACCCGGTGGAGCTGATCAGCCCGTGGTCGGTCGGCACGCCGGTGCTGCACGTGGACACGACGCCGAACACCGACCAGGTGTACCAGAGCGGCCACGAGATCGTCGGCAACGTGGCGGCCAGCCTGAGCTGGCTCGCCGGGCAGTGGCGGGGCGAGCCCCGGTGGGCCGGGCGCGAGGTGGCGGAGCATCGCCGGCGGCTGCGCGCCGCGTGGCAGGCGGGCCGCGTCGCCGGCCAGCTCAACCCGTCGGACGTGGTCGCCGCGGTTCGCTACGCCGCCCCGGAGGACACGATCCTGACCGCCGACGTGGGGTCACACAAGATCATGGCGGGACAGGTGTGGCAGGCCTGCACACCGCGCTCGGTGCTGATGACGAACGGGCTGTCCGCGATGGGGTTCGGCGTGCCCGCGGCGCTGGCCGCCGCGCTGAGCGTGCCGGGCAGGCCGGTCGTCGCGCTGGCCGGCGACGGCGGGTTCGCCATGACGGCGACGGAGATGCGGCTCGCCGCCGAGCTCGGCCTGCCGGTCGTCGTGGTGGTCTTCGCCGACGGCAGCCTCAACCGGATCGAGCTGAAGCAGCAGACGATGGGCTACCCCCCGGAGGGAACGCGGATCCCCCCGGCGGACCTCGCGGCACAGGCCCAGGCCATGGGCTGCGACGGCGTGCGGGTGAACACCGTCACCGGCCTGGAGAAGGCGCTCGGCGGCCTGGGGAGGAACGGGGCGGGAACCAGGCCGCTCGTCATCGAGGCCCAGATCGACCCGCACCAGTACGAGGTCCAGTTCTGAGAGGCCACTAAACTCGCGCGGGTGAGTTTGTCCATCGGCATCGTCGGCCTGCCCAACGTCGGCAAGTCAACCCTGTTCAACGCGCTGACCCGGGCCGGGGCGCTTGCCTCCAACTACCCGTTCGCCACCATCGAGCCGAACGTCGGCGTGGTTGGCGTCCCGGATCCCCGCCTGGCCGAGCTGGCGAAGCTGTACGACAGCGCGCGGGTCGTCCCCGCGACCGTGCGCTTCACCGACATCGCCGGCCTGGTCCGCGGCGCCGCGCGGGGCCAGGGCCTCGGCAACCAGTTCCTCGCGCACATCCGCGAGACCGATGCGATCTGCCAGGTCGTCCGCGTGTTCACCGACCCTGACGTCACGCACGTCGAGGGCGACGTGTCACCGGAACGCGACATCGAGACGGTCGTGACCGAGCTGATCCTCGCGGACCTGCAAACTCTCGAGAAGGCGCTGCCGAGGCTGGAAAAAGAGACAAAGTTCAACAAGGATCCCGAACGGGCGCGGGCTGCGCGGGCGGCGGCCGCTGGGCAGCGGCTTCTCGACACCGGCACGACCCTGTACGCGGGCGCCGCGTCCGCGGGCATCGATCTCGCCGACGTCCGCGACCTGCACCTGCTCACCGCCAAGCCCTTCGTGTACGTGTTCAACAGCGACGTCTCCGAGCTCGGCGACGCGGAACTGCGCAAGCGGCTGTCCGAGCTGGTCTCTGCCGGCAGCACGGGCCCAGCCGAGGCGGTCTTCCTCGACGCCAAGACCGAGGCGGACCTCGCCGAGCTCCCCGAGGACGAGGCCGCCGAGCTCCTCGCCGAGGCCGGCCTCGGCGAGCCCGGCCTCGCGCAGCTCGCCCGCGCCGGGTTCCGCGCGCTGGGCCTGCAGACGTTCCTGACCGCGGGCCCCAAGGAGGCGCGTGCCTGGGAGATCCGCGCCGGCGCGACCGCGCCCGAAGCGGCGGGCGTGATCCACTCCGACTTTCAGCGCGGCTTCATCAAGGCCGAGGTGGTCTCCTACGACGACCTGATCGCGGCCGGCTCCATGGCCGCGGCGCGCGCGGCCGGCAAGGTCCGCATCGAGGGCAAGGACTACGTGATGCGCGACGGCGACGTCGTGGAATTCCGCTTCAACGTCTGAACCGGCGCGCCCACCCGGCGCGCCGCGCGGCGATTCCGGCAGCGCGAAGCGCAGCCCGCCGCACCGGACGAGCCCCGCATCCGGCCGCAACACCGCGCCAGTCACATTCGCCACGCCAGCCCCGTCCGTCTCGTCGGCGGTGGGTCACTCTGTCACCATCAGCCGCATTAGTACCACACCGCATGATCGCGGAAACGAGGGCGCCGCATACGGCCCCGCGATTCCGCTATCATGATTGCTGTCCGTTTTGTCCCGGTCGCAGGGAGCGTAAACCGGGACTGCAGAGGCCTCGCGCACCCAGATTTCACTCACGTCTCCTGAGTAAGTTCGGGCGGAAGATCGAGCCGGCGGCCGTCGGCAGCAGGGAGCCGGTCGCGCCTTACGAGTCGGAGATGACCTTCAGGCTCTTGCCGCTCCAGAGTTCGGCGAACGGGTATATCAGGTCTATTCCCTGGCCGTGGAACGGGCCGGCCAGCCCGGTCGCCACGCAGTTCGCTGCGGACGCGCACTTGACGACGGCCAGCTCATAACCGTTGTGGCTGCCGCTGCCCCGGGGAGGAGTGGCAACCGGCACGGCCTTCCAGCTTCTGCCGTTCCAGGAGTCGGCGATCGCCCTGATCGGCGTTCTGTTTGGCCCGTCGTTACCGGTGCCGACCGCGAGGCAGCTGACCGCGGAGGTGCACGACACGCCGTTGAGGTCGGGTGAGTTACCGGTTGCGAACGGCGTGACCGCCGTCCACCTTCTGCCGTTCCACGACTCCGCCAGGTTTGACGTAAGAGTGGAGTTGTGCCGGTAGTAGTAGCCGACCGCGACGCAGCCTCTTCCGGACCAGCAGGACACGTCGGTCAGCTGCCCATGCCCGCGCGCGGGCGCTGACGCGTTGACCTGCGTCCACTTCCTGCCGTTCCACATCTCGGTGACCGCGACGGCGGTCGGGTCGGCGAGCGTGCCCGAGGTGTACGGCACGTAGGAGCCGCCCGCCGCGACGCAGCTGCCGGCGGACGGGCACGATACGTCATACAGGTTGCTGGTGATGGCTCCCGGCCTCGCCACCAGCTTCCTGGTCAGCGTCCACTTCGTGCCGTTCCACATGTCGGCGAATCCCTCGTTCACGGGACCGGAATTGCCCCACGGCCACGTGTAATCGCCGACCGCGACGCAGAACTTCGCCGAGGCACACGATATCCCGTTGAACCAGGCCCACTGCGGGCTCCGCGTTGGATTGGGCGGCTTGCTCGCCGACCAGGTCCTGCCGTTCCATGTCGCGGTGAGAGGGGCCTGGGCGGCCGCGCCGTTCGCGTTGGTGCTGCCGGCCGCCACACAATACGTGGCCGAGGAACACCAGATGGAGCTGAGAGCGTAGTTCCCGCTGTTCGGGAACTCGCCGAAGACGGGGCCCCATCTGCTGCCATCCCACGTCTGGAGGTAATACTCCGCGCTTTGTGCCTGGGTAAACGCGCCCAAGCCTATGCATGACTTCGGCCCGTAGCAGGCCATGGTTCCGATGCTGCCCGTGGGCGCACTCACGACCGCTCCGGCGACGGGGAGCGGCCCCGCGGCCGCCGGCGCGGCCGCGGGCAGGCCGGCCGCCACCGCCAGGAACGCGAGCACGGACACGACGATCGATCGCAACGAATTCCCCCATGTGATCCATGCCAGCCTGGCGGCACGCTTGCCGCAATCGTCGCATTGGTGGCAAATCGCCGCAACCGGCAAATCGGGGACATCGTCAGGCGGGCGGCAGGCAGCGGATGGCCTGGAGGTCGCCGGAGAGGGTGCAGGTTCCGGCGGAGTGCGGGATGAGGACGGTGCTGCCGCGCCGGACCTGGGCCTGGGTGCCTGCCTCCGTGCTCAGCACGCCGGTGCCGCCGGTGACGATCAGCAGGCCGTAGGCCGCTGGGAGGCCGGGATTGACCTGGCTGTCCACCCGCTCCGCAACGAAGAACGGGTCGGCGGCCGCCGGCAGCAGGGAGCCGGCCGCGTGATCGAGCCGCCGGCCGCGTAGCTCGTCCAGCCGCTCAGCCGAAAGCGCCCGCCGGTCCACGCAGCCGAGCGCTTCGTCCAAAGCCAGGCCGAGTGTCGCGTCCTCGGGGCCAACGGGGAAGTCCCGCCACTCCAGGAGGATCGACAGGTCCGTCGGCTCCTGCAGCTCGGCGACCAGCACTCCGTCATCGATGGCGTGCGGGGTTCCGGCGGGGCACAGGATGCTGTCGCCGGCCGCCACCGGTACCCGGTTGGTCGTGTCCAGCAGCGACTGGACGTCCTGGCCGCGGACCCACCCGGCGAGCTCGTCCGAGCCCACATCGCGGCGGAAACCGAGGTGCACGGCCGCGCCGGGCGCGGCTTCGAGCACTATCCACGCCTCGGTCTTGCCGTACCGGCTTGCCAGGTGCCCGGCCGCGAAGCCGCGGTCCGGGTGGACGTGCACCGGCAGCCGCTGCCCGGCGTCCAGCAGCTTGACCAGCAGCGCCGGATCCGCTCCGTGGCTGGCGACGTGCTCGGGGCCGAGCCACGCGACCGGGTCGCTGGCGATCGCGTCCGCGAGCAGCGAGCCGTCGCCAAGCCGCGTCATCCCGTCCGTGCCGTGCCCGAATCTGGATGTCGTGGACGCCATCCAGTCCTCGGGGCGGCCCGAAGCGTCCGCGCCAGCACCGCGAAACCGGCGGATCCGTCCCGCGCCGCGGTAGAACGTCTCCGGCATGTTGGGCTCGAGCACGATCGGCTGCACCGGCGCCGCCTCCTCCCGAGGATGGCCTTCAGTCGCTAGGGTGCCAGTTCGCGAACCATCCGTCAGGCATCGCGCCGATGACGTCGGCGAGGCGGTGCGCGGTCACATAGGGCCGTCCGCTGGCACGGGTGATGGCGTTGAGCTCGTCGAGCCGCCCGCGTGCCCTCGCCACCGCGGCCTCCCGTGCGGCCGGGTCGTGCGTCGAAACCGCGTCACGCCAGATCGACCGGCCCGCGAGGTACCCGGATGCGCCGGACCGGCAGGCGATCTCAACCTGGGTCCTGAAGTCCTCGTACCCGACGCCGGCCGACAGGATCACCCACGGCACGTTCACCCCGGAATCGAGTTCCTTGCACGCGGCGGCGGCGTTGTCGCGTTCCTGCTGGCTGCCGACGTAGCCGGGGAACTCGACCTTGAGCATGTCCACGCCGAGCGAATTCGCCTCGAAGGCCGAGGCGATGATGCCGTCGACGCGGGCCGCCTTCCACTCCGCCGATGCCGGGTCCTCGCCGGGAAGCGGGTACCAGATGGGCTCGACGACCAGGGGAAGGCTCAGCCGCGCGCATTCCCCGGCCAGGCTGCGCACGACGTGCCGCTGGTGCTCCGCGGTGCCGGCGTCGCCGTCTGGCCGGTAAAACCACAGGAGTTTCGCGACGTCCGCGCCCGCGAGCTTGATCTGCCGCAGGCTCCAGCCCTTCCGGTACCTGGTGCGGCGTGGCCCGGGGGGAATCGAGTAGTCCTCGTCCTCGATCGTGGACATCAGGCCGACCCTGCCGGGCAGCGCGCCGCTCACGACGGCGTGCAGGCCGTAGCGGGCATCCAGCAGAAACGCCGACACACTCGGAGAAAGGGCCCGGACGAGGGCGTCCTTCGCGGTGACCACGTCGGCGAACGTCACGGTCGCGGGATCGGGTGCCAGCAACTCGGCGAAGTCCGACAGGTGGTCAAGTGCGCAGATCTCGAAGAAACCCGCCTCGCTTGTAACGCGTTGCAGTCCGCGGATCTTGCCGGGGTCCTGCGGAACGACTGCGGTTGACATTCTGGATTCTCCTCGTCAGTGCTGGGTGATCCGGTTGGGCGCGTCGTTGCGGGTAGTGCGGGAAACCGCGGAATTTTCGGCGGTGTCATGTGTCTGTGCCGCCGGAAGGCTTTCGGCGAGCAGCAGGCCCGCCACGAACGTGTCCCCCAGGCCGACCGTCCCCGCGGGCCTTCGCAGATGCGGTGCGGGCACGCATGTGGCCCGCCATCCGTCGCCGAGCGGGCCGCCCGCGGGAAGGTCGGCGGTATACATGGCGTCCGGCGCCGGCTCCAGGATGGCCGCCGGCCGCCCGGTGCGGGCGCGGGCGGCCGCGAACGCGCTGCCGGCGAGGAGCACCTGCTCGGTGTGGCGCGGGTCGTCGCGGTGCACCGCCAGTGCCCAGTCGTCCGCGTGCACGATCACCCGGCGTACGCCGCATTGCCGCGCGACGGCGCGGGCGAGCCGCCTGGGATCGCCCGTGCCGCCGGTCAGCATGTACAGCTCGGACAGGCTCAGCCCCAGCGAGGTGACCATCCCGAGTCGCGCCGCCTCTCGCAGGCGCCGCGGCGTGGGGAACTCGGCCAGCTCGTGATGGATGACCGGGAGACCCGCCCGCGACCACGCACCGGTCAGCGCGCTCAGCCAGTCCCGTTCCGCGTTGTTGACGTCGCCTGGCCCGTTCAGTCCCGACACCAGCCCGGCTCCGGCAGACGGTGCCAGCTCCGGTGTCATCGCGAGGAAATGGCCGTCACGCTCGATCGGCTCGTCGCCGAAGCGCAGGATAATGCGGCTGGAACGGGGAACCGTGACGCCGTCCCGCGACGTCCCGGCGGTGAACTCGAGGATGCAGTGCGGCAGTTTCGAGGGGCTTCCGTGCGGGGTGAGGGCGCCCGCGGGGACGACCGCATCGGCCGTGCAGACGCCGGCGCGCGGGTCGATCACCGCGAGCTGCTCCGCGCTCCGGTCGGCCAGTGCCAGCACGCTTCGCGCGCCGACCGTGGCCAGCGCCCACGAGGCCTGCGGCCCTGTGCCGCCGACCTGACGCCGCTCGGGCTGCCCGAGCAGCTCATGGATCCACGACGGTCCCGCGGGCCACCGGGTGAGCAGTTCCCCGCCGCGGCCACGGGTGATCCGCGCCAGGACCCGGTTCAGCAGCTCGGCGCCCCTCGTGTCGTCCTCCGACGACGCCGCGCGGGGTGCGATGAGCGTTGCCAGGCGGCCGGCATCGATGCGGAAGATCGCGTCAACGCACGCGCTGGCACCGGTGAAGATCAGCCGCGCCGCCGGCGCTTGGCCGGCGAGGCGGGCTGCGGCCTCGGCATAGGCGTCCTGCCAGCTCGCGTGCGCCGAAGCCGTCATCCCTTGACCGCCCCGGCCGTCACGCCTTCGACGATCCGCCGCTGAAAGACCAGCACCAGTACCACGAGGGGAACCGTGACGACGACGGACGCCGCGGCGATATCGCCCCAGGGGACCGAGTAGAGCCCGGTGAAGTTCGCGATGCCCACCGGGATCGTCTGCCGCGGCGGCGAAGTCATCAGCGACAGGGCGAGCAGCAGTTCGTTCCATGACGCGATGAATCCCAGCAGCGCCGCCGGCACGACACCGGGCAGCGCGACCGGGATTATCACGTTCCACAGGGCGCGAAGCGGGCTGGCGCCGTCAATCCTGGCTGCCTCGTCTATCTCCTGGGGGATGGTACGGAAGTGCGCCCACAGGATGTAGACCATCAGCGGCAGGGAGAGCCCGATGTAGACACCGGACAGCCCCGGGTAGGTGTCGATGAGGTGCAGGCTGATCAGGATCTGGTACAGCGGCGTGACGATCGAGATCTGCGGGAACATGGAAACGGCCAGCACCAGGCCCAGCACGATCCCCTTGCCCGGAAGCGGCAGCCGGGCGATCGAGTAGGCGGCGAGCGCGGCGAACACCAGCGCGATCGCGGTCGCGCTCACGTCAACGATGACGCTGTTGACGATGTAGGGCGCGAAGTCCTTGGCGACGAACACGTTGCGGTAGTGCTGCAGCGTGCCGCCCGGAATCGGCAGCCATGTGGGCGTGAACCTGGCCAGGTCCCGGTCCGGCTCGAAAGAGGTGGCCAGCTGCCAGGCGAACGGGAACAGTGACCAGACCGCGATCCCGGCGACCAGGATCCCGAACGCCCCGCGCCGCACCCATCTCATGTTCACCCCTCCTGCCGGACGCGCCGCACGATGAACACGCCGAAGGCGCACGCTATGAGGACCTCGGTGATGAACATCGAGGTGGCGATCGCAGAGCCGTAACCGATCTCGAGGCCGGAAAACAGAACGTTGTAGGCGTAGGTGGACATCGTCTCGGTGCTGCTCGCGGGTCCTCCGCCGGTCACCACGTACGGCAGGTCGAAGACGCGGAAAGCGTCCAGTGCCCGCAGCAGCGATGCCACCAGAAGCGTGGGCATGAGCAGCGGAAGCCGCACCCGCCAGAAGTAGCTCCATGACGACGCCCCGTCGATGCGGGCGGCTTCGTCAAGACCTGGCGGGATGGTTTGCAGCCCGGCGAGCAGGAGCAGAGCCATGAACGGTGTGGTCTTCCAGATGTCGGCCGCCATCAGCGTCGGCAGCGCCAGCGTGGTCGAGCCGAGGAAGTTCACCGGCTGCCCCACGAGATGGGTCTTGACCAGCAGATAGTTCACCAGGCCGCCCTGGTCGAACAGCCAGCTGAACGTCCGCGCGGTCACGACCGTCGGGATCGCCCACGGCACGAGTACGGCCGCCCGCACAAAGCCGCGGCCGCGGAATCTCTTGTACAGCGCCAGCGCGATCACAAGGCCCAGCAGCGTCTCCGCGATCGTCGTGGCCGCGGTGAACTCCAGGGTCTGGCGCCATGCCTTCCAGAAATGCGAGTCGCTGGCGAGCCGGCGGGCGTTGGCCAGGCCGGTGAAACGGTCGCCCTGAGCGGCCAGGCTGGTGTTGCGGAAGGCCAGCCAGATGGTGCGAAGCACCGGGTACAGCGACACGGCGAGCAGGCTGGCGAGCATCGGCACGACCAGCAGGAGCGGGCCCAGCCGCAGGCGCATGGCACGCGGCATGCTGATGGTGCGGGTCTTCGGCCTGTGCGGGCCGCCTCCGCCGGGCGCCCCACGGTGGTCCGCACGTGACGCGGCGCTCTCGCTTACCGATGTGGAGGCCACCGGCGATCACCCGATGATCTGCTCGATCTGGGCCTTGGTCGACGACAGGTTGGACGCCACCTCGCCGGTCGCGAGCGCGGCCGACACGCCAGCCTGTATCGCGAGGCTTATCTGCGAGTACTTCGGTGTCTTGGGACGTGGCGTGCCGCCGGTGAAGATGTCCTGCAACGACACCATGAAGGGGTTGACCTTCGCGAGCTCGGGCTGCTTGTAGACCGACGGCCGGCTCGGCGCGAGACCCAGCTGGGTGGCCCACTTCAACTGGGTCGCGGGGCTGGACATCCAGGTCAGGAAGTCGATTGCCGCGCTCTTCTTGGTGCTTGACGCGTTCATGCCGAACTGGTATCCGCCGAGGCACGCGGTGCTCTTGCCGCCGGGGAACGCGGGCAGCTTGGCGACCCCGACCTTGCCCGCGACCGCTGAGCTCGACTTGTTCTGCGCGTCGTTCCATACGAAGGACCAGTTGCGCAGGAACGCGGCCTTGCCGCCGAGGAACGGCAGTTCGCTGGGTACCTCATCCCAGGAGAGCACGGACTTGGGCGTGATCTTGTCCTTGCTGAACGTGTCGACCATGAGCTGCACGGCCTGCACAGCGTTCGGCTCGGCGATGGTCACCGTCTTGCCGTCCGGCGCGAGGATCGACCCGCCGTTGGAGCCGATGAACTCCACCAGATCGCAGACCAGCACCTCTGCCTGCTTGGCCTGCCAGTTGTAGCCGTCGCTGACCTTCCCCGCGCCGAGCAGCTTCTGCGCACCTGCGACCAGCTCACTCCAGGATGCCGGCACCGCGACACCGGCCGCGGCGAGCAGGTCCTTGCGGTAGTACAGCATCCCCGCGTCGATGAACCAGGGCAGCGCGTGCATCGCGCCGGCGTAGGTGCACGCGTCGATGACGCCGGGGAAGTACTGCGCCTTGACCGAGGGGCCGAAGTAGGAGTCCAGCGGAGCCGACCAGCCCGCGCCCGCGAACTCGGAGATCCAGATGATGTCACCCGTGAAGACGTCGATGCTGCCGTCACGCCGCGACAGCGACTGCACGAGCTGCTGGTGTACCTCGGTGCTCTGGCTCGGCGTCGGCAGCTCCTGGAACTGGACGCTCACGAGCCGCTGTGAGTTGTTGTACTCGTCAACGATCTGGCCGATGGACTCCTGTGCGAAGAACTTCGCGCTCGCGAACGTGATGGTGGTTCTGCCCCCGCTCGTGGCCACACCGGTGCCGCCGCTGCCGCACGCCGCGAGGGCCGGCGCCGCGGCGGCGGCGGCCATGACGGCCCCGGCACCCTTCACGAAGTTACGTCGGCTCAGCGGTGAGCCATCGGGTCTCGATCGCACAGCCATGCGGGCTCCTCGGCGTGTTATGCAGGGCAACGCTGTTTGATGCGAAACTCTGCCACTCTTATGCTGTTGTCTGCACAAGCTAGCGGGCTAAGGTTGCACCGTCAAGCATAGATCGGCAAAGATTCGCATGATAGTGCCGGGTGGCACTCGCTAGAGTGACCCCATCGAAGGAGGTGCGCAGTGGCCGGCCAACAACGGACCCCCGACCACGACGCCGACGGCGCGCTGCCGGGGAGGCGCCGTGCGCTGCTGACCGCGTTCGTCGAGGAGCGCGGCCAGGCCACCGTCACCGAACTCGCGGACGCGTTCAGCGTCTCGCCCGATACCGTGCGCAGGGACCTGGACTGGCTGGCGCAGCGCGGCGCGGTTTCCCGCACCTACGGCGGGGCGGTGACGGTAACCGGGCTGGCCACGGCCGACACGTCGTTCAGCGACCGGACATCCGTCCACCGCGATGAGAAGCGCCAGATAGCGGCGGCGGCGGCCGAGCGAATCGCGGATGGCGAGACGGTCGTCATCAACGGCGGGACGACCACGCTCGCCGTCGCCCGGGCTCTCGGTGTCCGGCGGAACCTCACGATCGTCACCAACAACCTGCGGCTTCCGTCCGCGCTGCCGGCCGGCGCGGTACGCGACGTCTACATGCTGGGCGGAAGCTGCAGGCTGGCGTCCCACGTCACCATCGGCCCCGTGACGTTCCCCGGCACGGAGGGCATCAGCGCGGACGCCGCCGTTATCGGCGTCGGGGGTGTCTCGGCGCGCTCCGGATTCACCACGAGCAACCTGCAGGAAGCGCAGATGATGGCGGAGATGATCGCGTCAGCGCAGCGGGCGATCGTGGTCGCCGACTCGTCGAAGTTCGGCCGCAGCGCCTTCGCGCACATCGTACGTCTCGAGGCCGTCGGCGCACTTGTCACCGACCGCGCGCCGGACGCCGAGCTGTGCGAGGCGCTGGCCGCCGCGGGAGTGGAAACGATCATCGCGCCCGGCGTCCCGTGACGGCGGAATCCCGCGCGCGTGCCCGTCCGCCTTCCGCCGGCGGGTGCGGCGACTACTGGCGCGGCTGACATGAGGGCGGCGGCAGGACACGCGGCGTAACCGGACCGCCTGGTACCGATGAAACTCATTGGAAAGATGATGCGTTTGTTCATTTATGAGTCAGTATCTGCTGGATAGATCTATGCGACTTTGGGTGTCTCTTGTGTATACATTGATTCAAGAGACACCCACGCGTGCGGCGTCGCGGCTCACTCCGCGTGACCACTTGGGCCCGTGCCGGCCGGGATTAGATCCCGTTTGTGCCGCGGTGAACCGTCCCTGTAGCGATTTCGTATCTATCTGTAGCGAGCGTCTTCGATGATCGTTCTGGCAGGTCGGGAGGCTCGCGTGGGGCTCAGCTGGAGAACGGAGCAGCCCACCGCCGTGGGCGGAGCGCAGTTTGATCGGCTCTAATCCGTTACCTCCGGAGGGATTATGCCGCACAATGGACGACGAGACCGGCAGGTAGACCGGCCGTACCTGGCTGCCCAGGGGCGGAGCGGGCGGAGGTGTGATGGTTCGTAGGTCGGGCGTTGCCACCCATGATGGCGGTGCGGAGTCAACCGTGTACGGCAACGGCTCACAGCAGGTGCCGGACTTCGACGCGGCACCCGCCCGGCGTTCGTGGGGTGGTGGCGGCGGGCGCTGGATGGTCTGGCCGCTGCGGATCCTGCTCTGGGTCGCGCTGCTGGTGGTCGCCTACCGCGGGATAAGCGCAATCGTCCTGAACGAGACGCCCGCCTCAACCGGCAACACCGGTAACACACCGGCGAGCGGGCCGGGCACACAGTTCCCTGTGACGCTGGCCGAGGCGTACGCTCTGCAGTTCGGCCAGGTCTACCTGAACTTCAGCCCGGCGACCGAAGCGCAGCGCGCACAGCAGCTCGCGGCCTTTATCCCGTCCAGCATCAGCTCGGCGGATCCGGGATTCGGCTGGAACGGGTCGGGGACCATGCGGCTGCAGTCAGAGCAGGTGGCGAGCGTGGACGTCCGGAGTTCGGCAAACGCGGTTGTCAATCTCCTGGCATCAGTGAACGGGCAGCTCATGGAGCTCGGCGTGCCGATTTATGCGGCAGATGGCGGCATAGTGGTATCGGGCGAGCCGGCATGGCTGCCCGCGCCATCGGCTATTCAGCCGCCAAGCCCGCAGCAGGTCAGCTCCGACCAGGCCGCGCAAAGCGCGCTGATGAGCCAGCTGCCCGCATTTTTCCAGGCCTACGCCGCCGGCGACAGCGCCACCCTGAACCGGTTCCTCGCCCCCGGAGTTTCGGTCACCGGGCTTGGCGGAGCGGTCACCTTCGGCTCGATTGCCAATCTCAGCGTTCCGGCCGGCGGCAACACGCGCGAGATAATCGCAACGGTCAACTGGCAGCTCGCTGGCCAGCCAGGATCCACTCCAGCACAGCTTTCGATGACCTATGACATGGTGGTCGTCGACCAGCAGAGCGGTAAATGGTATGTAAAGGAGATCCGTGCGTCCACCCAGCCGATGGGAACCCAGTGAACTGGGCGCCGCCGGTCTTGACCTTGCCAGCGACAGCCCAGCCGTGGCGCCGGCGCGCAGCCGCAGCCGCAGGCGCCCAGGGACCGCCCGATGCCTCCGCGCCTTCCCCGGGGACGGCGGCATGGCGGTGCCCGCAACAGATATCTGATCACCCAGGAAGGGAAGAACTATGTCCCCTCACTACTTGACCGCGGCGTCCCCGCTGGCCCTCAGTACCCAGGGCCTCGTTACCTACCTGCAGGGTCTGTTCGGGCCGCTGTTCCTGGGTATTGTGGGAATCGTAGCACTCTTCTTTCTCTTCACCCGAGAGATCACCAGGTTCGTGCAGTTCATGGTCCTCGCCGTCGCGATCGCCGTGGTTTTCTACACGCCCAGCATCGTGCAGACGCTGGCCACGGGAATAGCAAACGCACTCGGGGTCCACTGATCTTACCTGGCTGAGGAGCAAACAATCCGTGGACCTTCCCACTTATACGAACATCTGGCGGATCGAGAAGCGGCTCTACAAGCTGTACGACTTTCGGCTGCCCGCGCCGCTCCCGATCAGCTGGATTGCCGTATTCGCCGGGATTACGGTGCCCTATGTGGTTCTCCTGGTGGCGGTCGGGCTGCCATTTAACCACAACCTGGTCTGGCTGTACGTCCTTCCGCCGGGAGTTCTCACCTGGCTGACCACGCGGCCGGTCATAGAGAGTAAGCGGCTGCCGGAACTGCTCGTCTCGCAGCTTCGCTACCTGACGGAACCGCGCGTGTGGTGCCGTCTGTCGCCGCTGAGTGAGAAGGACGAGATCATCGTCAATGCCCGGGTGTGGCACGCGAGGCCGGCCCCGGCGCGGCGTACGGCCGGTGTGCTCGCACGCAGGGAACGGGGTGTGCTCGCACGCCGGGGCCAGGCGGAGGTCGCGCCGGATCGCCAGGCCGCTCCTCCCATTCCCGTCCCCGCCGCCGCCTCGGCGGCCGGGCGCGCCCCGCAGCGAGTGGCGCCCGCGATGCCGCACGGACGCGCCGCGGCGAACGGCCAGGGCCCAGCGAGCGGCCAGACCGCACCGGCAGCCGTCCCCGCGCGGATGCGGGCGGGCGCGCCCTCCGGGCGCCGCCTGGAGGTCGCACACGGCGGTTACGCGCACCATCCGGCTCCGTCCCCGGCGGCCCGCCCGGCACCGTCCGCGCCGTCATCGCCCGTGCAGCCGGTGCCGGATCCGGTGCGGCCCGTCCCGGATCCGGCGCGCTCGGCGGCCGCGCAGAAGACCGAGGCGCCGGCCGCGCCGCCAGCCTGGCCCGCCGCTGCGCCCGCGGGGCCGGTCGCGCGCCCGGCCGCGTCCGTGCCGCCCGCTCCCGCCTCCGCCACCCCGGCCGCGGTCCCCGCGCGGCCCGTGCTCCAGACGCCTTCCGCGGCCGCTCCGCCCGCTCAGGCGCCGCGCCCGGCGGGCACCCCGGCCTCACCCGCGCCGCAGGCCGCCCCCGTGACCGGGCCGGACCTGCCGGCGCCGACAGGACCGCGAACGGCTCCGCCGGCCGCGCACACCGCCGGGCCGGCGGCTTCCGCGCGGTCCAGCAGTTCCGCGCCCGCCGCCCCGGCGTCGCCGCCCTCAGCTCCTCCCTCTCCTGCGCCAGCACCCGGTTCCGCGGTTTCGGCTCCCGCCGCCGTGGAGCCTCCCGCCGCCGTGGAGCCTCCCGCCGCCATGGAGCCCAAGGCTCCGGCCGCCGGGCCGCCTCCAGTCGGTCACGAATCCGTTCAGGAGCCGCAGGCTGCCCAGCCGCCTCAGGCAGCTCATGCCTCCGCGCTGGCTCCGGCACACCCACGGCCCATGGCACCGGCCCAGACCGTGCCACCCGTTCGGACCGTGCCACCCGTTCGGACCGCGCCCCCCGTTCCCGCGATTACGCAGGTCGACGAGGTACGGGACCGGCCGCTCCCGTCGATCGAGCGGGTGCTCAGCGGGCACACGAGGGACCACAACCTGAGCTGGCGGCGCAAGGTCAAGGTCGTGACGGGCGACGGCCAGGGCCCGGGCAAGCGTGATCAGGAGGCGCTGGACCGGGACCGGGCGCGGCTGCCGCTCGCGGGTCCGCGCAGGGTGGTGATGCTCGGCTGCACCAGCGGCGCCGGGCAGACGGTGACCACGCTGATGACCGGCCACATCCTCGCCTCGCTGCGTGAGATGCCGGTCGCGGCGGTGGACCTGCACGACGGGTCGCTCGCCAGGCTCGCCCAGGCCCCCGTGCAGCTGCGCGCGCTGCTGGCCGGCGGCACGCCGGACGTCCCGCCGCCGGTGCCGCCGGACGGGCTACCGCCCGAGGCGAGGAACTCACAGGCGCGGCTGGACGTGATCGCGTCGGACGGCCTGCTTGACGACGGAGACGAGACAAGGCTCGCCGAACACCTGGGCCGCCACTACCCGCTCACGATGATCGACCCGGGTGCGTCGGGCCTGCCGAGGCTGCTCGCGATCGCCGACCAGCTTGTCGTGGTCGCGCCGGCCAGCGCGGAGGCGGCGGCCGCGCTCGCCGACACGCGCGAGTGGCTGGAGGCGCACGGGTTCGGCGACCTGGCCGCCCGCTCGGTCACCCTGATCAACGGCGTGAGCAGGCGGTCCATGACCGACGTGGAGCAGACCGAGTCGGTCGCCCGGGGACGCTGCCGCGCGATCGTCCGGGTGCCCTGGGATGATCAGCTGCCGGTCGGCGCCGAGGGGCCGACCGCGCTGCGCCCGCAGACTCGCGTTGCCTACACGGCGCTCGCCGGGGTGCTGGTGGCGGGCATGGCTGCGGCGCCGGTTCCCCGCAAGGTCATCCCATGAGTTACCAAACGAACGCGGGTATCCGCGAGAAGCAGCCCGATCGTTCCGAGGAGAGCGAGTGAGCACGAAGACGAAGGGCCGGAGCCGTCTGGCGATCCGCTATTTCGACGACCGGATCGTCCTCACGGATTCCCATGCCTGGGCGTACTACCGGGTGCCCTCCGTCTCCTATGAGTTCCTCACCCCGGAGGAGCGGGAGGCGCTGGCGACCAACATCACCGTCGCCCTGGCCGCGATCCGGATGCCGGACGCCGAGGTCCACCTGAGGATCGCGCACCGGCCATATCCGGCGGTGGAGTGGGCGACCGGCCTGGACGCCACCTCCGACGGCGGCCCCGGCTGGCGGGAGTACCTCGAGCAGGTCTACCAGCACGTGTGGGCGAAGGACTTCTGGTCCAAGGAGATCTACCTCGGCGTTCGGCTCGGCCCGCGGGGAATGCGCATGCAGCTGTCCGGCGGCGCGCTTTCCCAGTTCGTTTCCCTGTACCGCGGCGCCGAGAAGACGATGGGCCTCGACGACGAGTCGGTCAGCGCCACCGAGGTCGCCAAGTGGACCGATCAGGCCGA
Source organism: Streptosporangiaceae bacterium (assembly GCA_019239975.1). GTDB lineage: Bacteria > Actinomycetota > Actinomycetes > Streptosporangiales > Streptosporangiaceae > JAFAZE01. The sequence continues at coordinate 55,072 of JAFAZE010000009.1, forward strand.
GCGCCTGGGCAGGGCGCTGACCTCCAGCGCGCTCGCGGCCAGGCACGCCACCGCCCGCGAGGTGGCGTGGCTGGTCAGGCACACGCTGATGGGCTCGCTCGGTGACCCGCCGCCGTCCGCGGCCAGGCGCCGGACCTGGGGCGCGGGGGAGATCGAGGAGCTCTTCGAGGGGCAGGTGCACAACGGCCGCACGCTGCTCCGGCTCGAGCACACCGGCGGGGAGTCCTGGGCGGCGTTCCTGTCGTTCGCCAGGTTCCCCGACGTGATGTCGTTCCCCGACGGGGAGCCGTGGCTGCACTACGCGGACTCACTGCCGTTCCCCGTCGAGGTCAGCTCCCGGATGCGGCTGATCCCGCCGGCCAAGGCCAGCAAGGACGTCAGCCGCCGGCTCGCGCATGCCCGGGACATGGACGCGCACATCAGGGAGGCCGGCGCCGAGGCGCCGATCGCGCTGGCCGAGCAGATCGCCGCGGCGCGCATGCTGGAGCACGGCATCACCAAGGAACGGCTGCCGTTCGTGTACGGCTGGCACCGGCTGATCGTGACCGCGCCGACCAGGGAGCTGTGCGTCCGCCGGGTGGAGGCGGTCACCGAGCACTACCGGGACATCGGCATCGACATCGTCAACTCCACCGGCGACCAGTTCTCGCTGCTGTGCGAGACGCTGCCCGGCGAGCGGGTGCGGCTGAGCTCGTACGTGCAGCGGCAGCCGCTGTACACGATCGCGGGCGGCATGCCGACCGCGACCGTCGAGCTGGGAGACCGGATCGCGGACGGCGTCGGCTGGATAGGGCCGTATGTCGGCGAGACCCTCGGCCGCGCCCGTTCGGTCGTGCATTTCGACCCGATGCTGGCCGCGGCCAGGAACCGGCCCACGGCGATCGCGATCACCGGTGAGCCCGGCGGCGGGAAGACCACGCTGGCGATGCTGCTGATCTACCAGCTCGCGCTGCGCGGCGCGACGGTCGCGGTGATCGACCCGAAGGGCGACGCCGAGTCGCTGGTGGAGTACCTGACAAGGTCGAACCGCAGAGCCCGCGTGCTGCCGCTCGGCTCGGCCGCTCCGGGCCTGCTCGACCCGTTCTCGTTCGGCGACGACCTGGCGGAGAAGCGGACGATGGCGACCGAAACGCTGCGGCTGCTGCTCCCCCGGATGAGCGAGGAACGGGAAAGCGCGATGATTCAGGCCGTCGGCGCGGTGGCGGGCGGCCAGCGGCCCAGTCTCGGTAAGGTCGTCAGGTACCTTGAGCAGGCGGAGGATCCCGCGTGGAAGAACCTCGGCGCGGTGATGCGGTCGATCTCGGAGATGCGTCTCGCCAGGCTGTGCTTCGCCCCATCGGGCGGCCAGCAGATCGACGCCCAGGGCTGGACGACGGTCTTCACGCTGGGCGGTCTGACCCTGCCGGACACGACGACCGGCCGCGACGACTACTCCTACGAGCAGCGGCTGTCGGTCGCGCTGCTGTACCTGGTGTCGCAGTTCGCCCGCAGGCTGCTCAACAGCATCGACCGCACCCAGCCGAAGGCGATCTTCCTCGACGAGGCATGGGCGATCACGTCGACCCCCGAGGGAGCCAAGCTGGTTCCCGAGGTGTCCCGGATGGGCCGGTCGCGGAACACCGCCCTCATCCTCGTCTCCCAGAACGCAGGTGACCTGCTGAACGAGCAGGTCACCAACTGCCTGTCCAGCGTCTTCGCGTTCCGGTCGTCGGAGCGCGGGGAGGTCGCGAACGTCATGTCGCTGCTCGGCGTCGAGCCCTCGGAGGAGCACAAGGCCGTCCTCCGTGCGCTCGGCAACGGCGAGTGCATCTTCCGCGACCTGGACGACCGGGCGGGCCGAATTGGCGTCGACCTGGTCTCCGAGGAGCTCCGGGACTGGATCGACACCAACCCGACCCGGGCCCGCAAGCCGGCACCCCCGGTGGCGCAGGCGCCCTCGTAACCCGTCAGAACGCCCGTATGCACAGGAGCCCCCCGATGGCTGAAACCCAGGTCCGCGCCAGCCGTAGCGTGCGGACTTTCCGTAGCGCCTACGGTACGCAGAGTTCCCGCAGGCGCCATGGTTCCGCTGCCTGCGGTGCTTCCAGCGCGCCCGGTGCCTCCGGCGCGCCCGGTGCTTCTGGCAAGGCCGGTGCTTCTGGCAAGGCCGGTGCTCCCGGCAAACACGGTCGCCGCGCCGTCCGGGTGCTGCTTGCCTCGGCCGCCATCGCCCCGGCGCTGCTCGCCGGCGTGTTCTTCGCGCGCCCGGCCGCGGCCTCGGTGACGCCGCACGCGGCGGTCGCGGTCACGTCGGGGTCGCAGGCGGCCGGCGCGGTCACGTCGCGGTCGCACGTGGCGGCCGCGGTCACGTCGCGGTCGCGCGCATCGGCCGCGGTCGCGTCCGGGTCGCGCGCATCGGCCGCGGTCATCTCCCGGTCGTACGCGGCGGCCGCCGTGGAGTCGCGGTCGTCCCGCGCGCCCGCCGCCGCGGGGGCGCGTTCGCGTACGGGGGCGGCGCCCATCCGGGCGACGCTCATGTCCCGCACCACTCCCGCGCGCGGGAGCGCGGTGGCGGCGCCCGCGGGCGGCATCTGCCAGGTGCCCGGGATCGGCGACATCGGCAGCCTTCTCGGGTTCTGCAACCTCGGCAGCAGCGGCGTCCCCGGGCTGCTGAACAGCGTCTGCAATCCCTCGCTGCCGCAGCCAGAGTCGGCCACCAACGGCATCGACTCGCTGATCGAGGCACCGGGCAACAAGGCCGGCGGGAAGACGCTGTACGACAACTACGGGGTCGCCGGGCAGTTCTGGGCCGCGCACGACCTGCAGTGCTCCGACATGACGTCGCTGATCGGCAACAACGTCGCCGGCATGGTCTTCGACATGGCGAAGTCGCTGGACCGGGTCACGATCACCGTGTACCAGTCGGCGGCCGGCAACAACATCCTGACCTGGCTGCAGAACGCCGTGGACCGGCTGATCAGCGCGCTGGGCAATGCGATCTACTTCCCGTACCTCGCGCCGGTGGTGATCCTCGGCGCGATCTGGCTGGCCTGGCAGGGACTGATCCGCAAGCGCGCGACGCGGACCATCGAGGGCACGCTGTGGATGGTTGTGGCGTGCGCCGCCGCCATCTGGCTGATCGGCAGGCCGGCCGACTTCACCGGCGTCGGCACGAGCGTGTCCAACGGCGTGACCCAGGTGCTGAACGTCGCGTTCTCCAAGCTGCCCAGCCCCGGGGGCAGCAACTGCCTGCCGGTGGCTCGCGGCGACCAGCAGAGCGTCACCGCCAACTTCGCGTTCACCTCGGCCAACGGCCTCGTCGACCAGAACGCCAACGAGCTGTGGTCGGTGCTGATCTGCAAGCCGTGGCTGGACGGCGAGCTCGGCACCACCGCCTACAACGGCCCCGGCAAGCCGCCGACGGTGGTGGACACCTACGGCCGGTCGCTGCTGTGGTCGCAGGCGTTCGCCGCCAACGAACAGCCCACATCCGCGCTGCTGCAAGCCAAGCAGACCACGTACGGCGGCGTCGCCGCGTCCATCAAACAGAACCAGCCGGGGATCTACGGGCTGTTCCAGGGCAACCAGTGGACGACCCGGCTCGAAATCGCTTTCGCCGCACTGTTCGCCGCCGTCGTCGCGGGCCTGCTCATCCTGCTGATCGCGCTGACCCTGATCGTGCTGAAACTCGGCTTCCTGCTGCTGCTCGTCGCCGGGCCATTCTTCCTGATCGTCGGCACACATCCCGGCTTCGGCCGGGTCATCGCGATCCGCTGGTTCGAGATGCTCGTCGGCGTGCTGATGAAACAGGTGGCCATTGCGCTCGTGCTGAGCGTGCTGCTGTACTGCTACTCGCTCATCATGGGGACCGCCGACAACGTGCTGCCGTGGGCCCTGAAGATCCTGATGATCGCGCTGGTCACCGTGGCGGTGTTCATCTACCGCAGGCCGTTCCAGCACCTGTTCTCCGCGGTCGGCTACGGCATGATCGGTTCCTCGGAGCGGTCCGACTACAGCTTGCGTGAGGCCAGCTACGGCTTCCGCCGGGCCACCTGGGATTCCGCCACCGCGGCGGTTCCCGGCGTCGCTGCGTACCGCGCCGCCCGTTGGGCGCGGCGGAACCCGGCGCAGGCCGCCGCGCTCGCCGCTGGGGCCGCCGGAGCGGCCAGTGCCGCCTCGGCGGCGGCCAGCGCGGCCGATGCCGAGGCCGCCGCCGGGCAGGGCGGACGCGGAGCGGACGGACACGCGGGCAGGCTGCGGCCGGACGTGCCCGCCGATGACACCGCCGCCGACGCCGCGTCTTCCGGGCACGACCCCGCCGGCGGGGGGACAGGCGCCGGCGCGAACGCAGGCTCCTCGAGACGGGGCAGAAACTGGCCCGCCGCCGGAAACGGCGGGAACCGCGCGGCTCCGCCGCTGCCGCTCCCGCCGCCCGGCGGAGCCGAGCAGGAGGGTGCCTCCGGCGCGGGACCGGGCTGGTCGCGCGGCGCCGCGCGGGCTGGCGCGACCGGGACGCGGTCAACCGCGCCGGGCACGCCGGGTTCGCTGTCCGGCGCGCCCGGGCCGCTGCCCGCCGCGACCGGCCCCCTGTCCAGGGCGCCCGGGCCGCTGCCCGGCGGCAAGGGCACGCCCGGCGGCGCAGGCACCTCCGGCGGCGCAGGTGCATCGGGCGGCGCAGGTGCATCGGGCGGCGGAGGCACGCCGGGCGGGAGCAGCATGCCGGGCGCGAGAGGCGTATTGGGCGGCGGAGGTGCATCGGGCCGCGGAGGCACGCCGGGCGGGAGAGGCACGCCTGGCGGCGGAGGCACGCCGGCCGGTGGTAGTGGTGGCTCCGGTGGTGGTGGTGGCTCCGGTAGTAGGAGTGGCTCTGGTGGTAGCACTGGCTTCAGTGGTGGGGGAGCGTTCCGAGGTGGGGGAGCGGTTCGCGGTGGGGGCGCTTCCCGCGGTGGCGGCACCGGCGGCGAATCCGCTAACGGTGGCGGGTCCGGTGCCAGCGGGAGCGCTGGCGGCCCCGCCCCCTGGCCGGGCGCCGGCGGCCGGTCCGGCGGCGGCCGGTCCGGCGGAGGCGGTGGCTGGCCGGGCGGAGGCGGTGGCTGGCCCGGCGGTGGTGGCCGCTCGGGTGGCCCGGGTGGCGGCGGCCGGTTCGGCGGCGGCCCGGGCGGCGCTGGCGGAGCCGGGGCCGGTGGCACCGGAGGCGGTTCTGGAGGCAGCGCCGGTTCCGGAGGCAGCGGCGGTTCTGGAGGCAGCGGCGGTTCTGGAGGCAGCGGCAGTTTCGGAGGCAGCGGCGGTTCCGGAGGCAGCGGCAGTTCCGGAAGCGGTGGTGGCCCTGGTGCCAGCGGCGGTTCCGGCGGTGGGCCGGGCGGTTCCGGTGGCGGCGGCATCTTTGGCGGCGGTGGCGTCATCGCTGGCCGCGGTGGCGGCGGAGGCTGGTGGGCACGGGGCACCGGTGGCGGCGCGGGAAGAAGCGGTTCTGGCGGTGGCGGGAACGGCTCCGGCGCGGAGGGTGCCGCCGGCGGGGGCAGCGCCCCTGGCGCGGGCGGTGCCGGCGGCGGTTCGCTGGGCGGCGGCGCGGGCGGCTCGTCCGGCGGCGGGGGAGCAGGCCCGTCGGGCCGGGGAGGCGGCCCATCGGGCCGGGGGGGTGGCCCGTCGGGCCGGGGGGGTGGCCCGTCGGGCCGGGGAGCGGGCGGCACCGGTGCACGAGGCGGCGGGGCGGGATCGTCGCGTCCTTCCGCGCCCGAGCGGGCGAGCCGGCGCCGCGAGCGGCGGCAGTCCGGATCGGCCTGGCCCGGCAGTGCGGGATGGTTCCCCGGCGGGAGAAGCCCGGTTCGTTCGGATCAGCAAGGAGGCTCAGCCGGTTCGCAGCCGGAAGCCGGCTCCGCGACCCCAGCCGGGGACGGACCTCCGCTGGCCAGCACCGAGACGGGCGAGCGCAAGACTCCGATGCCGTTCTGGCTGCGGCCGGTCCGGCGGGACAGCGGCAAATAGCGGGGGCCCGGCATGGAACTGAGCACGGCGCAGCAGCGGGCGATCTTCGTGGTCGTGGTCGCCTGCCTGGCCGGGCTCGGCCTGTACCTGGTCGGCCCGCTGCATCACAGCCACGGCGCCAGCCCGCCGCGGAGCGCCCCGCCGTCACAGGCGGCGGTCCCGTCCGCCGCGGCGAACGCGTCCTCGGCCGCCCCGTCGGCCTCCTCGTCCGCCGGCTCGGCGAACATCTACGGCTGGCTTCCGTTCACCCAGCAGGATCTGGCGGATGCGGCGCAGGTCACGACGGCGTTCTGCGCCGCCTACGAGGACTACACCTACACCGAAAGCGGCGCCGCCTACGCCTCGCGGCTGAGCGGCCTCGCCACCAGCTCGCTGACGCAGGCGCTGAAGAACGCGTACCTGACGCCCGGTGTCGCGCAGGCGCGGACCGCGCAGAAGCAGGTATCCACCGGGAGCGGGACCATCGACTCGCTGCGCGCGTTCGGCGCCCACAGCCTGACCTTCGTGGTCACGCTGGGACAGCGGCTGCTCAGCACCCAGGGGGCCGCGACGCACAGCACGCAGTACGCGATCACCGTGGTCTCCGGGGCCGGCGGCTGGCAGGTCAACGACATCGAGCTCGCGTCGCAGGGGAACTTCTGATGTGCGGAGACCTTTGATGCGCCGGGAATCTCTGCGGCGGGTGATGCATGAGGAATTCCTGATGCGTGCGCGTGATCCCGGGCGGGGCCCGGTCCGGATCATCGTCGTCGCGGCCGTCGCCGGAGCGGCGTTCCTGCTCCTCGGCCTGCTCACCATCCCCATGCTCATCTCCGGGTCGGGCCTGCTGTTCACGGCGGGCGGCAACGGGTGCTCGGGGAAGTCGGTCACCCAGCCGCCGGCCAGCAAACAGGGCACGGCGTCGATCCCATCGGACTACCTGTTGTGGTACAAGAAGGTCGGCCAGCAGTACGGCGTGCCGTGGACGGTCCTGGCCGGCATCGGAACCGTGGAGAGCGACAACGGCCGGACGACGCTGCCGGGCGTGCACAGCGGAGCCAACGCCTTCGGCGCCGCGGGACCGATGCAGATAGGCATCGGCGGTGCCGCCGGCGACCAGTGGGGCGGCGCCCCCACCCATCCGGCGAGCGAGGTCGTCAGCGGGGTGGCCACCGATGAGAACGGGGACGGGACCGCGAGTGTGTACGACCCCGCCGACGCGATCGCGGGCGCGGCGAAGTACCTGGTCCAGCACGGCGTGCAGTCGAGCGTGCCCGCGGCGATCTTCGCCTACAACCACCTGGATTCGTACGTGCAGAACGTGCTCTCCTGGGCCGGCAGGTACGCCGGGGGCGGGTTCACGGTGAGCCAGGTGACCTCCCAGCCGGCCTGCGGCCAGGGAACCGGGAACAACCAGCTCGCCTCGATCAGCACGCCCAACCAGGTCGTGGCGCAGATCGTCGCGTACGCGCAGCAGCAGCTCGGTAAGCCCTACCTGTGGGGCGGCACCGGCCCGGACGCGTTCGACTGCTCCGGGCTGATGATGATGGCGTACCGGTCCGCCGGGATCGACATCCCCAGGACGTCACAGGAGCAGTGGGCATGGGGACCGCAGGTCCCGGCGAATCAGGTGGAGCCGGGCGACCTGGTGTTCTTCGCGGGCTCGGACGGCACGCCGACATCTCCGGGGCACGTGGGCCTGGTGATCGGCAACGGGACGATGATCGAGGCGTACGCCACCGGCTTCCCGATCCGGGTCTCCCACTTCGGTACCGCCGGGGCGCCCGGCGACACGGCGGTCGTCGGGTTCACCCGGCCATGGGCCCACGCGGGCGTCTCCGTCCCCGCCGCGCCCGCCGCCCAGGCCGCCCCCTGAGCGCCAGCGGTCCCGTCGCCCGGGCCGTCGGTGGGGCCGCTGGCGCCATTGGCCCCACTGGGCGGGGCCAGTTGCGCCAGCGGCCCCGCGGCCGGAGGCCCTCGCGCGGCGGCCCGACCGCATCCTCGGTGCGGCTGTTGCCGGTGGGGTGAACGGGGCTGGTGGTTTGACCACCGTGCACGGGTACCGGTGCGTGGTGGCGAAATTCCCGCTGGCGGCGCCTTACGTGACCCCGAATTTCCGCGACGTGAAGACGCGAAGCACGTCGTGGAAACGAGAGTGCCCTATGCGACCCGTAACTTCCACGACAGGCCCGGCAGGAACAACGTCGCGGAAATTAAGGGCCGCCGTGGGGGTCACCTCATGAGCATCGGGAGCTCCTGCCCGCCAAGTGGTAACACGCAAGCGAACTTTCGTAAGCACCGTAAGTCGCACATGAAACGGGAGCCGCAATGGTAGCCGTGGTGTGCTACGACCGATGATTCCATGATGGACATACATCTATGTCTTGATTTTTCTGGCTCCGTGAGGGTTACTTGCATTACGTGACGTTGTTTTGGAGTCACTGCGTGTTAGCCGCCCGGAGTACGGGGAGGTTACGCCATGTATCCGAACGGCATGCCGGAAAGTGTGTGGCAGGCGGGGCTGGCCCGGGCATGCCGCGAGGATGCCGGCAAGGAGCGGGAGCGGGAGGGTGCGGCGCCCATGGACGATGCGCGTGAGCCGCTGTGGGCCGAGCCGCTGTGGGCCGAGTCGCTGTGGGCCGGGCGGCTGGGGGTGCCCTCCGTGCGGCGGTGGTGGCGGGGTCGGCTACGCCGCCGGCCGGGGCGCGCGGCCGCGGCGCTCATGGCGGTGCTCGGCGTGCTGAGCCTCTCCGGGTCCGCGCTGGCCAGCGCCCCGCTGGGAAGCATCCGGGGCAGCGCCGGGCTGGCCGGTCCCGTTGTCGCGCTCGGGGATTCCTACACCGCGGGGAACCTCGTGGGGGCGTCTCCCGCGGGCAGCAGCCCGTTCGGGTGCCTGCGCTCGACGCGCAACTACGGGGCGGACGTCGCCAGGGCGCTGCACGCCGCGAGCTTCGTGGACGGCGCGTGTAACGGCGCCACGACGGCCAGCATGGCGAGATCCGAGCGGACGCTCTTCGGGACGAACCCGCCGCAGTTCAGCTACCTGGCGCGGAACGACTCGCTGGTGATGCTGACGCTCGGCGGTGACAACCTCGGGTTCACGCACGTGCTGGTCACCTGCACGCTGCTCAGCTTCATCGATCCGTGGGGTGCCCCCTGTGAGAACCACTACGCCGGTGGCGGCACCGACCGCCTCGCCGCGGCGGTCGCGGCGGCGAGGCCGGGCGTGGCGGCCGCGCTGCGCGGCATCCACCGCCGGGCGCCGCGGGCGCGGGTTCTGCTCCTCGGCTACCCGGACATCCTGCCGGTCAGCGGCGGGGGCTGCTGGCCGGTGGTCCCGATAGCTTCCGGGGACGTCGGCTACCTGCGGGGCACGGAGGTGAGGCTCAACAGGATGCTCGCGAGCGTGGCCGCGGCCAACGGCGCCACGTTCGTCGACACCTACAGGGCGACCATCGGCCATGACGTGTGCGAGCCGACAGCCATCAAGGACATCGAGGGCCTGATACCCACCTCGCTGGCCTTTCCGTTCCATCCGAACGCGCGCGGCCAGCGGGTCATGGCCGATCGGGTGATCGCCGCCCTGCACTAGCTGATCGTGCCGCGGGCCGCGGCGAAGCGCTCGTGCCTGATGTGGTCGCGCTGGCCGAGAAACGCCCGGAACGCGCCGAGGCGGTAGGCCGGTCCGTCGCGGGAGTCGCCGATCTCGAGCTCGAAATCCTGGCTCAGGTGGCTCAGCTGCCGCAGCACGGCGGACGTGGTGAGCGGGCCGCCGTGATCGGCGGCGGCGTGGGCGATCTGGCGGGCCGTCAGGAAACTGTCCCGGCCGCGGAGCACCAGGTATACCGGGTCGTGCACGTGCGCCGAGTCCCCGGCCCGGCACGGCTCGCCGTCGTGCTCCAGGGCGCGGCGGATGGCGGTGCCCACGGCCTCCGCGACCGGTGGCGGGAATGCGTTTCCTATCTGCCGGTAGCGGGCGGTCTTCCGGCCGGTGAACTCCCAGCCCCACTCGTCCCGCCAGCCTTGCAGCCGGGAGACCATCTCGCAGGTCAGCTTCGGCCGCAACGCGGGGCTGTCGGCGCGGTCCGGCGGCGCGTCCGCGATGCCCAGACCGTCGACGCCGAGTTCGGCCCACGCGCGCTTGGCCCGCGTCGGCCCGAGGTCGGCGCCGCCGTGCTTCTTGGAGCCCCCGACGATCGTCGGGGCTATCCGGTCGGCGCCGCGCGCCCACGCGGGTGCGCCCCGCCATCCGCGCGCGGACATCAGGTCGCCCAGCGTCTCGCCCACCGTCGCCGGCGGCACGGCCGACGGCTCCGGCCAGCGGAACCAGGGCGCGTCCGTCCTGCGCATCGCCACCAGGATCGTCCGGGGCCGCAGCTGCGGCACGCCGAAGCCGGAGGCGTTCAGCAGCCGCCAGCCCGCGACGTAGCCGAGGGCGCGGAGCCGGTCGAGCACGTGCTGGCGGTACGCGCTGAACCTGCTGGTGGACAGCCCCCTGACGTTCTCCAGCAGCAACGCGCGGGGCCGCATGACGCCGCACAGCTCGACCGCCCAGGCGTACAGGTCGCGCTCATCGGTGGCCCCGAGCTGGCGCCCAGCCACCGTGAACGGCGGGCAGGGAACCCCGCCGGCCAGCAGGGCCACGCCCCGGTAGTCCCGCGGCCGCCACACCGCGGGGTCCGCGACGTCGCCTTCGGCGACCTTCCAGGCGGCCCTGTTGGCGCGCAGCGTGGCGCAGGCCGCGGGATCCAGCTCGACCGCGAGCGCGTGCTCAAAGCCCGCCCGCTCCAGCCCGAGCGCCTGGCCGCCCGCGCCGGCGCAGATCTCGACCAGGTCAAGATCCGCCATGTGGCCTCCTCGGTGTGCGCTGCGCTGACTAGCGCCCATCTTCGCGCAGCCCAGCCGGAAACGGGTGGAGCTGGACGAGGACGGGCGCGAACGTGTCCCGGGGCCGGCGGCGGATCCCTGGGTGCCGGCGGGTGTCGTGTTCGTCAGCGTGTCTTTGCTGGCACTCGTGTCTTCGGCGGCACTCGTGTTTTCGGTCGCACTCTAGCGCCGGCCACCGTCAATTCGCCTGCTGCGCGTGGCGCGCGCGGCGGAGCGACCTGCCGCGCGGGCGCGGTGCCGGAAGCTTCCTGGCCAGTTCCTCAGGCAGCCGGAGCAGCGGGTTCGTCGCGCTGGCGACCACATCCTGCGCGATCTCGGCGACCCGCTGGCCGCGCGAGCGCGCCGCGCCGCGAAGCAGGTCGAAGGCCTCCCTGGGACGCAGCCTGTGCCGTTCGGCCAGTACGCCGATCGCCTGCTCCACGCCGACCCTTGACGCCAGCGCGTGCTCCAGTTGCGCGACCGTCACCGCGAGCCTCGCCGCCTCTTCCGCTTCGCTCCGCGCGGCGGGCGGAGACCGGCGCGCGGCGGGGCCGGTGGAGGCGGTGAGAGGAGTTGGGCCTAGAGGGGAAGAACCACGTGCAAGGTCTGCAGTGGCCGACGAGGTCGAAGCGGCTGTAGTGACAGAAGCGGGCGCTGGCGAGCTGGCTGATGACTGCCGCGCCGACGCCGGGGCATCGGCCACGCGTTCGGCCGCCAGCAGGTCGGCGAGCACCATCGCGCTGGTCAGCTCGGAAACCTTCTCACCACCGACCACCCACCCACGTTCCGCCTTGCGAACCACAACATCCTCATGGTTCTCAGGTTTACCGGTTGGCCCACTCATGCTTCCCCCTTTTCCCGACTTGTCACGACGCTACACCGGCGCGGCGCGCCCCTCACGCACAACCACGGCACGCGAGGTCCCGCGTGCCGTGGACGGAATAGCCGCTTCCGTTTGGTACAAATGCCTGCTCAGCCAGCCTGGACGGGAGGCTGCTCTACGGTGGCCAGCTCAGCGAGGCGGGTCTTGACCTGCGCCGCTGACGGGTTGACCATCGTGCTGCCGTCCGCGAACAGCAGCGTGGGCACCGTCTGGTTTCCGCCGTTGACGGTCATCACGAACTCCGCCGCGGCGGGGTCGCGCTCGATGTCAACCTCGGTGACCTCCACTCCAGCCCGGGCCAGCTGAGCCTTCAGACGCTTGCAAAACCCGCACCACTGGGTGGTGTACATCGTGAGCGGCACCCACAGCCTCCTTCTCGTTCGCGGAATCCTGGAAGTTGCAACAACATTGATGGCCGGAGAGTTCCCGCGCCTTCGGGGCGGGGCGGTGGCCGTGCGGAAGAATGTGACAGGTGACGGTGGACGCGGACGCGCTGCTCGAGGCGCTCGACCCTGAGCAGCGGGAGGTGGCGCTCGCCGCCCGGGGGCCGGTCTGCGTGCTCGCCGGGGCGGGCACCGGGAAGACGCGTGCCATCACCCACCGAATCGCCTACGCCGTTCGGACGGGCCTGGTCAGCCCGGCACACGTGCTCGCGCTCACCTTCACCGTACGCGCGGCGGGCGAGCTGCGCGGCAGGCTGCGGGCGCTCGGCTACGGCGCGGAGGCGGTGCGGGCAAGTACCTTTCACGCGGCGGCGCTGCGGCAGCTCACCTACTTCTGGCCGCGCGTGATCGGCGGGCGGCCGCCGCGACTGATCGAATCCAAGCTGCCGCTGCTGCGCGACGCGGCGCGGGAGCTGCGCGCCCGCCTGGACCCCGGCGGCCTCGCCGACGCGGCCGCCGAGATCGAGTGGGCCAAGGTGAACCAGGTCCGCCCGGACGCGTACCCGCCCGCGGCGGTGGCGGCCGGGCGCGCGACGGCGGCCGGCGCGGAGCAGACAGCGCGGCTGTACGAGGCGTACGAGCTGCTGCGGCGGACGAGGCAGATGATCGACTTCGAGTCGGTCCTCGAGCTGACCGCGGCCATCCTGTTCACCGAGCCCGCCATGGCGCGACAGGTCAGGGACGTCTTCCGGGTCTTCACCGTCGACGAGTACCAGGACGTCAACCCGCTGCAGAAGCTCCTGCTCGACGCCTGGCTCGGCGGCCGCGACGACCTGTGTGTCGTGGGCGACCCGCAGCAGACGATCTACTCGTTTACCGGTGCCACCCCGGCGTACCTGCGTGAGTTCGCCGCGGAGTTCCCGGGCGCGACGGCGGTCCGGCTGGTCCGCGATTACCGGTCCACGCCGCAGGTGGTGGCCGTCGCCAACCGGATCACGCCGGCCGCCTCGCTCGTCGCGCAGCGGCCCGCGGGCCCGGAACCGCTGTTCGACGAGTACGCCGATGAGGCGGCCGAGGCGGCAGGGACCGCCGCCCAGGCCGGCGCGCTGATCGCACGCGGCGTGCCCGCCCGGGAGATAGCGGTCCTGTTGCGGATAAACGCGCACATGGAACGCTTTGAGCACGCCTTCACCGAGGCGGGCGTGCCGTACACCGTGCGCGGCGCCGAGCGCTTCTACGACCGGCCGGAGGTGCGGCAGGCGCTCGTCCTGCTGCGCGGCGCGGCGCGCGCGGAAAGCGCCGGGGCGGACGCGACCGCGAGTCCCGACGACCTGCGGGCGGCGGTCAGGCACGTGCTCGCGAGCGCCGGCCTGACCCCGGCGCCGCCGGGCGCGGCCGGCGCCGCCCGCAGCGAGGCCCGCAGCGCCACCCGCAGCGCCGCACGAGACCGGTGGGAATCGCTGATGGCGATCGCCCAGCTCGCCGACGACATGCACGCGGCGCGCCCGGACGCGACGCTCGGCGACTTCGCCGCCGAGCTGGCCCAGCGAGCCGAACTGGGCCACGCGCCGGTCGCCGACGGGGTGACGCTGGCGACCATGCACTCGGCCAAGGGCCTGGAGTGGGACGCGGTGATCCTGCCCGGGCTCGTGGAGGGAATAATGCCCATCGTGCACGCGCGGACGCCGGAGGCGGTCGAGGAGGAACGGCGGCTGCTGTACGTGGCGGTGACCAGAGCCCGGCAGCATCTGCTCATGTCCTGGGCCCCGGGCCCGCGGCAGGCCAGGCCGTCCCGTTTCCTGGCGGACCTGCGTCCCCGCGCGGGCGCGAGTCCCCGTGCCGACGCGAGCGCCCGCGCGGGCGCGAGCCCGGGAAGCCTGGAGCGCCCGCGATGAGCAAGGCGCTGGACAAGCTGCTCGACCTGCTCGACCTCGAGCAGATCGAGATGAACATCTTCCGCGGGAGGAGCCCGGACGAGCGGGTGCAGCGGGTGTTCGGCGGCCAGGTCGCGGGCCAGGCGCTGGTCGCGGCCGGCCGCACGGTGCCTGATGACCGGCCGGTGCACTCGCTGCACGCGTACTTCATCCGGCCCGGAGATCCCTCCGTGCCGCTGGTGTACACCGTGGACAGGGTGCGGGACGGCCGGTCATTCACCACGCGGCGCGTCTCCGCGGTCCAGCACGGGCGGACCATCTTCACGCTGTCCGCGTCCTTCCACCGCCCGGAGGCCGGCCCGTTCCACCAGGATCCGATGCCGGACGTCCCTCCGCCGGAGGCGATACAGCGGAACGCGGACCGGTTCGAGGCACTGTTCGGCCCGCTGCCGAGCCACGTCCGCGACAACCCGATCGACCTCAGGTCGATCGGCCCGCTGAGCGTCGAGGCCGAGCGCGACCCGGCGCTGCGCACAACGCGGAACCTGGTCTGGCTGCGGGTGGACGGCGACCTGCCCGATGACCCACTGCTGCACGTCTGCCTGATGACGTACGCCTCGGACATGACCCTGCTCGACACGGTGCTGCTGGGGCACGGGCTGTCCTGGGCCGACGGGAAGACCAGCGGCGCGAGCCTCGATCATGCCATGTGGTTCCACCGTCCGTTCCGCGCCGACCGGTGGCTGCTTTACGCTCAGGAGTCGCCGGCCGCCTACGGCGCGCGGGGACTCGCCAGAGGCGAGGTTTTCACCGCCGAGGGTGATCTTGTTGTGTCCGTCGTGCAGGAGGGCCTGGTCAGGACGCAGGCCTGAGCCAGTTCACCGCGGGCGGAAACGGCCAGGTCAAAAATATATTGCTCCGGCGGGGGCCGTTACGTAGGCTTCTCACATGTCCGTGGGCTAACTGTCGACGCCTCAGGAGGGAGGTGCCCAGCGTGACGATCACCAGCTTCAGCGCCCTGGTTGCCCGGCGTTCGCGCTGTGGCGTCGCCATTCCTGGTGTCGTCGGCCCGTGGACACAAGAGAGCGCCGTGCTGGCCGGGGTTCTGCCTGCTGCGGCGCTCACCCCTGCTCCCGTTGGCTTCCCAGGCGCGACCGGCAGCACTTCTGCCGCTACGCCACGTCTGCGGGTGCTCGTCGTCGCGCCTAAGACCGGCAAGACCGGCACGACCGGTGTGACCCCGTCCGGGCAGCCGATTAACAACAAGCAGCACGTGCACATGACCCGCGTTAACGCCGGTGGCGATGGCGCATCGGGTCCGCATCCAGAAAGGGCTCCGGCCTAAGACAGGCCGGCCGAGATCCCCTTCAGGCCGCGGACCCAGACACAGGGTCCGCGGCCTGAATAATCGCTAGGCCTAGGTCCCTGGGACAGCTCAACAGGACCAGCAAAGCGAGAGGGGATGGCACCGATGCAGTGGCCCGATGCCACCGCGGGCGCGGCGAGCGCGGCGGGGTTCGAGGCAAGAGCGTCCGGGTTCGAAGCGGTCACGGGGGTTCAGGTGGGAACTCTGGCCACCAGCAAGGTCAACGGCCACGTCACGGCCGCCGACATACCCAATGGCCTGGACCTGCCCTGCACCGAAGACCCAGAACTGTTCTTCGCCGAAGCTCCGCAGGACGTCGAGGCGGCGAAGGCACTCTGCAGGGGCTGCAGGGTCAGGCTCGCGTGCCTGGCCGGGGCGCTCGAGCGCCGCGAGCCGTGGGGAGTCTGGGGCGGCGAACTGCTCCTGCGCGGCACGATCGTCCCGCGCAAGCGCCCCCGCGGGCGCCCGCGCAAGTCCGACACCGAGATCGGGAAGGCCAGCGAACAGGCGGCGTAACAGCCGGCGCCCCAGCGGCTTCACAGCACAGGCGATGAGCTCACGCCCTGTCCCGGATCAAGCCACGCACACGATGTACACGATGAGGTGGACACCATGCACATGGAGATGGAACTGGCACGCGAGCGACATCGCGGCCACATGGAACATGCGCGCAGATCGCGCGAGGCACGCCGGCTCGTAAAACTGCGCAGGGCCAGGCGGACAGAGCACCGCGCCGAACGCCATCTGCTGCGCGCCTGGAGCCGTGCGGAACAGCTCCGCTCGGCGCTGGAAACGCGGTAACCGGCCGCTACCCGCCGCCGGGGCCCGGGACGCATGCGAGGGCGTCCCGGGCTCCGGCGCGCCGGGCGCCAGCCGGGACGGCGGACGTCGCGCGGCGAGCGCCACGGGCACCGCGGGCACCGCCTCGCGCCGGCGACGCTGTCAGGTTCGCGCCACCGCGTCGGCCTCGTCGGAGTACCCCGGTATCCACCTGAGCACCTCCGCGCGGAACGCTCCCTCGCATTCGAGCTGGCACAGCACGCCGATCCCGGCGGTCGACACCCGGTGGATCAGCACGTAGGACGGCGGGACGTTGAACTTGCGCGAGATGTTCGACGGCCGCAGGTCGGTGACCCGCGCGGCTTCGCCTCGCATCCACTCCCGGCTGAACTTGAACGTCTCCGTCTTCGACGGCTCGGCCAGCGGCGCGAGGAACGCGCGCAGCGCGTCGAGGTCCACCGAGATACCGGGCCGCAGAAAGCCGTTGGCGCGCAGCTCGCGCTCGACCTCCCCGATGTCCGGCGCGCCCTCGTGCATGATCCGCAGCAGCCGCCCGAAGAACACGGGCAGCCCGCCCGGCAGCCGGTCGACCGCGCCGAAGTCGAGCACGCCGAGCCGGCCGTCGTCCAGCAACCGGAAGTTACCCGGGTGCGGGTCGGCGTGCAGCAGCCCGGCCCGGGAAGGGCCGGAGAACAGGAACCGCACCAGGAGGATCCCGGCCCGGTCACGCTGCTCCCTGGTCCCGTCACTGATGATCTTCGAGAGCGGGGTGCCGTCCATCCACTCGGACACGAGCACGTGCTCGGTCGCGGTGACGACGGGCGGGACGTAGATATCCGGGTCTCCCGCGTAGGCGTCGGCGAACGCCTGCTGCGACCTGGCTTCGAGCAGGTAGTCCAGCTCCTCGGTGACCCGGTCCCGCAGTTCGTCGAGCAGCGGCTTGACCTCCAGTCCCGGCATCAGCACGCCGAACAGCCGCCCGGCCCGGCTGAGCTGAGTGAAGTCGCTGATCAGTGCCCGCCCTGCCCCCGGGTACTGGATCTTCACGGCGACCCGCCGGCCGTCCTCCCACACGGCCCGGTGCACCTGGCCGATGGACGCGGCGGCGGTCGGCCTGTCGTCGAACTCGCGGAAGTTGTCCCGCCAGGCGTCGCCGAGGTCCGCCGCGAGGACCCGGTGCACGGTGGCGGCCGGCAGCGGGGGAGCGGACTCCTGCAGCCTGGTCAGCGTCGCCCGGTACGGTTCGGCCAGCTCCGGCGGCAGCGCCGCCTCGAAGATGGACAGCGCCTGCCCCAGCTTCATGGCGCCGCCCTTGAGCTCCCCGAGCACCCGGAAGATCTGGTCGGCCGTGCGCTGCTGGATCTCCCGGGCGACCACCTCCGCGGACCGTCCCCCGAGCCGTTTCCCAAGGCCGACAGCCGTGCGCCCGGCGAAGCCGACGGGCAGCCGGGCGAGCTTCATGGTGCGGGTAACGGCGTAGCGGGGCAGGTCGCCCCGCGGCTGATTGCCGCGAGGCCCGTCCTGCTCGTTGTTGTCCTGGTCGTCGTGGGGCTGCTCGTCCTGGGGCTGGTCAGTCACACCATCTATCTTCCGCCAAGTCAAGAGCATTTATGCCGAACGGGCGCGCGGTTCCCCTCCCGCGGCGGCTTCGCCGCCCGAAGTCGCGCTTCCCGTGCCTGCCGCCGTCCCCGTGCCTGCCGCCGTCCCCGCGCCGCACGTGCACACCGGGTGCGGCGGCCAGGTGCGCCGCCGCCACTGCCATTCGGGCAGCACGAGCTCGAGCGTGCCGTTGGCCGCGACCGGCCGCGGTCCCGCGCCGTCGATGTACGCCAGGGCCTGGGCGGACGCCAGCGCCGCCGTAGCCGCGGCCAGCACGGTGTCACACGCCTGCGGGGACGCCGTGGATACCTGCGCCAGGATCAGGGGCCACGCGTCATCGCGTTCGGCCTTGCTCATGTCGACGCAGCGCAGGCACGCGGAGATCCCCGGCTCGACGAGCGGCCCGACGATCCCGATCGCCTCGTCCGCCTTGACCGCGAGATGCGGGACGCGGTCGCGCATCAGCGCCGCGATCAGCTCAGCGTCCCGCGCGCCGGTGAGCACCGCCAGATCCGGCTGCGCCCCGTCGTCCCTTGTCTGCACCTCGGGCGCGATCCGCCTGATGGCCCGGGCCACGCCGGCCTCCCGGGCGTGCCCGATGTCGGCCTGGGTCAGCCCGGCGGGTGCGAGGTCGGCGGGCACGGTCCGGCCACCGTCGGCGCAGCTCACCCGCGCCACGCCGGAGGCGGCCAGGAAGGTGGCGACGCACGCGCCGATCCGCCCGGCGCCGTGCACACGGACAAAAGCGGCGCGCCTGCGCGCGATCGTCCGCGCGCCGCCGTCCCCGTCCGCGTACGCCAGCGACGCGCAGGCCAGTTCGGGGGCGAGCCGCGCCCGCAGGTACTCGGGCAGCGCCCTGTGCAGGTGCGCGGGGAAGTCGTTCAGCACCCCCGCCGACGCCAGCAGGCCGAGGACGCGGTTGGTGGCATCCGGCGGGATGCCGTAGGCCCGCGCGGTGCTGACCACCTCCGCGGCGTCCCTGGACCCGTCGAGCAGGGATACCACCGCCGCGGCCTTCCCCAGCCCGGTCAGCGCGATCGCCCGCCGCGGGTCCACCCCGATCTGCAGCGTGTCCCGGTCCCGCCACAGCGGCTGCAGGCCTGCCTTGACTGCTGGTTTCATGGCGCACATGCTGTCACCGGCCACTGACATTCCGCCGTCCCCGGCGCAAACCCCCCGCAACCCCCGCGCCCCGATGATCACGTGCCGTCTTACCGGTTCCCGTCGGCAGACGCTTTCCATGACCGCCTGCCTCTTTGCCGGTCCAAGTTTGCCGGTTCAAGCCAGGCTGTAGCCGGCTCCCTCGTCACGGTCACGCCGGATCGCGCCGGACCGCGCCGGACCGCGCCGGACCGCGCCGGCGAGGGAACTTCTCGGCGCGCGACAGAGGCGCCCAAGGCCCAGGATTCCCATTTGCCCCGGCAGTCTCCAGTCGGCGGGTCAACCGCCCCCGAGCCCGGCACTAGTCTCCGGTTCGGGAGAGGACATGTTACTGGGAGAACAAAGAGCGACAGCTGTTGACCCTTAATTTCCAGAAATTCTCCGCCTCAGCGACGTCGTGGAAACCCAGGGTCGTATATGACACCCTAAGTTCCACGACAGCGTTCGAGGTCGCCGCGTCGCGGAAACGCAGGGTCGCGCGACGGTTCGGCCGTAAAAGTATGCGTGATCACGGAACGGGCGGGGCCTCAGAACGGGCGGGGCCTCAGAACGGGCGGAGCCCCAGAACGGGCGGAGCCCCCGGGTGCGAGGGTGGTGTTATCCGGTGTGCGCCGGTCTGCCCGTGCGTCACCCTTCCCCGAGAGACGCACGGCATCCGCCGGGGACTCCGCCGCGCCAACGT
Organism: Streptosporangiaceae bacterium; assembly: GCA_019239975.1. GTDB lineage: Bacteria > Actinomycetota > Actinomycetes > Streptosporangiales > Streptosporangiaceae > JAFAZE01. The sequence continues at coordinate 74,609 of JAFAZE010000009.1, forward strand.
AGGCACCGCCGCCACCGGGCGTCAACGCCCCCCTGTGGACACCGCTGTGGAAACGATGGGGACGCAGCGGCGCGCCGCTGGGGACAGCCGCGGGAGAACCTGTGGAGCCGCTTCGCGGCGAAGCGCACCGACCCCCGTCTAGCTGGCGTAACACGCCCCACAGGCTGTGCGGGAAAAATTCTCGTCAGCTTTGCGGCCCGGTCTCGCCGCCCGCGGAAGAGTCCCCGCCTTCAGGGAACTCCCCGCCCCCAGGAGCGCCGCCCCCAGGAGCGCCGCCCCCAGGAGGCTCATCTGCCCCGGAGGCACCGCCGCCCTCGTTCTGCTCGAAAAGAGACATGTCCAGCTCGGGCTCCCCGTGCACGAAAGCCGAAGGACTCTCCAGATCCTCCGCCGTCGGCAGCAGATCCGGGTGAGCCCACAGCGCGTCCCGGCCGTCGACGCCGCGCGCCGAGGTGAGGCCCTCCCAGATCGCGGCCGCCTCGCGCAGCCTGCGCGGGCGCAGCTCGAGCCCGACCAGGGTCGCGAACGTCCGTTCCGCGGGGCCGCCGCTCGCGCGCCGCCGCCGGACCGCCTCGGCCAGCGCGGAGGCGTGCGTGAGCCGGGCGGACGCCGCCGCGTCCACAACGGTCGCGACCCAGCCTTCCACCAGGGCGAGCGCGGTCTCCAGCCGGGCCAGCGCGGCCTGCTGCTGCGGCGTGTCCTCGGGACGGAAGAGCGCCTCGCCCGCCAGCGCCTCGCGCAGCGCCTCGGGGTTGGTCACATCCACGTCCGGCATGGCCTCCCGGAGCCGGGCTATGTCCACGGTGATCCCGTTGGCGTACGCCTCGACCGCGCCGAGCAGGTGTGCGCGCAGCCAGGGCACGTGGGCGAACAGCCGGTGGTGCGCCGCCTCGCGAAGCGCCAGGAACAGCCGCACCTCGCCCGCGTCCACGGAGAGTCCCTCGCCGAAGGCGGCGACGCCGGACGGCAGCAGGGCGGCGGTGCCCTCGGGACCGAGCGGCAGGCCGATGTCCGTGGAGCCGACCACCTCACCGGCCAGTTCGCCCACAGCGGTGCCGGTCTGGCCGCCGATCATCGCCCCGCCGAGCTGCCTGAGCATCCCGGCGAGCCCGCCGAGGCCGCCGCCGAGCGCGCCGAGCGCCGTCCGGATCTCCTCGGGCACGCCCTCGCCGAGCTGCGCCGGGTCGACGTCGAGCATCGAGCTCATCGCCTCGACGCCCTTGGCCGCGATCGGCTCGCATAGCTTCGCCCAGACGGGGAAGGTGGCCTCCAGCCACTCCGACTGGCTCCACGCTTCCATCTTGGTGATCCCGGAAGGGAAGGTGGTGACCTCGCCAAGCCACAGGTCGGCCAGGCGGAGCGCCTCGATGACCTCCGCGCGCTGGGCGCCGAGTACGCTCGGATCGCCCTTCGCCGCGATCGCGTGCCTGGCCACGTTCTTCGCGAGATCCCAGTTCACCGGGCCACCGCGGTACGAGAGCAGGTCCGCGAACTGGCGCAGCGCGGCGGCGAACTGGTCAGGATCTCCGAGCGGGCCGAGCGGACCCTGGTCATCAGGCTTACGGTCCGGGTCGCCGGGCTGGCCGGGCGGGCCGAAGCCGAACGGACGGTCAGCCATGAGCGGTCCCTCTCAGCTTTCGGTATTCGGGCAGGATGGAAGGGTCACAATCGCAACGTTATCTCGGGAGCAGCCGATTTTGAGAAACGCGAAGCGGCAGGTTCGCCAGGAGCGCAGCGTCAGCCGTGAGCGTAGCACCGGGCCGGCGCTGCCCGTGGTCGCGGTCACCGGCGCCGCACGTGGCGTCGGCCACGCCCTGGCCGCGAAGCTCGCCACATCACCGCACGTCAAGCGGGTGGTGGCGATCGACGATCATCGCGGTGACGTGTCCGGGGTGACATGGCGGGTGGCCGATGTGCGGGATCCGGCGCTGGCCGGCCGCCTGATGGGCGTGGATGTGGTGGTGCACGCCGACCTGGACCTGTCCCCCGATTCGGACCACCGCCGCCGCCGGGCGTTCAACGTGCGCGGCGCGCAGGCCGTGCTGACGGCCGCGGCGGCCGAACGGATCGGCCGGGTGGTGCTGGTGACCAGCACGATGGTGTACGGCGCCCGGCCGGACAACCCGGTGCCGCTGCCGGAGGACCGGCCGCTGCTGGCGGACGCGGACAGCAGCGTAGCCGGGGACATGCTGGAGATCGAGCAGCTCGCGCGCAGATCGCGCCGCGCGAACCAGGGCACCGCGGTGACGGTGGTGCGTCCCGCCGCCCTCGTCGGTGACGCGGTGGACACGCTGGTGACCAGGCACTTCGAGGCGCCCCGGCTGCTCGCCGTGCGGGACTGCGCGCCGCGCTGGCAGTTCTGCCACATCGACGATCTCGTCTCGGCGCTGGAGCTGACGGTGAGCGGGGCCGTCGGCGGCGCCGCGGGCGGCGAGTTCGCGGTTGGCTGCGACGGCTGGCTCGACCAGGCGGAGGCCGAGGAGCTCAGCGGGCTGCGCTCCATCGAGCTGCCCGCGCGCCTGACGTT
>JAFAZE010000097.1 GCA_019239975.1 Streptosporangiaceae bacterium
GGCGATGGCTGGCGACGCGGACGCGGCTTATCGGCCATGGAGATCCTCCTGGGAGCAGGCAACGCTCAGTCACTAATGACCAAGTGGTCACTACCGACGATACCACCGACAGGGCCTTAATGACCACTTGTATACTTAGTCGCATGGAGAGCCGGCCAGACTGCGCGCCGCCCCGGCGCCGGCGCGACGCGCAGGCGTCGCGGGCGGCGATCCTCGAGGCGGCGCGGGAGGTGTTCGCCGAGCGCGGCTACGCGCGCGCGACCATCCGGGAGATCGCGCGCCGGGCCGGTGTCACGCACGGCCTCGTCATGCGGCACTTCGGATCCAAGGAGCAGCTTCTCATCGAGGCGCTGCCTGGACCGCGCGCCGCCGCGGGAGTCGTGCCCGGGGACCTGGCCACGCTCCCTGAGCGTGTCGCGGCGGGATTCGTGGCGGGAATCGAGTCCGCGGGCCGCGGCGAGCACGCCGTTGTCGCCCTGATCCGCAGCGCGGCGTCTGATGAGGAGGTGGCGATGCCGCTGTACGCAGCGGTCGAGCGTGAGATCACCGAGACCTTCCGTGCAGTGCTCGGCCCAGGTTCTGAGGTATACGCCGGCCTGCTTGGCTCGCTGTTCATCGGAGTCACGTTCGCCCGTCACGTCGCCCGCACCGGTGTGCTGGCGCAGCTCTCACCAGAGGAACTCGTCGGTTACCTAACGCCAGCGATCCGGGCGCTGCTCGCCCCGGCCATCGCCGAGGCGGAACATGGCACAAAGAGGAAGCAGTGAGCTCGCAGATGACCTGCCCGCCTAGTAGCCGCGGGCGCGGTCGACCACGTTGCGGAGGGGCTGGCCGTCTAGGTACCGCCGGAGGTTGTCGGCGAACAGCCGCCGGAGAGGCTCGGCCATATGTGTGTCACCGCCGCCCGAGATGTGCGGTGTCAGCAGGATCTGGGGTAGCCGGGCGAGCTCCGGGCGCGGCGGCTGGCCGGCGAGCTCGCCGGCGTAGACGTCCAGGACGGCGCCGCGGATCCGCCCGGCGGTGACCGCCTCGATGAGGGCGTCCTCGTCGACCTCTTCGCCCCGGGCCACGTTGATGAGCACCGCGTTCGGTTTCATCGCCGCGAAGACCGAGGCGTTGATGAATCCGCGGGTCTCGGCGGTCAGCTGAGAGCACACGACGAGGAAGTCGCTGTCGGCGGCCACCTCCAGGATCCGGTCGGCCGGCAGTACCAGGTCCGCCCCGTCAGCGTCGGGCAGCGGAGCGGTGACCGAGCGGCGGGTGCCGATCACCCGCATCCCAGCCGCCCGCGACAGCCGGGCCACCTCCTGACCGATGCCGCCAAGGCCAATGACCCCCATCGTCGCTCCGCGCAAGGTGAGCATCTGATAGCCCTGCCGGGTGAACTGGCCGGCGGCCTTCTGGCGGGCGGCCTGATGCAGGCCCCGGGCGAAGTGCGCTGCGGCCGCGAGGGCGTACTCGGCGATCGCCGTGGCCGCCACCGCGCCGCGGCTGCTGGTCAAGGTGACCTCCGAGCCCCATAGGTCGGTCCCGGCCAGGTTCGACACGCCGGCCTGGGTGTGATGCGCCCACACCAGGCGCGGTGACATGGCGGCGAGGCCCTCAAGGACCGGATAGCCGACCAGCAGCACCTCGGCCTGAGCACAGATGTCCGCCAGCAGACCGGAGCCGGGCGCCGCCTCACCGCCCGGTCTCGGCCGGTGGCCCGGGGCGGCGAAGTTAGCGTCGAAGACCCGGACCCGGGGGTCGATGTCGCTCACGAACGACAGGTCCGGCCCCAGGACCGGAGCTATGACCGCAACGTTGACCTCGTCCATGTCCCAGACGCTAGCGGCTGGTCGCGTAGCGTGCGACCGTGTAGGGGAGGGTGTGGAGCGGAGGTCTGATGGGTCGTGAGATTCAGGCGATCAAGTTCAGCGGCGAGGACCGGCGGGTGTACCGGGAGAAGGTGCGGCGCTCGCTGGACGCGCTGGCCCGGATGCTGCGGGAGGACTTGTTCGAGGACAACCCGGCATCGGTGGGCCAGGAGATCGAGCTGAACCTGGTCGACCACGAGGCCATGCCGTCCATGCGCAACGCTGACGTGCTGGACGCGATCGCGGACCCGGCCTGGGGCGTCGAGCTCGGGCAGTTCAACCTGGAGATCAACGTGCCGCCCCGGCGGCTGGACGGCGACGCGCTGGCCGAACTGGAGCAAGTCGTCAGGGACGACCTCAACGCCGGGGACGAGAAGGCCCGCGGCACCGGGACCCGCCTGGTGATGGTCGGCATCTTGCCGACGCTGCAGAAAGCGGACATGCACCTGGGCACGCTCACGGCCAGCGATCGGTTCCGCGTGCTCAACGAGCAGATCTTCGCCGCGCGCGGGGAGGACATGCGGATCTCCATCGACGGCGCCGAGAAACTGCTCACCCACACCGACAGCATCACCCCCGAGGCCGCCTGCACGAGCCTTCAGCTTCACCTGCAGGTCAACCCGGAGAGCTTCGCGAACTACTGGAACGCCGCCCAGGCGGCCGCCGCGGTCCAGGTGGCGCTGGGCGCCAACTCCCCGTTCCTGTTCGGCAGGCAACTGTGGCACGAGACCAGGATCACGCTGTTCGAGCAGGCCACCGACACAAGGCCGGACGAGCTGAAGGAACAGGGCGTACGGCCCCGGGTCTGGTTCGGCGAACGCTGGATCACCTCGGTGTTCGACTTGTTCGAGGAGAACCTCAAGTACTTCCCGGCCCTGCTGCCGATCTGCGAGGACGAGGACCCGCTGGCGATGCTGGACGCCGGCCGCTCCCCGCAGCTTGCCGAGATGAGCCTGCACAACGGGACGATCTACCGCTGGAACCGCCCCGTCTACGCCGTCGTGGACGGCAGGCCGCACCTGCGGGTCGAGAACCGGGTGCTCCCGGCCGGCCCCTCGGTCGTGGACGTCGTCGCGAACGCCGCGTTCTACTACGGCCTCGTGCGTGCCCTCGCCGAGTCGCAGCGCCCGATCTGGACCCAGATGTCGTTCGTCGCCGCGGCCGAGAACCTGCGCGAGGCGGCGCGCAACGGGCTGGACGCCCGGCTTTACTGGCCGGGCCTGGGCGAGGTCCCCGCGGCCGAGCTCGTGCTCCGCCGCCTGCTTCCGCTCGCGTACGACGGGCTCGCCCGCTGGGGCGTCAGCGCCGCTCAGGCGGACCGGCTGCTCGGCATCGTCGAGCGGCGCTGTCTCACCGGCCAGACCGGCGCCGCCTGGCAGATCGCGACGACCGACGCCCTGGCCGGGCGCGGATCCGGCCGCGACCAGGCGCTGCAGGAGATGACCCAGCGCTACATCGAGCACATGCACACCAACCAGCCCGTGCACGACTGGCCGGTAGCCGCGTTAGCCGGCGCTGGCCCGGCGGCGGGGGCCACCCGGCAGCCGCCCCCCAGCGCGGGGCCAAATGCGCCAGCGGCCCCACTGGGCGGGGCCGGATGCGCCAGCGGCCCCGCCGCCATGCGCTACGATCGGGCGCACGCGAACCTCGATCGCCATCCAGCTGAATTCCCGCCGCCGGGTACCGTCGGCGTGACCGCATATGGGGGACAATGAGCCTGTCAGACGTATTCTCCATTATCGCTATTGTAGTTTCTCTGGCGACCCTCTTTTTCACCACGTATGAACAATACTGGAAGAGGCCCGTACTATCGCTCGTGCTGGGCGACAGCCTCTCGCTCTCTTACGGGCCCAATTATGGAGGAATTACCCTGTGGGCATGCGTGGTCCTGGCGAATCAGGGAGCGGAGGATGCCGTCATCCTGGGAATGGACGGAACTCTCACAAAGGCCGATGGCGGGTGGCGGTCGGAGCTGACGTGGCTGGGTTTCGGCAAATATCAGGACCAGGCGTCCCCCGGGAAGCCATTCCAGCCTTTCTTCGCTTTCGTGGACTGGGCCGAGGCGCTGATATCGTCGAGCCGCAAGGCCTCGGCCAACTGGATCGCCTTCACCGGCCCCGCCCCCAGCAAGCTGACCCCTGGTTCGTACAGCTTGCAGCTCAACGTAATAACCGGGGGCAAGCGGCACCGGGGCCCGCAGGCGCCCGGAGGGCGCACCCGCGGTAGCACGGCGTGCTCCTGGACCGGTTCTTTCGAGATAACCGGAGACGGGATCGGGCATCTCGAAGAGCATTGCGTCGGGATGGCCGACGGGATGGCGCCCGACACCTACACGGTGCACCTCGCGGGGGAGACCGCGCGGCTGCCGCTGGCGGGTCCCACGGCGGCATTCGGGGTTGCTCCAGGGGAATAGAGGGAGCGGGCCGCCCGTCTACCGTTGTCTCCTGCTCACCCCGGTAGCCCAGGCGCGCAGCGGTCACGCCGTCAGGACCGGGCGCGTTCCGCCGGGCGCGACGTCGGCGGAGGTGAGCACGCCGTCGGTGTAGCTGACGGAGTTCGTCAGGAGGGCCGGGATCCGGGGGCCCGGCAGCACGATGCCGGCCAGGTTCAGGGGATCCACGGCCGACAGCCGGACCTGCTCGCCGTTGCGTGGCCGCTTCCTGGTCTCCCGCAGCATGTCCACCGCGTCGGGATGCGCGAACTGCTCGCCGCTGAACCCGGCGACGAACCTGCCGCCCCTGACCGTGCCGCGGGCCTCCATGCGGCGGAACGCCCACAGCACCTCACGCCAGGGCACGGCGAGGTTCTCCCTGGCCAGCAGGTCGCGGAACACCACCCCCCAGCGGACGGCGAGCTGCTCGGCGACGGCCTCGGCCAGCTCGTCCGGGTCACAGCCGGAGGCGGGCCCGGGGAGCAGCGACCAGCGGCCGGCGGTCCGCGAGGTGAGCTGGCTGCCGCGGCGCAGCCGCCGCACGCCGGGGGTGCTGTCGGCGATACGCCGGCCGAACAGGGACCGCACGGCGCGGAAACCGTCCGCCGTGACCAGGCCCCTGGCCACGCCGTCCCACAGCGCCTCCTCGATCTCGCTGGGCAGCCGGCGGGTCAGCGCCGCCAGGTCCGGCTGGAACAGCGCGCCGCGCTCGGCCAGCGCGTCGAGCACCTCGCGGGTGCGGCCGGCCTCCGGCTCCACCGGGCTGTTGTCGCCGCGCGCCGCCCGCAGCAGCCAGGGCAGGTCGTCGCGGATCGTCAGCGTGACCGGGGTCGCCCTGGACGGGGTGAGACCGCTGCGGCGCTGCGGCTCGGCGGGGTCGCCGCGCACCGACAGCCGCCCCCAGGCGATGTCGCCGGCCAGGCAGACCTCGTCCAGCCATTCCCTCCGGTAACCGGTCACCCGGGCCGCGAGAACGGCGCTTTCCCAGGCGCCGGCGGCCAGCTCGAAGCCCTGCAGCTGCTCGACGACCGCGAGCACGCCGCGGCTGCCCTCGCGCCTGGTGTCCGGCGTGACGTGCTGCCAGCGCAGCAGGAACCGCATGAAGTCCTGCGCGGTCACCGGCTCGATCTCGCGCCGCTGCCGCTGCCGGGTGTACGCGTGGATCCGGGTCAGCACCCGCCGGGCGCAGAACTCCTCCGCCCCGCCCGGGTCGGAGAACCGGCCGCGCAGCGCGAACCCCTCGTTCTCCAGCCGGATGAGCGCGAGCGTGACGTCCGGTTCGCCCAGCGCGGTCGCGGTCGAAAGGTCAGCGACCGTCGACGGCCCCCGCACGTCAAGATGGCCGCGCAGCATCTCGGCCGCGATAGCCTCCGGATCGGGCGCCGGCTTGGCGTTCATCTGATACGGAACGGACGGTGTGCCACCCCCCGGGAACAGCTCCGCCACGGCGGCGAGGCGCTCCGCCGCGCACCACAGCGCGCCGCCCGGCACGCTGATCACCGCGGTGCGGCCGGCCGCTGCCAGCTCGCCGAACCAGTCCTGCCAGGCGTTTTCCGGCCGCATCACGTACAGCGTCATCAGCAGGTCGTGCAGCTCGTCCGCGTCGCGCGGGTCGGGCCGGACCTGCTCACGGACCCGCTCGATCGCGCCGGGATCGAGCCGGGCCAGGTCGCGGGCGGCCACCGGAAGCCCGCGCGGAAGCTGCACCTGCCGGCTTCGCCGCTCCTCGAGGGGAGCGTCATCCAGATAGGTGAAAGGAGCTCCGTTCAGAATCTCGTGGGCGAGCACCGAAGGCTCGGTGGTGTCCCGGGTGATGACCGTTATCCGCCCGGCCTCCACCCCGGCGATCAGCTCGCGCAGCCCGTCGATGTCCATCGCCTCGTGCAGGCAGTCCTCCAGCGTCTGCCGGACCAGCGTGTGGTCGGGGATCTCCAGCGGGCCCGGCGCCACGTTCTCCTGGCAGGCCGCGAGCGTCGGGAACACCGCCGCCATCAGGTCGTCGGCCTCCATCCGCTGGATCGCCGGCGGGTTCTTGCGGCTGCCGCGCATCCGCAGCACGGTGAGGCTGGTGTTGAGGTTCCACCGCCAGCGCGCGGCGAACAGCGGCGAGGTGAGCACCGCCTGCCTGACCACCTGCTCGACCGTCTTCGACGCCAGGAACTTCGGCACCCGGTCGAGGGGGAAGCTGTGCTGCGGGCCCAGGGACAGCAGGATCGCGTTGTCGCTGGCCGCCGCCTGCAGCTCGAAGTCGAACGTCACGCAGAACCGCTTGCGCAGCGCGAGCCCGAACGCCCGGTTCACCCGGGCGCCGAACGGCGCGTGGCCGACGAGCTGCATGCCGCCGGCCTCGTCGAAGAACCGCTCCAGGATGATCGTGTCCATCGTCGGCAGCGCCCCCAGCGCGGCCAGCCCCGCGTGCAGGTACCCGGCGACCGTTTCCGCGGCGGCCCTGCCGATCCCGCACTCGGTCTCCAGCCAGCGGCGGGCCTCGGCGGGCTGCCGGTCCGCGACCGCCCTGCGCAGCGTGGAGACCTCCTCGGAAAGCTCCCTGGTGCGCCCGGGGGCCTCGCCGCGCCAGAACGGCACCGAGGGCGGCGCGCCCTGCGCGTCCACCACCCGGACGGTGCCGGGCTCCACCCGGCGGATGCGCCAGGAGTGGGTGCCGAGCAGGAAGACGTCGCCCGCCATGCTCTCGACGGCCCAGTCCTCGTTGACGGTGCCGACCTGGACCTCGTCGGGCTCGGCGATGACCCGGAAGTCGCCGAGCTCGGGGATGGCCCCGCCGGAGGTGAGCGCCGCCAGCCTGGCGCCGCGCCGGGCCTTGACGGTCCCGTTCACCTGGTCGCGGTGCAGGTAGTACGCGCGGCGGCCGCGCCCGGTGCGGATGCCCTCGGACAGCAGCTCCGCCACGTCGTCGAAGTCCTCGCGGGGCAGGTCATGGAACGGCGCCGCGTGCCTGAACGCGTCGAACAGGTCGCCCTCGGGCCACTGCTCGGCCGCGGACTCGGCGACGATCTGCTGAGCCAGGATGTCGAGCGGGCGTTCCGGCACGACGATGGCGTCCAGCCGCCCGCGGCGGACGCCGCGCAGCAGCGCCGCGCACTCGACCAGCTCATCCCGTGACGTCGGGTACAGCCGCCCGCGGGGCGTCCCGGTGCGGGTGTGGTTCGACCGGCCCACCCGCTGCAGGAACGTGGCGAAGTTCCGGGGGGAGCCGATCTGGCAGACCATCTCGACCGGGCCGATGTCGATGCCGAGCTCCAGCGAGGCCGTCGCCACCAGCGCCCGCAGGTCCCCGGCGCGCAGCCTGGCCTCCACCCGCTGCCGCCGCGCCCTGGACAGCGACCCGTGATGGGCTGCGACGTATGCGCCCATCTCTTCCCCTAGCCGCTCGCCGAGCAGGTGGGCGACGCGCTCGGCCATCCGCCGGGTGTTGACGAACACCAGCGTGGTCCGGTGCTGGCGCACGTGCCCGGCGATCATGTCCAGGATCTGCGCCATCTGCTCCGCGGTCGCCACCGCCCCGAGCTCGTCGTCCGGTATCTCCAGCGCGAGATCCAGCTCCCTGCGGTGCCCGGTGTCGACGATCGCGCACCGCGGTGACCCGTCCGGGTTGTCGCGGTCCGGCCCGGCGCCCACCAGGAGCCGGGCGATCGTCTCGATGGGGCGCTGGGTCGCCGACAGGCCCACCCGCTGCACGGGCTGCGCGGCGACGTGAGCCAGCCGCTCCAGCGTCAGGGCGAGGTGCGAGCCGCGCTTGTTCCCGGCCACGGCGTGGATCTCGTCCACGATGACCGTCCGGGCGCCGCGCAGCATGGACCTGCTGCGCTCCGCGGTCACCAGCAGGTACAGCGACTCCGGCGTCGTGATGAGGATGTCCGGGGGGCTCTTCAGCATCGCGGCGCGCTCGGCGGCGGCGGTGTCGCCGGTGCGGACCGCCACCCGGATGTCCGGCGCGGAGAGCCCGAGCTCGGCGGCCACGCCGGCGATCTCGCGCAGCGGCGCCTCGAGGTTCTGGTGGATGTCGGCGGCCAGCGCCTTCAGCGGCGACACGTAGACCACCTGCGGCCCGGCGCCAAGTTCCCCCTTCCAGAGACGGTCGATGCAGACCAAGAACGCGGCCAGGGTCTTGCCCGAGCCGGTGGGCGCGGCGATCAGCGTGTGGCTGCCGGCCGCGACCTCCCGCCAGCCCGCCTCCTGCGGCTCGGTCGGGCCGGCCGGGAACCGGCGTTCGAACCAGGCTCGCACAGCGGGGTGAAACGAATCGAGCACCCTGACACGCTACCTCTGGCCGCCGACATTCCGCCTTATAGCATCGTGCCTATGTGGGGCACCCGGCCGCGGCATTCCGGACTGGGCATACTCCTGCTCGGGGTCACAGCTGCCCTGCTGATGGCGTGGCTGCGGCTGAGCCATGTGCTGTTCGGGATCGTCGCCGGTTTCACCGCCGCCTCCTTGGCGGTGTTCGCGATCACTCGCAACGGGTGGCGGCAGACGAGCCCGCAAAGCCTCACCTCACGCGGTATCTTTCCGGACTCCGGCCAGGCTTTCGGCGGGATGGACCCGGGCCTGCGCCGGGAGATAGGGCCCATCATCCCGGCCGCTGTCACGAGGCGGACGTCCGGCGCCCGAACCCGGCGCCCGGCGCCCTCTCCGGCCTGGCGGCCGGAGGGGGCGGCAGCCGCCACGGCAAGGGCCACGGCAGCCGCCACGGCAAGGGCCACGCGGGGCGGACAGACTCGGCGGCGGAACGAGACGCTCCAGCCGGATGCCACCATCACCTTGTCCGGCGAACGGCTGGCAGCGGGCATCGACGGCCTGTTCGCCTCGCTGGACAGCGAACTGATCGGGCTCGTCCCGGTGAAGAAGAAGGTGGAGGAAATCGGTTCGCTGCTGCTTGTCGACCGGGCGCGGCAGCGGTTCGGGCTCTCCGCGTCCCGGCCGAACCTGCACATGTGCTTCACCGGGGCGCCGGGAACCGGGAAGACCACGGTCGCGCTGATGATGGCCGACCTGCTCCACCGGCTTGGCTATCTGGAGAAAGGTCATCTCGTGCACGCCATGCGCGATGACCTGGTGGGTGAGTACATCGGGCACACCGCGCCGAAGACCAAGCAGGTGCTCGGGCGCGCGATGGGCGGCGTGCTGTTCATCGACGAGGCCTACACCCTGTACCGCGCCGAGGACTCGAAGGACTACGGCCAGGAATGCCTCGACATCCTCATGCAGGTGATGGAGAACGAGCGGGACAAGCTCGTGGTGATCCTCGCCGGATACAAGGACCGCATGGATCACTTCTTCGAATGCAACCCCGGTATGAGTTCGCGCATCGCGCATCACCTGGACTTCGCCGAGTACGAGGTCGGCGAGCTGCTCGCGATCGGGGGGCTGATGCTGGACCGGTCGTCCTACTACCTGTCGGCCGAGGCGGTGGCGGCGTTTCGCGACCACCTGGCGCTGCGGATGAAGGAGCCCCGGTTCGCCAACGCCCGCAGCGTCCGGAACGAGCTGGAAAGCGCCCGGCTCCGGCACGCGTACCGTCTCGCCGCCGATCCGGAGCGGCACTGGAGCAAGGACGACCTGATGCGCCTCGAGCCGCCGGACATCCTGCCCGCGCGCGACCGCTGACCCGCGACCCGCCGTAGCTGTCAGGAGTCGAGGTAGGCGAGCACCGCCAGCACACGGCGGTTGTCGTCGTCGGAGGGAGCCAGGCCCAGCTTGGCGAAGATGCCCGCGGCGTGCTTGCTCACCGCCTTGTCGGTGATGAACAGCCGCTGGGCGATGGCGGCGTTGGACCGGCCCTCGGCCATCAGCGCCAGCACCTCGCGCTCCCGCGGAGTCAGCCGCGCGATCGGCTCGTCGCGGGAGCGGCGGGCCATCAGCCTGCCGACGACCTCGGGGTCGAGCACGTCCACGATCGCCATGTCCGGCCGCGTGCCGGTCAGCGCCCGCAGCAGCTCGGGCGCGCTGGCGACCGCGGCCGCGATCTCGAACCCGTGCGCCTCGAGCAGCCGGGTCAGCCCGTCCCTCAGGAGAAAGAGGTCTTCGGCGATGACAACGCGCACGGCACCTCGATGATGACGATGGTCGGCCCGCCAGGCGGGCTGCTCACCGCAAGGATGCCATCGAACGTGGCGAGCCTGCGCTCGACTCCGGCCAGCCCGGTCCCCGCCGCCGGGTCGGCGCCGCCGTCGCCGTCGCCGGTGATCTCGGCGCGCAGCTGCCCGGAGGCGTGGAACACCCGGATCTGTACCTTGCGGGCGCCGGAATGCCGCACCGCGTTGGTGAGCGCCTCGGCGATCGCGAAGTACACGGCCGCCGCCACCGGCATCTCGACCTCACCGGGGAGGTCCACGTCGACCTCGGCCGGCAGCGGCGTGTCCAGCGCGAGCGCGTGCACCGCGTCGCCGAGCCCGCGGTCGGCGAGCACCGGCGGGTAGATACCGCGCTCGATCCGGCGCAGCTCGGCCGCCGCCGTGCCGGTCGCGTCGCTGCGGGTCTGCGTCAGCCGCTGCACCCGCTGGGTCAGCCGCTGCGCCCGCTGGGCGAGCTCCGCGTCCGGCGCGATGGCGAGGCGCGGCGCCAGCCGCGCCAGCAGGAGCAGCACGACGCCCTGCGCCGCGGCCAGCAGGCCCCGGCCGTGTCGGTGAGGGTGACCAGCCCGTACATCCGGGACGGCGGGGCGGCCGGCCAGAACACCGGGAGCAGGACCCCGTACGCCCCGATGACCACGAGCCCGAGCACCGCGAGGATGCCCGTGATCCGCGGTATCGCGACCGCGGCGAAGGCGGCGACGGCCGCGAGAATCAGCATTCCCAGGACGTATTTGCCGGACCACTTGTCGTGCCGCCCGACGAGGTTGGCGGTCATCACGGCCAGCAGCGGCACGATCAGCGGCGGGATGGGCCCGGTCCTGCTCTACAGCTGGCCGGGCAGCGCCCTGACCAGGCCGGCGCCCGGCGCGTCCGTCCGCACCAGCAGCCACAGCCCCGCCGCGACGATGAGCAGCGCCTCGGGCAGCAGCAGGTGGTCGAGACCGAGCGACGTTCCGGGGCCGGTCGGCCCGTAGACCAGCCAGTCCTCACCCGGGGGCACCAGGTAGCCGGCGAGCACGAGACCGTAGAGCCCGATGTACAGCAGGCAGAACGGTGCGATCTTCGCGGCCATCCGGGGCGCGAGTACAACGACGAGGCCGACGACGAGCACCTCGACGAGGGCGCGCCTCGGCCGGGCGTCATCCGACCTGAAGGCCGACAGCCCGAGGGCGAGCAGCAGCAGGACGGCGCCCGGGCGCGAAGGCGCTCCCGCAGGGCGGCCGAGCCCGTGGCGGTGACAGGTACCCGGCGCAGCGTGAGATAGGCGCAGGCGCAGGCGCAGGCCTACGCGACCGCGAAAACAAGGAGCCCCGGCATCTCGTTACCTCACCGTCTCCGAGACCGGGAGAAACCGTGGGATGGGTCAGGCATCGATGTCGAGAGGCTGATCTGAGCTGGTGAGTCCGGGGTACCAGCGGGGAGGAGTCGTCGGCGAGGTCGTTGTTGAGGACGCGGATGCGGATCTGCAGGAGCAGGCGGGCGCCGCGAGGTGACCAGCGCATCTTTCCGCTTTGTCCCGCTCTCGTCTCCGTCGATGCAGCGGGCCATGTGCTTTTGCATACCGGGCCCGGGCAAACTTGCAGGTCAGCGCGGTGGTCATGTGCAACGGGGGTGACGGCCGGCTGAGCATGCATGGCCGTCAGCAAGGTGGGGCCGGTCAAGGTCGGCCCCACCTTCATGCTGGGCTGCTAGCAGTGGAGCTGGTCGATGAGCCAGCCGAGGAAGATACGGGTGGCGCCAGCGGTGATGCCGGCAAGGGTTGCGCGGGCGAGGGCCAGACGTTCGCGGCGTGCGGGGTCGGTTGTGGTACGGGACATCGTGTCCTCCGTGGGTCGTTGGTCAGCGGTGAACGGGCCGGCCGCTGAGCTCCATGTTCGGCCCGGCGCGGGACCATCACCCGGACTGCGACGAGAGGGCTGCCAGTGCGGGCAGCCGGGCTGTTCAGGGCGGCCCGGGCATGGAGGGTGCGGGATGATGATGCGATGAGTGGCGACGGCGACGGCGCCCGTGACCGGCTGGGGCGTCCGCGGCCTCTGTGCCGTGCCCGGGTGGCACCGGGGCCGCTACATGAGCTGAAGGCATTGCTGTACCGCCTGTACCTAGAGGCCGGGACACCCACTCTGGATGAGATCGCCGCGCTCGTCGCCGGCGACGATGAGCTCGCGGGGGCGCCTGCCAGGGATACCGTCCGGCGCTGCATCAGCGGTGCGGGCTTGCCCGCCAGCCAGGCCGACGCGGTCGCGGTCGCTACCGTGCTTGCCCGCCGGGCGCGGTGGGATCCAGACGATGCGGCTCGCCGGATCCGGGAGTCCTGGGTCCAGGCCCGGCTGCATCCGGCTGAGCCGTTGCGCACGGCGGCGGAATGGAATCCGGTCCGGCTCGGGATCCACCCGGCCATCGGGGTCCCCGGACACGACAGCGACAATGGCCAGGGCGACCCGGGGCTAACGCCTTACCTGTTGCGTGAGCATGACCGTCAGCTACGTACGCGCCTAGCCCAGGCCCGGGACGGGGCAGCGTCGATCGCGGTACTGGTCGGCGGATCATCCACCGGCAAGACCCGCTCCATGTATGAGGCGGTCACTGCGATCTTGCCGGCCTGGCCGGTGCTGGTGCCCGCCAGCGCCCGCGAACTGCAGGACTGGGTCGCGCAGGAGGCGATCGACGCAGGCACGATGCTGTGGCTGGACGAGGCCCAGCGGTACCTCCCGGCAGCCGCCGCCGCGCTGGTCACCCTGCTGGAGAGGACGCGCCCCCTGGCAGTGATCGGAGGGATGTGGCCCGGCTACTGGGACCCGCTGGACTCCTCGCCCGGTCCCGGCGGCCAGGGAGAGGTCCCGTATGTCAGCGCCCGGATCCTCATCGAGCCCTACCGGCCATGCATCCGGGTACCCGAGCGCCTCGACGCCGGCCAGGTGAACATGATGCGGGATCTCGCGTGCCGGGATCCCCGCCTGCGTGCCGCAGTTGCCGCCGCAGAAACGGATGGTGCGGTCATCCAGCACCTGACCGGCGGTCCGGCCCTGGTGGCCCGCTACGACGAAGGCGCGTTCACCGCCCTGGAGATGGCCGTTATCACCGCCGCTTTGGACGCGCGCCGGCTCGGCCACGCCACGGCCATCCCGGCCGCCTTCCTGGCCGAGGCCGCCGCGGCGACCCTTGACAGTACGCAGCGGGTCACCGCCGACCTGAACTGGATCGACGACGTGCTGCACGCCTTGTGCCACGACCCGGCCCGCCGTGTCCACGGCGCGCTGACTCCCCTGATCGCAGACCGCTCAGCTCCAGACATCGGGCCAGCCGACGGCTATCATCCCGCCAGCTACCTCGACCAGCACGCCCGCCGCGCCCGCCGCTTCGACATACCCGGCCAGGCATTCTGGGACGCCGCCACCCGCCATGCCCGCACCCCCGACGACCTGGCAGCTCTCGCCCACGCCGCCTCCGGCCGTCTCCGGGCACGCCATGCTGGGCGACTCGCCCAGCAGGCCGCCGGCACCGGCCATGCCGCAGCACTATGGCTCCTGGCCCAGATACAGGCGACGGCTGGACACCGCAAGCAAGCTGACCGCCTTACCGAGAAGGCCGCCAGCGCCGGCCACGCCACGGCGATGTGGCTCCTGGCTTTCAGGCTGGAAGTCGCCAGGGACCACGAAGGCGCTCTGCATGTCATCCGGCAGGCCCCCGTCTGCGGCGACCTTTTCGCCCTGTCCGCCCTGGCTCAGATGCGGGAGACCGCCGGAGACCGTGAAGGCGCGGAACTACTCGCCCGCCAGGCAGCCGATGCCGGCTGCCCCGAGGCTCTGTGGGACCTGGCCGAGATGCGAGAGGCGTACGGTGACCAGTTCGGCGCCGAGCGCCTTCTTGAGGGGCTGATGGGTACTCGCGACGAGGGCCGGGGGCTTATGGACGCGGCCCGCGATCCCGCTGTCGCCGGGCAGCTTGCGCGCCAGGCCCTTGATGCCGGCGACACCTGGGCCCTGCGGATGGTGGCCTTCGGACGGGACATGGCCGGGGACCAGGAAGGCGCCGAACGTCTAGCCCGGCAGGGCGCCGACGCCGGGGACCCGCGAGCGCTGGCAAAGCTCGCCGAGGCCCGGCTGATTACCGGGGACCGGCAGGAAGCCGCGCGCCTGGGCCAGCTCGCCGCTGACGCCGGCAGCCTTCACGCTCTGGTGATCCTGGCCGGGATATGCGAGGAGACCGGGGACCGCGAAGGCGCCGAACGCCTGGCCCGGCGGGCCGCTGACGCCGGGGACACACGAGCGCTGGCAGACCTTGCACGTACCAGGCCCGAGGATCCGCGGTGGCGGCAACTGCTCAGATACGGCCTGGAAGCAGATGGCAGGATCTCCGACCCATGGTAGGAGACCGGCAGAAACCTGGGAGGTGGCCGCGGCCGGTCAGCGGAAACGGCGGCGGCCGGCTGGGTCAGCCTCGGCGGTGACGCGGGCGGAGGTCTGCTCGCTGAGCCGGACGTAGCGGCCAAGGCTGGCCAGGTGCTGGTGGCGGGACTTGGCCTGGAGCTCGGGAGCGGTGCGGCCGTCGGCGGCCAGGTGCTGGAGAGCCGAGTGGCGCAGCTGGTGCAGGGTCCACCCCGTCTTGTGCGGGTCGAGCGCAGCGCTCGCCTGCTTGAACAGGTACTCGGCGCGCGGGTACGACAGCCTGCCCCGCCCGGTGGCCGCGCACACGTCTTCGGCGGCGGGCGCGCGGCGTCCGGATGCGGGGCACGCCGGCCGGCGAGGAACACCGGGCCGGCGGTGCGTCCGCGCAGCAGCCGGGGCAGCAGGCGGGCGGTGCCGGTAGCCCAGTGGACGTACTCGACGGCGCCCCCCTTGGAGGTGACGCGGGCACGCCGGAACTCCGGGTCGAGGTCCCCGATGTTGAGGGCGAGGATCTCCTCCGCCCGGGCGGCGGTCTCGTAGAGCATCCGCCACAGGACCCGCTCCCGCAGCCCGTGCCGGCCGTCGGCGAGCAGCTTCTCGAGCCGGGCGCGCGGGATCGACCGGTCGCCGCGGCGGGCGGGCTTGCGGCGCTCCAGCCGCCGGGCGGGGTTCGTGACCAGGATCTCATTGCGCTGCGCCCAGGCGGGGCGTTAGTAAGAAACGCCCAGCGCACCGCCAAATAGATATTTGCCTATGTTCGAGGACTGATCTGATGAGCCGGCGATCCGTCCGGGTATTGACGCCAAGGGGAGGTATGCCCTGCAGGATCCGGCGCGTGATGCCGAACAGCGCCATCCTGATGGCGACGCGGTCGGCGTCGTTGCGGCCCGCTGAGCTGAATCCGACCACGTCAGAGTACTCGATGGCGCAGTTCTCGCCGTTCAGCGGGGGCAGCGACGGTATCGCGCCTCCCGCGACCGGGCGGTGAACGGGGCGGATGATCCTCGGCCGGGTAATGCCGGCGTGACGCTCGGGTCCCTGAGCCGGAAGCCGTCCTGGTGTCCGGCCGGCGCCTCGGTAAGCCGGTCGTAGAGCTGCTGCTCCACGATGTCGAACACCTTCGGATGGCCGTTGACGAAGGCGTGGAAGTCCCCCGTCTGCACGGTCAGCACCCGCATCGCGTCCAGCGCGATCACGCTGGCGGAACGTATCCGCCGCAGCTGGAGCCCGCCGCGCTCGCCGACCAGCTCGCCGGGCCCGCGTTCGGCCAGTACGCGCTCCCAGCCTTTCTCATCGACGCATACCTCGGCGTGGCCTTCGATGATCACCATCACGTGGTCCGCCAGGTCGCCTTCGCGCATGAGAACCTCGGCGGCCGCGAACATCTGGCTTACGGCCACCGCAGCCAGTGCCTCCCGTTCGGCCGGGTCGAGCGCGTCCCAGAAGCTGACCGCGGGCGGGCGGAATCCGGTGCCGGGCTCACGCTCGGGCGGCCGGGCGTCGCCCTGGTCCGGCCGCGGCGGAGGGCCGGCTGTGTCCGGGCTGGAAGTACCGGCGAAGCCAGTCAAGGACCCTTCCCTGAGCGCGGGGCGCGCCGGCACCGGGGCGCGCCCCGCGCCTCCCCGGGATGGATCGCGGGGGGCAGGATTGCTCGCTGAGTGAGAAACCCCTGGTCAGGAAGGTTCGTTTTCGTTCCTGGTTCCGGTTGCCATGAGCAGGATCTTGATGACATCCCGCCAGAAGATCGCGATGAAGATCACGATCAGGACGATGAAGGCCTCGATGTGTCCCGTTCCGGTAGCGCCGCTTTGCAGTGCGAGCATGAGCTATGGGTTCAGGGTCCCGACTGCGCCCGCCGCAAGTCCGCGCCGGGCGCGGCCTGTGCCTGGTGAGGTGGACTGGATCTGCCAGTGCGCCGACTGGCTGACCCACCTGTACACCAGCGAGTATCCCTCGGCGGTCAACCTGCGGCCCGGCGGTGATCATCCCGACCGGGCGTACGTGACTAAGGGATCAAACGCCGCAATCTGCTACCTGTCTATCTGCGCCATCCCAACCTTTGGTACTACTCAGGTCGGCGCACAGCCGTGCAGGAAGGAGGTAATCCGCTAAACTAGCGGAGCAGCTCATTGCACAGCTTCACCGGATGAATAGCCGACCCTTACGGGCCGGGGCAGCTGGCCGGGACGCCGGGCCGGTCACTCAGGAATTCCGGCGTAGGAGTGTAATGAGCGCGCATGGTGACTCTATCTGGAGACTGGTCGAGCGGATCATAAAGATCACCGAAGAGGTGATCGAACTACCGGCGACGTTTCGCGACTGAGTGGGCAGGAGGCCCTTGACTTAGCCTCGATCCACCGGGCATATCGGTGTGATTCCGGGCGTGTCAACGTGAAAGGTGCCCTCTGAACTGGGACGATGGGAGTGTCTGACGCTTCCAGCACCCGGTTCGAAAGGACACCTTGTAAGTGCAATTGTTGCATGCCCTGGGCAGGACGTACGCGTCGTTCGATGACCCGAATCTCGTGTCTCGGGCTGGGCTGGTCCCGGTGATGGCCCTGGCACAGCGGGCCGGGCTCGCCCGGCTGGTCGCGGCGTATGTCCGGCCCGGCGGGCCGTGCGGAGTGAACGCGCACCTGAAGATCCCGTGCCTGGTCGCGGGCATGGCGGCCGGGGCGGACAGCATCGATGACATGGACCTGCTGCGGCACGGCGCGATGCCCGGCCTGTTCGGCGGGATCCGGGCGCCGTCCACGCTGGGGTCGCACTTGCGGTCATTCACCTGG
Source organism: Streptosporangiaceae bacterium (assembly GCA_019239975.1). Taxonomy (GTDB): domain Bacteria; phylum Actinomycetota; class Actinomycetes; order Streptosporangiales; family Streptosporangiaceae; genus JAFAZE01. The sequence goes on from JAFAZE010000097.1 coordinate 17,554, forward strand.
GGGAATGTCCGCCAGCTGGAAATGGTGAACCGCCTGCTGCTGGGCGAGCTTGCGCGGCGGGCGCCGCTGCTGCCCGGCAAGGACGTGCTGGCGTTCATCGATATCGACGCGATGCAAAAGCGGGTCTACGGGCACCGCAAGCAGGGCGCCGGGTTCGGCCATACGAAGATCCAGGGTAAGAGCCTGCTGGTCCGCGGCCTGAACGCGCTCGCCGCCACCATTTCCACCCCGCTGGGCGCGCCGGTCATCGCCGCAACCCGGCTGCGCGGCGGGACCGCGAACTCGGCCCGCGGAGCCGCCCCGTTCGCCACCGAGGCGATCAGCGCCGCCCGCGGCATCGGGTGCGGCGGCCTGCTCATCGTGCGGGCGGACTCGGCGTATTACTCGGCTGCGTTCTGCGGCGCGGTCCGCCGGGGCGGCGCCCGGTTCTCCGTCACGGTGACCATGGACCCCAAGGTCAGTGCGGCGGTCGCCGCCATCCCCGAGACGGCGTGGACGGCGATCCGGTATCCGCACGCGATCTGGGATGACCAGCTCCGCTGCTGGGTCTCCGACGCGCAGGTCGCCGAGGTGCCCTATACCGCGTTCACTTCGAAGAAGGGGAAGGCGATCACCGCCCGGCTGATCGTGCGCCGGGTCCGCGACCTGAACAAGCAGGCCGGGCAGGACGAGCTGTTCCCCGCCTGGCGCTACCACGCTGTCTTCACCGACTCCCCGGTCGAACTGGTCCAAGCCGAAGCACAGCACCGCGACCACGCCGTCGTGGAGCAGGTCTTCGCCGACTGGACCGACGGACCGCTGGCGCATCTGCCATCGGGATTCTTCCCCGCCAACGCCGCGTGGCTGGCCTGCGCCGCGATCGCGCATAACCTGCTGCGCGCCGCCGGATCCCTGGCCAGCCTCGCCTACGGCAAGGCCCGCGGCGCCACCATCCGCCGCGACCTCATCGACGTCGCCGCCCGCACCGCCCGGCACGGCCGCGGCCACATCACCCTCCACCTCCCCGCCGGCTGGCACCGCGAGCACGAATGGATGACCCTGTTCACCGCTGCCTGCGGGCCGCCAGCAGCAGCGGCCTGACCCGCCCGGACCCGGTCACCGAAACTCGCACGGCCAGATGGCCGCACAAACCCAGCCCAGCGAATTAGGGACATCGGACAAGCCGCAGAACCGGTGAGCGGTGAGCCGGTCACGCCCATTTTCACGATCATGAACACCAAGCGGCATCAGCGCTGGCCCATGCTATAAGGCGGTGGATCGAGGCTTAGCCAAGTCTAGCAAGGTCGCATGGCCATGGAGTGGTCGCCGTCCAAGCTGATCTGGGTCGAGGGCGGAAAGAGCTCGATCACCGAGGTTGATCTTGACGCCTTGCTGACCAAGTACGGAGTCACCTCAGAGAGCACCCGTGAGCGACTCCAGCTCCTCAACCGGGGCGCGCGAGCGGGGCTGGTGGGACAAATACCGGGGAGTCGTCTCCCCGACCTACCTCAACTACGTGGGCTTTGAGGCGGGCGCCGCTTTCATCAGGCAATTTCAGTCGGGGTTCCTGCCCGGCATGCTGCAGAGCCATCGCAGTCAAGTTGCTGGCCTCCGGGCGCGGCCGGGAACGGGACGACGGCCACGGGCACCTCCGCTGATGTGACACATAACGTCGCCGACTCGGAGCCGACCCGGTGCATGGTGAGCAGGGCGAGTCGGCTGCCGTCGTGCCAAGTGTGGCACATAATCTAAATTCTGTGTCACATGCCGCCAAGAGGCTTTGGCGCGCGGCGCCCCGGACGCCGGCCGGCCGGCTTACCGTGGGAGGCATGCCGGACTGGATGCACAGGGCCTTGCGGGCACCGGGCGCCTTCGCCTGGCGGTGGTTCTCGGGCAAGCCCCTCGACGGGGTGCCCCGCACCGACGCCGGGTGGTTCACTGCGGGACACGCGGAACTGGACCCCGAAACCGCGCCGCGGCCACCAGAGGCGCCCGGGGCCGAGATCCGCGCCGACCTGCGCGGCCTGCGCGCCGAGTGGCGGGAGCTGTGCGTCCGCCGTCGGCTCGGCAGGGAATGGCGCGAGACCGAGCGCCGAGTGCTCAGCGAGCACCAGCACGACCCCGGCGCGTCCTGAGAGAAGCGGGACGCCGCGATGATCAGGATGCTGATCTCCATCGCCCTCAACCGCGACCTGCAAGGCGACCCGTCTACATCCGATGCGCCCGGTGCGGCACCGTCAGCGACGCGCCGACGCTGACCTCTTCGCTTACCGTCATCCGCCGCGGCGACCTGGCCACCGTCAGCTGCCCCCGCTGCTACACCAGCCAGCCCGCCGCGTACGTGACCGGCTAGACCCGCCGAGGCCGGCGGAGCGGTCGGGCAATCGGCGGGAACCCGCACGGGCATCGGCCGGTACCGGGACAATCAGCCTTGTGGCCCAGCGTGGCGTGGCGGTGACGGGCGAGGTGTACCAGCTGCGGGTGGTGCTGGCCGGGATCAGCCCGCTGGTGTGGCGCCGGCTGCTGGTGGCCGCCGAGACCTCTATCGCTGGCCTGCACGAGATCCTGCAGACGGCGTTCGGGTGGAGTGACGAGCACCTGCACAGGTTCACGATCCACGCGGTGGAGTACGGGCTGTGGCGGCCCGGTTCGGCAGGGTTCAGCCGCGACGCCCGCCAGGTCCGCCTCGACAGCTTCGGCCTGCGGCGCGGCGAGCGGTTCACCTACGAGTACGACTTCACCGCCGGGTGGCGCCACGACATAAGGGTTGAGGAGATCCTGCCCCGCTCGGCGCGCCGCCGCTATCCCGCCTGCTCGGGGGGTGCCAGGCAGGCGCCGCCCGAGCACTTCGGCAGCCCGGAGGAGTTCCTGGCGCTGCTGCAGCGCTGGCCGCCCGCGCTTATCGCCATCCGGATGGCGGAGATCATCTCCGACCTGATGGACGCCGACGGCGACGCGCCCGCCGCCGAGGTGATCGGCGAGCGCCGCGATGAGCTGGCCCGGCTGCTGGACCTGGCCCGCCTCGACAAGCTCGACCGGGCCGCCCTCAACAGCGCTCTGCAGGCCCTGGACAGCATCCCCGAGTCCGTCAGCGACGGGAGGAAGCAGTGAAGGTCACCGTTCAGATCGTCATCGATGCCCAGGACGGCACGCCGCCGGCCGTCGAGCAGGTCGCCGCGATCGCACGCGACGACCTGACCATGGCCAGCGCGGGCCTGGCCCTAGCCGAGGCGCACAAGGTGCTGTCCGGGATACAGCACCACCTCCTCACCGCCCAGGCCGCCGACGCCGCCGTCGCCGGGCGGGACTGCGCGAGCTGCGGCCGGCCCCGCGGACGCAAGGACACCCGGCACATCGTGCTGCGCACCCTGTTCGGCACGCTGCGGCTGGAAAGCCCCCGGTACAAGGCGTGTCCCTGCGCCGCAGGCGGCCCGTCGACCGTCAGCCCGCTGGCGGCCCTGCTGCCTGAGCGGACCACGCCCGAGCTGCTGCTGCAGGAGGCGAAGTACGCGGCGCTGACCTCCTACGGCGCCGCCGCCACGCTGCTAGGCGAGTCTTTCCCGCTTGGCCGCGCCCTGCAGCCCACCGCGGTCCGCCAGCACGTCGAGCACACGGCAACGCGACTGGAGAACGAGCTCGGCGAGGAGCGGTTCAGCTTCATCGACACCTGCCCCGCCGAATGGGAGGAACTGCCCCGGCCCGACTTACCCCTGGTCGTCACCCTGGACGGCGGCTACGTCCACTCCAGCCGGCAGACCTCCCGCAAGGACGGCTGGTTCGAGGCCGTCACCGGCACCAGCACCCCGACGGGCGGCGGGCCCGCCAAGACGTTCGCCTGGGTCCAGACCTACGACGAAAAGCCCAAGCGGCGGCTGTACGAACTGCTGCGCTCCCAGGGGCTGCAGGACAACCAGCAGGTCGTGTTCCTCACCGACGGCGGCGAGGACGTCCGCGACATCCCTCGCTACCTCAACCCCCAGGCCGAGCACTACATCGACTGGTTCCACATCACCATGCGCCTGACCGTCCTGCGCCAGATGACCCGGTCCCTGCCGGCGCGGCCCGCCCGTTACGACGATGACGACGACGCGCCGTGGATCCCCGACCCCGGGCAGGCCGACCGTGACCTGGAGCGGGCCAAGCACTTCCTGTGGCACGGCAACACCTTCCACGCGATGGATGTTGCCCGGCGCTGAACATGCTGAGGGTCTGTCAACTTAACGGTGTAACTTCTTCCTCTGTTGTTACTTGCGTCCCGCGCTGAGGCGGCCGTCGAAGGTGATGTCGAAGGCGTTCAGGGCGGCCTTCCACCGGTTGGTCCACCGCTGGCGGCCGCGGCCGGTGGGGTCCA
>JAFAZE010000117.1 GCA_019239975.1 Streptosporangiaceae bacterium
CCGGCATACCCGCCGGTAAGCCATGCACCGACACGTACAGCCCAACACTCGAAACAACCGCCAAGTTAAAAACAGACGCGCCCTATTCGGCCCCCCGTTTCCGCGATCATGATGACTGCCCCTTTTGTCCGGTTAGCGGGAGCCTCGATGGGGAGCGTTGACGCCTTCAGAAGGGGCGAACAGGGACAATTCGCCGCCGCGATGGCGCGCCGCGTCGTGTCGCGTCGCGCGCGGTCGCCGGAGCACGACGCCCGTCGGCCGTGACCGTCCCGGGATGTCGAGCCAGGACCACATTCCGCGATCACGCGACTCGCGGAGGCCGACGGCCCCCGATCGCGTGATTCTACGGTGGCGCCGTAGCGGTGGGGGTTCCGGGGGCTTGTGCCGGACCGGCAGAGCAGCGGATGGGGTTCCGGGGGGCGGGCCGGGGCGCGTCCCCGCCAAACACGGAATGTCGGACCCCCGCCGTAGAGTTGAACTCTGAGCCGCGCGGTGAGGAGGAGGTGCTGTCGTGCGTCCGGTCACTGACCTTCAGCGCAAGGTCGCCCCGTTCAAGGTCGTCAGCGACATGGTCCCGGCAGGCGACCAGCCGCAGGCCATCGCGGAGATCGTCAAGCGCGCCGAGGCGGGGGAGAAGCACACCGTGCTGCTCGGCGCGACCGGAACCGGCAAGACCGCCACGGTGGCCTGGATCGCGGAGCGGCTGCAGCGGCCGGTCCTCGTCATGCTGCCGAACAAGACGCTCGCCGCCCAGTTCGCCAACGAGCTCCGCGAGATGCTGCCCGGCAACGCGATCGAGTACTTCGTCTCCTACTACGACTACTACCAGCCCGAGGCGTACGTCCCGCAGACCGACACCTACATCGAGAAGGACTCCTCGATCAACGACGAGGTGGAGCGGCTGCGGCACTCCGCCACCAACTCGCTGCTCACCAGGCGGGACACGATCGTGGTGTCGTCCGTGTCGTGCATCTACGGTCTCGGTACGCCGCAGGAGTACGTGGACCGCATGCTCACCCTCCGGGTCGGCGCCGAGATCGACAGGGAGACGCTGCTCCGGCAGCTCGTGGGCATGCAGTACACCCGCAACGATGTCGCCTTCACCCGGGGCACATTCCGGGTCCGCGGTGACACCATCGAGGTCATCCCGCAGTACGAGGAACTCGCGGTCCGGATCGAGATGTTCGGCGACGAGATCGAGCGGCTGATGACCCTGCACCCGCTCACCGGCGAGGTGATCAGCGAGGACGCCGAGCTCTACATCTTCCCGGCCTCGCACTACGTCGCCGGAGCCGAGCGGATGGAGCGCGCGATCGCCGGCATCGAGGCGGAGCTCGCCGAGCGGCTGGCGGAGCTCGAGCGGACCGGGAAGCTGCTCGAGGCGCAGCGGCTGCGGATGCGGACCACCTACGACGTCGAGATGATGCGGCAGGTCGGGAGCTGCTCGGGCATCGAGAACTACTCACGGCACATCGACGGGCGCGAGGCCGGCAGCCCGCCGAACACGCTGCTCGACTACTTCCCCGAGGACTTCGTCCTGGTCATAGACGAGTCGCACAACACCGTGCCGCAGATCGGCGCCATGTACGAGGGCGACGTGTCCCGTAAGCGGGTCCTGGTGGAGCACGGCTTCCGGCTGCCGAGCGCGATCGACAACAGGCCGCTCAAATGGGAGGAGTTCTGCGACCGCATCGGGCAGACCATCTACCTGTCCGCGACGCCCGGCCCCTACGAGCTGCAGCGGGTCGGCGGTGATGTCGTGGAGCAGGTGATCAGGCCTACCGGGCTGGTCGATCCGCAGGTCATCATCAAGCCCACCAAGGGGCAGATCGACGACCTGCTCGACCAGATCCGGGAGCGGGCCGAGCGTGACGAGCGCGTCCTGGTCACCACGCTCACCAAGAAGATGGCGGAAGATCTCACCGACTATCTGCTGGAGAACGGCGTCCGCGCGCGTTACCTGCACAGCGAGGTGGACACGCTGCGCCGCGTCGAGCTGCTGCGTGAGCTGCGGCTCGGCGATTACGACGTGCTGGTCGGCATCAACCTGCTCCGCGAGGGCCTCGACCTGCCCGAAGTGTCACTGGTCGCCATCCTCGACGCGGACAAGGAGGGATTCCTCCGCTCGGGCACCTCGCTGATCCAGACCATCGGCCGGGCGGCGCGGAACGTGTCCGGCGAGGTGCACATGTACGCCGACAAGGTCACGCCGTCGATGCAGCGGGCGATCGACGAGACCAACCGGCGGCGCGAGAAGCAGATCGCCTACAACACCGCGAACGGGGTGGACCCGCAGCCGCTGCGCAAGCGCATCGCGGACATCCTGGACCAGATCATCCGCGAGGACGCGGACACCGAGCAGCTCATCGGCGGCGCCGGACGGCAGCAGTCCCGGGGCAAGTCCCCGGTTCCCGGGCTGTCCTCCCGGGCGCGTGCGGCCGCCCGCGGCGCCGGGGCCGGCGACGCGGCGGGGACCGGCGGCGCGCCACGCGGTGACCTTCTCGACCTGATCCAGCAGATGACCGAGCAGATGCACGCGGCAGCGGCCGAGCTCCAGTTTGAGGTCGCGGCGCGGCTCCGGGACGAGATCAAGGAACTCAAGCATGAGCTGCGCGGCATGCAGGCCGCCGGCGTGTGATCCCATGCCCCCGGCGTGTGATCCCATGACCCGGCGCGCTCCCCGCCGCCCGGCGCCGGCGCGGTGACTTGGCGGCCGGGCTGACGGGAGGTCGGCGATGCCGTGGGTGGTGCGCGATGTCGTCAACGACATCAACAAGGCGGTCGGCAGGCGCTGGCGGTCCCTGGATCCGCTGCTCCCGGCGCCGGGGCAGCTTCCGCAAGGATGCGGCGCCCCGCTGGTGGTGACCGGGACGGACGGCCGCGCGGTCGGCCTGGGGGCGTGCGTTCACCAGCCGGTCCCGCCCGGGTCACTGAACCAGACCTGGGGCGCGGCGACCCGTTTCATCCTCACCCCGCGGCTGGGCGGCCAGGACACGGCGGCATCGCTGGGCGCCCTGCTGTCCCAGTGGCGCGATCACCTGGCGGGGGTCGCCGCGGCTCACGAGGACGACACGGCGGCGTTCATCAGCTGGCCGACCCGTGACATCACCGGTGTCAGGGCGCTTTTGCGGCACGGGCTGCAGCCGCTGACGGTGGTCGCCGCGCGAACACGCCCCGGCACCGCCCGATCCGGCACCGCCCGGTCCGGCAACCCCCCCGGCACCGCCCGGTCCGGCAACCCTCCCGGCACCGCCTGGTCCGGCATCGCCCGGTCCGACAGCGCCCCCGGCGGCAACGGGCGGCCGCCGGCCCCGCCGGGCGTGACGATCCGGCGCGCGGGCCCGCTCGACGTTGACACGGTGTTCGCGCTGGAGATGGGCGTGATCGAGTTCGACGCGCACTTTGGCGGCCCGGTCAAGCGGGAGGCCACCGCCGAGCTGCTCTACGCCGAGGTGCGCGCCAGCCTGGAGCGGCCGGAGCCCGCCTGGACCTGGCTGGCGGAACGGGGGCGCCGTCCCGTCGCGCTGCTCGTGACGCAGCCGCCGCCGGACGCCCGGTGGATCAGCGGAATGACACGGCGGTCCCCGGCGGCATACCTGCAGACCATGTTCGTGATCCCCGAAGAGCGCGGCGGCGGGGTCGGTACCGCCCTCGTCCGGTGCGCGCACCGCGAGCTGGACGCGTGGGGCATCGATGTCACGCTGCTGCACCACAGCCAGGTCAACCCGCTTTCCGGGCCGTTCTGGTACCGGATGGGTTACCGCCCACTGTGGACCACCTGGGAAGCCCGCCCAGCTCTGTCGCTTCGGGGTACCCCCCGAAGCCCAGCCGTAACATCACAGGGCGGCAACTTGTTACTCGTTGCCCGGAATTCTTATGGGAAGCTGACTGTTTTCCTGAAAGTGGCTGAGGTTCCCGACGTTATCGGCGCCCAGAATTGGGAACGTGCGAGTGTGACGGGGTCGGCATGCCGGGGTTCCGGGCCGCGGGCGCGCCCGCGGCGGCGGAGCCGCGCCGGGGTGCCGAAGGCGGGAAGCTGGGCGAAGGCTGAGGACACGCTGAGCGTAAGGTCATAACCGTGCTGGCTAGCATGATCGCCGCATTCGTCGCGGCGCTGTGCTACGGCATCGCCACGGTGATGCAGGCGATGGCCGTCCGTGCCGCCAGCCATCGTTCGGCCGCCGTCGCGGCGGATTCCGGTGGCGTCGACGCGGGCCTGCTCGTCAGGATGCTCGGCCAGTGGCGGTTCATGGTCGGCCTCGGGCTGGACACCCTCGGGTTCGTCGCGCAGCTGGTGGCGCTGAACCGGCTGCCGCTGTTCGCCGTTCAGGCCATCGTCGCCTCGAACCTCGCGGTGACCGCGGTCGTCGCATCCTGGCTGGTCAGAGTGCAGCTTTCCTGGCGTGAGTGGCTGGCGGTGGCCGGCGTGGTCGCGGGGGTGGGGCTGCTCGGGTCGTCGGCCGGCGCGGAGGGCGCCAGCGAGGCGGGCGCGGTCTTCAAGCTCGCCCTCATCCTCGCCATCGCGGGCCTCGGGCTCTGCGGGCTCGCGGCCGCACGGCTGCACGAGCCGCTGCGCACTCCGGTGCTCGGCATGGTGGCCGGCCTCGGCTACGGGATCCTCGGCCTCGCCGCGCGCGTGCTCAACGGTTTCGAGCCGTCCTCGCTCATCCGTGATCCCGCCGCCTACGCCGTCATCGCGGCCGGGATCGTCTCGTTCCTGTTCTACGCCACGGCGCTGGAAGGCGGCAGAGTGACGGTCGCGACCGCCGCGATCGTGCTCGCCGAGACGCTGCCGCCGGCGGTGATCGGCGTGCTGCTCCTCGGCGACAAGACCAGGCCGGGGCTCGAGCCGGCCGCCGTCGCGGGCTTCGGCCTCGCGGTCGCCAGCGCCGTCATGCTCGCCAGGTTCGGCGAGGCTCACCACGAGGCGCAGGAGGCCCGGCACGAGGGGGGAATAGAGGAGGCGCACCGCGACGCGCTTCACGGGGCGTACGAGGAATCGGCCCAGGCTGCGGACCCGGCACCCCGCCGGGCTCCCGCCCGCGGCGAGGTTCCCGGCGCGCCGATGCGAAGGCCATGATCTGCGGCCTGTTATCCTGGTGGCCCGTGGACCTGCGGCTTTCGCCGTAACATCACCGACCACGGGAGTCTCATCTTGGCCGCTTCAACGATCCAGTCACGGCCCGCGGAGACCAAGCATCTCTTCGTTACCGGAGGCGTCGCCTCCAGCCTCGGCAAGGGACTGACCGCGTCAAGCCTCGGGCGGCTGCTGAAGATGCGCGGCCTCCGGGTCTCGATGCAGAAGCTGGACCCCTACCTGAACGTCGACCCGGGCACGATGAACCCGTTCCAGCACGGCGAGGTCTTCGTCACCGACGACGGCACCGAGACCGACCTCGACGTCGGCCACTACGAGCGCTTCCTGGACATCCGCCTGTCGGGCGAGGCGAACGTGACCACCGGCCAGATCTACTCGACGGTGATCGCCAAGGAGCGCCGCGGCGACTACCTCGGCGACACGGTGCAGGTCATCCCGCACATCACGAATGAGATCAAGGCCCGCATCCTCCGGATGGGCGGCCCAGAGGTGGACGTGGTGATCACCGAGGTGGGCGGGACCGTCGGCGACATCGAATCGCAGCCATTCCTCGAAGCGATCCGCCAGATACGGCACGAGATCGGAAGGGACCGGTGTTTCTTCCTCCACGTGTCCCTGCTTCCGTACATCGGCCCGTCCGGCGAGCTGAAGACGAAGCCGACGCAGCATTCGGTCGCGGCGCTGCGCTCGATCGGCATTCAGCCCGACGCGATCGTCGCCAGGTCCGACCGGCCGATCAGCGACGGGCTGAAGCGGAAGATCAGCCTGATGTGCGACGTGGACGAGGAGGCGGTCGTCTCCGCCCCGGACGCGCCGTCCATCTACGACATCCCCAAGGTGCTGCACGCCGAGGGCCTCGACGCGTACGTGGTACGCCGGATGGGCCTGTCGTTCCGCGACGTCGACTGGAGCGAGTGGGACGACCTGCTGCGCCGGGTGCACCGGCCGGCCAGGTCGATCACGATCGCGCTCGTCGGGAAGTACGTGGACCTGCCGGATGCCTACCTGTCGCCCGCCGAGGCGCTGCGGGCGGGCGGCTTCGCCAACGACGCGAAGGTCGACATCCGGTGGGTGACCAGCGATGACTGCGAGGACCCCGAGTCCGCCGCCAGTCAGCTCGACGGCGTCGACGGCGTGCTCATCCCCGGCGGGTTCGGCGTGCGCGGCATCGAGGGGAAGATCGGCGCGATCCGGTACGCCCGCGAGAACGGGATCCCGCTGCTCGGCCTCTGCCTCGGGCTCCAGTGCGCCGTCATCGAAGTGGCCAGGGATCTGGCCGGGCTGGACGCGGCCAACAGCACGGAGTTCGATCCGGTCACGCCGCACCCGGTGATAGCGACCATGGCTGACCAGGTGGACGTGGTCGCGGGGGAGCGGGACATGGGCGGCACCATGCGGCTCGGCCTGTATCCGGCCGTGCTGCAGCCGGGAACGATCGTCGGCGAGCTGTACGGCACCGCCTCGGTCTCCGAGCGGCACCGCCACCGTTACGAGGTGAACAACGCCTACCGCGCGGCGCTCGAGGACGCCGGCCTGGTCTTCTCCGGGCTGTCGCCGGACGGGCGGCTGGCCGAGTTCGTGGAGCTGGCGCCGGACATGCACCCGTTCTTCGTCGCCACCCAGGCGCACCCGGAGTTCCTGTCCCGCCCGACCCGGCCGCATCCGCTGTTCAGCGGCCTGATCGCCGCCGCCCTCGCCAGGTCCAGGACCGCCGCCGACGCCGCCAGCCGGGCGGTAGCCAGTGCCTGACATCCCCGCGGCCTTCGAGGATGTTCCCGAACAGTTGCCGGTGGTCTCCTCCGCCACGCAGCTGGGGGGCGGGCTGATCTCCGTACGCGCCGACAAGGTCCGCTTTCCCGATAATCAGATAGCTGAACGGACGGTGGTCACTCACCCGGGCGCGGTCGCCGTGCTCGCGGTGGATGACGACGATCGCGTGCTGATGATCAGGCAGTACCGGCATCCTGTTGGCCGGCTGCTGTGGGAGATCCCCGCGGGCCTGCGCGACGTGGACGGCGAACCACTGCACAAGACCGCCGAGCGGGAACTGCTCGAGGAAGCCGGCTACGCAGCCCGCGAGTGGCACACGCTCATCGACTACTTCTCCTCGCCTGGGTATTCCACGGAGCGGCTGCGGGTCTTCCTCGCCCGCGACCTGACGCCGGCCGCCGACCCGGGGTTCGTGCGCGAGCACGAGGAGGCGTCCATCGAGGTCAGCTGGCTGCCGCTGGATGAGGCGGTGAGGGCGGCGCTGGCCGGAAAGCTGCACAACGGGGTGACGATCCTGGGCGTCCTGGCCGGGTATGCTGCCAGGTCGGACGGGTTCGCGGCACTCCGCCCCGCTGACGCGCCCGAGTCCTAGGCAACGGCGCCTGGAGAGAGGACCAGAGCTGTCATGAAGGTTGGTGTTCCCCGTGAGCTGAAAAACCACGAGTACCGTGTCGCGATCACGCCGGCAGGCGCGCACGAGCTGGTACGCGACGGGCACGAGGTACTCGTGGAGGCCGGCGCCGGTGCCGGCTCGGCCATCCCTGACGAGGACTTCGCCTCGGCGGGCGCGAAGATCGCCCCGGCCGCCGACGACGTGTGGGGGGCGGCGGACCTGGTCCTCAAGGTGAAGGAGCCGATCGCCGAGGAGTACCACCGGTTGCGCCGCGGGCAGGTGCTGTTCACCTACCTGCACCTGGCCGCGTCGCGGGCCTGCACCGACGCGCTGCTGTCGGCCGGCGTCACCTCGATCGCGTACGAGACCGTGCAGCTGCCGGACGGCTCGCTGCCGCTGCTGGCGCCGATGTCCGAGGTCGCGGGCCGGATGGCGCCGCAGGTCGGCGCGCATCACCTGCAGCGGGACGGAGGCGGCCGCGGCGTGCTGATGGGCGGCGTCTCCGGCGTGTACGCGGCGAAGGTCGTGGTGCTGGGCGCGGGCGTGTCCGGCATGAACGCGGCGGCGATCGCCCTCGGCATGCAGGCCGAGGTCCTGCTGGTGGACAAGAACGTCGCGCGGCTGCGCTCCGCGGACGCGATCTACCAGGGCCATTGCCAGACGGTGGCGTCCAACGCCTACGAGATCGAGCGGGCGGTCATCGACGCCGACCTGGTGATCGGCGCGGTCCTCGTCCCAGGCGCCAAGGCGCCGAAGCTGGTCGGCGACGAGCTGGTGTCCCGGATGAAGCCCGGATCGGTGCTGGTGGACATCGCCATCGACCAGGGCGGCTGCTTCGAGGGCTCACGGCCCACGACGCACGCGGACCCGACCTACCGGGTGCACGACTCGCTGTACTACTGCGTCGCCAACATGCCCGGCGCGGTGCCGCACACGTCGACGTACGCGCTGACGAACGTCACGCTGCCGTACGCGGTGGAGATAGCCAACCGGGGCTGGCGGGACGCGCTGCGCGCCGATCACCCGCTCGCGCTCGGCCTGTCCACCTACGACGGTGAGCTCACCTCTCACCCGGTCGCCGAGGCGCACGGCCTGTCCCACACCTCCCTGGCCGAGATCCTCAACTAGGGCATCTCCCATGGTCACCGCGCGGCCCGTGGTCACCGTGCGGGAAGCGGTGCGGGAGTACCTGGAGCACCTGATCGTGGAGCGCGGGCTGGCGGCCAACACGATCGAGTCCTACCGGCGTGACCTGCGCCGTTACGCGGACATGCTGGCCGCGAGGGGGAAGACCGCGGTTGGCGGCGTGAGGCCGGCCGACGTGGCGGGATTTTTGGCGTCGCTGCGCCAGGGCGATGAGAACCACCCGCCGCTCGCGGCCGGCTCCGCCGGCCGCGCGGTGGTCGCGGTGCGCGGTCTGCACGCGTTCGCGCGGGCCCAGGGGATGACGCCGGACGACCCGGCGCGGGAGATAGCTCCCCCGGCTCCGCCGAGGCGGCTGCCGAAGGCGATCACCCTTCGCGAGGTGGAGCGGCTGCTCGACGCCGCGGGGCCGGTCACCGGCGACGATCCGCGTGCCCTGCGGGACCGCGCGCTGCTCGAGTTCCTGTACGGCACCGGCGCCCGGATCTCCGAGGCCGTGACCCTGGACGTCGACGACCTCGACCTCGCGGCGGATCCCGCGGTGCGGCTGGCCGGGAAGGGCGGCAAGCAGCGGATCGTCCCCGTGGGCAGCTACGCGGTCCGTGCGCTGGAGGCATACCTGGTGCGAGCGCGCCCGGCGCTGGTCGCGCGGCAGGTCTCCGCGAGCGCCGCGGTCTTCCGTAACGCGCGCGGCGGCCGCCTGACCAGGCAGGGCGCGTGGGGCGTGCTGCAGGCCGCCGCCCGCCGGGCGGGCGTGGAGGGGGTGTCACCGCACACGCTGCGGCACTCGTTCGCGACGCACATGCTGGACGGCGGCGCGGACATCCGGGTCATCCAGGAACTGCTCGGCCATGCCTCGGTGACCACCACGCAGGTCTACACCCTGGTCACCGTCGACAAGCTCCGCGAGGTCTACGCCGCCTCCCACCCCCGCGCCCTCGGTTAGCAAAGCGCGGGCAAGGCGAACCCGTCCGGCAATCTGAGTTCCTGCCTGGTCCGCTGCGTGGCAGCCATGACCCACGACCGGAAGCTGGCGGTATCCTCGGCGGCCTCGCGGGCCGTGAGCAGCCAGGCGGTTGCGTCTTTCAGATTCACCATGGCCCCGTCCCGTTGCCTGAGCGCGCGGTCAAGCGCTCGCCGGCAGTGCTCCATGTTCCCGGCTAGGCCGAGAGCCGTCGCAAGGCTGGCCTGACCGTAGATGCTCGTGCGGCCTGAGACCGGGGCGTAGTAGCGAACCACGTCATCGGCCGAGCGGAAATGGGCGCGCAGTGTTCTGATCTCCTTCGCCGCACGCTCTGCCTTCGCGTGTGCCGCCTGAATGAATTCGGTACTGTCCGCCGGGCTGAACCCCTCAACCTGCCCGCCAATCTCGAAGATGTAGCGGTCGGCCGGGTGCCGCAGGAACATCAGGCCGCTGTGCTGGTCAGCCATTCGTATGTCACCCCCGTAGGCCCCCCGACTCGTTGGGAACGGCAAACGTTGGCTGCGGCGCCACTAGCCGCAGTGGCCGGCAACGCTGAGGCGGATGGTGATGCTTCGGTTACCTGTGGCGAATACGAGCGGGACGCAAGAGGCGGCGGCACGCAGGTAGATCCCGCCCGCGTACCCGTCCCAGACGCCGGGCGGCTGCCGGCAGGCGGTCAGCACGAGCGAGCTGACGATGCCGTAGGTTCCGTAGCTGATCGCGGCCCGCTGGCGCCACGAGGGCGGCACGCTGACGGTGACCGGACCGGTGCCCGCCCGGATCAGGATCCCGCGCTTTTGCCAGTACCGCCACGGACCGTCGCCTGTCGCCGGAACCAGCGCCTGTGAATAGCCCGCATAGACGTATATCCGCCCGAGCGCAAACTGGGCGCCGGCCGCCGGGCCCGGAGATGCCACGAATCCGCTGACCCCGCCGGACTGGTAGGAGCACGCCGGCGCGCCGACGCCCGCTGAGGTCACCGCGCTCGCTGACGTGCCAGATCCGGCCGGCCCGCGGCCGGGACTGCCGGTACAAGACGCCAGAAGCATCACCGCGCCCAGGACGCAGCACAACATAGCCCCCAGGCCTCCACGCGAGCGTCCGCGCATGCTCTAGGTATACCGCAGGCCATCCGAAGCGGTAAGCGCCTCGGGGCCGCCGCCGGTCCCAGACGGGACGGACGGGCCTCAGACGGGGTGCTCGGTGGGACCGTTGACGTAGCGGCGCCCAGACGGCGTCCGCCATTCGTGCCAGCCCGGCAGCGTCTGGGTGACCGACCAGCCTTCGCTCTGTTTCACCTGGTGGTCGCAGCGGCAGCGGGGCCCGCAGTTGCACAAGTCGGTGCGGCCGCCCCGGTGATAGGGGGTGGCATGCTCGAAATCACACTGCCTGGCCGGCCGTCGGCACGGCGGGAAGGTGCAGGTGCCATTGCGGATCTGCACGAGGTGCCGAAGCAGGCCGCTGGGGTGGTAGCCGGCCGACTCATATCTGTGGTCACACTCGGTCAGCGGTATCGGGCCGAGGCCGACGGTGAATTCCTTGCCGCCTCCCGTGCTGAGGGTCCATGTTCGGTAGCCGCCGGGCGGCCCGTGACCGTCTCGCTGGGTGAATGCAGGGCCGTCGCGTGTGCGTGTCCCGCCGGTGCCCGGATCGCCGGTGCCGGGGCGGCCGGTGCCGGGGCGGCCGGTGCCGGGGTCGCCTGGGTCGCCGCGTTTACTGGTGGTGCCACTGGTCCGCCGGGCGGGACGGGCGCAGCCGTGGCCGATGGCGTGGCCCTGGTCGTTGGTGACGGTGACGCACCATGTCGACCGGTTGCTGGCGGCGGCTGCGGTGGCCATGTCGCGGGCCAGGGCGGGGTCGATGGCGCCGAGCCCGGCCAGGTGCCCGGGCCGGTCTGCGAGGCCGAGGAGCGTGGCGAGGGGAATGGTGAGGTTGACGTTGGCCGCCAGCCCGGAACCGGTGCCGTTGCCCACCGGGGCTCCGCCCGCCGGGGCGCCGCCCGCCGGATCATCCTCGCCGGTCCCCGAGCCGCCGTTACCGCTTCCGCTGTTCCCGTCCTCGCTCTGGCCGCCGCCGTTCCCAGCCTCCGCGTCCGGCTGAGCGCGGCGGCCGTCCGCCGGGGCCGTCATGGCGTCGCGGGCGTCGCGGCCGAGCAGCAGGTCGATGTAGGCGCGGATGCGCAGCAGGTCCATCGGGTGGCCGGGGAACACCCTGGCTTTCTTGTAGGCCAGGGCGCGGTCCTGGATCGCCTGGTTGCACATCAGCCCCTCGTCGGTGGGCAGCGCGAACCCGGCCAGGTTCGCCGTGCCGTTGGCCGCGTCCTGCCAGAACTCGACCCGGGCGTGCTCGCGCTGCGCCTGCTCCCGGCGCCGCCTCGCGCCGTCGGGGTCGACGGCGATGACGATCCGGTGGATGATCTCCCGCACTTCGCCGGGGGCCTTGCCGGCCAGTTTGGGGGCGGCGCGGCGGTCGGCCTCGGCGGCCTGGGTGTCGGTTAGCGGGCCGGTGGCCTCGGCGATGATCGATGCCTTATGACCCGAAATCGCGCCGGTGTCCAGCGCGTGAGCGGTTTCCGGCAGCCTGGCCAGGGCGTGGGCGGTGTCGAGCAGTTTACCGGCGGCGCGGGCGGAGATGGCCAGCTCGGCGCTGATCTGCTGGGCCAGGCCCCGCGCCCACGCGCCGGGCAGCCCGCCCGGGCCGCGGCCCTCCAGCCCCGGCTGCGGGTGGCGGCGGATCAGTTCCCGGATCAGGCCGAGCTTGCCCGCCTCGCACCACGCGGACAGCTTGTCGAACCCGCCGAGCATGCCGAGCACCGCATCATCGGAGGCGCCCGCCGGGCGGCGGTGCGGCCCGGCGAGTTCGTCGAGCACGACGCCCATCACCGCCGAGGCGATCTCCCCGTCCAGGGCGCAGCCCTGCTCGAACGCGGCATACCCTCCTGCCGCCCGCGCCGCCACCCCGGCACTCCCGCCGGGGAACCCCGGAACCGGCCCGCGCGGGGCAGCGGACGGGTCCTCATCCCGCCCGTGCCCGGAGACCGGTTCCTGCGGCATGTGAAACCACCGCCCGTTTGGATAACTAGGGTTTCA
Organism: Streptosporangiaceae bacterium; assembly: GCA_019239975.1. Lineage (GTDB taxonomy): Bacteria > Actinomycetota > Actinomycetes > Streptosporangiales > Streptosporangiaceae > JAFAZE01. Next base: position 12,678 of record JAFAZE010000117.1, read on the forward strand.
AGAATCTAATTCAAATACTAGTGCTAGTTCATGATCATTTCAAGCCGCTATGGTTATCCGGGAGCCCTTTTTGCTTACCCGCGAGACCGCACCGGCTGCGAATCAGCGTTCCCGATCGTTCTCAGCCCTCGCCGCGAGATGGATGCAGCTCGTTTCGAGTGATGGAGGTCTGTACATTGGGCGTGTACCGCCGTGTGCGTCATCCCCTTGTCACCGGGTGTGCGGGATCTGGGGTGCGGTGGTGGCTAGCCCGTTGAGGATGACTTCGGTCTCCCAGCGCAGCAGGTCATGGTGCTGCCCGGGGGTGGCGGATGCTGCGGGGACGCGGTCCAGGGCCGCGGCGGTGACGAACAAGGCGAGCAGGTCGAGCGCGGCGGGGATGGCCGTTTCGGGGATCTGCCCTTCGGCGAGCAGTTCCCGTACCCGCGCGGTGATCTGGCGCGCGTTCGGGCCGGAGGGGACCTTGGCCAGGGCCACCTGGGCGAGCCCGCCGTGGCCGCTGGCGGCCTGAACCGACTTGATCAGCAGCCAGCTCAGGCGCTCCCGCCAGGTGCCTGCGGGGATGGCCGCCTGAACGACGGCGGCCATGACGTGATCGAACATGGCGTCCAGCAGGTCCTCCCGGCTGCGGATGTATACGTACAGGGCGGACGCGCTGGTATCCAGTGCGGTCGCGACGCGGCGCATGGTGACGGCATCCAGGTTCTCGGTGTCGGCGATGTGCAGGGCCGTCTCGATGATGGCTGCCCGGCTCAGCGCCGGGCGGATCGCCTGGCCCCGGCGGCTGACCGGTTCGCGTGCCCGTGGCTCCATGCCGTAAGTTTACGTACAATGTTCGTCAGCGAACAGCGTACGTCGGCGTCGGCGTCGGCCCGGCACCGGTGCCTACGCCAGAATGGGTGATCAGGTATGAAACTGGGCTTGCTGCTGGGATTCTGGGGTGCTGACGGGCCGCCGCACGGCCTGCTCCCTGCGGTACGCGAGGCCGAGGCCATCGGCTATGAGTCGGTGTGGACGTCGGAGGGCCACGGCTCGGACGCGCTGACGCCGCTTGCCTGGATCGGGGCGCATACCAGCACTATCCGGCTGGGCACGGCTGTCATGCACATGGCCGCGCGGGCGCCCGCGGCCACCGCGATGGCGGCGCTGAGCATGGATCACCTGTCGGCCGGCCGGTTCGTGCCCGGCCTGGGCCTGTCCGGGCCGGACCTGGTTCGGGGATGGTACGGCCAGCCGTTCGACCCGCCGCTTGGCCGTACTCGCGACTACCTGGCCATCGTGCGGCGTGTCCTGGCCGGCGACGCCCCTGTCGCCTATGCGGGCAGGCACCTGTCACTGCCGCTGCCGGCGCCGGACGGGAGCGAAGCGGTGGCACTCACCTCCACGGTCCGGCCGCTGCGCCCCGGCCTGCCCATCGTCCTGGGCGCCGAGGGCCCCGGGAATGTTGCCCTGGCCAGGGAGATAGCTGATGGCTGGATCGCCACCTATTACTCGCCGTACCGGGACGGTCATTACCGCGACGCGCTAGCGCTGGGCGCCGCCCGCCCGGGAGCACGGTGCGCGACAGGGGACTTCGAGGTCATCGGCACGGTTCCGGTCGTACTAGATGACGACACCGAAGCCGCGGCCGACCAGCTCCGCCCGGTGTTCGCCAGCTTTATCGGCCCTGCCGGCCGCAACTTCCACGCCCAGGCGCTGGTCAGGATGGGCCACGAGGACGTTGTCTCCAAGGTGAGCGCGCTGTGGATCGCGGGAAACCGCAAGGAAGCAGCCGCCGCGATCCCGACATGGCTCGTGGAACAGCTCGCGCTCATCGGCCCTGCGGGCAAGATCCGCGAAGAACTGCCCGCCTGGCGCGGCTCATTGCTCACGACGCTGGTGGTCTACGTGCCACTGCGCGCACAGATCCTGGGCCAGGTGGCCGAGCTGATCCTCGGCTGAGCCCGCACAATCACCGGCTGAGAGGGCGGGTCACGCCCCGAGCGTGTACTGGCCCTGCGCCGTGCCGGGATAGAGCCGATTAACCGGAAATCAGGCAAAACTCCAGGTCAGGACTCCCCCCAGAAGAGCTGCACCCCCGCGAGAGCCGAGAAGAGCACCGGGTTCCTCATCGGGGAATATCCTGTGTCTCATGCCTGACCGGCCATCTGACGCCGCGTGGCTGAAAATCCGCGCGGAGCCCGGGCTCTGTGGCGCCTGCGGGCATGCGAAGCTCAATGAGACACGGCGGGGCACGGTGTACCTGCGTTGTATGCGCGCCGCATGGGACGCGGCGCTTGCCCGCTACCCTCGTCTCCCCGTCACGCGGTGCGCGGGATTTGAGCGGCGCTGACGAACGAACGGCGGCGCAATCGGCGCAATCGGGGCGCCCCGTGCGCCGTGGCGGCGCCCTCGGTGCAGGCGCCCCGGGACAGGTGGCACGGAAATAAAGAGCCTATATCCGGCGCAAACGGCGAGTCGGCTTGCCGGGGGCCGGCCCAGGGCCTAGAGTCCCAACAGGTTTCGGGCACCGTCGCAGCCTTTTAAAGCCCCGGGAGGTTCATCACTGGTGGCAGCATCCCGCATCAGAGAGCCCGAGCCGGGCGAGCTAGGCCCGACTGGGCGGCCGGTATCCCCTTTCCCTGACCCCGAGCCACTTGCCGAGCATGGCCCGGCACGCATCGTCGCCATCTGCAATCAGAAGGGCGGCGTCGGCAAGACCACGACGACCATCAACCTGGGAGCGGCGCTGGCCGAGCAGGGCCGCAGGGTGCTGCTGGTCGATTTCGACCCGCAGGGCGCGCTCTCGGTGGGGCTGGGCATCCAGCCGCACGACATCGACAGCACCATCTACAACCTGCTCATGGAGCGCGACATCACCGCGCATGACGTGCTGTACAAGACCAGCATTAACGGCATGGACCTGCTGCCGAGCAACATCGACCTGTCCGGCGCCGAAGTCCAGCTGGTCCACGAGGTCGGGCGGGAGTACGTGCTCGGCGGCGTCCTCGAGCCGCTGGTGCCCGACTACGACATCATCCTGATCGACTGCCAGCCGTCCCTCGGCCTGCTGACCATCAACGCGCTGGCGTGCGCCCAGGGCGTGCTGATCCCGCTGGAGTGCGAGTACTTCGCGATGCGCGGGGTGGCGCTGCTGATGGAGACCATCGAGAAGGTGTCGCACCGGCTCAACCCGAAGCTGAACATCGACGGGCTGCTAGCGACCATGTACGACTCGCGCACACTGCACACGCGAGAGGTGCTGGCCAGCATCGTCAATGGTTTCGGCGACAAGGTTTTTCATACCGTGATCAACCGCACCGTGCGCTTCCCGGACGCTACTGTGGCCGGGGAACCCATCACGAGTTTCGACTCCGCGTCGATGGGGGCGAGTTCCTATCGCGAGCTTGCCAAGGAGGTTCTGGAGCGGTGGCGGCAGGCAGGAGGCGATCACGCCGGGTAAGCCTTCCCGGCGTCGCCGAACTGCTGCGTCCCGCCGCCGCGCCCGGCCCCGACGGCGGAGATGAGCGCCAGGCCTCCGGCCGTGAGAAGCACGCGCAGAAGATCACCGTCTACCTGACGGCGGACGAGCTGCTTGACCTCGAGCGCGCCAGGCTCGCGCTGCGCCGCTTCGGCGTCGCGGTCGACCGGGGCAGGCTGGTGCGCGAGGCGATCGCGGTGCTCCTCGCCGACCTGGATGCCCGGGGGAAGGAGAGCCTGCTGGCCCGCCGGATCGGCATGCGCGACGAGCCCAGCGGCGACTCCGCCAACGAGCCCAGCCGCGACTCCCCGAACGGGACCAGCGGCGACGCCCCCAACGGGACCAGCGGCGGCAACGGGGTCGCCCCGGCGGCCAGCGGAGCCGCGTGGGAGGGCGAGGCGGGCACGGTCTCGCGGCGGCCGCAGCGGCAGCCGTAACGGTTCGGGGCAGCCGTGACGGGCGCACGGGTCCGCTACGGTCGTACCGTGGTTACGGCGGCGGGTGACACGATGACAGGCAACGTTGTTCCAGGTGAGGCGGCCGACGCGCCGCGGGGCGCGGGCGGCTTCGAGGTGCACCTCGACGTGTTCGAGGGGCCGTTCGACCTCCTGCTCGCGCTGATCTCCAAGCACAAGCTGGACATCACCGAGGTGGCGCTGTCCCAGGTCACCGACGAGTTCATCGCCTACATCCGGCAGCGCTCCGATGGCTGGGACCTGGACCAGGTGAGTTACTTCCTCGTCGTCGCGGCCACCCTGCTCGACCTGAAGGCCGCCAGGCTGCTGCCGTCGGGCGAGGTGGAGGACGAGGAGGACCTCGCGCTGCTGGAGGCCCGGGACCTGCTGTTCGCGCGGCTGCTGCAGTACCGGGCGTACAAGGAGGTCGCGGCGGTGTTCGCCGCCCGGATGGCCGCCGCCGCCCGGCGCTTCCCCCGCCGGGTGCCGCTGGAGCCCCGGTTCGCGCAGCTCCTGCCCGAGGTGCTGCTCAACCTCGGCCCCCAGGAGTTCGCCGCGATCGCGGCCCGGGCGCTGACCCCGAAGGCGGCGCCGGTGGTGTCGACGGAGCACATCCACGCCCCGTTCATCAGCATCAGGGAACAGGCCGCGGCGATCGCGTCGCGGCTGCGGGGCCTGGGCAGGGCGAGCTTCCGGCAGCTGACCGCGGGAGCCGCGGGCAACTACGAGATCGTCGCGTCGTTCCTCGCGCTGCTCGAGTTGTACCGGGAGGACACGGTCGCATTCGAGCAGGTGGTGCCGCTGGGCGAGCTGTATGTCAGCTGGACCGGCGCGGGTGAGGACGGCAACGAGGACATGGGCGAGGACGATGTGCCATCGCACTGGGAAACGGATAGCGTCAGGGATCTGACGGCAGGTGATGAGTAGCACAATGACAAGCGACTTCATGGCGAGCCCGCCGGACGGGCCAGGGCAGGACGCGCAGGCCGCGGACGCCCAGGACGCGAACCCGCAGGCCGCGGACGGGCCGGGCCTGCGGGCCTCGCTGGAGGCGATCCTTCTCGTCGCCGACGAGCCGGTGTCCGAGGTGGTGCTCGCCCAGGTGCTCGAGCGGCCGCGCGGCGAGGTCGCCGCCGGGCTGCGCGACCTGGCAGCCTCCTGCGAAGCCGAAGGCCGCGGCTTCGACCTGCGGGAGATCGCCGGCGGATGGCGGTTCTACACCCGCGAGGACTGCGCGCCGCTGGTCGAGCGGTTCGTCAGGGACGGGCAGGAGGTCAGGCTCACCCAGGCGGCGCTCGAAACGCTCGCGGTCGTCGCCTACCGGCAGCCGGTCAGCCGGGCCCGGATATCCGCGGTACGCGGAGTCAACTGCGACGGTGTCATCAGGACGCTGGTGCTGCGCGGCCTCGTCGAGGACGCCGGCACCGACCAGGAGACCGGCGCCATCCTGTACCGCACCACCGGGTACTTCCTCGAGCGGCTTGGCGTGGCCAGCCTGGCCGACCTGCCTGACCTGGCGCCTTTCCTGCCGGATGACGTCGAGGACATCGAGGACGGGGGAGCGTGACATGCCGGACGACATCGACCCGGGCTGGCGCGACGGGATCGACGGCGGGGAGCGCGACGGGCTCACCGACGTGCCCGGCGGCGTCCGGCTGCAGAAGGTGCTCGCCGCCGCCGGCGTGGGCAGCAGGCGGCACTGCGAGGAACTGATCGGCGCCGGGCGAGTCGACGTGGACGGGCAGACCGTCCGCAGGTTCGGCGCCAGGGTCGACCCGGACCGCCAGGTGATCAAGGTGGACGGCAAGCGCATCCCGGCCCGGCAGGACCTGGTGTACCTGGCGTTCAACAAACCGCCGAAGGTCCTCACCGCGATGTCCGATCCGCGCGGGCGCCGGACGGTCACCGACTTCCTCGGGGACCGGGCGGAACGGCTGTTTCACATCGGCAGGCTGGACTACGACACCGAGGGCCTGATGCTGCTCACCAACGACGGTGAGCTGGCGCACCGGCTCGCCCACCCGAGCTATGAGGTCGCCAAGACGTACCTCGCGGACGTGGCCGGCCCGGTGCCCAGGGACCTGGGGCGGCGGCTCGCCACCGGAATCGAGCTCGAGGACGGGGTCGCCGTGGCGGACCGCTTCCGGGTCGTCGAGCGGGCCGGGTCCCGGGCGCTGGTCGAGATCACGCTGCACGAGGGGCGCAAGCACATCGTCCGTCGGATGCTCGCCGAGGCGGGCCACCCGGTCAGCCGGCTGGTCCGCACCGACGTTGGTCCCGTCCGGCTGGGCAACCTTCGCCCCGGCAGCACCCGTGACCTTTCAACCAGGGAAATAGGTGAGCTGTATGCCGCCGTCGGCCTGTAGCCTGAGTGCCGGTGACGGGGGGGTGACGGGAGGAGACGAGGAATGGTCCGGGCGATCCGTGGTGCGGTGCAGGTCGACGCGAACGAGCGGGACGCGATCCTGGATGGCGCCGCTGAGCTGGTGAACGCGGTGATGAACCGCAACGACCTGACCACCGACGACGTGATCAGCGTGCTGTTCACCGTCACCCCGGACCTGACCGCCGAGTTCCCCGCGCTCGCCGCGCGCAAGATCGGGTTCCACGACGTGCCGCTCATCTGTGCCACGGAGATCCCGGTGCCCGGTGCGATGCCCCGGGTCGTCCGCCTGCTTGCGCACGTCGAGTCCACGCGCCCGCGGTCGGAGATCCAGCACGTGTACCTGCGCGGCGCCGCCGCGCTGCGGCTCGACATAGCGCAGTGACGTGAGCTCCGCGACGCGCGTCCTGATCATCGGAACGGGCCTCATCGGCACCTCGGCCGGGCTCGCGCTGCGCGAGCGGGGCGTGTCCGTCTGGCTCTCCGACACCGACCAGGCGTCGGTGCGGCTCGCGGCCCAGCTGGGAGCCGGGGAGCCGCTGCCGGATGACGGCGGCCGTGCCAGGGCGGATGTCGCGCTGATCGCCGTCCCGCCCGACGCCGTGGCGGCCACGCTGGCGGACGCACAGGCGCGCGGCCTTGCCCGCTGGTACACCGACGTCGCGAGCGTCAAGGTGCTCCCCGTCAGGCAGGCCCGCGAGCTTGGCTGCGACCTGGCCAGCTACGTGCCCGGGCACCCGCTGGCGGGCCGCGAAAGGCACGGCCCCGCCGCGGCGCGCGCCGACCTCTTCCTCGGCCGCACGTGGGCGCTGTGCCCGCTGCCCGAGACGTCGCCCGGGGCGCTGTCGGCGGTAACCGCTCTGGCGACGTCGTGCGGCGCGGACACGGTGATCACCCGCGCGGCGACGCACGACCGCTGGGTCGCCCTGGTCTCGCACGCGCCGCACGTCGTGGCCGCGGCGATGGCGGCCCGCCTGGAGAAGGCGCCGCCGGGCGCGCTCGGCCTCGCCGGGCAGGGGCTGCGCGACGTGACCAGGATCGCGGCCGGCGACCCGCGGCTGTGGGGGCAGATTCTCGCGGCCAACGCGGCGCCGGTCGCCAGGGTGCTGGCCGAGGTGGCCGCCGACCTGGCCAAGGCCGCCAGCACGCTGGTCACGTACGCCGACGCACCGGCCGCGGAGGACGCGGTGTCCGGCCTGCTGCGCCGCGGCCGTGCGGGTACCTCCAGGATCCCGGGAAAGCACGGCGGAACGCCCCGGGATTTCACCCTCGTGCAGGTCGTCATCCGCGACCAGCCGGGCGAGCTCGCGCGGCTGTTCGCCGCGGCGGGCGACGCGGGAGTCAACATCGAGGACGTCCGGATCGAGCACTCGCCGGGCCTGCCGGTGGGCGTCGCCGAGCTGTATGTGCGCCCGGCCGAGGCGGCCTTCCTGCTGGCGGCCGCGGAGAAGGGCGGCTGGCCGGTTCGCCGCTAGCTGGGCCGCGGGCAGGCCGCGAGAGACCCGGCCAGGGCCCGTGTGCGACACTGACGGTCATGGAAGAGGATTCGCCGGAAGCCGCCGGACATCACGCGGACGCCGCCGAAAACACACCGGAGGCCACCGAACGCGACGGCAGGCCGGATCTCGAGGACGTCAAGCGCCAATTCCGCGCCGCGCTCGACCGTAAGCGCGCCGCCCACGCGAGCGACGCGGCCGGCACGGACGGCCGGGAACCCAGCAGGGTGCACGGAACCCACGGCCCCGCCTCGAGCCGCCGCTCCTTCCGCCGCAAGAGCGGAGGTTAACGCGGTTCACCGGGTTCCCGCGGGTCATCCGGCCGGGCGAACACAGTAACCTATCCGACGTGTGTATTTCAGCCGGGCCAGTCATCGCCGTGGACGGGCCGTCCGGATCGGGGAAGTCCAGCGCCTCACGCGGCGTGGCGCGCGCGCTGGGGCTGCGCTACCTGGACACCGGGGCCACGTACCGCGCGCTGACCTGGTGGCTGCTGTCCCGCGGCGTGGACACGGCCGACGCCGCCGCGGTGGCCGGGCACGCGGGCGAGCCGCGGATCGAGGTCAGCACCGACCCGGAGAACCCGCGGACGCGGGTTGACGGCAGGGACGTAACCGCACAGATCCGGTCGCGCGAGGTATCCACCGCGGTCAGCGCGGTGGCCGCGGTCCCGGAGGTCCGTGCGCGCCTCGTCGCGCTGCAGCGCGGCGTCATCGCCGGGACCGGCTCCGGCATCGTCGCCGAAGGCCGTGACATCGGGACGGTGGTGGCGCCGGACGCCTGCCTGAAGGTGTACCTGACGGCGGCCGGGCTGGCCCGGGCGGCCCGCCACGCCGGGGATCAGGGCACGTCCGTCGCGGAGACCGAGGCGGATCAGGCCCGCCGCGACGGGCTGGACGCGGCGCAGTCGGCAAAGGCCGCCGACGCGGTGGAGATCGACTCCACCGACCTCGGGCTCGATGAGGTGGTCGGCCTGATCGCACGTCTGGCGCGGGAGCGATCCGGCTTGTCCTGCGTGCCGGAGACAACCCGTTGATACCGAACGGAAGCGCCGGCTCCCTCGACGACGAGGCGGCTCCCGGCGGCGAGAATGACGTGGCGGACGTCGGTACCCCGCAGGCGCAGCCGGTCGTCGCCGTCGTAGGCCGGCCGAACGTCGGCAAGTCGACCCTGGTGAACCGCATCCTTGGCAGCCGCCAGGCGGTCGTGGAGGACACCCCCGGCGTCACCAGGGACCGGGTGGCCTACGACGCGATCTGGCGCGGCCGCACCTTCACGCTGCTGGACACCGGCGGCTGGGAGCCGTCGGCCCGGGGCCTGGCGGCGCAGGTGGCGGCGCAGGCGCGGATCGCGGTCGAGATGGCGGACGCCGTGCTGTTCGTGGTGGACGCCCGGGTGGGCCCCACCGACGCGGACGAGGCCGTCGCGGGCGTGCTGCGCCGGTCGGGCAAGCCGGTCGTGCTGGCGGCCAACAAGGTCGACGACGCAAAGTCCGAGGCCGACGCGGCGTCGCTGTGGTCGCTCGGCCTGGGCGAGCCGGTGCCGGTCAGCGCGCTGCACGGCCGCGGCAGCGGCGATCTGCTCGACGTCCTGCTCGACGCGCTGCCGGAGGCGCCGCCGGAGCGGCCTTCCGAGGGCGGCCCGCGCCGGGTCGCGCTGCTCGGCCGCCCGAACGTCGGGAAGTCCAGCCTGCTGAACAAGCTCGCCGGTGAGCAGCGCGCGCTCGTCGACGCCGAGGCCGGCACCACCAGGGACCCGGTGGACGAGCTCATCGAGCTTGGCGGCACGACCTGGCGTTTCGTGGACACGGCGGGGATCAGGCGGCGGTTCAGGGAGAACCAGGGCGCGGACTACTACGCGGCGCTGCGCACCGCGGGCGCGCTGGACCGCGCCGAGGTGGCGGTCGTGCTGATCGACGCGAGCGAGCCGCTCACCGAGCAGGACCTGCGGATCGTGTCCATGGTCATCGACGCCGGCCGGGCGCTGGTCATCGCGTACAACAAGTGGGACCTGACCGACGAGGAGCGGCGCCGTTACCTGGAGCGCGAGATCGACCGGCAGCTGTACAACGCGCGCTGGGCGCCCCGGGTCAACATCTCCGCCGCGTCCGGGCGGCACGTGGACCGCCTCGTACCGGCGATCGAGCAGGCGCTGGCGAGCTGGGAGACCCGGATACCGACGGGACGGCTCAACGCCTGGCTGACCGGCCTGGTCGGGTCGACGCCGCCGCCGGTCCGCGGCGGTCGCCAGCCCAAGATCCTGTTCGCCACCCAGGCGGGCATCCGCCCGCCACACTTCGTGCTGTTCACCACGGGATTCCTCGAGGCGTCCTACCGGCGGTTCATCGAGCGCCGCCTCCGCGAAGAGTTCGGCTTCGAGGGCACCCCGGTGCGCCTGTCGATGCGCATCAGGGAGAAGCGCGGCACCCCCGCCCGCCGCTCGTAACGCCCGCATCCCTGCGCTGTCGCTCAGGAATACCCGTCACTTCTGTACCGAATTCGCCGGTACAGAAGTATTTGGGCAACAAAACAACCCGCTCGGGCGTCCTTCTCAGTACCAGGGGGGATCGGCTGCGGTCCTGGCGTGGTCCGGGGCCGCGAGAGAAGGGGCTCAGGTGACACGAAGAATCGCACTAAGCCTGGTAGTTGCGGTGGCCGGAGCCACATCGGTGCTGGCGGGAACCCTGGCCGCCGCCGGGCCGGCCGCGGCGGGGGCCACGCGGCCCAGCGCCGGGATCGGCGGCCATACGACCGGAGCGGCCGCGGGTAACCCGTTCTGCGCGAAGCTCAAAACCCACTGGCTGGCGTCCGCCGGGGCGCAGGCGTTCTGCTTCGGCGCGCCGGGCAACACCGCGGGAACTCCCCGGGCCGCCGCCGTCCCGCACCCGGCGGGTTCCCCGGCGCCGCGCAACGTGGACGCGGCCAGCTTCGCTGAGGACGTCAACCCCGCAGGAGTGCGCGCGTACGGCCAGTCCGAGGTGTCGGTCGCGGCCGCCGGCCGGTACGTGGTGGAGGCGTGGAACGACTCCACCACCTTCTTCACGTACTGCGGCGCGGCGCAGAACAAGGAGGAGGGAACCGGCTTCGGGTTCTCGGCCGACGGGGGCAAGACCTTCACCGACCTGGGCGGCCTGCCCAACGCCAACTGCAGGAACTACCTCTACGGCGGCGATCCGAGCGTCGCCGCGTACCGGGTGGGCGGCAGGACGTACTTCTACATCTCGAGCCTGTACAACTCGACAGCCGGCTCCGGCACGTCGCAGATCGCCATGGACGCCTGCGAGGTCGCCGGGACGGGGAGCCGGGCGACGCTGAGCTGCGGGCAGCCGGTGATCATCGGCAACAGCACGTTCTGCAGGACGGTCGGGAAGACGCTGGAATGCGACTTCCTCGACAAGGACTTCATCGCCGTCGACCCGGCGCACCACCGGCTCTACGCCTCCTACACCGATTTCCCGCTCGTCGCCGCGACGTTCGGCACGAACATCGACGCCAGCGTCTGCGACCTGGGTAACGCCGCGGGCGGGATCGGCCCCGCGGGCGGCACGCCGGCGGCTCCCGCCTGCGAGACCAACGCGCCCGGCACGCGCCCGTACCTGAACATCACCCCCGCGTCGGCCAGCGCGTGCGAGAACGAGGGCGCCTACCCGGCGGCCGATCCCGCCACCGGCGCGCTCTACGTCGGGTACGAATTCAACCTCGGCACCAACGAGGGCTACCCGCCGTGCTCCACCGCCGCCACGCCGACCAGCGACGTGCTGGCCAAGGTTCCGCCTGGGTGCCTGCCGCTGGTGAAGACCGCCACGTGCGGCGCGTCGGCGAAGATCGGTGTTCCCCTGACCTCCATCGATTCCGAGGTCATTCCCGGGTTCAACCGCGCCCCGACGGACTGGCCGCGGGTGGCGGTCAGCGACCCAGCGGGCACCGTGTCCATGGTGTGGAACGACGCCCGTTACCATCCGCTGGGCGACGTCCTGCTGCAGAGCTTCAGCCTCGGGACGCTCGCGCCGGTGCAGTCCGCACCGGTACTGGTCGACAAGCCGGTCGCGGGCGGCCTGAACTTCATGCCCGCGGTCCGCGCCGCGGACGCCAGCGGCAAGCTCGACGTGACGTGGTTCTCCCGGAAGTCCCCGGCGACCGCGAACACGGACGTGTACGCCGCGATCGGGATCGACCCGCGGGCCGCGCGGGCGCCCGCGATGGACACCCGCATCACCAGCGTCGCCTCCAACTGGGACAACTCCACATCGGACATCACTCCCAACTTTGGCGACTACACCGACAACAACATCGTGACGACCGGCACCTGGCCGTACGTGGGCTCCACGCTGTACGTCGCGTGGAGCGACGGCAGGACCGGCGTGCCGCAGCCGTTCGAGGCGCACCTTCCCGGGTGACCGCACGTCCCGTTCGGCATAATTCCTCGGGTGCTGACCTCAGCGAAGATCACCGAGCTTGACCGCCGCCGGGTCTGGCATCCGTACGCCCCGATGCCGGGGTCCGTGCCGCCGCTCGTCGTGGAGTCGGCGTCCGGGGTGCGGCTGCGGCTCGCCGGCGGAGCGGAGCTGGTCGACGGCATGTCGTCATGGTGGGCGGCGATCCACGGCTACGCGCACCCCGCGCTGGACGCGGCCGCGCGCGAGCAGCTGGGGCGGATGAGCCACGTGATGTTCGGCGGCCTGACGCACGAGCCTGCCGTGCTGCTCTGCGACCGGCTGGCCGCGCTCGCCCCGGACGGGCTCGGGCACGTCTTCCTGTGCGACTCCGGCTCGGTGTCGGTCGAGGTCGCGGTCAAGATGTGCCTGCAGTACTGGCGCTCCCGGGGCCGCCCCGCCAAACAGCGGCTGCTGACCTGGCGGGGCGGCTACCACGGCGACACGTTCATGGCGATGTCGGTGTGCGACCCGGACGGCGGCATGCACCGCATGTGGGACGGGGTGCTGCCGCGCCAGGTGTTCGCTGGGCTGCCGCCGGGCGGGTTCGGCGCCGGGGTCGACCCGGCGTACGCGGCCGCGCTGACCCGGCTGATCGCCTCGCACGCCGCCGAGCTCGCGGCGGTGATCGTGGAGCCCGTCGTGCAGGGCGCCGGCGGGATGCGGTTCCACGATCCGGGGTACCTGCGCGTGCTCAGGGAGGCCTGCACCGGCAGCGGAGTGCTGCTGATCTTCGACGAGATCGCCACCGGGTTCGGCCGCAGCGGCTCGCTGTTCGCGGCCGGGCACGGTGGGGTCTCGCCGGACGTCATGTGCGTCGGGAAGGCGCTCACCGGCGGGTACCTGTCGCTGGCCGCGGCGCTGTGCACCGCCGAGGTCGCGGCCGGCATCTCCGAGGGCGAGCTGCCGGTCCTCGCGCACGGCCCCACGTTCATGGGAAACCCGCTGGCCTGCGCGGTCGCGAACGCGTCGCTCGACGTCCTGCTCGGCGGTGACGGGACGTACCCGCGCGGCTGGCGCGCCGAGGTGCTCCGCATCGAGGCGGCGCTGAGGAGCGGCCTGGCGCCGGCGGCCGGCCTGCCCGGCGTCGCGGACGTCCGCGTGCTCGGCGCGGTCGGCGTGGTGCAGCTCGAGCGCGAGGTGGACGTCGCCGCGGCGACGGCGGCCGCGGTGGCCGAGGGCGTCTGGCTGCGCCCGTTCCGCGACCTGATTTACACGATGCCGCCGTACGTGACCGGCGACGACGACCTGGCACGCGTCTGCGCTGCCGCCGTCGCCGCGGCCAGGCAAAACGGGCAGCCGTCCTAGAACTCCCCGTCCTTGGCCCCGCCGATGAAAGCATTCCATTCGGGTGCCGAGAAAACCAGGGCAGGCCCGTCTGGATGACGCGAGTCGCGGACGGCCACCTGGCGCCCGGAAAGGAATGCCACCTCCACGCAGTTGCCGCCCGTGGGGCCGCTGCGGCGGCTCTTCACCCACCGGGCACCGCCGAGATCCATGGCCGGCATCCCGTTACTCACGTTGCTCATGCTCCCCATCCTCCAGCTCCTTGATGATTCCGGTGAGGCTATTCAGCCGCGTTTTCCCGGGGCGTTACATGCGTTTCCGGTTAAGGCACGCGTGCGGTACGGCGCCGGCGCAGCGTAAGAGACGTCTTCCGGTGCCCGTAAGATACCGAACATGCGCTACCGACCCCTTGGTGGTTCCGGGCTGCTTGTTTCCGTGACCGGCCTCGGCTGCAACAACTTCGGAAGGGGCCTCGACGTGCACGGCACACGGGCGGTGGTGGACGCGGCCATCGACGCCGGCATCACGCTCTTCGACACCGCCGACATCTACGGCGGGGGCGGCGGGTCGGAGAGCGCGCTCGGCGAGGTGCTGGGCAGGCGCCGCGATCAGATCGTGCTGGCCACCAAGTTCGGCCATCAGCGCGCGGACATGGGTTATGGGCCGGCGGCGGGCGCCAAGGGCGGCCGGGCCTACATCAGGCGCGCGGTCACCGAGTCGCTCCGGCGGCTGCGCACCGACTACATCGACCTCTACCAGCTGCACACGCCGGACCCGCGGACGCCGGTCGAGGAGACGGTCGCCGCGCTCAGCGAGCTGGTGACCGAGGGGAAGGTCCGGTACATCGGCCACTCGAACCTCTCCGGCTGGCAGCTCGCGGACGCCGCGCACCTGTCCGCGAAGGATGGCCGGGTGCCGTTCATCTCGGCGCAGAATCACTGGTCGCTGCTCGAGCGGGCGGCCGAGACGGAGCTGGTCCCCGCCGCCCGGCACTTCGGCCTTGGCGTGCTCCCGTACTTCCCGCTGGCCAACGGGCTGCTCACCGGCAAGGTGCGGCGGGGCCAGCCACTGCCGGAAGGCATCCGGCTGGCGTCCCGGCAGAGTTTCATCACCGACGAGAAGCTGGACAGGGTGGAGGCGCTGATCGCCTGGGCGCGGGAACGCGGCGTCACCATACTCGAGGTCGCGATCGGGGCCCTGGCGGCGCAGCCGGGATGCAGCTCGGTCATCGCGGGGGCCATGAACCCGGAACAGGTGAAAGCGAACGCCGCGGCGGGCGAGTGGATTCCCTCCGAAGAGGACCTGGCCGGCATCGACGCGATCGTCCCGCCGCCGGCCCGCGAGGAGTGACGCGCCTCAGCCGCTCGCTATCGCCGCCTGGTAGAGGGCGGCCACGCGAGGCCCGAACACCGCGGAGTACGAAACGGACGGTGTGTCGCCGCCCTGCTGGTATCCGCCGATCACCCCGATCACGATGCCCTGGCCCGACGAGCTGCTGACGGCGGCGAGGAACGGGCCGCCGCTGGTCCCGTTGGCGTAGCCGCCGCAGTCGAACTCCAGCTGCGTGGAGCCGAAGCTCTCCGTCCAGTTGTCGCACACGACCGGCTGGCCCGCGTTGTCCGGGTACCCGATCACCCGGACGAGAGCGTGACTCTGCCCTCGGGTGCCGAGCTGCTCGGCGCCGGTGATGTCCTCGATGGGGCTGCTCTGGCTGGTCGGGCTGACCTGGAGGAAGGCGAAGTCGTCGTCCGCGCTGGCGGACGACTGCCAGGCCTTGTCGGTGTAGACGTGTGTGACCTGCCAGACGCCGAAGGGGTCCTTGCCGTTGTCGTAGTCGGGAACGAACGCGATGGACGAGCCCACACCCGTCACGCAGTGCGCCGCGGTGACCGCCAGGTCGCCGGCCGGGCTGTGCACGACGCTCGCGGTGCAGAAGTGCTGGCTGAGCTTCCCGTTCTGGGTGGTGAACAGCGCGCCCACCGCGGCGGTGCCGCCGAACCCCTGGCCGGCGTGTGACCGGCTGACGAAGTGGCCGACGGCGCGGGCGAGCCGGTGCACGATGTCAGTGGCGGCGCCGGTGGCGGCTCCATTCGCCGGCGGGATCATGACGATGGCTAGCGTCGCCAGCGCGGCAGTGACCGCGAGACGGCCTGACGGGCGGCCGAGCCAGCGTTCCCCGGGCCAGCGTTCCCCGGAATCGCCAGCAGGATCGCCGGAGACCCCGGCCAGGTCTGTGGCCGCAGAGTCCGCTTTCCTGCCGTGACGGCCGGTTCCCCGGGTCAGCCATCCCATCCGCACCTCCATCCACCACGGAAGCTCTCCGGCACCGGCAGGTGCCGCGATACGGCTCCGCTCCGCTTCATTGGCCCCATCCGCGCGATGATCATTCGTTGCTTAATTGTGATGGACGTAGTGGAACGTTACCAGAGGGCGAGCTAAGAGGTTCATAAGAGCTTCCCCGCGCCCCGCCCCGGAAACCGGACGCGCAGACCGCATACGGGCGCGCGGACGTGAGCAGGCGGCCGGCTGGCCGGCTAGCCACAGGTGATGCCGTCGAACGCGCAGGCCTCGGGGGTTGTCTCCGGCCCTTGGGCTGTGAAGTAGACGTTCAGTGTGCCGCCTGGCGGCAGCGACTGATCGTAGCTGGCCGGCTGCAGCAGGAGGATGCCGTTGCTGACATACCCGGTCGCGTTCCAGAACGACGTGATCTGATCCTGCGGCAGCGCGACGACGATCTGCCAGTCGCTGACCGGCTGCGCGGTGTTGTTCGTGACCTGGACCTGCCCCTCGAACCCGCCCGGCCACCGGTGCGGGACGAAGTACGTGACAACCGTTGCCGGGCCGCGGCCCGCCGCGGTCTGGGGCTGAGCAGGACTCGGCGTCGCCGGGGCCGGCGGCGGGCTCGGCGGCGGGCTGGGCGCCGGTACCGCCCTCCGGTGGCGGGGCGGATGCTGGGCGCGGCGCGGGGGAGGCGGCCCCGCCGGCGCGCCCGCGGCGCCGCTCGGAGCGATCACGGGCAGCGGCAGCGCCGTCGGTATGGGGAGGCCGGGTGCCGTGCCATGGCCGCCGGCGGCGATCCGCAGAATCGCCGTGCCGGCGAATGCGGCGATCACCGTGAGGCCGACGAGCACCGCCGACGCCGTCATGGCGAGCCACCGCCGCCTGTCCGGCGAGCCGCCCGGCGAACGGCGCGCCGCGTCACCCGGCGGGCCCGGTCGGCCCGGCGCGCCCGCCCGGCCGTCGTCGCCCGGGAAATCGGGGCCCGGGAAATCGGGGCCCGGGGAATCGAGCAGCAGCAGGGTCGGGCGGTACCGCTGGTTCCACTGCCGCGTGGTGTGATGGCGTCCCGCCGTCCGGCTGTCCATGGAGGGCCTGCCGGCTAACGCCGGGTCCGCTGACAGCGCTGACAGCGCTGACGCCGTTGGCGGCGTCTTCCCCGCGTTCCGGCACGTGTGTTGGTCATCCGTTGTCTCCCCCAACAGAGATAAGGATGCATCAAAGTAAGCCGTGAGCTTGTGAGTGTTCTATGCGTACATGTACCACTACTGTGACCGCCCCTGAAACTTTCAGAGCAACACATAAGAAATTGTTAACGCTCACAACCCGCCGTGACCAGGCCGTGAGCCCAGGCCGTGAGCCCAGGCCGTGAGCCAGGCCGCGAGCCCGCCCGCCGGGTCAGTGACCGTCGTGTGAGCGCGGGTCAGGGCGGTCCAGGTTCCAGTACCGGCTGATGGTCGCGACCCACCGGACCGGCTTTCCCTCGGCACGGCGCCCCGGCAGGAGCTGCATCCGCGCGATCACGCGCTGGCCGCCCTCGTAGTCCCCGTACAGCAGCTCCACCGTCCACGGGTCGCCGGCCTCGATCGTTTTCCTCGCCGCCGGGTAACGCGGATCTTCAGGATCCCGGAACGCGGCCTGCCAGAACCCGGTGTCGGAAGGCGGTACATAGAGGTCCCTTTGCTGCTGCTGGAACTCCTCCAGCGGCGCATGCCCCGGGTTACGGTGCCACTCAGGATAGAAATGCCAGCCCCGCAGCACCGCCATCCCGCTGCCGACGTTGCGCAGCCCCACGGCCAGGTAGATCACGTCCTCCGCGGGCCCCTGCGAGCCATCCCCGCCGCCGATCGCCGCGGCGCCGCCGCCGCCCTGGATCTCCAGCCACCTCTGGTCACCGAAGTTGACATTGAGCGGCGGATCGTCGGTCCGCGACGGCGCGAGCACGGGGAGCAGCCCGGCGAGCAACGCCCGCTCGGCCACCCGGGCGGATGCGTTCGCGGACCGGATGGCGGCGAACGTGGCGAACGCCAGAACCAGCGTCCCGAGAGCGGTCGCGACGCTGGCGACCGTCGACCAGTCGGCCGCGTTCACCAGCGCCCGCGGATCGTCGCGCGGAAGTACCTGTCGTAAAGGCTCTCGATTTTGCCGAGGATCACCTGCGCCAGCGGCTCCATGACTCGCGATCCTACCGATAACGCTTTGCCCGGCCCCGCCTGGCGTGCGCAGACTTGGATCATGACCGCGGAAACGGGCCCCGATCCCGGCGCGCTGACCGCCGGCCCGCTTGGCCGGGCGATGCTGGCTGAGCTGGCCGGCGTGGACCGGCTCAGGCTGCTCGCCGCGGCCGGCAGGCCGGTCCCGCCCGGCGTCGCGTTCCTCCGGGCGGAGGAGCGGCCCGGCCTGCGCGCTCGCTGGCCGCGCCGCACGCGCCGCGGCGCCACCGGGTGGCCGGAGTGGATGAATCCCGGCGGCGGTGTCACGGAGCTGATCGGGTCCGCCGTGGCTGAGGCCGTCAGGATTTCACCGAACGAGCGGTGGTTCACCGACCCGCTCGCCCTCCTCGGCCCGGTGGCCACTACGGCGGCGGGCTGGGCCTTCGGCTCTTACTTCTCCGAGATCGATCCGCTGCTCGCCGCCGCGGCGGCCCAGTTCCTCCCGCTCGCCGAGACCGTCGCCGCGGCGCCCGCGGCGGCCTGGTGGCGGACGCCGGCGGACCGGCGGCACCAGCGCTGGCTGGGCTGCGAGCATCGCCCCGCGCTGGCGCGGGGCGATGACGTGATACGCGCCATCGAGGCCGCGACGGAGCAGGAGCCGGGCTCCGCCGCCTCTGGTTCCGGCTCCGCCGCGTCCGGCTCCGCCGCGTCCGGCTCCGCCGCGTCTGGTTCCGGCTCCGCCGCCGCCGTGGCGGCGTCCCCGCCGCCCGCACCCGGCGCGCTGCGCGGCCCCGCCGCCGGCCCTCCTCCGGCTCCCTCCGCCGGCGGGCCAGCCGTCCCCGCCCCGTTCCCCGGGCCGGATGTGCCCGTCTCAGGCGCCTGGTGGTCCGGCCCCGTCTACGCCACGACGTGGACGAGCAGGGGGCCCATCGGCGGCCTCCCCGCCGTGGGACTCGCCGTTGCCGAAGACCCGCTGGGCGAGGAGGACTTCGAGGTCTGGGCCGTCGGGATCGACCCGGCCGCACGGGTGTACGAGGTCCACGGCCCTGACGACTGGGCCGCGCTGGTGGCCGCGTTTCCACGGGACGTCACCGCGTCCCGGCGCGCCGACTGGACCAGGTGGACCGGCCACACGGGGATGTGGCTGCTCCCGGACTGGCCCTCGGTCGCCCGCGAGTGGGACGGCGTGCACGTGAGCGTGGCAGGCTACCTGTCCACCGCCGGCATGGCCCTGGGCATCGAGGGCGCCGCCACGCTGCTCGCCGGCTGGGACGCCGACCAGACCCTCTGGCTTCGCGACGTCTTCACCGGCACCCGCCACCTGGAGACGTGGTACGGCGAGCCCGGCGCTCCCGGCCAGTTCGTGACGCCGTGACCGCGAAACCCCACCCCCCGCGCCGCACTAAAGATCACCAGCCACATCGCCGATCAGCGCGGCCAGGCGGTCGAGTCCGTAGCCGCCGATCAGCAGGCGTTCCTTTCCGCTTGCCAGCAGCTTGGCGGTCCAGTCGGTGAAGCCGCCGTCGCCGATCTCCTCCAGTACGCCGGCAAGCAGCGCATTCACCTTGAAGCAGACGTCGTGGTAATAACCGCGGCCAGCCGTGCGGTCGTGATCCATCACGACGGCAGCCGGCGTCGAAGCGAGTTCCGCGGCAGCCGCGGCCGCTATCCGCTCACCGGCGTCCGACAGCGGCGTCAGCGCCACCTGAACCCCGGGCAGCTCCGCGGCGAGAAGCCCGGCCACGGCGAAACGGAGGTGCTCGGCGAGCGCGGCCTGCTCGAACCGCCAGCTTCCCTCGTCCCGGCCGGCGGTGACCATGCCGAACAGGCCGAAGTGCGCCGACCAGCCCGCCGGGAATTGCTGGGCGCGGACCACCCGCTGTATCGCGGCCAGGCGCACGCTCCTTCCCGCATCCCGGCCGCGGCGTACCGCGGCCTCCAGTGCCAGGGCGTTCGTCGCATCGGCCGCTACCTCACAGGGGCGGATCGTTGTCACGATCTTGTGCTGGCTGACGGTTCCGAGCGCCGAGTGAGTCCCGAGCGGAACCAGCGGTGCGAGCGTCATCACCTCCACATTCGCGGGCAGACTGCCGGCCAGTATGTTCCCGGCGCGGCGAACCGACCGCCACGACGTGCCGCCAGGCTGGACGAACCGGTCGTGCCTGTAGCGGCGCAGGACACTCGCCGGTGTCTGCCTGGCCGCGCGGCGCCTGATGACTTCGAGCATCACGCTGGCGAAGTCACTGCCGCTCAGCGCCGCGAGCCGCTCGACGGTTTCCATTCCGCCGATCTCGCGCGCCACCCGGTCGAGCGCGCCGCTCGCATCGTCGTTCATGCCTTGATCATGCGAGACGGCGCAGGCCGCTCACCACTGGATTTCCGGGCGGCTGGCCGGCGATATGGTCCTCGGGAAAAGCGGCACGTACGCAAGGGCTACGCTGCATCCATGAAGGCAGCCCTGTACACCAGCACCGGACCCGCGCGCCAGGTGCTGCGGGTCGACGAGGTAGACCGGCCGTTGCCCGGGCCAGGCGAGGTCCTGGTGCGGGTGCACGCCTCCGGCGTCAACCCCACCGACTGGAAGGCGCGCTCGGGCGCCTTTCCGCGGCCGGTCGACGGGTTCCAGATACCGCACCACGACGGCGCGGGGGTGATCGAGGCCGTCGGCGAGGGGGTCGACCGGGCACGGATCGGCCAGCGAGTCTGGGTGTGGCTCGCCGCGCACGGCACGCGCTGGGGCACGGCCGCCGAATGGACGGTGGTGCCCGCGCGCCAGGCGATGCCGCTGCCCGACGGGGTGTCGTTCGAGCTGGGCGCGATGCTCGGCGTGCCCGCGATGACCGCGCACCGCTGCCTGTTCGCGGACGGGCCGGTCACCGGCAAGGCGGTGCTGGTGGCGGGGGGCGCCGGCGCGGTCGGCCACTTCGCCATCGAGCTGGCCAAGTGGCGCGGCGCCAGGGTCGTGAGCACGGTGAGCACCCCGGAGAAGGCCGAGCTCGCCAGGAAGGCGGGCGCGGACCTGGTGGTGAACTACCGAGCCGCCGACGCCGCGGACCAGGTGCGCGGATTCGCGCCGGTCGCCGACCGGGTCGTGGAGGTCGCGCTGGGCGCGAACCTGGCGCTGGACCTGGCGGTTTCCGGGCCGCCGACCGTGATCGTCACCTACGCCGCCGACGGCCCGGACCCTGTGCTGCCGGTGCGGTCGTGCATGAGCGTCAACGTGACGCTGCGGTTCGTCCTGCTGTACGGGGTCCCCGCGGAGGCACTCGACGCCGCCGCGGCCGACGTGACCGCCGCGCTGTCCGCGGGACGGCTGACCGAGCTGCCGGTACACCGGTTCCCGCTGGCCGACATCGCGACGGCGCACGAGGCCGCGGAGCGCGGTGTCACCGGAAAGGTGATCGTCATCCCCGGCTGATGGCGCGGCGGCGTTCCGGCGGGCTCAGCGCTTCGTGAAGCTCCCGGTGTCGTTCGTGCCGCCGTAGAAGAGCTTGACGCCGAGCCGGTCCTGCCGCCCGCTTCCGCCGCACTTGCGGCAGCGGCGGTACGTACCCTTGTACACGCTGCCGAAGTGACGGCCGGTCATGTTGCAGACCCGGCACTTCGTTAGCGGGTGAATGCGCAGTGAGACGAAATAGCCGACCGCCACCACGAGGCCAATGAGCACTAGAACTGACACGTTTGCTGCTCCCGTCTTGACCGCGACGGAACCACCCGGTCGCCTGGTTCCCCGCAAACCAGGTGCCGGACTTGATCATGTCCCGCACGGGCCGGCCACCGCCGGCAGGCCCTCCCCTATAGGGTCACAACTGACCCTGGCGACAGGGTAGACGAAAGTAGTTATAGATGACAGTGATTTAATCAGAGTTAATTGAGGTATGTATTCCCAGGGGTAACAAGAGTTCCTTCAGTAAATTCAGCATCGTGAGCCACATCATAGGCCCGGCTAACCGGTAGGCGCTGAAGCCAAGCTTTACCGCGAGCGCGAGCCCGCACAGCGCGACGAAGACACGGAACGCGCGCCGCGGCAGCCTCCGCACCAGTTTGGGCCCGGTCAGGCCGCCCAGCAGGAACCCCGCGGCGAGCGGCGGGATGAAGGCCCAGCGGACCGGGGCGAAGATGGCGAACGCGATGGCCGCGACGCCGTTGGCCATGCCGATGATCGCGTTCTTCAGCGCGTTGAGCCTGATCAGGGGCTCGTCAATCATCGTGCCGAGCATCGCGAGCAGCAGTACCCCGCCCGCGGCGCCGAAATAGCCGACGTACATCGCGGCGCCGAACAGGCCGGCGCGCCCGCCGCCGCCCTCGGCTCCGGGCCGCGGGGCCAGGCCGCCGATCCACGGCTGCGCGAGGAGCAGCAGCGAGGCCCCACCGATCAGCACCGGCACCACCATGCCGAACACGCTCGCGGGTGCGAGCAGCAGGACCGCGGCCCCGGCTCCCCCGCCGAGGGCGGTGTACGCACCCAGCCGCAGCACCCGGCGTGCCTGCCCGGCGAGCTCGGGCCGCGAGCCGAGCACCGAGCCCACCCCGGTGAGCACAAGGGACATGGTGTTGGTGACGTTGGCCGTGAGCGGCGGGAGGCCGAGCGCGAGCAGCACCGGGTAGGACACGACGCTGGCCACGCTGGCGGCCGTGCTGAAGATGCCGCCGAGCGTGCCCGCGGCGATCACGATCAGGACTTCAGGGACGCTCATCTGCGCCTCAATCATTGCCGGCGCTAATGATCCGCCCCACCGCCGCGAGCTGTGAGATTGCTCGCATCCCGGGCGGCGAAGCATCACCCCTTCACGGCTCCGGCGGTCAGCCCCGACACGACGCTGCGCCTGAAGATGAACACGAGGATCCCGATCGGCACAACCGCTACCACGCTGGCCGCGAAGAGCGTGCCGTAGGGGACGGTGAACTGCGACCCGAACAGCGCGACACCCACCGGGATCGTCCGGTAGTCGTTGGAAACGTTGAACGACAGCGCCATCAGGAACTCGGTCCAGCAGGCGGTGAAGGTGAAGATCGCGGCCGTGAACAGCCCCGGCCACGCCTGCGGCAGGATGATCGACCAGATGGTGCGCAGCGGGTTCGCGCCGTCGATGCGGGCACTTTCCTCCATCTCGTGCGGAATCGCCAGGAAGTAGTTCCGCAGGATCCAGATCGCGAACGGCAGGAAGAACGCGGTGTACGGGATGATCAGCGCCTGGTAGCTGTTCAGCCAGCCGATGTCGCGCAGCAGCGCGTACAGCGGCACCACCACCGCGATCTCCGGGAACACCGAGATCATCAGCAGGATCACCAGGATGGTGAACGTCCCGCGCATCGGCAGCCGCGCCATCGCGTATCCCGCCAGGGTGCCAAGGACGAGCACCAGCGCGGTCGCCGCCACGGCCACGATGACCGAGTTCACGATGTAGCGGCCGAAAGTGTTCTGGCTGAACGCCACGTTGAAGTTCTGGACGCTGGCCGGGTGCGGGAGGTACTGCGGGGGGGATGCGCCGACGTTCGCCGGCGTCTTGAAGGCGCTGGCGATCATCCAGTACAGCGGGAGGGCGATGAAAAGGAACACGAGCAGGGCGGCGAGGTTGACGCCGCTGAACACCCGGCGTTGTTTGTGACGTGAGCGGTTGCGCATTACGCCTCCCTTTCCGCCTGTGCGCGGAACACCCTGAGGAAGAGGAGGCACCCGATCACCACCAGCAGCGCGGTGCTGGTGGCCACCGCCGCGCCGGGCCCGAAGTCAAGATCCCGGAACATGGCGTTGTAGGCCAGTATGGCCAGTGACTGGGTGCTGTACCCGGGTCCGCCGCTGGTGAGCACGAACGGCAGGTCGAACAGCCCGAACGCCTGCAGCACCCGGAACAGCACCGCCAGCGCGATCGTGGGCCTCAGCAGCGGGAACGTGATCCGCCAGAACGCCGTCCACCCGGACGCGCCGTCCACCTCGGCCGCCTCGTAGAAATCACGCGGAATCATGACCAGCCCCGCCAGCACGATGATCGCGACGAAGGGGGTGGTCTTCCAGATGTCGGCCACCATGAGCGCGGCGATCGCCGGCACCCGGGTGCCGAGGACCACCGGGGTGCCCAGCCCGATGTGCGAGAAGACCGTGTCGAGGATCCCGTAGGTCGGATTGTAGATGTAGCCCCAAAGCTGGGCGTTGATCACCGTGATCATCGACCACGGGATCAGCAGCAGCGCCATCATCCAGCCACGGCCCGCGCTGAGCCGCTCCAGCACCAGCGCGATGGCGGTGCCGAGCACCACCTCCACCGCCACGGTGACCGCCGTGTAGACGATGGTGAAGAACAGCGCGTACCGCCACTGGGCGGCGTGGAACATTATCGAGTAGTTGCTTCCGGTGATCCCGGACAGGCTGAAGCCCGAACCGGTGGCGTTGACGTTGGACACGCTCATCGCGATCGCGTAGGCGATCGGGAAGACCGTGACGGCGGCGATCACGGTCAGCGCCGGCGCCGACAGCCCCCAGCCGAGCCTGGCGAGCTTCCGCCGGAAGACGTCAGATCGACGTGTGCTCATGGTGCTCTCCCTGTGCCCGGGTGGTCCTGGCCCGGCGTCCGTGCCGGGCCAGGACCCACGGTCAGGCCGTCAGAGGCCGGTGCTCGTCTCGGCCGCGTTGATCTGGCTCGCGGCGCTGGACAGCGCGGCGCCTGGTGAGGCCGACCCGGAAAGGACCGAGTTCACGTTCGTGTAGATGGCCTGGCTGACCTTCGCGTACGCCGGGGACTGCGCCGGGCGGGGGATGAGCCTGGTCTTCGGCACGGCGGCCAGCACCGGGTCCTTCGCCACCACCGTCTGCGAGGCGCGCACCGACTGCACCGTGGGGATCTCGGCGAACTCCGTTGCGAGGGTGGTCTGCGCCGCCGGGCCGGTCATCCACTTGATGAAGGTGAGGTCCGCGGCGATGTTCTTGCTGTGCGGGTTGATGTACAGGTTCCAGCCGCCGATGTTCGAGGTGCCCGGCGAGGGCTGGCCCGCGAACGCGGGCAGCGGGGCCACACCCACCTTGCCGACCACCGACGACGGAGACGATGCGGTCTGAGAGTAGATCCAGCCGTAGTTCCAGTTCCGCAGGAACGCAGCCTGGCCGGTGGCGAACGCCGACATCGCCTGCGCCTCCTGGAACGTGGTGACCGCGCCCGGCGAGGCACCCGAGGTGATCAGCGACCTCATGAACGTCAGCGCCTGCGTCCCGGCCGGGGAATCGATCGTCGCCTTCGTCAGGCTGGAGTTGAGCACCGACCCCCCGGCAGAGCCCAGATACTCCATGAAGTTACAGGTCAGCCCCTCGTAGGAGGCGCCCTGCCAGACGTAGCCGTACTTGACCAGGCCCTTGTTCTTCAGCGCGACGGCATCGGTCTCCAGTTGCTGCCACGTCGTGGGCACCGGCATGTGCTCCTTGGCGAGCAGGTCCTTCCGGTAGTAGAGGAAGCCCTGGTCCTCGAAGAACGGCGCGCCCCAGACCTGCCCGCTGTAGGTGGCGCCCGCGACCAGCCCCGGCGCGAACGTGCTCCAGTAACTGCCCGGCAGGTACTTCGACAGCGGCACCGCCAGGCCGGCATGGCCGAACTGGGCGGGCCAGATCACGTCGCCCATGTAGACGTCGGGCGACGCCGCGCCGCCGGAGATCGTCGTGATCAGGCTGGCCCGGTTGGTGTCCGTATCGGTTGGAGCGGACTGAAGGGTGACGTGGATATGCGGGTAGGCCTTCTCGAAGGCGCTGATCAGCACGGCGCGGGGATCGGGGGTCGAGGTGGTGATCGGGCTTGCCCACCAGGTGATGTTGCCGCTGGTGGCCGAGCCGCTCGCGGTCGCACTGCCGCCCGCGCCGGGCGTACTCGATGTGCTGCTGCCGCAGGCGGCCGCGGAGAGGCTCATCACCACGGCGGCGATGGCCACCGCCCCGGCCCGCCAGCGCGCGGGGCCGCCGTCGCGGCCTGCTTGTCCTGAACCCATCGAGGGACTCCTTTCGGGTCTCTGGAAACCTTTGTTCACTTCTAGTAGTTGATAGATCACGTTAAGTCCGCGCATCCGGCATGGCTTCGCCCCGGAATGGCAAGACGGATGCGCGGGCCGGTTACGGAGCCCGGCCCCCGCACGGCCTCTCCGCGCGGCTCCTGCGCGCGGCTCCTGCGCGCGGCTCCTGCGCGGCTGGCCGGCCCCCGCACGGCCAGCCGCGCCGTCAGCCGCCGCTCATGATCTGGGTCAGCTGGCCGGCCATCTCCGCCAGCGCCTGCTGCGGCTTCTTCTGTCCCGTCAGGGCCTGGTACACCGAGCTCGAGATGGCGAGGCTGGCCTGGCCGTAGCTCGTGATGGCCGGGCGCGGCCTGGCGGAATTGATGGCCTGCTCGAGAGTGGGGAGGTAGGGATAGCTGGCGATCAGGCTCCTGCTGGTGTAGAGCTGCGTCCAGACCGGGGGGAACGAGCCCTGCCTGAGCATGGTCGTCTCGTTGGCGAGGTTGGTGATGTACTGGATGAAGCGGAGCGCGGTCCGCTGGTGCTGCGAATACGCGCTGATCGCGAGGTTGGCGCCGCCGAGCGAACTCGAGCCGGGCCCGTTCAGGCCGGGCAGCGCGACGACCCCGAACTTCTTGTAGACCTTGTTCTGCGGACTCCGCGTGCTGATCGCACCGTAGACGTCCGGCCAGCTGTCGAGGAACAGGAACTTGCCGGACTCGAACGCCGCCTGCGCCGACTCCTCCTCGTAGGTGAGCGACACCTTGGGAATCCAGCCCTCACGGAACCCGTCCACAAGAAACTCCAGGCCCGTCAGCGCCTGAGGTGAGTCCACCGTGACCTTGGAGCCGTCGGGGGAGAGGATCGACCCTCCCGCCGACTGAACGGCCGCGGCGAAGTTGACGGTGAGCCCCTCGTACGGGGCGAACGTGCCCGCGTACCCGTAGAGCCCGTACCGCGGCGCGACCGTCGTGGCGAGCGTGCGAAGCTGTGCCCAGGTCCTGGGCGGCTGCATGCCGGCCTTGGCGAGGATGTCCTTGCGGTAGTAGAGGAGATCCGCGTTGCTGTAGTCGGGCACGGCGTACAGGCGTCCCTGGTACATGGCGGTCGTGACGGCGGGGTTGAGGAAGTCCTTCAGCGGGAACTGGCTCTGCGGCAGCGAGATGATCCAGCCGGCCGAGGCGAACTCGGCGGTCCAGATCACGTCCATGTCGATGACGTCGTACACGTCGCTCTTGGCCTGCAGGTTCGCGACGAGCTGGGCGAGCTGGTCGTTGGACGCCTCGGGCAGCAGGAGCAGCGTGACCTTCTGCTTCGGGTAGAGCTTGTTCCACCCGGCGATCACCGGCGCGAGCCAGTTCGTGTCATCCTGGCCTATCGCGAACGTGATCGGGCCGATCCCGTCCGTGGACGGAGCCGAGCCGCCTAGCGGCCCGCCCTGCGATGTGCCCAGGGCGGTGCATGCCGCGAGGAGAAGGAGGCCCGCTGTGACCGCTGCGATACCCGGGATCGCGCGTCTCATGCGGGCCTCCAGCCTTCTAAGCCGATACATACATGTTATGCACGTATGTTAGGTACATGTCAACGAGATCGCGTAACAAGTCGGGGTTGTTTCGGCCCCGGCGGAGGTGGAGCACCCGCGAAATCGCCCTCTATCTACGCGTTATGTACACCTGTAAGGTACTTACGTGGCCTCAAGGGAGGTGACGGGATCGTGCGGCAGCCGTTGCTGGCGCTCCTGGCGAAGGAGCCCGCTCATGGCTACGAGCTGAAGCTCGCGCTGGAGCAGACCTTCGGCGGGGCGTATCCGTCGCCGAACATCGGGCAGATCTACGTGACGCTGAAGCGGCTCGAACAGGACGGGCTGGTGCGCAGCCAGGACGTGGAGCAGGCCACCCGGCCCAACAAGCGCGTCTACGAGCTGACCCCGGCCGGCCGCGAGGCCCTCACGGCCTGGGCCGGCGAGCCGAGCGAGGGACCCCGCGTCCGCGACGAGTTCTTCATCAAGCTGGTCCTGGCGCCGATGGCCGGCCTGGCCGACCGAATGGAGCTCATCAACAAGCAGCGCCGTCACTACTTCGGCATAATGCGTACCCTGACCGAGCTGCAGGCCGCCACCGACCCCGGCAACACCGCGGCCAGGCTCCTGATCGAGGGCGCCGTGCTGCACCTGCAGGCGGACCTCGACTGGCTCGAACGCTGCCAGGAGGAACTCGTGTGAGCCGTTCAGCGCCGAAAGGCTTGCCATGGCCGGTCGATACTCCCGTGCTGGTCAGGACCTCCAGGCTCGTCAAGGTCTACCGGTCCGGTGGAGTTTCGGTCGAGGCCCTGCGGGGGGTGGACATCGAGCTCGCCGCCGGGGAGTTCGCCGCCATCATGGGCCCGTCCGGCTCGGGAAAGTCGACGCTGCTGCACGTTCTCGGCGGGCTCGAGCCGGCCACCAGCGGGGAGATCTGGCTGCGCGGCAGGCGGGTGGACCGCCTGTCCACGGCGGGCTGGGCGATTCTGCGGCGGCGGCACGTCGGCTTCGTCTTCCAGTTCTTCAACCTGCTGTCGAACATGACGGTCGCGGACAACGTGGAGCTGCCGGCCTTGCTCGCCGGAGCGACACCGCGGCAGGCGAGGAAACGCCGGGAGGAACTCCTCACCGATCTCGGGATCGCCGACAAGGCGGGCACGGCCCCGGGCCGGCTGTCCGGTGGCGAGCAGCAGCGCGTCGCGCTCGCCCGGGCCCTCGCCAACGAGCCCAGCCTGCTCCTCGCCGACGAGCCGACCGGCAACCTGGACAGCTCCAGCACCCGCGACGTGCTGCGCCTGCTGCGCCGTGCGCATGATCGCGGGCAGACGATCCTGATGGTCACCCACGACGCCCGCGTCGCGAGCCTGGCCGACCGGGTGATCAACCTGTTCGACGGGATGGTCGCCGACGACGCCTCCGTCGTGCCGGTTCCGGGCAGAATGCCCGGCGTCAGCAACGTCCTGGAGCTGAGGGGCTGACGCCCGGTGCGGGCGACTCTGCGGTGGGCACGCGCGGATCTTCGCGCCCGCCGCGGGCAGGCGATCCTCACGGCCGGGGTTGTCGCGGGCCTCGTCGCGGCGCTCGTGCTGGCCACCATGCTCCTCGAGGGAACCACCAACCCGTGGCGCGGGCTGTTCACCCGCAGCCACGGCGCGGACGTGCTGGTCTACCTCACCCACGGCACGCGCGCCAGTGAGCTGAGCTCGCTGCCGGGAGTTCAGCAGGTAGCCGGGCCCTACCAGACGGCTTCGGCGACGCTCGAGCAGGGTGCCGTGCGGTCCCATGTGGAGCTGCGCGCGATGACACCCGCCCTGCCGCAGATGTCCACGCCGCTGATCGTGGCGGGTACCTGGCTGCGGGCCCCGGTGCGCGACGGCGTCGTCGTGGAGGCGTCGTTCGCCGCCGCCACCCACGTCGGAGTGGGTGACCTGATCAAGGTTGAGGGCATCGACGGCACCACGGTGAGCGTGCGGATCGTCGGCATCGCCGACACAGCCGACCAGGGCTTCTACCCGCAGTGGACCCCCGGGCTGATCTGGGTGCAGCCCGGCACCCTCGCGAAGGTCGAGCCGGACCCGAGCGAGACACAGGAGGTCGTCGGCCTGCGCCTCGCCAACCCGTCGGTTCTGGGCACCAGCCAGGCCGTCGAGGAGGTGTACGGGACGATCGGCAACCCGGTCTCCACGATCGAGCGCGTTTCCACCT
Source organism: Streptosporangiaceae bacterium (assembly GCA_019239975.1). Taxonomy (GTDB): domain Bacteria; phylum Actinomycetota; class Actinomycetes; order Streptosporangiales; family Streptosporangiaceae; genus JAFAZE01. Next base: position 42,313 of record JAFAZE010000117.1, read on the forward strand.
GGCTGGAGGTCAGGAACTCCATGGCCAGCGACGACAGGCTGCTCGGGCTGCTGCTCGCGCTGTTCGGGATCATCGCCCTGGTGGCCGCTCCCTGCGCGATCGCCAACGTCACGGCCGGGCGGGTGCTGGTCCAGCGGCAGGACATGGCGATGCTGAAGGCGCTCGGGTTCACCCCGGGGCAGGTCGTGCGCATGCTGCTCGCGGAGCAGACCGCGCTCGGCATCGCCGGAACCGCGCTCGGGCTGGCCGCCGCCCTGGCCTTGGCTGAGTTCGTCCGGCTGCCGGACGGCACGCCCGTGACCCTCGCGCCGTTGCCGGGTTCCTGGGTGGCGCTGATCGCGGTCGGCACCGTGGGCACCGTGGCGATCGCCACCGCCATTCCCGCGTGGCGGGCGGGGACCGTCTCGCCGGTCGCGGCCGTGGCACCGAGCCCACCGCGCGGGCGGCTTTCCCTGATCGCGCGGCTGAGCCTGCTCGTCCGCCTGCCGGCGCCGCTCGTGCTGGGTGTCAGGGACTCGTTCACGCGGCGCCTTCCCGCGGCGCTCACCGTGCTGGGCGTCGCCATCCCGATGGTGATGATCACGATCGCGCTGTCCTGCTGGTCAACGATCGACGGGTTCACGCGGGAGCCGGGGAAGATCGGCCTGGCGGCCGCCCTCACCGCCAGCCCGGGCCTGCTGACGCCGCAGCGGGCGGCCGGCTACATCGCCGCCAGCCGCAACATCGCCGCCAGCTACCCGGGGGCGGAGTTCGACGCCCTGCTGCCCGGCGGCAGCAACACGATCACCGCCCGGGGCATGGGCTACTCCTACCATCCCTATCCCTTCGACATCGTCCAGGGGCGCATGTTCTCCGCCTCCAACGAGGCGGTCGCCGGCCAGGGCCTGCTCGGCCTGCTGCACCTGCAGGTCGGGTCGTGGACCTGGCTGACGATCGACGGCGTTCCGGTGATCTTCCACATCGTCGGGCGGGCCATCGACCCCGTGAACAACGGGGACGTCCTCGACTTCGGGCTGGACGCGCTCAGGGCCCTCGGGGTCAGCTCGCCGCAGTTCTACAGCCTCGTGCTCAGGCCGGGCGTGAGCCCGGGCACGGTGCGCGCCCAGCTGCTCGCCGCGTCCCGCGGCGGCCTCGACGTGCAGGCGGCGGCCAACCCGGCCGGCGGCCTGTGGATCGTCCGCGTGGTGATCGCCGTCTCCGTTCCGGTCCTGGCCATCATCGGCCTGGCGAACCTGCTCACCGCCACCGCGATAGGGCTGCGTGACCACCAGCACGAGGTCGGCGTGCTCAAGGCGCTGGGGCTCACGCCGCGGCAGGTGACCGCCACCCTGGTGATCAACGCGACGCTCCTCACCGCCATCGGGGGCGCCGCCGGGACCCTCGCGGGCTTCGCGATCGCGCCGTGGCTGATCGACATGCAGGGCAAGGCGAGCGGCATGGGCGCGGGCATCGCGTCCCGCCCGTCGGCCCTGATGATCGCCGGGATCGCGGTCATCACCCTCGGCGTCGCAACGGCAGCGGCGCTCTTGCTCGCCCGGGGAACACCCCGGGAACCCGGGCGCTGGTCGCGAGGTTATCGCGGCCCGGCATGGGCAGCCGCGCCGCCGGTGTTCAGGTAGTGAGCCTGCTGGCTCGCCTCCGCCTGCGTACAGGTAGGCGGCCACTGGGCCAGGCTGGCCCGCACATCGCTGATCGCGAGAGCTACCTGCGCGGAGAGATCCTTAGACGTGCCGTTGAGGGTGTCCTGCCACGTTGTCGCCGTGCTGCCCACCCAGACCTTTCCGCCGTTCATCCGGTTGCAGGCGTCGCCGAGCGCGCCGCCGATCGCGGCCTGGTTCTGCTCCAGGTACATGAGCGCGTCGGCGATAGCCTGATGCATCGGGCTCGGCACCTGATCTGCCATGACGATCTCCATTTATCCTCGCGGCGCCGCGCCGCGCCTGCCCTCAAACGTGATCAGTCGGTCGAGTCGATCCGGATGCCCGCGGCGCTCATCACCGCGTAGAGGTCGCCGCCCCCGCTGCCGGAGACCGTCCAGCCGGTCAGGTCCTGCACCGCCGCATTCTGCCGCCCGGACCGGAGATCGGGCGTGACCGTCTTGAGCATTTGCTGGATCTCCGCAGGGGTCGCGGGGTGCCCGTTGTAGTAGAGCCGGTGCTGCATAGCCAGCTGTGCCGCCACGAAAATCTGCGCGGTGGCGCGAGCCGACTGCTTGAGCAGGTCCATGCTCGTATCGGCGTTCCCGGGCGGCGCGAGACTACTTTGCAGCAACGGCAGCAGAACGTTCTCCAGGAAATCCGTGCCCACGCCCACCGCGATCGCCGCAGGACCGGTAATAGGTGCGGTTATCCCTGTAAAGAACAGTGCTATTAGAGTAGATTCTGCGATACTGCTGGCCTGGTTATCCTGGCCGTAGTTTTCCTTGATGAAGTTCAGGAACGGCTGCATGTTGCCGCGCAGGAACCCGCCAACCTGATTCGCCCAGACGGTCAGATCCTCACCTGGCTTGGGCGGCCCAAGCTCCACGGCGGCATAGTTGGCGAGGAAGGCGCCGAACTGCGGGAGCAGGGTGTTCAGGTCGGGCATGTCGACATGCCGCATATCGGACAGGAAGCCGTTCGGGCCGGCGATGCGCGCATAGAGCGAGCTTGCCTGCGAGGTGTCGCATGCCAGCATCGCCGACGACGCGATCGTCATGATGTCATAGCAGCTGAGGCCGCCTTCCACGATATGAGAGGTGCCGCTCGCGTAGTGCTGAGCGAGTTCGTTCAGGTCGGCATCAGGCAATGAGTTGATGAAGCCAAGCGCGGCCTGATGGTCCTTTTGCAGGTCGCCAACGAAGGCTTTCTCGAACTGCGGGTCCGAACCAATGAGCCACGCCATGTCATCCGCTACGGCGCGAGTCTGGTTGTTGGGGCCGGACTGAAAGAATACCGCGAAAGCGTGCGCGACGCTTGTTACATATTTACCGGCGTCGCCTGGAGCGTACTGTCCGCCGCCGTTCTCCAGTTCGGCCAGACTGGTGATTTCGCCGGCGCTGAGATTTCCGAAGAGACCGGCCAGGAACGCGGGATCGTCCTGATGCTGCTCGAGTTCCTGGAGGAAATGCTCATCGATGTAGTCATCGTGCGAACGCAGATATGCGGCAAGGTCGGCCCCGGCTTGATGAGCTTGCTGGTCCGTGCTGAAGTCCAGGGCGCCCGAGCCGGAGGTCACCATGCCGGTGCCGCCTGACGCTGCCGCCGCCTGGGCCAGGGTGTGCCGGCGGTTGAGCATCGGGATCTGGCGCTGTGCCCAGTCCAGGTCACCGAAGGCCCGCTGCATGCGGCCGGTATCCAGCCCGCACCGGGTCAGCTTGCTGACAGCGATGTTGACCAGCGGCTCGGCGTTCTTGCTGCCCCGGTCGAGAGAGCCGATCATGTCCTGCAACTGGCCCGGGTCGATCCCCTGGAATCCCGGGCCGCTCCCATTGCCGTTTGACATGTCCTCCTCCAGTATCCCCGCGCGGAGGTGACGCTCCCGGTCGACAGTGTAAGGCCATAGTCCGGGTCTGGCGCATATCTCTCGGGACGGTAACGGGGGCTGCGGCGCCGCAGCCCCCGTTTGCCGGCGGGTGACCGCCGGGGGCCGCCCGGCCGCTTTCACCACAGCAGCGCCAGCCGCGACAGCAACGCCAGCCGCGACACCAGCGCCAGCCGCGACACCAGCGACAGCCGCGACAGCAGCGACAGCCGCGACAGCAGCGCCAGCCCCGCACGCCGGAGGTGCACCAGGCCCCGCCGCCCCCATCGGCACCGCGCTCCGGGGGATGCGCCAGCCCCGTCAGCCCCATCGGCACCGCGCTTCATGATCCCGGAATCGTGGGTGCCGTAGTCGGTGCTGGCTTAAATCTCGGGGCAATGGTAACTAACCTCATCGATCGCTACCCGCCCTGCATGCCCACGGGTAACACCCTTGCTGCCGGCAGGCGGCTCCTGGGTGGGGCTAAATGCGCCAGCGGCCCCACTGGGCGGGGCCAAATGCGCCAGCGGCCCCGCCGCCATCGTGCGCCCGGCCGTGACCATCCAGAAAATAAATGCGCCAGAGCCGCCGTATTCGGCCCGGCCAGGGACAATTCGCCGCCGCGATGGCGCGGCGCGTCCCGCGCGGCCGCCGGAGCACGGCACCCGCCGGCCGTGACCACCCCGAGATGCGAGCCAGAGCCCATAATCTGCCGCAGAACTATGTTCGCGAGCCGGACTGGCGCGAATCTTTCATCGAGGCCTTGCCACCCGCGGGGCGGTGACCTGGTAGTTGGCGCGCCACCTCTCGTTCGGTATAACTCATCTCTTCACCGCCGCCGGCGCGCACCCTACGGTGACGGCAACCCGTGACCCGAGCCAGGAGGCGGATCATGCGCAGGCGGCGGATGTTCGGATCGGTGCTGGTGATCGTCGCCGCGTGCCTCACGGTGGTGCTGGCGCAGCTGCCGGCCGGGGCGATCGACGTGTCCGGGACGCCGACGCCGGTGACGGGCAACGCGACGTGGTTCAGCGGCCTCGGCTCGCCGTACGGCGGATGCGGGCTGCCGCAGGCCAACCTGGACACCCAGAATTTCCTCGCGCTGAACGTGCAGAATTCGCCCGGCGTGTACACCAACCTGCCGCGCCCGATTCCAGCCGCCGACGCGAGCGAAATCGGCATGTTCGACAACGGCCTGAACTGCGACCGCTGGGTCCAGGTGACGATCGGCAATTACTGCACCGGTGTCAATGACGGCGCTCCGGGCCAGCCATTTTGCCGGAACGGATCGTGGGTATCCGATTCATACAACGGTGCGACGCTTGACATGGTGGTCGCCGACAGCTGCGATGACGGCAACGCGTGGTGCAAGGATGATCCGTATCACGTCGACCTGGCCCAGGCGTCGCTGAACCAGTTCGTGCTGAATGGCCAGCCGGTCGGCAACATGTACCCGAACCACTGGAACAACCGGCAGGTCACGTGGCAGTTCATCCCGGCCCCGAATTACACGGGAGACATCAGCATCGGGGCCATCCAGGGCGCCCAGCCGTACTGGCCGGCCATCGCCATCTCGCACCTGCCCAACGGCATTCACGGGGTGCGGTATTACGCGAACGGATCGTGGGTCAGCGCCACGATGGACAGCGATCAGGGCGATGACTACATCATCGGCCCGACCAGCGGCGCCGGAACCGGGGGCACGCAGTACGAGATCCAGGTGACCGACGCCTCCGGTAACCTGGTCAACAATGGCCGCGTGTACAGCTTCACGCTGCCTTCCGGGTGCGGAGGAGGCTGTTCCGCCCCGTACACGCCCGTCAGCTACACGACGTCCACGTCGCCGTCGCCTTCTCCGTCGCCATCCGTGTCGCCGTCATCGCCGCCGCCCTCGGGGTCGCCTTCTCCGTCGCCGTCCCAAGCCGCGGGCGGTGGCTGCGCGCTCACGTCCTCGGTCACCAGCTCCTGGCCCGGCGGTTACCAGCTGCAGCTCACCGTCACCGACACCGGCAGCACGCCGCTCACCGGATGGACCGCGGGCTTCTCGTTCGCCGACACGGCGGAGACCGTCACCAACTCCTGGAACGCCACCGTGACCCAGACGGGGAGGCAGGTGAGCGCGGCGAACGCGGGCTATGACGGCTCGGTTCCGGCCGGCGGGTCGACCACGTTCGGCATGGTGGTCAGCGGGACCAACCACACCCTGTCGTCCCTGACCTGCGCCGCCGCTTGAGGCACCCCCTACCTTCTCGCCTCACTTCGCCGCGCTGGCCGCAGGGTGACCTCGCCGGCGAAGCCATTCACGGTCGCGAGTTGCCCGTCGCCCGACGGCTCGGCCACGGGGCAGCCGACCACCATGGGAATCCCGCAGGAGCGGGCCACCTGCGCGAGATGTGACCCAGCCGGGCCGCCGCGCGAGATCACGCCCCGCACGGCCGCGCCGACGCCGGCGCCCGCGCGGGTCCGGGACGTGAACAGCAGCGGGGCCAGGGCCGGAACCGGGCGGTCCACCAGCAGGACGACATCGCCGGCGTCCGGTGGGAGAGCGTCATGAGGCCGGCGGAACAGCAGGCGCCCGGTTCCGATGCCCTCGACGGCCGCGTTGCCCGGCACACGCCGCGCATCCGCATCCGCCGCTCCGGCCATGCCCGTCGCGCCGGCGATGCCGCTGGTTCCCGGTGCGCGGCTGTCATCCCGGCTGTCATCCCGGCCGACGGCTTGGAGCAGCCAGACGTCACCGTCGGCGAGCGCCCATTCGATGCCGTCCGCGCCGGTCGCGAGGAGCGCCGCCCGCGCGAGGCGGGCGGTCGCGAGCACGGTGTCGCGCCCTATCAGGGCCGCCAGGTCCCCGGTGCAGCGGTCGCCGCGGGCCGCCGCGGACGCCCCGTCGGCCCAGCCGGCCAGCATCGGGCCCGGGTGCCCGCGCACGCCGTGCACGATGACGGCCTCGCCGCGGCCAGCGCCATCCGTCCGGGCGGTCCCGCCATCCGTCCGGGCGGTCCCGCCCGCGTCCGGGCGGATCTCGGACTGCACGAGCACCGCCATCTCGACCTGTTCCGGCGTTAGCCCGCAGGCCGCCAGGCGGCCCAGCGGATCCGGCGCGAACGCCGACGCCCAGACGCTGCGAACGGCCGTCACGATGTCGTCCGGGCCGGCCTCGGCGACCGAGGCGAAGGCACCCGCCCAGCAGGACTCGGCCTCCAGCGGGCTGGACGAGCGCACGATCACCCGCCCGCCGAGCAGCCGTGCCGCTTCGGCGAGCTCGGCGGCCAGATCCCCGTCGAGCTCGGTGCCGAGAACCGCGCGCCGCCCCGCGGCGATGCCCCGGGCCCGGATCGCCGCCGCCCCGGCACGCAGGGCAGGGCGGGCGCACCGCGCCGGGACCACCCAGCCAGGCAGCACGGGGAGGCCAGCTTCGAGCGCACGCCACAGCCGTTCGGCCTTCGCGCCAAGGAAAGCCGGGTCCGCTTCCGCGCCCGTGGTGGGGCCGCTGGCGCAATCGGCCCCACTGGGCGGGGCCAGATGCGCCAACGGCCCCGCGCCGGGCGGCCCCGCGTCGGGCGGCCCCGCGTCGGGCGGCCTCGCGCCGGGGGGCGGCGCGTCAGGCGGCGGCGCGTCATTTGCGGCGGCGGCGCCGAGCGAGACGAGGTGCCGCATCCGCTTACCCGGCGACGACGATGCTGTCGGAGTTGTACGTGGACAGCAGCTCGTAACCGTCGTCGTTGACGAGCAGCATTTCCTCCAGCCGCACGCCGAACTCATGCACCTTCCCGTGCTGGGTCTCCAGCGCGAAGACCATCCCGGGCCGGATCTCCTCCGGGTAGTCGAGCGACCAGATGCGGGAGATGACCGGCCGGTCGTACTGCGCGAGGCCGAGCCCGTGACCCCACAGGTTCGCCGCCGCCTGGTCCTCCTCCTCGTATCCCCAGGCGTCCTTCGCCGAGGGCCACTTGGCCGCGATCTCCCGGGTCGTCACGCCGGGCCTGACGGCCTCGATCGCGTCCCACAGCCAGCTGTGCGCGATGTCGTAGTAGCGCTTCATCTCGCTGGTCGGCTGGCCGCCGACGCAGTACGTCCGGTACACGCAGGACTTGTAGCCGTTCCAGGTCAGCGCGGCCAGGTCGATGATGACGAGCTCGCCGGGCCTGATGATGCGGTCGGAGAAATTGCGCCAGTTCGGCCAGGCGTTGGGGCCGGAGGAGACGATGACGTCCTCGACGTCCTCCATGCCGGGAATGCTGTACAGGTACTCGAAACCGAACGCGGCGACCTCGTTCTCCGTCAGCCCCGGCTTGAGGAACTGGGTGTACTCGTAGTGCAGGCTGTCGCAGATCGAGCCGACGATGCGCAGCGCCTTCTGCTCGTCCGGGCTCTTGATCGCCCGGGCCTCCATCATCGGCGTCATGCCGTCGGCCCAGGACAGGCCCGCGCGCTGGAAGGCGCGCATCATGTTGATGTCGATGAAGTCGACGCCGAGCGGCTGGTCCCGGACGCCGGCCTCCTCGAGGTCGCCCAGCAGGGCGGTGGTGAACTTGGCCACCTGGTTCTCGGCGGCGGGGCCGGCGGCGCCCTTGATCCAGCTATAGGAGTGGCGGATGTTCTCCGCCGGGATCCACGGGTTGTGCGCCTTCAGATGGATGCCGATATCGCCCTGCTCGTAGACGATCGGCTCCCTGCCCTCGCAGAGCACCGCGTAGCGCAGCCCCGGCTTGAGCCGGTTCCAGCCCGGCGTGTAGGTGGCGGTGACGTACCTGATGTTCTCGTCGTACATCAGCAGCATGGCGCCGAGGCCATGGCGCCGCATCGCCTCCCTGGCGCGCTGCAGCCGCCACTCGCGTACCCGGGCCCAGTTGATTCCCTCTTTCCAGTCCGTGCCGAGGCCGCCGAAGGCTTCCTTCACGCGCCAACCTCACTATCGTCAGCGATAAGGAACCGTACTGGGGACATTAGCAAGGCTAAACATCATTGGGAAGCTGCTGCCGCCCGCCGCGGGGACTCCCGCCATCCCAGCAGCACCTGGAGCTCGATCGAGGTCCAGCCCGGTATCGTTGACGGCATGTCAGCCGATGAAATGCCGGGGCCTCCCAGGGGCCTGTCCATCGGGCAGGTCGCCGAACGCACCGGCCTCAGCGTGCACACGCTCCGCTTCTGCGAGCGCGCGGGCATCCTCGCCCAGCCGGTCGCGCGCGGGACCGCCGGCCGCCGCGTCTACCGCGACCAGGACGTGGGGTGGCTGGACATCTGCACCAAATTCCGCTCCTCCGGCATGCCGCTGGCGTCGATCCGCCGCTACGCGGACCTCGTCCGGATGGGCCCGGGCAATGAGGAAGACCGCCTCGCCCTGCTGCGCAAGCACCAGGAACGGGTGACCGCGCAGATCGCCGAGCTGACCGAGTGCCTGAACGTGATCAGTTACAAGGTCAAGGTGTACTCCGAGAGGGTCGCCGATGGCACCGCCAGCCACCTGTGGACCGCGTCCCAGTAACCGGGGTTCATGATCACGGAACCCTTGGTGCCGTATGCGACCCGCCGTTTCCGCGGTCATGAAATCGAGCATGCGAGCGGCGGTCGTCGAGGGCCCTGGCCGGGTCGCGGTCCGCACCGTCCCCGTCCCGCCCAGGGACGGGCGTGCCCTGGTGCGGGTCGACCAGGCGGGCATCTGCGGCACGGATCTGAAGATCGCGGCAGGCTCGGTGCCGGTCGCGGCCTCCCGCGTCATGGGCCACGAGATGACCGGCAGGGTGGAGGTGGCCGCCGGCAACGGCCGCGTCCCCGCGGGCACGCGCGTGCTGGTGAATCCCGGAGTCTTCTGCGGTCGCTGCGATCTGTGCGGCCGCGGCCTGCCGAACATCTGCCGCAACGGCGGCCTGCTCGGCCGCGACCTCGACGGCTGCTTCGCCGAGCTGATCGCGGTCCCCGGTGAGCTGCTGCACCCGATACCGGACTCGCTGCCCGCGGACGACGCCGCGCTGCTGCAGGTCCTCGCCACGTGCGTGCACGCTCAGGTCAGCCCCGAGCCGCTGAGAACCGCGGCGGTGGTCGGCCTCGGCGTCACCGGCCTGCTCCACGTGCAGCTGCTGGCCGTTCGCGGGATCGAAACGATCGTCGGCATAACCCGCTCGGCATGGAAGCGTGACCTGGCGGCGCGGTTCGGCGCCGGCGTCGTCGCCGCGCCGGACGACGCCGCCGAGGCGGTCGCGAGGGCGAGCGGAGGCCGCGGCGCGGACCTCGTCATCGAGTGCGCCGGGACTGCCGAGACGCTCGCCCAGTCGATGCGGCTCGCCGGGCCCGGCGGCACGGTCGTGGTGTTCGGCACCACGGCGCCGGCGGCGGACGGGCTGCCGACGTACCAGTGGTACTACAACGAGCTGACCATCCGCTGCCCGCGCGCGCAGCGCCCCGGGGACTGCGACGAGGCGATCGCGCTCGCGGCCTCGGGGCGCGTGGAGCTGGCGCCGCTGGTGACGGCCCGCTTCCCGCTGGCGGCGGCCGCCGGCGCGCTGCGCGCCTGCGAGGACCCCACCCAGCTCAAGGTCGTCCTGGACATCCCCGCTGTCCAGTGACCTCGTAGAGCACCACGGTGCTCTGGCTGGCATCGCGACCAGCTTACGGGGCGGTGAGCGCCCAGACGACCTTCCCGCCCGTGTCCGGCAGGTACCAGTCCCACCGCTGGCAGACGGCCTCGACCAGCAGCAGTCCCCGGCCGCTCTCCGCGTCCTCGCCGGCGTCCATGGGCACGGGGGGGCGGGGGCTGGAATCCCAGACGAGGACCAGGACCCTCGCCTGGTCCGCCAGGAGCCACAGCCTGACCGGGATTATCTGGTCAGCGGGCGCCGACGCGGCGACGGCGTTGGTCATCAGCTCCGAGACCAGCAGTTCCACGTCGTCGCTGAGGCCGCTCAGCCCCCACTCCCAGAGCACGTGCCGCGCGTGCAGCCGGGCGCACGGCACCGCGCCCGGCAGCGCGCCGAGCTCAATGGCGTCCCGGAGCGGCCATTCGCCGGAAGCGATGTTCGGGTGCCGGGAAGGCGGCACGGGCAGCGGGGCGCCGCTGGTGCCGGTACCGGGGGCGGTGCGCCCGTCTTCCCGGTACGTGCCGCTGGCATCGGCGGCCCAGGCATCGGCGGCGGAAACTCGCAGCGTGCGCGCGCCCGTGCTGCCGCTCATCGATGGCGGGTGCCGAGCGGGGATCTTGGCATCGGCATCTCCATGGCGTGGGTGACTGATTGACGCACAACTATCCTGGCGCGAGTGCTTGTGCAGACGCAAGCTTAGATGCATGCGCATCTGCAAGTTCGTCGAATTGAACATGACAAATGCACGTGCACTGGATATCGTGCGGGACGGGAGAGGAGTCAGAGAACCATGATTCATCCTTACAGCGGCATGCCAGCCTCCGGTCTGGAGGGGGTCACCTGGCGCAAGAGTGACCACAGCAACCCCAACGGGAGCTGTGTGGAGGTGGCCGAACTGGCCGGCGGGGCGGTCGCCATCCGTAACTCGCGGGATCCCGGCGGCCCCGCGCTGGTCTACACCCCGGCCGAGATCACCGCGTTCCTGCGCGGCGTCAAGGACGGCCAGTTCGACTACCTGGGGGCCTGATCCCCCCAGGGCGCGAAGGCGCGCCGCGTGATCAGCTATGCAACCGCCATGGGCGGTGCGACACTGGCTGAGTCGGCCATGGCCGCAGGGAGCATCGATGGTCTCACATCAGGGGGAGAGATGGTCTCACATCAGGGGGAGAAGCGTGATCCGGTCGGCGTACCCGCGGGCAGCGCGCTTGCCAGCAAGCGCAGCGGGCCGACCGTCCTGCGGATCGCGCTGGGCGCGCAGCTACGGCGGCTGCGGGAAGCCAGCGGTCTCACGACCGCTGAGGCAGCCGAGGCGATCCGCGCCACCCACTCCAAGATCAGTCGCCTCGAGCGGGGACGCAGCGCCGCGAGGCAGCGCGACGTGGCCGATCTGCTCAGCCTCTACGGGGTCACCGAACAGTCCGAGCGCGAAAAGCTGCTGGCACTGACCCGCGAGGCCAGCGTCCCCGGCTGGTGGCAGCAGTACAGCGACATCCTGCCGAGATGGCTCGAACTCTATGTCGGGCTGGAAAAGGCCGCCTCGGTCATTCGCCCCTATGAGGTGCAGTTCGTCCATGGCCTGATGCAGACCGAGGACTACGCCCGTGCGGTCATCCTCATCTCCAACGCTCACGCGCCGGCGGAGGAGGTCGACCGCCGTGTCAGGCTCCGGATGGAGCGCCAGCGGCTGCTCACACAGCCGGACGCGCCGGAGCTGTGGGCCGTGCTGGACGAGGCGGCGCTGCGCCGGCCCGCGGACGGCCCGGCGGTAATGCGCGCGCAGCTGGAGTACCTGCTGGAGCTCACGGACCTGCCCAACGTCACCTTGCAGATCATCCCGTTCAGCGTCGGCCCGCACGCGGCGGCCGGTGGCCCGTTCACCATCCTGCGGTTCCCCGAACCGGACCTGCCCGACGTGGTCTACCTGGAGCAGCTCAACAGCGCGCTCTACCTTGACCAGCCCGAGGACGTCGACGACTACGTGGCCGTCATGGACCAGCTGTGTGTCCAGGCCGTCACCGGTGCCGCCAGCAAAGACATGCTCAGGACGCTCCTCAAAGAGGCCTAGCCCGCAGGGACAATCAAAACCCACTAGGCTCGCTATGTCCCAATAATCACAGCAGGATCAGCGAGAGCGGAGAGGCTACCCGTGACCGAGAGCTCGTCCGGCCCCGGCCAGAAGGCACCCAGGATCGACCCGTCCGTGCCGCACTCCGCCCGGGTCTGGAACTACTGGCTGGGCGGCAAGGACAACTACGCGTCCGACCGCATGGTCGGCGACCAGGTCATCGCGATGGTCCCGGATATCGCCCGCATCGCCCGGCTGCAGCGCGCCTTCCTCGTCAGCGCGGTGAAGTACCTTGCCGGCGAGGCGGGGATCCGGCAGTTCCTTGACATCGGCACCGGCCTGCCGACCGCCAACAACACCCATGAGGTGGCCCAGGCGATCGCGCCGGAATCGCGCATCGTCTACGTGGACAACGACCCGCTCGTGCTCGCGCACGCCCGCGCCCTGCTCACGAGCACACCACAGGGCGCCTGCGACTACATCGACGCGGATGTGCGCGACCCGGGCAAGATCCTCACGGCGGCGGCTGGCACGCTGGACTTCGCCAGGCCCGTCGCGCTCATACTGCTGGGCGTCCTGGGCCAGATCCCCGACTCCGACAACCCGCGGGCGATCGTCGCACAGCTGCTGGACGCCGTGCCATCCGGGAGCTACGTCGCCCTCTGCGACGGCACCAACACCAGCGAGGCGGTCAACGAGGCCATCGGGCGCTACAACGAAAACTCCCACAACGCCTATCACCTCCGCAGTCCCGAGCAGATCACCGGTTTCTTCGACGGCCTGGAACTGGTGGAGCCGGGGATCGCGGGCCTGGGCCGGTGGCGCCCGGAGGCCACCCCGTTCCCCGGCGCCGGTGAGGTCCCCGGAATGTGCGGCGTCGGCCGCAAGCCGTAATGCGCCAGCGGCGCCCGGCCCGTATACGGCGATCCGGACCGAGACCGTCGCCGTGACGGGTTCCGGCAGGGCGCCGAGGCGGGCGTCGAGGCCGGCTGGCCGCACGTGATGGCCGCTCGGCCCCATCATGACGAGGTCGCGCAGCTGCCCGTGCCGCAGGTCGACCCGGTAGGTGAGGGTCCGCTCGGTGATGAGGCCGAAGCCGGCCATGCTCGCCGCGAGCCGCCGCGGTTTCTCCGGGTCGACGGTGAGCATCCCCAGCGGCGCGATCAGCTCGCCGAGATGGGCCGGCGCCGGCGTCACCATCAGGAAGATCCCGCCGGGCGCGAGCACGCGGGCGGTCTCCCCGGGATTGCGCGGGCCGAAGACGCTCATGACGATCGCGGCCGACCGGCTGGCCACCGGAAGCGGGCCCCAGACGTCAGCGCCCACCGCCGCCGCGCGGGGATGACAGCGAGCCGCCCTGCGCAGCGCGGCCTTGGACACGTCCAGGCAGACGCCGGTCCGGCCGGCCGCCGAATCCAGCACGGCCGCCAGATAGTAACCGGTGCCCCCGGCCAGGTCGAGGGCGATGCCGGAAGCGAGCCGCGACCCCCGGACGCACCCGGCGAGCGCGTCCGCGATCGGCGCGTAGTGGCCCCCGCCGAGGAACCGCTCGCGCGCCGCCGCCATGGCGGCGGTGTCAGCCGTCCCCGCCGCGGGCCGGCCCGACCGCAGGTTGAGGTATCCCTGGCGGGCGATGTCGAAGCAATGGCCGCGGCCGCACCGCACGGACCGGCCCGCGGGCGAGAACCCGGCCCCGCAGACGGGGCAGGCCAGGGCGGGCAGCGCCGCGAGAAGGGCGGGGATGCCCGGTTCCCCGGCCACGGCGGTCACGATCGCGCCGGGCGGTCTTTCTTCGGCAGCTTGCTCACGACGGCCTCGTAGGAGGCGTCAATGGCCTCGACGATCTCGTCGTCCGGTATCCCGGCGTTGACCCGCAGCTTGTTCCATCCGGAGCGCCCGATGTACGGCATGACCGAGGCGTCTTCCGGGTAACGCGCGAGCCACTCGTCCGCCATGTCCCGGGTCGGCCCGCACTTCAGCCCCAGCGATGACGCCGGCCCGGACCCCAGGAAGGCGAAGATCTTCGTGCCCACCTTGGCGACGACATCACCCTCCCACGGCTCGTCCTGCCACGCCCCCGGCTTCCCCAGGCAGTACCCGAGCAGCTCATCCCACGTCATGACCGCTCCTCGACATTCCCACAAGCGTCACCGTAGCGCAGGTCTGGGCACGACGGGACGCGCGCCGCGCCCCCGTTCAGCCCGGGGTCACCGCGTCCCCGTTCAGGCCGGGGTCACCGCGTCCCCGTTCAGGCCGGGGTCACCGCATCGGAGCCGGCTCAGCGCGGGGTGAGGACGCAGAACTCGCTGCCTTCCGGGTCGGCGAGCACCTCCCACGCCACGTCGCCCTGGCCGACGTCGGCGGGCTCCGCTCCGGCCTCGCGCAGCGCCCGAACGGCGGCGGCGAGGTCCTCGCCCTTCTCCGGCGCGACGTCGAGGTGCACCCGGTTCTTCACCGTCTTGGCGTCCGGCACCCGCAGCAGTTCCAGGAACGGCCCGGTGTCCGACGGCGATCGCAGCGAGACCCAGCCGTCGCCCGAGTCCCGGCGGGTCCAGCCGGTGGCCAGTTCCCAGAAGCCCGCCGCGGCCTCGGGATCGGCGCAGTCCGCGACGATGGCGGCGACCGGCCCCGTGTCACGGTAGACGGGCCGCGGGTCGAGCACGCAGAACTCGTTGCCCTCGGGGTCGGCGAGCACCTCCCACGCCACGTCGCCCTGGCCGATGTCGGCGCGTACCGCGCCCAGGCCGAGCAGCCGGTCGACCTCGGCCGCCTGGTGGGCGGCGGACTCGGTCCGCAGGTCCAGGTGCACCCGGTTCTTGCCCGATTTCGGCTCCCGAACCGGCACGAACACCAGCGGCTGCGCCACCGGGTCCGGATAGGTGTAGCCGGCCGGCCACACGTCCACCTCGTCCGCCTCCTCGGCCGCCACCTCCCAGCCGAGCGCGGCCGCCCACCACCGCCCCAGCCGTGCCGGGTCCGCGGCGTCGATCACCAGATGAACAAGCCGAGTAGCCATCCCGCCACCTTCCCACTCCCGGCCGGCTCAGGCAACACAGGGCACGGGCAATGCTCGTGGCCTGGGCACGGGCGCTCGCCTCTTGCGTTACCCGAGCGCATCTGCTTTCCTTCTTGGCCTGTGAGATGAGATGATTTGCCGGGGGAGCGTCCTGGTGGGATGGCGCGACGACGATGCCGGCAGGCCGACTGTGATAGCTGCCGGGCAGGGCCCGTTCCCGCCGGATGGAGGAGTGCTGATGACCGTGATGCCCACGGGGCTCAATCGGCTGGAGGGGCAGCTTCCCGACGAGCTGGACGCGGCCCCGGCGGCTGCGCGGATACGGCTGGGGACGCGGCTGCGCCGCCTTCGCGAGGAGGCGGAGATATCCCGGGAGAAGGCCGGAGCGGCGATCCGGTCCTCGGCGTCGAAGATCAGCCGCCTGGAACTCGGCCGCACCGCGATCAAGGCGCGGGACCTGGCCGATCTGCTCGCCCTGTACGGCGCCAGCGACGAGGCGGAGCGCGCCGGCATGCTCGCGCTGGCCCGGCACGCCAGCGCTCCCGGCTGGTGGCAGGGCTACGGCGACGCGGTGCCCGCCTGGGTCAAGCCCTACCTGGGGCTGGAGCAGGCCGCCAGCCTCATCCGCGGCTACGACGTGCAGTTCGTGCCGGGGCTGCTGCAGACGCCCGCGTACGCCCGGGCGGTGTTCGGCCTGCCCGGCGGCTCAACCGGCGACCAGGCCGAACGGCGGGTCGCGGTGCGGATGCGCCGCCAGGAGATCCTGCACCGCGCGGACCCGCCGTACCTGTGGGTCGTGATCGACGAGTCGGCGCTGCGCCGCCCGGTCGGCGGCACCGCGGTGATGCGCGCGCAGATCGAGCACCTGATCGAGATCACCCAGCTGCGCCACGTCAACATCCAGGTACTGCCGTTCCGGGCCGGAGGCCACGCCGCGGGCGGCGGCCCGGTCATCCTGCTGCGGTTCGCCGGGGACCAGCTTCCGGACGTGGTTTACCTGGAGCAGCTCAACAGCGCCCTCTACCCCTCCAGGCCGGCCGACCTGACCTACTACTGGAACGTGCTCAACCAGCTCGCCACCGAGGCCGACCCGCCGATCGCGAGCACCATGATCCTCAATCAGATCCGCAAGGAACTCTGACCGTCGGGCTTCTCCGGTACGTTTAGTTGTGCATGGCTAAATTCCGGGCAGCGGCGCCCAGCCGGCGGCCGCTGGAGATGGCGCTGCTGGTCGCCGGGGTCGCCGCGCTCGGCTTTAACCTCCGCGGGGCGATCACCAGCCTTCCGCCCGTGTATCCCGAGCTCGAGTCGCGGCTGGGGCTGTCCCCGGCGACCGTCTCCGTGCTGGCCGCCACGCCGGTCATCTGCTTCGGTATCGTCTCGGCGTTCGCGGCGTGGCTGAGCAGGCGGCTCGGTGAGGAGCGCATCCTGCTGGCCGCGGTCGGCGTGCTCGCCCTCGGGCTGCTGCTGCGCGGCCTGTTTCCCGGCGCGATGCTGTTCCCCGGGACGGTGCTGGCGGCGAGCGCGATCGCCGTGATGAACGTGCTGCTGTCCAGCCTGATCAAGCGGCGCTGGCCGGAGCGGGCGGGCCTGCTGATCGGGATCTACCTGACCGCCCTGTCGCTGGGGGCGGTCACCGGCTCCCTGGTGAGCGTGCCGCTGTACCGGGCGACCAGCCCCTCGGTGCGGCTGACGCTGGGCTGGCTGGCCGGTCCCGCCGCGCTGGCGATGGTGCTGTGGCTGCCGCAGGCGCGGTACCGGACCCAGGAGCCCAGCCCCGGCGCGCGGCGGGTCGCCGTGTACCGGCACGCGCTGGCCTGGCAGGTCACGGCGTTCATGGGGCTGCAGAGCCTGCTGTACTACGCGGCGCTGTCCTGGCTGCCCACGATCTTCCGTGACCGCGGCGCCACGCCGGCAACCGCGGGCAACCTGCTCGCGCTGATGGGGCTCGGCAACTTCGCGACGTCGCTGCTCGTTCCCGTGCTCGCGCAACGGCTTCACGGGCAGCGGGTGCTCGCCGTCCCCGCCGTCGCCGGGCTCGCGGCCGGGCTCGCGGGCGCGCTGTACGCGCCGCTCGGCAGCGCCGTGGTGTGGGTCCTGATCCTCGGCGTCAGCCAGGGCGCCGCCCTCGCTCTGGCGATCTTCTTCACGATGGCCCGCGCTCCCGATGCCGTGTCCGCGGCGTCGCTGTCCTCGCTCGCGCAGGCCGTCGGGTACCTGGTCGCGAGCGCGGGGCCGCTGGAGGTGGGCCTGCTGCACACCGCGACGGGCGGCTGGAACCTGCCGGTAGCGGTGCTGCTCGTGCTGGCCGGCCTGGAGGTCGTCGCGGGATTCCTCGCGGGCCGCCCGCGCGTGCTGCCCGTCGCGCCGGGACCCGCGGAGCTCATGACCCCGACCGCCGCCCCGGCGGACTAGCGATCGCCGCCGCGACACCGTAGGGAATGTGCTTCGGGTGCACGAGAAGCGCCCTTGCCAGCTCGCGGATCGTCATCCGCATCGGGATCAGCAGCCGCTCGCTGTAACGCCACGCGGCGGCCTCGTCGGTGCCGAACCGCGCCCTTATGGCGGCACGGAAGTGCCGGGCGTCGCCGCCGTCGCCGCGCCAGCCCGGCAGCCACGCGCGCAGCTCGCCGTCGGTCTCCAGCATCGTCCAGTCCCGCAGCCGTTCGGCTATCTGGCCCGCGGCGTCGATCACGAAAGCCAGCTCGCCGGCCCCGCTGACATGGTGCACCCGGCCCTGGTGGTCGCGGCCGGCCCGGATGCTCGCGGAGCTGAACCGCCCGCCGACAGCCAGCGCGGCCACGGCGTGGCCCGCCTCATGCCAGGCGGTACGGACGGCCGCCTTGCGGGCGGCCGCGAAACCCTGGGCGAGGCCGCGGTCGTAACGCTGCCTGATCCACACCTCGTGCACGATCGACTCGTCGTCGTAGCGGGCGAACCGCCGCAGTTCCGCCCGGATCGCGGCCAGGTCCCGCCGCTCGGCAGGCGTAGGCATGTTCGCTAGGGTAAGGCGGATGACGGGCCTGGGGCCGGTGGGTTTCGACCTGGACATGACGCTGATCGACTCGCGCCCCGCGATCATGGCCGCGTTCGCGGGTCTCGCGGAGGACACCGGGGTCGGCATCGACCTGGCCGAGGTGGACGGAAGGCTCGGTATCAAACTGGAGGACGAGCTCGCGTACTGGTTTGCGCCGGAGCGGATCCCGGCCGCGGCCGAGGGCTACCGCCGGCACTACATCCGGCTGGCGGAGCGCATGACGGCCGCGCTGCCCGGTGCGGCCGACGCGCTGCGGGCGGTCCGCGCGGCGGGGGAGCGGGTGGTGATCATCACGGCCAAGCATCCGGTCTCGGTGCCGCCGAGCCTGCGCGCCGCCGGCCTGGCGGCCGACGAGCTGTTCACCCACGTGCATGGGCCGGAAAAAGCCGCCGTGCTGCGCCGTGTGCGGGCCGTGGCCTACGTCGGGGACACGCCGGCCGACATGACCGCCGCCGCCGACGCGGGCGTGCTGGCGGTCGGCGTCACGACCGGGTCGTTTGGTGCCGGTGAATTGACCGCCGCCGGCGCCGGCGTGGTGCTCAGATCGCTGGCCTGCTTTCCGCTATGGTACTCATCGATACGTACAGCGAGGCAGTAACTATCCGAAAGAACGCGTTTTCCGGACATTGCGTGGTGTGGGTTGCCTGGACCTTTGCTGGCCGCAAGTAACACTTTTTGCGATGTTATGACGAGCGGCGGTTATGCCGCTGTAAGGTTTGCCGCGTGAGTTCGGTGCTGGCCCGGCCCGGGGTCGTCGCGGCGGGGGGACGGATCCGGAGCGGACAGGTGCTGCTCATCGGCGCGGCCGCCTTTGCCGTCGTGCTGGTCTCCTACCTGATCTACGCGTCGGTCCACCCGGAGTACTACACGCTCTACCCGGTTGACCTGGGCGTATACCGGGACGGCGGCCTCATCGCCCGGCACCTGAGCCCGCCCTACGACCCGCGCCTGAACTCGCCGCTATACGACTGGCCCTCATCCAACACCGCGCTGAACTTCACCTATACGCCTTTCGCGGCGCTTTTCTTCGCGCTGGTGTCGTTCATTCCCTGGTCCGTGCTGCCAAAGCTCTCGGTGGCCGTCAACATCGTCGCGCTGGTCGCGGCCCTGTGGTTCACGGCCGGCGCGCTGGGTTATCGCGACCGGGCCCGCGTCCGGCTCGGGGTGACGCTGCTCGGCTCGGCGGCCGTGCTCTGGATCGAGCCGGTGATACGGACGCTGTTTCTCGGGCAGATCAATCTTCTGCTGATGGCCGTGATCCTGTGGGATCTCTGCCAGCCTGACACCGAGCGGAGCCGCCGGTGGAAGGGCATCGCGACGGGAATCACGGCCGGGATCAAGCTGGTCCCGCTGATCTTCATCCCGTACCTGCTGCTGACCCGCAAGTTCCGGCAGGCCGCCCTGGCGAGCGCCGGCTTCGCGAGCACCGTTCTCCTCGGTTTCGTGCTCCTGCCGCGCGACTCGGCGGAGTGGTGGTCGGACGGGCTGTTCTACCAGGACGGGCGGACCGGCTTCCCCGGCTGGGGCGGCAACCAGTCGCTGCGCGGCCTGCTCACCAGGCTCGCGGGCACCGTGAACGGCGCGGTGGTCCCGTGGGTCATCTGCTCGGTCCTCGTCGTCGTCCTCGGCCTGGTGGCTGCGGCGATGCTGCAGCGCGCCGGGCACGACATGCCGGGCCTGCTGACCACGGCGCTCACCGGCCTGCTGGTCTCGCCGATCAGCTGGGACCACCACTGGGTCTGGATCGCGCCCGGCGCGGTCGTGGTCGGCCACTACGCGGTACGCGCCTGGCGGGCGGGCGAGAGGCGGCAGGCGTGGGGATGCGGCGCGCTAGGGCTGGGGATGCTGCTGGTGTTCGCGCCGTGGCCCGGTTTCCTGTGGAGCCGGGTGGTCACCGGCGCCGGCAACTTCAGCATGGGCTTCATCTGGGCGGCGCCGAACAGCCCCGTCACCCTGTACATGAAGAGCGGCGATCACTCGTACTACCTTGAGTACCGCTGGCGCTTCCTGCAGCTGCTGGCCGGCAACGCGTACATCCTCGGCGGTCTCGCCCTGTTCGTGCTGCTCCTGCTGACCGCGCTCAGTATCGGCTGGACGGAAGGAATCCGCACCGTACTTCGGCCGGCGTACGATAAAACCTCTATTGAGACTGAACGGGACGGGCTCCGCCAGTCGGCACCGGCCGACGCCTGACCGGGCGCCCGACCACAGACTCCCGCTGCCCGCTCATATTCGCGCCCCTTTTTGGCTGCGCTCCCCGCCCCTTTTTCGCTGAGTGTTGGTACGCCGCCTTCTTGGTATGCCTCGCCCGGCCTTGTGCCTCGCCCGGCCTTGTGCTTCGCCCGGCCTTGTGCTTCGCCCGGCCTTGGTGCTTCGCCCGGGCCTTGGTGCTCCGCCCGGCCCTGAATGCCTTCCCCGGCCTTGATATGCCTCCCCCGGCGCGCCGCCCGCCTCTGGCGGCGGGGCATGCGATAGGGCACTCTTTCCTCAGATCCCGCGGGAAGGTGGTGCCATGACCGTGCTGAAGACCGAGGCCGAGCCCGCCGAGGTGGGCCTGGATCCGGAGCGGCTGCTCCGCATCGGCCCGCACTTCGCGCGTTATGCCGACGACGGCAGGCTGCCCGGCTGGCTTATCACCGTGAGCAGATACGGCCGTCTTGCGTACGTGTCCAGCTACGGGTACCGCGACATCGAGGCCGGGCTTCCGGTCGGCACCGATACGGTCTGGCGGCTCTACTCGATGACCAAGCCGATCACCTCGGTGGCGGCGATGCTGCTCTGGGAGGAGGGCGGCTTCGAGCTCACCGACCCGGTCAGCTCGTACATCCCGTCGTTCGCCGACGTCCGCGTTTTCGCCGGGGGCACCGACCTCCGGCAGGTGACCGTTCCCGCCGTCGAACCGGTACGGATATGGCACCTGCTCACCCACACCTCCGGTCTCACGTACGGGTTCCACCGGGCGCATCCGGTGGACGCCATGTACCGGGCGGCGGGCTTCGAGTGGTCCGCGCTCGTGGGCATGGACCTGGCGACCGCGTGTGACATCTGGGCCGGAATGCCGCTGCTCTTCCAGCCCGGCACGGAATGGAACTACTCGGTGTCCACCGACGTGCTCGGCCGGGTGATCGAGGTCGTGTCCGGGCAGCGTCTCGACGAATTCCTCGCCGAGAGGATCCTGCGCCCGCTCGGCATGACCGACACCGGTTTCCACGCCGGGGCCGCGCAGTCGCCGCGGCTTGCCGCGCTGTACACGCCGGGGCCCGGCGGCGCCGCGGCGCGGCTCGACTCGCTGGGCGAGGCCGCGCTCCGGCCGCGGGTCATGCTCTCCGGAGGCGGCGGCCTGATCTCGACGGCGGCGGACTATCACCGGTTCACCCAGATGCTGCTGCACCGCGCGGACAGCCCGGCCGGCGAGCTGGACGGCGCGCGGCTGCTGAGCCCGCGCACCGTGAGCTACATGGCCCGCAATCACCTTCCCGGCGGGCGTGACCTGGATACGTTCGGCAGGCCGCTGTACGCCGAGTCGCCGTTCCGCGGCGTCGGCTTCGGCCTCGGCTTCGCCGTGGTGATCGACCCGGTGCCCGGCAAGGTGCCGTCTTCCGTCGGCGAGCTGTCGTGGGGCGGCGCCGCCAGCACCGCGTTCTGGATCGACCCGGCGGAAGAGCTGACCGTCTCGTTCTTCACCCAGCTTCTTCCCTCCAGCGCCTACCCGATCCGCTCCCAGCTCCGCCAGCTCGTCTACCAGGCCCTGACCGCCTAGCTCCAGCCCCCGCCTAGCTCCAGCCCCCGCCTAGCTCCAGCCCCCGCCTAGCTCC
>JAFAZE010000149.1 GCA_019239975.1 Streptosporangiaceae bacterium
GGGGCTTGGTGCGGGGACGGGGCCTGGTGCGGGGACGGGCCTGGTGCGGGGACGGGCCTGGTGCGGGGACGGCGAGCCCGCTCCGCCTCGCGGGAGGGGCTCCGTTACGGCGTCGGCCCGACCGGGCGGGGGTTGGGGGTATGCCCGCCGTTGAAATGCAGCAGCGCGAGGCCGCCGGTGACCAGCGTCAGCCAGCGTGTCAGCGAGTTGCGCGGCAGCAGCGCGAGGGTCACCCACGCGATCGACGCGTACCAGGGCAGCGACCACGGCGCGACCGCGACCCACGCGAACGTCAGCGCGCAGGTGGCCGCCACCACGGTGGGCACGTCCGGCGACAGCCGGTTGTACAGGTACCACGCCAGCGCGATCATCAGAGGCGGCCACAGCAGGCCGATCAGCGTCGAGGTCGCGTACCTGTGGCCCAGGTGATTCCCGATCAGCTGCACCAGGCGCCAGATAGACGGCGAGATCACCAGCGTCGAGGCCTTTTCCAGCGGCTTCAGGGCGTGGAGCCCGTAGCTGAAGCCGTACAGCGCCAGCGCGGTCACCGCCGCGACCGCCCCGGTACGCACCAGCCGTATCCAGGCCCGCTCGCGCAGCAGCGGAACCGCGATGCCCAGCGCGACGAATACCGCGTTCACCTTGATGCCTGCCGCCACGCCGACCACCACGCCCACCGCGGCGTCGTGCCACACGGTCGTGCCGCGCCGCGACAGCAGGATCGCCACTATCGCCGCCAGCGCGACGAGGGCATCCAGGTGGCCGCCCACGACCAGCTGCTCGATCAGCAGCGGGTTCGCCACCCAGATCAGCCCGGCGCGCACCGGGTTGGCCGCCGTCCGGAGCAGCAGGTAACCCGCGAGGAGGAATGCCGCGCCGGTGATGATCATCAGGCCCCAGATCGTCGCCCACGGCCGGCTGCCGCCCGCCAGCGCCGCGCCCAGCTGCGTCCACGTCGCGACCGGGCCGTACACCGACGGGGTGTGCTGCCACTGGTTGCCGACGAGAACCGTATACGGGTTGTGCAGGTGGCCCGGGAGGTCGGCGGGGACGAAGACGTACGGATCGTGGCCCAGCGCGGCGATGCGGCCGTACGCCGCGTAGCTGGCCGGGTCTGACGAGCCGACCGGCGTGATGTTCACCAGGACCGCGACCGCCGCGGCCGCGGTCCAGAAGACGTGCCGCGGGTCCGGCCTCCAGCCCCGGCTGTTGGCCCACAGCATCCCGGCCAGGCCCAGCACGCACAGGCTGATCCCCGTGTACATGATGAGATCGGCCGCGAGGGCCGATAGCTGGGGCGCGCCGAGCCGGTGCGCCAGCGCCGTCAGCGGAAGCCACACCGGAAGGGCCGTGGCGCTCGGCGCCGGCGCGGTCGCGCACAACCCGACGAACGCCACCCCGGCCAGCCCCAGCGCGCTCAGCGTCACCGCGGGCAGCGGCCGGGCGAGCGGGCTGTGCGCGAGCACCCTGATGAGCACGCCCATCATGGCCTCGACGCGGCCACCGGGTATGGGCGGCTCGGCAAGCTCCCGCCGCGGCGCCTCGACCGTACCGCGTGCCGGCCCGTTCGGGGGTGACCCTAGGTCCGCAGGGCCGCGCTGTGTCTCCCGCTCGCTTCCGGCGCGCGTCAAGGCGCCGCCTTCCCTCGTCGCTCCCGCGTCGCCCCTGGGATGGGGAAAACACCGTCCAGGCAACGCCGCGCCCCTGCAACTCGCTCATGCTGTGGCGGATCTACCGGCACGCCCGTTGCTCCTCTCGCGTGCTCCCGGGGACGGGGGCGACGGCCCACGGAATAACACGGCTCAGTTGTGCGGCCACTTCGCGAGGCGGAGCAACACAGAAGCCAAGGTTACGTCAGGTTTGCATGCAACGCGCGAGGCACGCAGAGCAACTGCTGAGATCACCATTCGCGCTATTCGGCGATCGCCCGAATACAACCCCGGCAGCCAATTACAACGCTACAGGATTAACGGGTCACCCGCTCCGAGGTCAGCGTGAGTCCCGCCGCCCTGAGCCGGGCCGCCAGCGCGGCGCCCATCGCGGTGGCGGGCGTGAGGACGCCGACGCGGGCGGGCAAGGCGTCGCGGTCCAGCGCGAGGCACAGGGCGCTCTCGCCGAGCATCACCGCGGTCGCGGCGTAGCCTGGATCCCCGCGCGCCGCGACCTTGCTCACGTACCGCGCCCCGGCCGGGGTCCGGGCGTGGACCTCCATGCGGAAGTACCCGGTGCGCCGGGTCTTCTCGCTCGGCCCCTCGCCGGGTTTGGGCAGGAACCGGCCGAGAACCGTCCTGGAAGGCCCGAAGGACAGCCCGGCCGCCAGGGCCAGCAGCCCGCCGGTGACCGCCACCGCCAGCGCGGGGGCCGCCGGCCCGGCGCCGAAGCCGGTCACCTCCCGGTAGCGGAACCGGCGGCCGTAGGCCCAGCCCTGCAGGGCGTTGCTGCGCCGCACGACCCGGGTGTTGACGCCCGCCATGACGAACGGGCCGACCCAGATCCCGAGGTCGCGGTCGTAGTGCGGGCGCACAAGATCGGATGCGCGGACGGTGGCCGGCTCGGCGGCCCGGTCCGGGCTGAGCGCATAGGGATCGCCGGCCCTGCGGCGCTGCTCGGGGCCGGAGCGTACCTCGTTCAGCTCGCCCATAGCGGACGCGAGCGTGCCGCCGCTGACACCGCCCCGCAGCGCCGTCACCACCAGCGTCGTGTCCTCCAGCTCCCCCGTTCCCCCGTCGTCCGCGGCGGCCGCCTGATGCGTCAGCAGGACGCCCAGGTCTGAGGGGATCGAGTCGAAGCCGCAGCTGTGCACGATGCGGGCGCCGGTGCCCTTGGCCACGTCGTGGTAGCGGCCGGCGCTCTCCCGCATGAACAGCACCTCGCCGGACAGGTCCGCGTAATCGGTGCCCGCGCTCGCGCACGCCTCCACCAGGGCAAGCCCGCGGTGCCGGTAGGGCCCGACCGCGGAGACGACCACCCGGGCAGCGCCGGCGAGTGCCGCCAGCGACGCGGGATCCGCTGAATCGGCGACGAGCACCGGCCACGCCGACGCCCGCTCGCCCAGCTCGCCGCGTACGGCGGTCATGCGTTCCAGGGACCGTCCGGCGAGCCCGATCCGCGTGCCTGGCGGCGCGTGGCCCGCCAGGTACCCGGCCGTCAGCCGGCCGGCGAATCCGCTGGCGCCGAACAGCACCACGTCCAGGTCACGGTCAGCGTTCACGCGGCCATGTTAGGGATCATGCCGGGCCCGCACCAGCCCGGGAGTCAGGGATCTTTTCGCCCGGCGTCCTCGGGGTCGAGCGCCTCGTGCTCTGGCGACGGCCGGGAGGGCCGGGCCTGCGCGTCGCCGGGCAGCGCCTCCGGTGCCGCCGCGACGTCCGCGTCCGGCACCGCGGCGGCCGCACCCGGCCACTGCTTGAGCTCCACCTGCGGGATCAGCAAGGTAGCGAGGAAGGCGAGCGCGGCGACCGGCACCGCGACGAGGAACACCGTCTGGATCGACTCGGCGTAGCCGGCCACGAAGCCCTGGTGCACGGCGGCGGGCAGGTGGCCCAGCAGCGCGGGGGTGGCGTTCGCGGCGCTGAGACCGTGCGGCAGGCTCACCCCGTGCAGGTGCTTCGCCAGGTTGCCGACCAGCACGTTGGCGAAGATCGCGCCGAAGATGGCGGTGCCGAACGACCCGCCGATCGAGCGGAAGAACGTGGCGCCGGACGTCGCGACGCCCAGTTCGCCGTGCGGCACGCCGTTCTGCACGATGATCACAAGCACCTGCATGACGCCGCCGATGCCCATGCCGAGCACGAGCATGTACAGGGCGTCCAGGGCGGTCGGCGTGCCGGGGCCCATCAGCGACAGCAGGTACAGGCCGAGGGTCATCACCGCGGAACCCGCGATCGGGAAGAACCGGTACCTGCCGGTCCGCGAGATGATCTGGCCGGACGTGATCGAGACCGCGAGCAGCCCGGCCATCAGCGGCAGCAGGTACACGCCGGAGACGGTCGGCGAGATGCCGCGGACGACCTGGAAGAACGCGGGCAGGTAGGTGATCGCGCCGAACATCGCGAAGCCGACGATGAAGCCGGTCACGCTGGTCACCGAGAACGTGCGCAGCCTGAACAGGTGCAGCGGCAGCACCGGCTCGGCGGCCCGACGTTCCACGAGGCGGCCTGGAAGAAGATCTTCCGGCCGTACTGGTCGCCCAGTTTGCCCCACAGCGGTGTCGACACCGTGGTGGCGAGCAGGTACGCGGTGATGACCCAGGCGATGTGCGAACCGCCCTTGAGGTCCCCGACGATCGTCGGCAGCGCCGTGGACACGATCGTCTGGTCCAGCGCGGCGAGCAGCATGCCGAGCATGAGCGCGCCGATGATGAGCAGGATGCGGCGGCGGCTGAGCCCGGGCAGGGCGCCGTTGCCGTCGGTGGCCCCGGCGGGCGGCTGGGGACCGCTGGGCGGCGCGGGAGTGGCTGAAGCCATCAGTGGTCGTCCTTCCCCGTGATGTGACGCAACGCTGAGTCCTCGGGCAGCCCATCGGCGAGCGCGCGGAAGCCAGGTCAACGAGCCGGTCGAGCGGCACCGTGCCGCCGGAGGGCCCAGAAGGTCATGCTGGCGCGGAACACGCCGACGGCCGTGGCGGCGAGCAGCCCGGGATACGGATCGCGCTCCGGGTCCGCGCCGAGCCGTTCGGCGAGCCCCTCGGTGATGGCGCGCTCCACCATCGCCATCTGCGCGGCAAGGGCCACGCCAAGTTTACATGGTATGCAGCAAGAGCCTGGCCGCGGCGGGGGTGATTACCCCGCTCGGGCGGGCGGCCCGTGACTCCGCAGTACCTGTCCCCAGGGGGAGCGGGCCTCGGTGGTTCCATCCGGGAGCAGCAAGATCGACCAGCCCCACCGGTGCACACAGACTTGGTGGTGGAATTCGCACAAGAGCACGCATGACTGCACACTTGTCGGGCCACTGTCGGCTCTGTGCACGAGATGATGCACTTCACAGGCTGCGGCGGGCCGGTCACAGCCCCCCGCCCACTCACACCGCCCCCTCGCCCGCAAGATCACCGCCCGCCGGATATGCGCGGGGACGGTAGCCGCCACACCGACATCCAGCGGGAGACTGGACGCATTGAACGGGGCACCCAGCAGCCGGGACCGCAGGTAGGCGGCCAGTCCGGCCGGGCCGGACAGCGCGTTCACGGCCATGCCCAGCAGCGTGCGCCGCAGCCGCGCTTGCGCCTCCCCGGTCATCGGGGCGGGCGGGGCACAGGTGCATTTGCCGCACTCGCAGCCGCACTGCTTACCGCGATCCAGGCCGTGCGCGCCGGTCCACAGCTCGGCCATCTGGTCCAGCATCTCCCAGTCCGGGTGCCCGGTCACCACCGGGATGACCGTGGCGTCACAGGTCGCCGCCTGGGCATCCGTGCCGGTCAGGTAGCCGGGTTCCCCGGCCCTGGCGGCCAGCCAGACGGCCTCCAGCTCCGGCGCCCCGTCCAGGCCGCGCAGCTGCGACAGCGGCACGATGACCTGCGCCTGGGTGGGCTGCCCGGCCCGCTCCGGCAGCATCCCGGCGGCGATCAGCAGCTTCAGCGCCTCTTCGAGAGCGTCGTGCTTGCGCTGGTCCTCGGTGCGCAGATCCTCCGGCCCCCGGTTCTTGCCCAAAGCGTCCAGAACCGCCTGCAAGGATGTGGCGCACGTCGGGCTGAGATTGCCGGCCAGGACTCCGGCGCCGTCGAACGTGGTCTCCAGCCGCACTCGCCGGTCATCAAAGTTCTTGTCCTCATCCGGGTCCAGCTGCTGAGAGCGCGCCCTCTCGTACATGTCGGCGGCCAGGATCACCAGATCCGTGAACGGCACCCCACTTGCTGCGGCGGCCAGCAGGATCTCGTCCGCCGCCGCCCGGTTCTCCTCCGGAAGCCGGTCCGACCACCCGCAGAGCTGGCGAGCCCAAGATTCGGAGATGTCCCCGGCGGCGAGCGCGTCGCGGATACCGGGGTGGGCGGCCAGCCGCCGCATCCACCCGGCCGCGCCCTTGGCGGCCCCCTTGGTCACCCGGATCACGTACATCAGCCACGGCACCGGGCCGCCATGCCCATCCGCCTCGTAGCCGCTGGAGGCGGTGAACGCGGCCAGCAACGCGGCGTGCGCCGCGGTCTGCATCGCCTGCGCCTGCCCGAGCGCGACCAGCGCCTCGGCCTGCGCCGCCGACGGCAGCGCGGCCATGTCGGTGGCGTTGAGGTAGCCCAGGGCGGAGTGCATCATCGCCAGCGCGTCCGCCAGCGTCGCGGGGACGGCAGCACCGCCGGAGCAGGCGCCCGCGCCGACCGGCTGGGCGAACTCGCCGCTTTGGCCGGGTCCGTTTCCCTCGCCACAGTCTTCGGGCTGGGTAACCACCGGGCGGACACCTCCTCCCATGGTGCGCGTGTGGTCCTGAACGCTGAAATTCGTGACGCTTTGGCAGGCCCGCACTGCGGGGGAGATTGAATCCCTTGCCGGCCAGATCGGCCGGCGCTCGCTCGATGCTTAGTTCGAGAATACCATACCTGCGGGAGATCGCAAGGCCATCTCCCGAGGAGAGTTTCGACTGCGAGAAGCTGTGGTTGGGGCCGCGGGTGCACTTGGGGCCGGATCTGCGCTTGGGCTGGCGGGTGGCGTTACTCCGGCGCTCCGGTCTGCTCCGCGGCCAGGGCCAGCAGTTCCGCGGCGTGGGCCTGTCCGAACTCGGAGTCTTCCAGGCCGGCCAGCATGCGGGACAGCTCGCGTACCCGGCCGGCGTGGTCCAGGCGGATGACGCCGCTGCTCGTGACGCTGCCGTCGTCGGACTTCGCGACAACCAGGTGGTTGTCGGCGAAGGCGGCCACCTGCGGGAGGTGCGTGACCACGATCACCTGGGCCAGGCGTGCCAGCCTGGCCAGGCGGCGGCCGATCTCCACGGCGGCCTTGCCGCCGACGCCGGCGTCCACCTCGTCGAACACGAACGTCGGCACCGGGTCGGCACCGGCGAACACGACCTCGATGGCGAGCATCACGCGGGACAGCTCGCCGCCCGACGCGCCCTTGTGCAGCGGCAGCGCCGGCGCGCCCGGATGCGCGGCCAGCCGGATCTCGATGTCGTCGGCGCCGTGCGGCCCGGGCTCGCCCAGTTCGGAGACCACGACCGTGAGCCGGGCGTGCGGCATGGCCAGCGCGGTCAGTTCCGCGGTGACGTCGGCGGCGAACTTCTCACCGGCAGCCCGGCGCAGCTCGGTCAGCTGGCCGGCGAGCTCGGCGACCCGGGCCGCGAGCTGCGCCTCCTCCGCCGCCAGGCCGGCGATCCGGTCGTCGTCGGAATCCAGCTCCGCCAGCCGCGCGGATGCCCGCTTGGACCAGTCGAGCACGGCGGCCACATCGTTGCCGCTGGAACCGTACGCGTTTATCAGCCTCGTCAGCAGCGCCCGTCGTTCCTGGATCGCGGCGAGGCGGGCGGGGTCGGCGTCGGTCGAGTCCGCGTAGGAGGCCAGCTCCGCCGCGACGTCCGATACCAGATAGGCGGCCTCCGACAACCGGGCCGCAAGGCCCTCCAGGACCTGGTCGTGCTGCCGCACCGCGTCCAGCGCCTGCCGTGCGTGGCCGAGCAGCGTCACCGCGTCGGCGCCCTCCACCGCGGTCGCGGTCGGGTCGCCGAGCAGCGCCTCGTGCGCGGTCGTCGCGGCGGCGTGCAGCGCGTCCGCGTTGGCCAGCCGTTCCTCCTCCGCGAAAAGCGCGGCGTCCTCGCCCTCAGCCGGCTCGGCCTGCTCGATCTCGGCCAGCCCGAACCTCAGGACCTCCGCCTCCGCGGAGCGCTCGCGCGCCGCCGCTGTCAGCTCGGCCAGCTCGTTGCTCACCTGCTGGTGCCGGGTGTAGGCGCGGTGGTAATCGGAAAGCACCACCGCGAGCTCCGGGCCGCCGTACCGGTCCAGCGCCTCGCGTTGCCGTCCCGGCCTGAGCAGCTGCTGCTGGTCGGCCTGGCCGTGCACGGCCACCAGGTCGTCGGAGAGGTAGGTGAGCAGCGACACCGGCACCGACCTGCCGCCCGCGTGGGCGCGGGACCGGCCTTCGGACGACACCGACCGGCTGAGCACCAGGGTTGCCCCGTCATCGTCGAGTTCCCCGCCGGCCTCTTCCACCTGCCGGGCCACCCGCCCGTCCGGATCGGTACGCAGCCGCCCCTCGACGACGGCGCGCTGCGCGCCCGGGCGCACCCGCGCCGGATCCGCCCGGCCCCCGAACAGCAGGCCCAGCCCAGTGACGACCATCGTCTTCCCGGCGCCGGTCTCGCCGGTCAGGGCGGTGAAACCAGGGGAAAGCTCCAGCACCGCGTCGTCGATGACCCCGAGTCCGGTGATGCGGACTTCCTCAAGCATGACCGCCAGCAGCCTCCTTCCGGGCCCTGCCCCGCCAGCCCTCAACCGGGAGGCCGAACTTGGCCACCAGGCGGTCGGTGAAGGGCCCGCCGCCATCTCCCTGGGTGTCAGCCCCCGGTCCGTGCACCCTGGCCAGCAGCACCGGCAGCGAACCGCGGCGGACTTCGACCCGGGCACCTGGCGGCAGATCGAACCTACGACGCCCATCGCACCACATAACGGCGCCCGCTGTCTCGCATGAGCGCTGTGTCGCGTCCGAGTGGGCCCGGCCCGCATCCGGGTCGGTCTGGCCGGTCTCGTCGCCGCGCGCGGCGCCGGACATCACCTCGATGGCGAGGACCGACCGCGGTGACACCACCATCGGCGGGGCGAACAGCGCGTGCGCGCTTATCGGGACCATCAGCAGGGCCTCCACCTCCGGCCACACCACCGGGCCGCCGGCGGAGAACGCGTAGGCCGTCGACCCGGTCGGGGTCGCGCACACCACGCCGTCGCAGCCCCACCGGGACAGCGGCCGGTCATCCACCTCGATGATCAGTTCCACCATCCGCTCGCGGGCGACCTTCTCCACCGTGGCCTCGTTGAGCGCCCAGGTGCTCGCCAGCGTCAGCCCGTTGCTTCGCGCGCCGACGTCGATCGTCATCCGCTCCTCGACCACGTACCTCCGCTCGACCAGGCGGTCCACCGTCTCCTCCAGGCCGTCCGGCTCCGCCTCCGCGAGGAAGCCTATGTGCCCCAGGTTCACGCCGATCAGCGGAGTCCGGGCAGAACGGGCGATCTCGGCGGCGCGCAGCAGGGTGCCGTCGCCGCCGAGCACGATGACCAGCTCCGCGCCCCGGGCCGCACCGGGGCCGGCCGGTACCACGGTCACGTCCTCCCACCCGAGGTCCGTGGCCTCGGTGTCGAGTACCCGTACCGTGATTCCCGCAGCGGCCAGCCGGCCGATCACCAGCCGCGCGCTGTGCACCGCCTTCGGCTTGCCGGTGTGCGCCAGCACGAGCATCGTCCGTTCTGTGTCACCCATCGGGTGCAGTGTCCTTCCAGGTCCGCCGCTATGAACCCGCCTCGGCGGGGCCGCCCGGCCCCGCCTCGACCGCCAGCCGCAGCTCCTCCTCATCAAGCGGCGGCGCGCCGCGGCGCAGCCACACGAAATACTCCACGTTCCCGGCCGGCCCCGGGAGCGGACTCGCGGTTATTCCGCGAACTCCCAGGTTCAGCTCTGCCGCGGCCGCGCAGACGTTCCTGACCGCCCAGGCACGGTCCGCGGCATCGCGCACCACGCCGCCCGCCCCCACACGGCCCTTGCCGACCTCGAACTGGGGCTTCACCAGGAGCACGAAGTCCGCGTCCGGCGCCGCGCACCGCGCGAGCGCCGGCAGCACCAGGGTCAGCGAGATGAACGACAGGTCCGCGACGACGACCCCGGGGGCCGGCGCCACCTGCTCCGGCTCCAGCGCGCGCACGTTCACCCGGTCCAGCACGGTGACCCGGGGATCGGTGCGCAGCGACCAGGCGAGCTGGCCATAGCCCACGTCGGCGGCCACCACGTGCGCCGCCCCCGCGCGCAGCAGCACGTCGGTGAAGCCGCCCGTCGACGCGCCCGCGTCCAGGCAGCGCCGGCCGGCGACGGTCGGGCCGCCGAACCGCCGCAGCGCCCCCGCAAGCTTGTGGCCGCCGCGGGAGACGTATCCCGGGTCGGCGTCCGCCCCGGCGACCGTGATCGGCGCGTTCCTGGCAACCTGCGTGGCGGGCTTGGCGGCGGTCTGGCCGGAGACCGCCACCCGGCCGACGGAGATCAGCTCCGCCGCCTGCTCGCGGGATCTGGCCAGGCCCCGCCTGACGAGCTCCGCGTCGAGCCTGGACCGGGTTGTCACCGCCGGCCGCCCCTGCCGGGCTCGCCGGGCTTCCCGGGCTCACCGGGCTTTCCGGGCCCACTGGGCTTTCCGGGCTCGGCAGGCTTTCCGGGCTCACCGCCCCTGCCGGGCTCGCCGAGCTCCCCCAAGATCTCACGCAGCCTGTCGTGCACAGCCTCCAGCACCGCCGGGTGCTCGTCCAGCGGGGTTTCCGGCAGCTCGCCGAGGCGTGCGATGGCCTGATCCACCCGGGAGTCGCCGGTCGCCGAGGGGGGAACCACGTCCCGTTCCGTATCCATGTCTTGATTTTCCTCCGGCACCGCGTTTACCCTCTCGCTGCCCCGCGTGCGCTACCCTCCGCGTGAACGCTACCGTCCACTGATGAGCGAGGCGCACATGAACTCCGCCGAACAGTGCCGCGAAGCACTGCAGAAGCTGGCTGGCAGGCTTGCGGAGATGGACCCGCGCGACCGCGAGAACTACTTTGGCAACCGGTCAATGAGCTGTGAGATTCCGGATCTCGGCGTGACATACCGGCTGGACGCCAACAGCGGACAGGTACGCGAGCAGACACCCGGCGACCCGCCAGCCGACATGCGGATCATCGCGAACAGCGACGAGGTCCTTTCGCTCACCGAGTCGCCGATGAACATCGCGCGGATGTGGCTCTCCGGGCGGGTGAAGATCGAGGCAAGCATGCGCGACCTGTTCCGCCTCCGCAAACTGTTGTGAGCTACCCCTCGCCTCCGTAGGGGCCACCGCGTTCGTAGTGTCCTCGCAGGAACGTGCCGCCGGCAGGCGGGGGCACCCGCTGCTCCCAGGGCGGGGTCCGCTCCCACGGCGGGTCCGTCGCGGCGGCGCGGCGGCGGTCCCGGACAGCGCGGCGGCCCAGCAGGACGCCGAACGCGGCCGCCGCGAGGAAGCACAGCGCCGCGACCGCGGAAACCGCGCTGTACCCCGCGATCAGCGCCTGGTCCCGGTGCGTGACCTGGATCGGCGCCGGCGACGCCGGGCCGAAACGCGCGGCGGGCGCCATCCCGGCCGGCGCCGTGAGAGCGGCCAGCCTGCCCGCGGCGGAGAGCGCGGCGGCCGCGTCCACCTCGCCGAACCCCACGCTCGTGCTGTATCCGCCCTTCGGCCTGTGCCTCGCGGTCGTGATCAGAGCCTGCTCCACCAGCGCCGGGCTCAGGGCGGGATACCGGGACCTGATCAGGGCGACCGCGCCCGTGACGAACGCCGCGGCCGGGCTCGTCCCGTCGCCCTCGACGAACTCGCCACCGGGCCCGTCACCCACCACGTTGACACCGGGCGCGGAGAGGACGACCGACGCGTTCCGGTCCGAGAAAGGCGCCCGCGCGCCGTTCGTGTTCAGCGCCGCCACCGAGATCACGCCGGTGTAGGAGGCGGGGTACTCATACGGCGTGAAGCCGCCATGGGCCGAGCCGCTGTTCCCGGCCGACGCGACGACGACCACGCCGTGAGAGATCGCGTAGCCGACCGCGGTGCGCAGATAGCGGGTCGGCTGCGGTGAGCCGAGCGACATGTTGATCACGCGCACGCCGTGGGAGACCGCGTAGTAGATCCCCTTCGCGATCGCGTTCGCGAACCTCGGGTCGTTGTTGTAGCGGGCCAGGCCCGGCTCGCCGTCGTCCAGGATGACCCGGACCGACAGAACCCGCGCGGCCGGCGCGACGCCCATCACGCCCTGCGTGCGCCCCGGGCCGCTGCCGTGGCCCGCGATCACCGAGGCGATGAACGTGCCGTGCAGGTGCGGCGGCCGGTAGCCCGCCGGGTCCGTGCCAACCGTCAAATCGGGGCCGGCCCGTACCGAACCGGTGAGATCCGGGGCAGCCGGGTCGACGCCGGTGTCGAGAACCCCGACGGTCACGCCCTGTCCCCTGCTGATCTGCCATGCCGGGCGCACGCTCACCGCGTTCAGCTGGGGCTGCTCGAACGAGCGTGCCTGCTGCGCCGCCGTGCGCCCGCGTGGGAGCTGCGCGGCGGGTGGACGGCTCGCGGCGGGTGGACGGCTCGCGGCGGG
Source organism: Streptosporangiaceae bacterium (assembly GCA_019239975.1). GTDB lineage: Bacteria > Actinomycetota > Actinomycetes > Streptosporangiales > Streptosporangiaceae > JAFAZE01. The sequence continues at coordinate 12,259 of JAFAZE010000149.1, forward strand.
TGGCGGCGCGGTGGCGGTGGTCCCGGCGGCCGCCGTCAGCGGAGAGACCGCCAGCAGGGGCACCGCAAGCATGGGCACGGCCAGCAGCGCGGCCGGGAGCGCCAGGCGGGTCCTCAGCACGACCACTCTCCGGCTCCTCAGCACGACCACTCCGGGGAACCGCAGTTCACGGTCTGCGGGCGGCCAAGCTCCGCGACGACCGCGCCGGCGAGCTGCGCGGCGGCGGTGAAAACGGAATCCCGCCGCTCCCCCGTCGCCGCGGCGGCACGGCCGTCCGCGTAGCCGCCCACGACGAGCACCACGTAGGGTCCGGTGAGCACCGTCTTCGCGGCCTGCCTCGCCGCGTCGCCGAACCGGGCGGCGGCGGTGCCGGGCAGCGCCAGCGCCCGCAGCCCGGTGGCCGGGTAGGAGCTCTCCGGCATTTTGGTGAAGAACGACGCGGCGGAGGCCGGGCTGGGGAAGGCGAGCACCCCGAGGGTGTAAACGGCGCCCTGCAGCTCGTCCGCGTAGCTCGCGCGCACGCCGGCCCGGCAGCCGAAGCGGCTGGCCAGCTCGGTCAGCGTGCCGTCAACGGATGCGGGGCACGCGTCCGACGGTGAGATCCCGAGCCTGCGCGCGGTCTCGTTTGTGGACAGGTTGGTGCTGTACCCGACGGTGGCGGGGAAAATCCGGCCGACGGGCAACCGCTCCCACCGCTGCGTGAGCCCAACGGCGGCCGCGGCGGACAGTTCGGCGGGCGTCGGCTTGCGGGTCAGCTCGGCGTGCGCATGCGCGCCGCTGCTGACCGCGATCACGAGGCTGACCACGGCGACGGCGGCGCATACCCCGATCCAGACCGCCCGCCGGCGGCCGCCCGTGCCCCGGTAGCGCCCGGAACGGACAGGCCGCTCGTCCCGCACGGGGGGCGAGGGCGGGGACCCGGGCGGAGGCCCAGATGCCACGGCTCGCCAGGTCGGAGGCATGGGAATCGCGCCCCGCCACGGTTCCGGCGCAGGTCCGGGGCCCCTCGGACTCGCCGGCCCACCGTCTGCCATGTCAGATTGCCGCCAGTTCTTCCTGCAGCGCACCCACGGGAAACACAGCTTTCGGGAAACACAGCTTTCGGGAAGCGCTGCCTGATCATGGAACCACGAAAAATACGGACAACGCCGAACTTAGCGCCTGCGGCGCGGCGGGCGCCAGCCGATCGCGCGGTCCTTGAGGGCGGCGTCGGTCACGGCGCCGAGTCCGGTACTGACCGAGCCCCGCCGGTCGCCTGATCACGTCACCTGATCACGTCACCTGATCACGTCACCTGATCACGCCGGCGTCGCGGAACGCGGAGATCTCGGCCTCGGTGTAGCCGGCCTCGGCGAGGATCTCGCCGGTGTGCTGGCCCAGCACCGGCGGCGGCCGCCGGATGCTCGGGGGTTGGCCGGAGAGCTTGACCGGTGAGCCGAGCGTCTTCAGCCGGCCGGCCACGGGATGATCGATCTCGACGACCATCTCCCGCGCGGCGACCTGCGGATGCGCCAGCGCGGCCGACACCGTGTTCACCGGCCCGGCGGGCACACCCGCCGCGTTCAGCAACTGCGTCCACTCGGCGCAGCCGCGCGCCGCCAGCGCCTTCTCGATCGCCGGGATCAGCGTGTCCCGGTTCCGCACCCGCTCGGGGTTGGTCGCGTAACGCGGGTCGTCCGCGAGGGCGTCCAGCCCGGTGGCGGCGGCGAACCGCCGCCACAGCCCCTCGCTGCCGACCGCGATCATCAGCGGCGCATCCGCGGTGGGGAACACCTGGTACGGCACGAGGCTCTCGTGCGCGCTGCCGTGCATGCCGGGGGTCACGCCGGTCGCGAAGTACTTGCCCGCCACGTAGGTGAGCCACGCGATCTGGCCGTCGAGCAGCGACACGTCCACGAGCTGGCCGCGCCCGGTGGCGTGGCGGGCGTGCAGCGCGGCGAGGACGCCGATCAGCGCCCACATGCCCGCCCCGATGTCGGCCGTCGAAGTACCGGTGCGGACCGGCTCGGTGCTCCCGGTCACGCTCATCATGCCGGATACCGCCTGCGCGACCGCGTCGTAGCCCGGCAGCCCGGCGCTCGGCCCCGTCTGCCCGAAACCGCTGATCGAGGCGTAGATCAGCCGCGGGTTCGCCTCGGCGAGCTCGGCGTAGCCGAGACCCAGCCTGGCGGCGGTCCCCGGCCGGAAGTTCTCCAGCAGAATGTCCGACCCGACCGCGAGCCGCCGCACGATCTCGCGGCCCTGCGGGGTCTTCAGGTTCACGCTCAGGCCCCGCTTGTTCCTGTTGACGGACAGGAAGTAGGCCGCGTCATCGCCCTGGAACGGCGGCCCCCACCGCCGGGTGTCGTCCCCGTGCCAGACATCCTCGACCTTGATCACGTCGGCGCCGAGGTCGCCGAGGATCATCGAGGCGAACGGGCCGGACAGCGCCCTGGTGAGATCGAGTACCTTCAGGCCGGCCAGTGTTCCCTGATTACTTGCCGTTCCCTGACTGCTTGCCGTTCCCTGACTGCTTGCCGTCACAGCTCGCAGGGTACCGTGACGCCATGGGAGACCTGATCGTGCTGCGCCACGGCCAGACCGAGTGGAGCGAGGCCGGCAGGCACACCGGCCGGACCGACATCCCGCTCACTCCGCACGGTGAAGCCTGCGCGACGGTCCTCGCGCCCGTGCTGGCCCGCAGGAACATAGCCGCCGCCTTCAGCAGCCCGGCCAAGCGAGCCGTCCGGACGGCCGAACTGGCCGGCATCACCGACGCCAAGCCCGACCCGGACCTGTGGGAATGGGACTACGGCGGCTACGAGGGCATGACCACCGCGCAGATCCGCCAGCAGCGCCCCGGCTGGTACCTGTGGCGCGACGGCGTGGTCCCCGGTGAGACCGACCACCCCGGCGAGACCCTCGTGCAGGTGAGCTTCCGCGTCGACCGCGTGCTCGCCCGGGTCCGCCCGCTACTGTCCGACGGAGACGTCGCGCTGGTCGCGCACGGCCACGTGCTGCGCGTGCTCACCGCCCGCTGGCTGCAGGCCGACCCGGCGGACGGGCGACTGTACCGGCTGGACACCGGCACGATCTCAACGCTCGGCACCGAGCATGATGAGCCGGTCATATTGACATGGAACGTGCCGCCCTCCGCCTGAACGCCCGGCCCTGCCCCTGAACGGTGTCCGGCGTGGCGCCGGGCGTCACCCCTCCCCGGTCTGCGGCTCCACTGTCCCCGGCTCCATTGTTCCCGGCTGCACTGTTCCCGGCTGCACTGTTCCCGGCTGCGCTGTTCCCGGCTGCACTGTTCCCGGCTGCACTGTCCCCGGCTCCTCAGCCCGCGGCCGGGTCTCGTCCGTGACCCAGCGCAGGTACGCGGTCGAGCCGGCGACGATCGGCGTGGCGATGATCTCCGGCTCGTCGTAGCTGTGCCGTTCGGCGAGAAACTCGGCGAGCTCGTCGAACCGGTCGGCCGGAAGCTTGAAGATGACGAACCACTCTTCGGCGCGCTCGAGCTCCTCTTCCCACCAGTAGGCGGACGCCACCGGCCCGGCGACCTGGCCGCACGCCGCCAGCCGCGCCTCGACGGCGGCCCTGGCGAGTTCCATCGCCTCCGCCCGGGAATCCGTGGTGGTCTGCACCTGCAGGTACTCCGCCCGGCCGGCGCTGCTTCCCGCCATGGCACCTGATCGTACGCTCCATCGTGGCTAGTACGCTGTGCGCGGCACTGTGTTGGGCGGCACTGCGATTGGGCGGCCCCCGTGATCGGGCGGCACGGGCGATTGGGCGGCACTGCGATTGGGCGGAATACGTGGAACTGGTGCATTCCGGGAAGGTCCGGGAGCTTTACGCGGACGGGGACGACATCATCATGGTCGCCTCTGACCGGGTAAGCGTGTACGACGTGGTGCTGCCGACGCCGATTCCCGGCAAGGGCGCCATCCTCACCCAGCTGTCGCTGTGGTGGTTCAGCAGGCTGGCGGACCTGACGCCGAACCATGTAATTTCCGCCGCCGACGTGCCCGCCGAGTGGAAGGGCCGGGCGATCCGCTGCCGCCGCCTGCGGATGCTGCCCGTGGAGTGCATCGCCCGCGGCTACCTCGCCGGACTCGGCCTGACGGCGTACCGGGAGGCCGGCGCGGTTTCGGGGGTGCGGCTCCCGCCGGGCCTGGCCGAGGGGTCGAAGCTGCCCGAGCCGGTCTTCACCCCGACGACGAAGGCCGCCGCGGGGCACGACGAGCCGATGACGTATGAGGAGGTGGCGGACCTGGTCGGCACCGAGACCGCCGCCGGCCTCGTCCGGGTCACGCTGGAGGTGTACCGGCGGGGCGCCGCGCTCGCCGCGGAGCGCGGCATCATCATCGCCGACACGAAGCTGGAGTTCGGCCTGGACGGCGACGGGACGCTGGTACTCGCCGACGAGGTGCTCACCCCGGACTCGTCCCGGTTCTGGCCCGCGGCCGAATGGCGGCCGGGCCGCCCGCAGCACTCACTGGACAAGCAGTTCCTCCGCGACTGGTCCTCCGGCCTGGACTGGGACCGGAAGCCGCCGGGGCCCGCCATACCGCCGGACATCGTCGAGGCGACGTCGGCCCGCTACACCGACCTGTACGAGCGGATCACCTCGGTGTCTCTTTAGGGGAGACCCACCCGTGGGGCCGTTGGCGCCGTTAGCCCCACTGGGCGGGGCCATATGCGCCAGCGGCCCCACGCGAGAGCGGCGGGGAGGCCAGTGGGGGCGCGGGCAATTGGGATATACTCCATTTTCGTGATATCCGATAATGGGGTTGTGCTCGTGCTGCAGCGGGCGACGCATCACACGCTGCGGGCGCTGGGCGCCGCGCTGGCCGGGCTGGAGCTGACCGCCGCTGAGATCAACGCGCTGGCGAACCTGGCGGACGGGCGGGTCCGCAGCGTGAGCCGGCTCAGCGCCGAGACCGGGACGCGGGCCACCACGCTGACCGGCGTCCTTGACCGGCTGGAGCGGCGCGGCTACCTCACCCGCCGGCTCGATTCCGCCGACCGGCGATCGTTCCTGCTGACGCTGACCGAGGAGGGACGGCTGGCCGCCGCCCGGGTGCGCGCGGCCGTCACGGACCTGGAGCGGGCCGCGCTGGCGGGGCTGTCCGCCGATCAGATCGCCGGTTATCACGCAGTCGTCGCCGCTCTGCAGGAGGTTTGCTGATGCCGCATCACGAAGATCACTCACCGGCGGCCCTGGAACACGCGATCGCTGCCCCGGAACTGGCGGCGGCGCTGCCGGCGATCACCGGGGATTCGGGGAGGTTCGGTCACCGCCAGCAGGCACTACCGGTCCTCGACGCTGGCGTCCGGCCCGGCCCGGGCGGGCTGGGTCGAGCCCGACCTGCTGCCGCTGCCCCGGTCATAGCCCGCCGTGGGATGATCCGATCATGCCTTGGCACAAGCGAACGTACAGGGAGGTGGACGGGGCCCGCGTCGAAGGCACCTGGCGCCCGGCATTCATCCGGAACGGCGATACCTACTACCTGACCGATCTGCTGATCTATGCGGACGGCACGGTGGACTGCGGCGGCCTGGCCGGGTTCGACGAGTTCTGCGCGCAGGTCAGGAGCGGATGGGTTGCGACGGCGATCGAGCCCGGAGTCCGCGCGTCCGCCTTCATGGTGGCGTCATGGCGGATGACCGATCCGGTGAGCAGGGTGAGGGCCGATGAGCTGATCGCCGAGGTCCGCGACGAGATCGCCCGCCTGCGCGGCGAGCCGACGTCGCAGGAGCGCTGTGTCGAGGCGCTGCGGGGTTACCTGGCCCAGCTGACGGCCGAGCAGCTGGATGAGGTCCGCGCGGCCTACCTCGAGGTGCCGGGGCATCTGCGGGTCTTCTTGCTTGGCGATCAGGACGTCAAGGACGGGCCGTTGCGCCAGCTTCTGACGCCCGCGGGTGAGCGGCTCATCGGTTCGGAGGGCTCACCAGACGCGCCGGTGGTCACCGAGGTCAGCAGGCAGCGGGCCATCAGCTACCTGACCGAGTGGGTCCGCGGGCAGGACCCAGAGGAGCGGGCGCGGTATGCCGATCCGGAGCGGCCGCCCGTTCAGCGCGATGTCATCAGGTTCGCGTCGGAAACCCGCGTCGTAGGCGCTGGTCCCGCGGAGGGGTGGCTCTCCCCGGACAGCCCGCACCCGGTAACCGCCGATGGCGTCCAGTGGCCCACCGTGTTGCATGCCTACTGCGCGGCATCCGTCCCGGACCGGGAACTCGCGGACCGCGTCCGGGCGTGCGGCACGGCCAGGGAGGCACTGCGGCTGGTGCGGAACGCACCGCGCCGTGAACGCTGGCCGGAGATCCGGCTCGCCGTGATGGCCCGCCTGCTGCGGCTCAAGTTCGAGCAGCATCCCGCCCTCGCCGCCAAGCTCGTGATGACCGGCGACAGCATCCTTGCGGGTTACGTGATCAACGCCAGCGAATTCTGGGACATCGGTGGGCAGAACTGGACAGGCCGCCTCCTGGAGCTGGTGCGAGCGGAACTGGTGCTGGCCGGCCGTCTCGTTTAACCACCTCCCGTTCAGTCAGATGAATGATCTCAGCGGGGTCTGACAGAAGCAGCCGTACGGCGAGTCCCGCGGCGCCTGCCTTCGGCGCCCGGTCTTCGGCGCTTGACCGATACCATTCGGTCGGCGGGAACGTTCTCGAGGGCGGTCACAACCGGAGGTGCGCGCGGTGCTGTCGCAGGCGAGCAGGCTGGCGGAGGTCCAGTACGACATACGCGGCCCGGTACTGCGGCGAGCCCGCGAGCTCGAGGCCGAGGGGCACGAGATCCTCAAGCTGAACCTGGGTAACCCGGCGCCGTTTGGCCTGGTCGCGCCGGATGCGGTGCTGGAGGAGGTAACGAGGAGCATCGGCGGTGCGCAGGGGTACAGCGACGCACGCGGCATCGCGCCTGCCCGGCTGGCGGTGGCGGAATATTATTCCGAACGCGGCGTGGCTGTGAGCGGTCCGGACGACGTGTTCCTCGGCAACGGGGTATCCGAGCTGATCGTCATGGCGCTGCAGGCGCTGCTCAACCCCGGCGACGAGGTGCTCGTGCCCAGCCCGGACTACCCGCTGTGGACCGGCGCGGTGAACCTGTGCGGCGGGCACGCGGTGCACTACCGGTGCGCCGAGGACGAAGGCTGGGCGCCTGACCTCGAGCACCTCGCGGCGCAGGTCACCGAGCGGACACGGGCGCTGGTGATCATCAACCCGAACAACCCGACCGGCGCCGTCTACTCCGAGCGGACGCTGAAAGGGCTGCTGGATCTCGCCCGCCGGCACCGGCTGCTCGTGCTCACCGACGAGATCTACGACCAGATCCTCTACGAGGACGCCAGCCACCTGTGCGCCGCCGCGCTCGCTCCTGACCTGCCGGTTCTCACGCTGGGCGGGCTGTCGAAGACGTACCGGCTCGCCGGGTTCCGGTCCGGCTGGCTCGTCGTGTCCGGCCCTCGCGGCCACATCGGCGACTACCTGGAAGGGCTGGAGCTGCTGGCCAACATGCGGCTGTGCCCGAACGTCCCGGCGCAGCACGCCATCCCGGCGGCGCTGTGCGGCGGGGTGGATATCACACCGCTGCTTCGGCCCGGCGGCAGGCTGCGCGACCAGCGGGATCACGCGTGGCGGGCGCTGACCGCGATTCCCGGCGTGGACTGCGTCAAGCCGGCCGGCGCGCTGTACCTGTTCCCGCGGCTGGACCCGGAGGTTTACAAGATCGTGGATGACCAGCGACTGGTCATCGACCTGCTGGAGCAGCAGCACCTGCTGCTCACGCACGGCACTGGGTTCAACCTGCCGTCCACCGACCATCTGCGCCTTGTCTTTCTCGCCCCGGTCGACACGCTGGACGACGCGATCGGGCGGCTGGCGGAGTTTCTCGCGGGCTACCGCCAGTAGCGGTTTGACCTTTCCCCTGGGGCAGGGCCCACGCTGGGCGCATCGGCCCGTTGTGTCAGCCCGGAGACCGCAGAGGAGGAACCGGCGTGGAGCTGCTGACGATCGGCGCGTTCGCCCGGGCCTCCCGGCTGACACCCAAGGCGCTCCGCCTGTACGACGAGCTCGGCCTGCTCCCGCCGGTGCACGTCGACGAGGTGTCCGGCTACCGGTTCTACTCGCCGGAGCAGCTGGAGCGGGCGCGGCTGGTGGCCTGGCTGCGGCGACTCGGCATGCCCCTTGCGCGGATACGGGACGTGTGCGACCTGTGTGACCTGGCGCCGGATCGGGCGGCCGAGGCGGTCGCCGCCTACTGGGCGGAGACCGAGGCCGAGCTCGCCAGCAGGCGGGACCTGGCCGCCTTCCTGATCAGCTACCTGTACGGAGAGGAAACCGCCATGTCAGGTACTCAGCCAGGCACGCAGCTCGCGATTCGCTACGCCGCACAGTCCGATATCGGGCGCTGCCGGGAGAGAAACCAGGACACCGCGTACGCCGGCGCCCGGCTGCTCGCCGTCGCGGACGGGTGTGGCAGCGGGGGGGACCGGGCCAGCGCCGCGGCGATCGAAGCCCTCAAGCCGCTGGAGGCGGGGCTGCCCGCCGGTAACCTGCTCAACGCCCTGTCGGACGCGGTGCGCCAGGCGGAATCCGCGGTGCGCGACCTGGCCGGGGCGGACGCCTCCGGCAGCGAGACCGTCACCGGAACCGCCCCCGGCACCGGCACGGGCACCGGCACCGGCACGGGCACGGGCACCGGCACCACGCTGACCGCCATGCTGTGGTCTGGATCGCAGCTCGCGCTGGTGCACGTCGGCGACACGCGTGCGTACCTGCTGCGGGATGGCGAGCTGTTCCAGATCACCCACGATCATTCGGTCGTGCAGTCGCTGATCGACGAGGGCAGGATCACCCCGGAGGAGGCGGTTTCCCACCCGCAGCGCGCGCTGCTGCTGCGGGCGATCAGCGCCGACCGCCCCGCCGACCTGGACCTTTCGCTGCACGACGCCAAGGCGGGTGACCGCTACCTGCTGTGCTCCGACGGCTTGACCGCGGTGGTTCCCCCGGCGGCCATCGGGGACGCGCTCCGGGCGGCGCAATCGCCCGAGCAGGCGGTGCGCGGGCTCATCGAGCTGGCCAACGAGGCCGGCGGCCCGGACAACATCGCCTGTGTCGTCGCCGACGTGGTGCCCGCGTCGTCCGGCCTGTGAACCGAGCAGGCCTGTGAAGCGGCAGAATGGCCGCATGGCTACTCATGTCGCCCTGCTGCGCGGTATCAACGTGGGCGGGCGCAACAAGGTCGCGATGGCGGACCTGCGCGCCCTGGTCGCCTCGCTCGGGCACACGGGCGTCACGACGTACATCCAGAGCGGGAACGTCCTGTTCACCGCGACGGAGACCGACACGGACAAGCTGGCGGACGTCCTCGAGCAGGCGATCGCGGCGGAGCTGGGCGTCGGCGCTCGCGTCGTGGTGCTGTCCCGCGAGGAGCTGGCGCAGGTGATCCGCGACAACCCGTACCCGGACGTGCCCAACCCCAAGTGCCTGCACGCGGTGCTGCGGCGCGGCACGCTGTCGCCGGAACTGCTCGACCGCATCGCGGATGCTGGCCGCAAGGTCGCGCAGCAGGGCAGCCGGGATTCCGTCCAGTCGGTGGGCAGGGCGCTGTACCTGTACACACCGGACGGGTTCGGGCGCAGCGAGCTCGCGGAGCAGCTGATGCGCATCGTCGGCTCGCCCAAGGCGGGGATGACCGGAACCGCGCGCAACTGGGCGACGGTGACCAAGCTGCTGTCGCTCTGCGACGCGCCCTCATGAGCCCTGGGAGGGGTGGCCGCCGAACGGGGACGGACGTGGGCTCTGGCGGTAAAGGCGTTGCCGCGGGCGGGGAGCGGCTGCCAGCATGAAGCGGTGGATTACGTACTGGCCCAGGTGAACGTGGCGCGGATGCGGGAGCCGCTGGACAGCCCGCTGCTGGCGGATTTCGTGGCGGCGCTCGGCCCGGTGAATGCGGCGGCGGATGCGGCGCCCGGGTTCGTCTGGCGGCTGCAGACCGAGGACGGCAACGCGACCGCGGTGCGGGCGTTCGAATGGGACGGCGCCGGGAGCGCGGGCGTCCTGGTGAACATGTCGGTGTGGGAGTCCGTCGAGGCGCTGGCCGGATACGTCTACTCCGAGGCGCACCGGCGGGTGCTGCGGCGCCGCCGCGAGTGGTTCGAGCGAATGGCCGAGGCTTCCATGGCGCTGTGGTGGGTGCCGCGCGGGCACGTCCCGACCACGCGCGAGGCCGAGGAGCGGGTCCGGTACCTGCGCAGGCACGGGCCAACGGCCCGCGCGTTCACGCTTCGGGTGCACTTCCCGCCACCGGACGGCGCCAGCCAGCAGGGCATCCGCAGCCCCGAAGACTGGACCTGTCCCGCCTGAGGGCACATGGCACCTGCCCTCGCCTGAGGCACACCGCACATCAACGCCGCGCGCAGGCACGCTGGTAGCCCTCGTGGACCGGGCAGCGGGGGCAGCTTGCCCGGTCACACAGGCGGCACAGCTCCGCAAGCTGCTCTTCGCTGCGCGCCTCGGGGCTCAGCAGCGCCCATGCGATGGCCTCGATCTGCTCGCGCTGTTCAGCCGACAACCGGTCGACGAACTCCTCCAGTACGGCCTGGCGCGCGGCAAGCGCCGCGGCCGCGGCACGCTCACCCTCGGGGGTGAGCCGGAGCGGGCGGGCGCGGCCCCTGCTGTCCCGGGTGACCCAGCCCAGACCGGTCAGCCGCCGCACGAGGTGGGCGGTGCCCGGCTGGGAGATGTGCAGGACCTCCGCCAGCCAGTCCGCCGTACGGTCCGGCTGGTCCTTGATGGCGATCAGCGCCTCGCCGAGCGCACCGCCCGCGCCGACAGTCGTTGTCACCGCCTTGCGGACGGCCCCGGTTACCAGGAGAGCGGTCGCGCCGAGCAGGTTTGCCGCCTCCGTTTGCGAGTAATTCATAACTTATGAATGTACGCTCTCTCGGGCTCATTGTCTGCCTCAACCTCGCCGCACTGCCCATCGCCATGAGACCACTGCTCATCACGCTTGTGGGTGCGCAGCGCACCGGAGGCTTCGCGGGGGCGGGTCTGGCGGGGGGCGCGGCGGCGGCGGGAATGGCACTCACGGCACCCTGGTGGTCGCGTGCGCTGCTCCGCTACGGGGATGCCCGGGTCCTCCTGGTCTCCGGCGCGCTGTTCGCCGGAGTCCAGCTGGCACTCGCCGCAAGCCACGGGCCGGCGCTCTTCGCCGGCGTCGCGGCGGTGGCGGGGCTGTGCACGCCGCCGGTCGCCAGCAGCCTGCGCGCCATGGTGCCCCGGCTGACCTCTGGCGGCCTGACGAGGGCGTATGCGGTCAACTCGGTCGCGCAGGAGATCATTTACATCGGCGGCCCGCTGTGGGTGATGGCCTGGGTAACCCTTGCCGGGCCCGCCGCCGCGCTGGCCGCCAGCACGGTGGCCGGCACGGTCGCGCTGGCCGCCGGCATCACGCTCACCACCCGCGTCCGGGGGCCGGCCCGCCGCGACGGATCTTCCCGGCTCGCCGTACCCGCGTTCTACACGCTGGGAGGTACCTACCTGGCCTACTGGATCTGCATGGGCGCGATGTGGGTGCTGCTGCCGGCGTTCGCCGACCGCGCCGGCGGGCCGGGACGGGCCGGACTTCTGGTCGCGGTCTGGTCGGCGGGCAGCCTCCTCGGCGGTCTGACCGTCACCGCCCGGCCGCTGCGGGCGCCGCTGCGCAACAGCTACCTTTGGCTGCTGACCGTGCTCGCCGTCACGTCCCTGCCGCTCGCCCTGCCGACCACGGCGGCGGCGATGGCGGTCGCGGTCGGCGCGTTCGGTCTCGCGCTGGCGCCGTGGCTGGCGGTCAGCGACCAGCTCGTGATGGCATCGGTGGGAGAACGGCGCAGCGGGGAGCTGTACGGCTGGCTGACCACGATCGGCCAGGTCGGCGGCGCCGTCGGCGCGGCGATCGCCGGCCCGCTCGCCGACCGCTACCACGGGGGCTCGGCGTTCCTGGAGGTCACAGCCGCGCTCGGCATAGGGCTGGCCATCGCGCTGGGCCGACGGCACACGCTGTCGGCCGAGCCGGGTTAGGCGCGTCCGCTAACCGCGGGAGCGGTCGCGGCCGCCTCCCAGGAACGACTCGGTAAACCCCGAGCTGGCTGACAGCTCCGCCGGAGTTCCCGCCATCAGCACCTGGCCGCCGCCGAGCACGTACGCGTGATCGGCGATGCCGAGCGCCGCGCGGGCCCGCTGCTCCACGATGAGCACCGCGGCGCCGTTCTCGGCGAGCGCCCGGACGTGCTCCGACAGCAGCTCGGCGGCGAGCTTCGGCGCGAGGTTCGCGGTCGGCTCGTCGAGCAGGAACACGGCCGGCTCCAGCATCAGCACGCGGCCCATCGCCAGCATCTTCCGCTCGCCGCCGCTCAGCCGGGCGGCCCGCCGGGTCAGCATCTGGCCGAGCCGGGGGAACACGCGGAGCACCCGCTCGACCCGCGGCCCAACCTCGCGCGCGGACAGCAGGTATCCGCCCATCTCAAGGTTCTCCCTGACGGTGAGCGGCCCGAATACGTCATCGACCTGCGGCACGTACCCGACGCCGGCCCGGGCGATCTCCTCGGGCGGCATGCCGGTAATGTCCCTGCCGCCGGCCAGCACCCGCCCCGAGGACGGCCGCAGCACGCCGGCGAGCGCCTTCAGCAGCGTCGACTTGCCCGAGCCGTTCGGGCCGACGATGGCGGCGACCTGGCCGGAGGCGGCCAGCACCGAGACGCCGTGGATGATGTCGCCGGCCCCGTACCCGGCGCGGATATCCTCGGCCTGGAGGGCGGCGCGCGGCGCCCCGTCGGGGGAAGCCGCTCCGTCAGCCGACAAGGTAGGCCTCCACGACCTCCGGGCGGTCCCGCAGCGCGCTCATCGTCCCCTCGGCGAGCACCCTTCCCTCCGCCATCACGATCACCGGATCGCAGAACTCGTCCATGATGGCAAGCTCGTGCTCCACCATCAGGATCGTCATGCCCGCCGCGCACAGGGCGGTGAGCTGGTCTCCGATCCGGCGGGCGAGCACCGGGTGCACGCCTGCCATCGGCTCGTCGAGCAGCAGGACCTTCGGCTCCATCATCAGCGCGCGCATGATCTCCACCAGGCGGCGCTGGCCGCCGCTGAGGTCGCCGGCGTACGTGTCCGCGTGCTGGGCGAGGCCGAACTGGTCCAGCAGCACCCGGGCGCGCGCGATCGCGGCGTCCTCGTCCCGCCGCCAGTACCGCGGCCCGGCGAGCGCGCCGCGCAGCGAGTCGCCGCGGTGCCCGGGCACGGCGCTGAGCAGGTTCTCCATGACGGTCAGCCGCCGGAACTCGCTGGCCAGCTGGAACGTCCGGGCCAGGCCGAGCCTGGCGCGCCGGTAGGCGGGAATCCCGGTCACGTCGTGACCGTCGTAGATGACCTGCCCGGAGGACGGCGGTACGGTCCCGGCGAGGATGCCGAGCAGCGTCGACTTCCCGTCTAATGGTTTGGGACATTCATATCGCCTATCATGGATGATAGATGGACGCAGCGACAGGAAGGGGCAGGCCAGTGCCGATCGACGCAGAATACGCCAGGATCTCGCGGGACAAGCGCGGCGCGGCCGAGGGCGTGGAGACCCAGCAGGGCGAGAACGCCGACGCCGCCGACGAGCTGGGCCTGACCATCGGTGCCAGCTACGTGGACAACGACCTGTCGGCCTACGCCGGGGTGGAGCGCCCGGAGTATGAGCGGCTGCTGGCCGATGTCGCGGCGGGCAAGATCGGCACGCTGATCATCTGGCACGCCAACCGGCTGCACCGCTCGACCGAGGAGGTGAACGCGTTCATCAAGCTGGCCCGCGCGCACAAGCTGCGGCTGTACTCCACGACCAAGGGCGCGTTCTACAACCTGGACAAAGCCTCGGGCCGTAAGGAACTGCGTGATGACACCAGCGAGGCGGAGTATGAGTCCGAGCACCGGGGCGAGCGGGTCGCGATAGCCCGCAAGCGGCAGGCCCGCCAGGGCGTGTACGGCGGCGGGGTGCGCCCGTACGGGTGGGGCGTGGACACCGGGCGGGTCCGCTCAGTGTGCGTCAACCCGAAGGCCCCGGCGATGGAACGCCGGTATGAGGACCGCCCGGTGCTGGACATGACCCGCCACAGCCCGGCCGAGGCGGAGGAGATCAGCCGGTGGGCCGATGACCTGCTGTCCGGGGTGTCGATGAACCACGTGCTGCGTGACCTGGCCGCCCGCAAGGTGGCCACGGTAGCGATGTCCGATGACCGGCGGGTGCGGCGCAACGGGAAGGCGGCCGAGCACGGCGGGTGGAACTCCCGGACGGTGCAGCAGATCCTGACCCACCCGCGCACGTCGGGGCACGCGGTCTACAAGGGGGAGATCGTGCTCCGCAACGCCTATGAGCCGATCCTGCACGAGGATGTGCGCCAGGCGCTGATCACGCTGTTCGGTGACCCGGCGCGCAGGACCTCGCCGGGGAACACGCCCAAGTGGCTGGGGTCGCTGATCTACCGGTGCGGCAAGTGCGATGACGGCACCACGATGACGGTGCGCCGCAACAAGTCCGGTACCCCAGTCTACCGGTGCCGCAAGACCGGTCACTGCTGCTGGCCGGCCGAGCGGACCGATAAGTACGTGGAGAACGTGATCGTGGCCCGCCTGTCGCGCGATGATGTGGCCGGGCTGATCCCGCACGAGGCCGAGGTGGACGTGGCCGCGCTGCGCGATGAGCTGGTGGTGTGCGACAACCGCAAGCGCGGCGCGGCGCAGTCATACGCACGGGGCGGGATCGACGAGGCGCAACTGGAGACGATCACCGCCGAATTGGACCACCGGATGACCGAGATCCGCGCGGACTTGAACTCGGCCACCTCGCACAGCCCGCTGTCGGCGTTCGCCATGACCGACGACGCCCGCCGCACCTGGGAGGAGCTGCCGATCGGCCGCAAGCGGGAAATCGTCCGCATCCTGCTGACCGTCACGCTTCCGCCGCTGGGACGCGGGCACAGCTTCAATCGTGACCTGATCCAGATATCGGGCACTACCCCGGCCGCGCGGGCGGCCTGACACGGCGCCGGCAAGCAGGACGATGCCCCCGCCGGCCGTGGCCGGCGGGGGCATCTAGTCTGTCAGGCGGCCCGGTTGCGGGGCGGGCGCAGCAGCCGGGTAAGGCGGTCGCGCTGCCGGTCGGTCAGCGGGGGCAGGGCATCGGCCACCTCCTTGACCCACTGGTCCATGTCGTCGTCCTCGTCGCGGGGCGTGGCGTCGTCGTGGCTGGGTGAGTGGTGATCGGGCGGCTGGGGTCGGGCTGTGCGGCGCGTGGGGCGTTCACCTCCTTTCCGTGCTCGGTCGGGTAGCGGGTGCCGGTGCGCGGGGGTCATGGTTTCAGCCATGAGCCAGGTCCGCCCGGCCCAGGTCGATTTAGGCGCTGACCTGCGCTGGCAGCGGTCCCGGGGTGGCGTTTCGCCGGCGTGTCCAAGGACGCCCGCCCAGACGCCGGCTGGGACGCCGGCTGAGATGCCAGGGGAAACGTGACCGGGGCGGCGGGTAGCCCGGCCTGAAGACGCCTGGCAGGCTGCCCGCTCACCAGGTTCCCTCTTCTCCGGTGGCAGCCCACGCCGTGTCGTCGTCGTAGTCATCGTCAGCGGCGCGGCGCAGTGCCCGCTCGCGTTCGGCGGCCTCGCGGCGTTCGCGCGCCCGTTGCTGGCGGTAATCCTGCCACGGGTCGGGCAGCGCCTGTTCCAGGTCGATCAGCCGCACCTGACCGCCGTCCGCCCCGTGCAGGGGCAGCCAGACCGGCCCGGCCGGGCTGGTAACGCGCGGGTCGAGCGCCGCCGTGGCGATCCGCAGCCCGGCCGCCTCGCGGGTCGCGGCCAGGGCGCGGCGGGCGGCCTGCTCCCGGCGCGGGGAGCCGAAGCAGAACAGCAGCACCGGGCAGGGCAGTTCGTGCCAGGCCAGCCCCGCCGCCAGCACGGCGTAGCCGTCCAGCTTGCCCGCCAGCACCGGCAGATGCTCGGTGCCCGCGTCGTACTCCAGCCAGAAGCTGACCGTACGGCCGTCCTCGGCCCAGGTGCCCGCACCGTCCGGCCGGGGCAGCCTTGCCCGGTCATCGCCCCGCACGGCCGCCTGCTGGCATCTGGCGGCCGTGTCGGCCTCGTTCAGCCACTCGGCCAGCTCCCCGCCGTGCTCGCGGGCATGGCGGGCCAGCGCAGCGAAGAACCAGTTCCGGCCGGTCATATGGGACAGGCGCGGGGAGCGTTCCAGGCCGAGCTGCCGGTCAGCGCGGGCCTGCGGCGCCCACCGGCGCTCGTCGCGGTCCTCCACGCCGAGCATGGCCGCGCCTACCGCGCCGAGCACGTAGTGCCACGGTGCCGAGCCTTCGGGCGGGTGCGGCCGGAACCGGCGCAGCAGCCCGATCCGCACCAGCACGGCCAGCCGGTGCCGCGCCGTGATGACGCTGCCGAACGCGAGCGCGGCGAGCTGGCCGGTGGTCAGCACCCGGTGGACAGCCACCAGCCGGACCAGTTCCCGGTCCCGGTCGGTCAGGTGCGCGGGCGCGGCCAGCAGCGCGGCCTCGTCCTTGGTGCGTGCCCCCGTGCCCGCCCCGCGCGGATGAGAATGTGATGCTGTTGTCATCAGTCCCGGTTCACCCCCGCAGGTACATTTCGCCGCTGACCAGCGCACCCGGCCAGGTCAGGGCCGGCAGATGCCCCGGACGGTCTAGGCGGCCGGGGCACCTGCCGAGCTGCCGTCCGCCCGGGTTGCCGTCCCGAACGCCGGCTGACAAGCCATGTCATGTCCGTTGCTCTCCTTCTTCTCGTGCCGGTCACCGAGCCCGCGCGGCCGGGTGCGGTGCGCCGCACCCGCGCAGGCCCGTGCCGCCTGGCCCCGGTCATTCACAGGGCAGGCGGAAAATCTTCTGAGAAACGGCCGTGCACCGTACCTGAGCTGCGCTGTCAGCCTGGTGACTGCTGGCCCTCAGCCGCGTGCCGGGCGGTTGCCGGGCGGGCTGGTGCTCGCACTGCCGCCACGCCGGCCACGACCACATCAGCAGACCGGGCCAGCGCGTGCGCCGGCGTCTCCTCCCCGGTGCCAGGTCACCCGGCACCCAGGCCCGCCATGCCGCACGCCGCCCCGCCACAGGGTCCATACGCCAGCCATCGGCCACGCGCGCCGTCCCCAGGCCGGCCCTCTCTATGGCCGCGCCGCGCCAGGCGTCACGCGCATCTTCCATGGACGCTCCGCACACCGCGTCCTGTCAAGACACCGGTACCCCTAACGGAATCCCTGGTAAGGAAAATGTCACCAGGCAGTAAGTGGACAGGACGGAGACCAGAAGGGGAAACTGGCGCGCTTTCCGTGCCGGCCGCGGAGCTGACGGTCCCCGCGCCGGCCGGCCCGTGGCATGGCACCGCCCGCGAGATGCGCGGTCCCCGCGTCCCTCACCGGTCGCTGATCAGCTCCAGCGTGATGTCGCCGCCAGACCGGCCGGCGCGGCGGACGAGCTTGGGGAAGCGGTCCAGGAACTCGCGGAAGCTGCGGCAGCCGTAGTTACGCTCGTCGAAGGAGGAGTCCAGGGCGACCATCTTGCTCTTGATCGCCGATGCGGTCAGCGTGGCCCTGGCGGTCTCCTCGAAGGCCCGGACCAGCAGGTGCTCCGCCGCCGTGATGTCGAACGCGGCGTCGACGGCCGCGCGGGCCGCCGGATCGACCTCCGCGACCAGGGTGCCCCAGTACTTGTATTCCGAGCAGACCGAGGCCAGCCGGTGGCTGGCGGTGGCCTCGGTGCCGACGCCGACCACCCACTTGCCGAACTCGCGCAGCCGGCGCACCAGCGGGGTGTAGTCGCTGTCCCCGGTGACCAGGACGAACACCATCACGTCCGGGTGCGCGATCAGCGTTTCCATCGCGTCGACGGCCATCTGGATGTCGGCGGCGTTCTTGGCCTGCGCGCCGAACCGGCCGACCTGGGTCATGTCCACCCCGTTGAGAGCCAGGTCGTGCTGGTAGCGGCCGAACCGGGGGTCGGCCCAGTCCGCGTACGCGCGCCGCACCGAAGCGTTGCCGTAGTCCCGGCACAGCCGGGTCAGCGCGGCGTACGGCACCGGGTTGGCCTGACCGGGCAGCCCCTTGCCCGCGCCCAGGACCAGGTTCTCGAAATCGATGAAGACCGCGACCTGGCCGCCCGGCGGACGCTCCTCGTCCACGGCGCCACCCCTTTCCACCCGCGTGCTGATACCAGCCTCCCGGCCGGGACACGGCACGGCAAGCAGATGACCAGGATGGGCGGCGCTGGCGGGCCAGGCTGGAAGGCGCGCGGTCCCGGGCAGTGACCGGCGGCCCGCTGGCCTGCCGCAGTGCCCCCGGGAGTGAGCGCACGGGCGAGCTGGCGCGGCAGACCGGGCTGGCCTGCCGCCCGGGACCCTGCCAAGCATCCACGCTCTGCTCGTCGCGGATTGTCAAGCCGGCCGCCGGCGCTTTCCCGTAACTTCCCGGCGCGGGCCTGCGAGCGTTCCCGGTGAGCGCGGACCCGGCAGGCGGAACCGCAGTAGACGGCATCAGCGCGGCCAGCGACCGGGCCGCCGCAGCCGGGGCACGCCCGGGGCGGAGCGCCGTCCCGCAACGCTTCTAGCCGTTTCCGGTGCCGCCGGATGGACGCCTCGGCCTCGCGCAGGCGCCCGATCCACCAGCCGAGGTTGTCGTCGTCGGCGAGCTTGGCGAGTTCGGAATCCGGCCAGAACCCGGCGGGGAAACCCTGGGAGAGCACGAGGTCGTTCATGCGCCGGACCGGGTCGTGCTTCAGCGAGCGGCGACGGGAGGCCACGAAACGAATCTACCCGTTACGGCACGAGGTCTGGCACCGGCCGACCGCCGGCCCCACGGGCTGGCGGGAGGCGTTTCGCGGCGAGGAGCAGTGCCTGCTGCGGAAGACCCACGCGGGCAGGCCCGCGTGTCAGCAGCGGCGCTTGCGCAGGAGCAGGCCGAGGATGTCGCGCTGCTTGTCGGTGAGCGGGCCGAGGCTGGCTGCCGCCGCGCTCGGCAGCCGCGTCCTGCGCCAGGCCGCCGATGCCTACGACCGCGCCGCCCGCCAGCCCTGGGGGCGGATACCCGCACCCACCCCGGCCGGGAACCAGCTCCGCCATGCCGCCCGGATCATCTCCGCCTACGCCTACCTCACGGGGGACCGCGTCCTCACCCCGGTCGTGCTGCTGGCCCGCCTCGCCGCGCTCGCCGAGGCCGTCGCGGAGCTGCGCCAGTCCCAGCAGCGCGCCGCCCAGGCCGCCGCCGCACTGCGCGCCGCCCGGCACCTGCGCGCCGCCAGCAGGCCCGCGCCGCCCACCCGGCCACAAGGCAGGCCCGCCCCGGCCAGCGCGCCACGCGCGCCCACACCGGCCCGGCCCCGCCCGGCCACTGCCGCCGGACTAGCCCAGCTCAGCTTCCCCGCCCCGCCCCGGACCCGCCCGCTCGCACCAGGCCGGCCCGGACCCGGCGACCCGCCACCGGCACGCCGGCCACCGCCGCCACGGCCACGCGGTCCCACTCGCTAACCCGCGCCGGGAGCGTCGGGCTCCCCACCATCGAGGTACACCGGCCCCGGCTGATCGGACGATGTTCCCACTCTTGCGTTTAAGCGTTTCCGGGCGCATGATGACGGTTACCGGGGCAAACGGTACTTTTACTGTGCGTAGTGGAGGCCCCGGATGCCCCATGATCTTCTCGCCGCGCCGTTTCTCGGCCGCTACCTGCTGCTACGGCCGGGTAGCCCCGAAGGGGTGCAGCTCCCGCGCGGCTACTTCGACCAGCTCGCCCAGGCCACCGCTGCGGGCGGCTCCTACCTGCCCTGGCTGGCCGGACGTGCGAGACGGCCATGATCCGGCTCTGCGAGTGCGGCTTCGCCAGCGACGACCCGGACTGGCTCGAAGGCCACGCGGACGAGCGTCCCAGGCACCGCGAGCAGGGCCCCTGGTAGCTCCCCCGCGCCTCCCTAGAGGCTTTATCGCATCCGACGCAACATTCCCCTCCACCCCTCGGCCGAAGCCAAGCCCAAAGACCCCGATGCACTCCTAGACGCGCGGAAACCCGGAAGGCAGAATAATGCATGAACTGATCGTCAGCCCATTTCTCGGCACTCACCTGGTTCTACGTCCGGGGCAGCCAAATGCCATCAGGATCTCACGGGACAAGTACGCGCAGCTTCAATCAACCGGACCTGACGGACTCTGCCCGAACTGGCTTAGTGATGCTGTGATTAAATCGTGGCGCATTGACGTCAGCGATCGGCCATTGCGTGACTTCGCCATCTTGAGAGCGCCGTCGTTGCTCGGCTACGGCAGGGCTTCGTACGAGCTGAACATGGGATGCAACTACGATTGCAAACACTGCTATCTGGGACTTAAAGAGTTTGCCGGTCTCGAATTTGCTGAACGGGGGAAAATCCTTGGTTCGATGCGAGACGCGGGTGTGCTGTGGCTCCAGCTCACCGGCGGGGAGCCGACGATAGACAGGCTGTTTCCGGATACTTACGCCACGGCCTTTGACCTGGGCATGATGATCGAGGTCCTGACAAACGGGTCTCGCCTGTCTAATCCCGCGATACTTGACCTGCTTACCTCGTGTCCCCCGCACCGTGTCACGCTGAGCGTGTACGGTGCCACCGAGGCCAGCTACGACGGTCTCACGCAACGGCGCGGCGCGTACAAGTCATTCATACGGGGACTCAGCGCGGCCCACGAGGCGGGTATCTCCCTGGATCTAAGCATCGTGATCACCAATGACAACTGTCATGAAATAGATGCTATGCACGCGCTAGCGGACGGCCTCGGCATCAAGTACCGGGACTACACGAAGATGTCTCCGACAATTTACGGTGGAGCGGAAACCCTGACATCGCAGTCTCTTCCA
Source organism: Streptosporangiaceae bacterium (assembly GCA_019239975.1). Lineage (GTDB taxonomy): Bacteria > Actinomycetota > Actinomycetes > Streptosporangiales > Streptosporangiaceae > JAFAZE01. The sequence continues at coordinate 33,130 of JAFAZE010000149.1, forward strand.
CATCTCACCGTTTCCAAGCCGTTTACAGGATGCGATGCGGGACACACGTCGTTCCACGTTGACCCGCACGGCAGGGCCAGCATTTGCAAGGTCGGCCGTGAACCGAACATCGCGCTGGCCGACGAGGGACTTGAGGGACTGCACCGTCTTGGCGGCATCGCGGACCAGCTTCTCCGACGCCAGGGCGGATGCTCAGGATGCACCCTGAGCGCCCAGTGCGGGACCTGCATGCCGCTTGCGGCAAAATACCGCGAGGCGGACTCTCCTCTGGACCGTTATTGCCAGCACAAGGAGAGGAGGTGAATATGCCACCGGTAGCAGTGGAAATCATGGGACCGCCGCGCACCGAAACCAGCGACGAGATCGAGTTCGTTCCCGACGTCGATGCGTTCAGCAGCACTGCTGTAAATCTCGGCTGCGGCGACGACAACCCGTATCAGAAGTAACAACCCCGTATCAGTCCAGAACTGTGGGGCGACACGGCACGCCGCCGCGTCGCCCCCGCGGGCCCGGCAGTAGGATCGGACCGTGACAACTAAGGCTGACCTGGAAGATTCCAGGGAACTCATCGAGAAAGAGACTGGCCCGTACCGCGTCGTTAAACACGTATCCGAGGGCCGCAACTCTGAAGTATCCGTCATCGTCAGCACTGACGATGACATCACGTTCATCAAAGGCCGCAAGGCTGATCACCCCAGGGCATGGACGCAGGAGCGTGAAAGAGTAATCAACCCTGCGGTGCGCCACGTCTCCCCCTGCCTGAAATGGTCAGCGCGCAACGACACGTGGGACTTGAACGGATTCGAGTACATACCCGGTAGGCATGCAGACTATTCACCCGGTTCCGCAGACATCCCGAAAGTCGTGAGTACGTTGCGGCGGCTTCAGGAAATCCCGTGCCCCGACGCGGAACTCAAGCAAGCCGATCAGCGCTGGGCATCCTATACCGGCAGGCCAGAGCTATTCGCCGGCACTAGCCTCCTCCATACCGAGTGGACCCCCGGTAATGTCCTGGTCAACGACCGCGCGTACCTGGTGGACTGGGCATGGCCCACACGAGGGGCAGCATGGATCGATCCGGCATGCTGGGTCGTATGGCTAATCGAATCAGGCCACAGCCCGCATTCAGCCGAGCGCTGGGCTGCCCAGATTCCCTCCTGGCAGGACGCTCCCGCAGAATCCCTCAATGAGTTCGCGCGAGTCCAAGCCCGCATGTGGGCCGGCATAGCAGCCGAATCTCCCGAACAGTGGACCCAAACGCTAGCCGCAGCTTCACTGCTGTGGTCCAGCCACCGCGATATCTTAATCAATATGAAGAGGCGCCTATATGACTGGTGAAAGAGAAATACAGATCCACCCTTCGCAGCGCCTTACCACGCCTGGCGGAATACAGGTCGAAGTAGACGACGATATGGTCGCACTCGTGCGTGCCCTGTGGTCGCTTAACCTGAAAACCACGGCCTGCTGTCAAGATTTCGGAGAAGGGACAGCAGGCCAGCGCGCAGCCATCCCGCATCGTTCCCGCTACGGGGGCGACGCATTCATCGCCTTCTACATGGGCTATGCCTGGCTCAAGATGCCTGTAGCGGACGCGCAGCTCCTCGCCGACCTGCTGCTCAGCACAGAATTCCACAACGAAGTTACCCAGCGGTGGACACCAGGCTCTTGGCGGATGCATGTTCCAATGATATTTGACGAGCACTGCGGAATCGTTCTGGCGGATACCGCGCAGATTCATTTCCCCCGGAAGCAGATACCCAGGCTTACGTCTGCCCTGGCCAACATCCGGGGATAACGCCCGGTTCACCTAAGCGCCTTTACCTCCGCGCCCGGCCACAGAAGGCCGACAGAAGGCCCGGCTGCCGGTGCTGCTGAACATCGTGGTCACCGACGTCTCGCGGTGGGGGCAGCAGCACCGGGCCGCATATCAGCTCCTGCAAACCGAGGCCGGAGGCGCGTCGGATCGCCTGTGCCAGTCTGAAGGGCTGGCCGATCTCGGCCTGGTGTGCACGAGCATGCTCTGAACGGCGGCTAGCGCCGGGCGGGGGTGCCGCTCACCAGCCGGCCCGTGCCCGAGCACGGGGCGGATCGGGTATCTCTGCCTTGGGTAGGCGCGGCACCCCCGCGACGAGGCCCGCGCAGCCACACCGGGGCAAGGGGCTGACTGCGCGGGAGCTTGCGAGGCGCGTATCGTGCGCCCTCGGATGGGACCGGGGCCGGTAGGGGTACAGCAGGTCGGTCCCAGGCCGGCAGGAAGTGCATTGAAAGTGCATGACCGGCGTGCCGACCTTGACCGGACAGGGATCTGACACCGCGCAGCCGGCGGTCTCGCCCTGGCAGGTATATTTCGCCGTCTACCTGCGGGTACCTGGTTCGGTGAGGGTGTCGGCCGTGTCGCACAGCGCCCAGACCACCTTTCCGCCGCTGTGGTGCCCGAAGTGATCCCATCGCGTGCTGAGGGTCTCCACCAGCAGCAGGCCCCGGCCGTTCTCGGCCTCGCCGTCAGGGCTGACGCGCACCGGGGGCAGCGGGCACGCATCCCAGACGAGCATCAGGAGCCGTGCCCGGTCGGCCAGCAGCCACAGCCGCACCGGGTCGGTGCGCGCGTCGGCCTGCGTGATCTGCACCGCGTTCGTCACGAGTTCGGACACCAGCAATTCGGCCGTGCCGGAGAGGGCCGTGAGCTGCCACTCCCAGAGCAGTTGCCGGGTATGCAGCCGGGCGCAGGGGACCGCGCTGGGCAGCGCGCCCAGTTCCAGGTAGTTCCGCAGCGGCCACCGGCCGGTCACGTCGTTGCCCTGCGGATCGGCAAGCGACGGAATCCGCGCCGCGCTGGCGGGCTGGCGGGCGGTGCCGTTGACCGGTTCTGTTCTGTCTGCTGCTGCGGTGTGGCGAGCGTGCCCGTCCGCGCTGGCCTGCCTGGCGGTACCGATGGTGCCGCACATGATGATCTCCCCTATCGCATTCAGCCAGCCCGCCCCCGCCCGGTACTGTCGGCGGATATCACGCGCGCCCAGTTCCCCCCGGACGGGCGCACACTCAGCTGCGCGGTTGTGAGCTGATCCAGCAGCAGCCAGGGGTGCACGCTCGGATCGCGTGCCATGCGGCGCAGCCACGCCCCGGCCGCGTACGTGTCGCCACGGCCTATCTGACTCATGAACTGCGCGGCCAGCTCCCGGTGCCGGGCAACAGCAAGGTCATCGCTGAGCGGCGGGAACGCGGCGGCCGGGGCGGGCGGCGCTGGTGCCCATTCGTCAAATCCGGGGCTGATGCTCGGCGCGATCTCGGCGGGCGGCACCCGCAACGCGGCAGCCAGCGCGATGATATGGTCCCGCCGCCGCAGCGGCCGCTGCCCGGTCTCCACCATCGAGATGAACGACGGCGACAGCCCCGCCAGGTCAGCCAGCGCCGTCGTGGTCAGGCCCCGGCGACGGCGCACCCGGCGCAGCGGGTGAACAGCCCTGGCCTCGGTCACCGGCTGGCTCAATCCCTCCCGGCTAGCCATGGGCTGTCCGCGAGCGCGGCTGCTGGGCGAAGGGGAGTACCGGGGCATGCCGGTCGTGTTCGGGGTCCCCGGCCATCCCCTGGAGTACGGAGATGAGCAGCGGCATGGTCGCCTTGTGCCGGGGGATGGTGACGTGCCGGGTGATGCGGTCGGCGGTCGCCATCCAGATGTGGATCTCCTCGGCCGGCGGCGGGGCATCCGCGCCGGTCGCACGCGCCCGGCCCTGGGCGGCCTCGGCGTACGCTGCCCGGTCGGCGTCCGGCATGTGCGCCAGGTCGGCGGCGTCCACCAGCAAGTCCCAGGTCGTGCCGTAGACGCGGGCCAGGACGGTCAGGGTCCGCACGGTGGGCCGCACGCCCCCCGATGGCCAGCGCTCGAAGTCCCAGATCCGGTTGCCCGTCATCGGGGCACGCGGATCGCCGGTCACCTCGTTGAACCGCATCGCCGCCACCCGCTGGGACAGCTCGCTGGCGTACCGCCACGCACGCCGGGGCCGCATGCCCTGCCGGGCCAGGTCCGCCGCGACCTGCTCGGTCAGGCACTGGCCGGTCACCCCGGCCGCCGACAGCTCAGCTCGCAGCCGGTCCCGGTACGGCTTGCTGCCCGGCACGGTCCCGGTCATGCCCGCCCGCCGTAATTCCTCGGCCGGTCCTGGGAGGTGACCAGCGACAGCCCGGGTCCTGGCTCCGCTGCGGCTTCCTCGGCCTCCAGGCCGGAGAACTCGATCACGAGCCGGCCGGACACGTACCCGGCTGATACCGATAGCCCGCAGGCATTGACCGTCGCTATGGGGGAGAGTGCGTCAGTGCCGGGTGCCGTGGCGCCGAACCCGGTGACGGGAATCTCGAAGGTCTTGCAGTAATGCAGCTTGTACCGTTCGGTGATGCCGCCGTGCCCGCGTTCCCATCGCCGGACGTTGCGGCACATGGTGTCCAGGCTGGGCATGGCGGTGTCCCCGGCGTCCCGGCCAGCCCGGATCAGGCGGCGGGCCTGCTCCCGCCCGCTCCAGCCCCGGGCCTCGCGCTGCTGGCGCAGCCAGACGCTCAGCGGCATCTCGCCCTCGACGGCCAGCACCGTCATGCGCCGGTCACCTCCGTCCCCGCCGTCGCGGACGACCTGCTGCCCCGGACCAGAGCAAGCCGCCCGCTGGTGATCCCGCCCTCGGCGGCATCACCTGTGACCTGCCCGGTTTCCCATGCCGGGCCGGACACCTCGATCACCAGCCGGCCCGGGACATACGGCAGCGCCAGCGACAACCCCCCGGCCGCCCCAGCCCGCATCTGGCCGCCGCTGTCGGCCGGGGCGGGCGCATTCCCCCGTGGCGCCGGTTCGCCATCACCGGTCACGACCTCGGCTGTTTCCGCCAGCGCGGCCAGTTCCCCGCCCGCCTCCAGCAGGTCATCCAGCCTCGCCGCCACCCGCCGCGACGGGCGTTTCCGGCCGTGGATCACGTTGCACAGGTAACCCGCGCTGCACGCGACCCGCCGCGCGGTCTCCGCCGCCGACAGCCCGCGCGCCTCCATCAGCGCGACCAGCTTTTCCCCGAACGGGGTGGCGGCGCGCGGCCGACGCATCAGCACCAGCCGGTCCTGCTGCGGCAGGCTCTCATGGTCGGCAAGGTCCAGCAGGCACAGCACATCGGTCTCGTAGAGTTCGGCCAGCCTGAACAGCACGTACACCGATGGCTTGCGGCTGCTGCGCGGCCAGTGCTCGACCTCCGACAGCCGGCTAGCGATCAAGCTCGCGCGGGCATCAGGGTCCGCATCCTGACGGGCGGCACGCTCGTTGAACCGGGCCGCCGCCTGTTCCAGGCTCCAGCCCCGCGCCAGCCGGTACGCCTGACGCGGGCGCACCCGGTACCGGCGGCCGATCTCCGCCGCGATCTCGTCGTAGCTGAACTCCAGGGCGCGCATCCGATCCCGCAGCGCGTCCAGTTCGGCCTTGAACCCCTTGCCCCCGGCCGCCACCTGCGCATCCGGCGTGACGGCCGCACCTGCCGGGCCGGTCATGACCGGCCTCCCGCGACCGCCACCTGGGGGGCCGCCGTCACCTATTCGGCGAGCAGGTCAGCCAGGCCGCACGGCTGGACGAGGATGACCGGCAGCAGGGCCTCACGCGGCATCTTCACAGCGTCGGCGAAGTGCAGCACCTGCCGGATGTCATAGATCCCCTGCCGCCTGCCAGATTCCCAGTACCAGATCACGCTGTGCGAAACCCCGATCAGCTCGGCCAGTTCCCGCCGCGACAGCCGTGCCGCCGACCGGTAGATCACCAGCGCGGCGGGGAAATCCAGCCGGGCCAGCGCCCGGCGCATCGGCCCGGTCTCCCACACCCACCCGGCCAGATCAGGCCGGCCGTCCGGGTCGCTCAGTTCCCGGGCCGCGAACAGCGCCCGCTCGCACGAGGCGCACACGGTGCCCGGGTTGTACCCGGACAGCCGGGTCTTGTTACAGGCACCGCAGACCCGCGTCGCCGGCTTTACCCGAGCCATCCCATCCGTCTGCACGACCGACTGCCCGGTCATCTGTGGCGTTCTCCCTGCTTGACGTACCGACATGAATACCGGCAGTCAACCGCGCCAACGGCATAACCTGAAGGCGTTGCGTGTATGGCGGACAACGGCATACACACAACGGCGGCACACCCGCTTACGCGCGATCGGGGCACACGCGAGATGAGCGAGTTCGGCAGGGAGCTAGCGCGCCTGATGCAGGCGCGCGGCGTCGGCGTGCGCGAGCTGGCTCGTACGGCCTACTGCAATCCTGGCCATATCTCTAACCTGCGCAGCGGTAAGGGCCACCCGTCACCGCAGCTAGCCGAAGCGCTGGACCGGCACCTCGGAGGCGGGGGAACCCTCGCCGCTATTGCCCGCAGCACATCCGGCAAGCGACGGGGACACGCCACCAGACCGTCACGAGCCGTCGAAGCGCTCCACGTCGCGATGAACGGCAACGGCGACGGGCTCGATATCGCGGAAGACGGGCTGGCCGAACTGGTCCGCCACTATGCGCACGCCGTCGCCATCGCACCGTCTGTGACCGTCTACGACGAGTTGGTCAGCGCCCGGTCGTTCGCCGGGACGCTGCTTGACCGAGGCGGCCCGGCTCGGCGGCCCGAGCTGGCCGTCACGACGGGATGGCTGTCGAGCCTGCTGGCCATCTCAGCGACCGACCTCGGCGACCACGCCGCCGCCGTGGTGTGGTGCGCGGACACCGAGCGCCGCGGCCGAGACGCCGGATACCCCGAGCTGCTCGGGTGGGCCGCGCTTACCCGGTCGCTGATCGCCTGGTACCAGGGAGACCCAGTGCGCTCCGCCGCTGCCGCGCGCCGGGGCCAGGACGAGGCGCCTGCGGGAACAGTCGCACGCGCCAAACTCGCCGCGCAGGAAATGCGCTGCCTGGCCATGGCCGGCGACCCGGCAGGCACGTCAGCCGCACGCCGCCGCGCGGCCACGGCGATGAGCCAGCTCGGCCCGTCCGCACCCGTGTCCGGCATCTATTCGGTGCCGCGCGCCGACGACCCGCCCTACACGGCTACCTCGCTGCTGCTGGCGGGCAAACACGCCGAGGCGGCAGCGATGACACGGCAGATCATCGCGACCGCCTACAGCCCGCAGACCCGCGCGCCCGCAGACCAGCCGACCAACTACGCGCGCACCCTGCTGATCCTCGCGCTCGCCGCAGCCGGGCTAGACGAGATCGACGAGGCGGCAGCGGCCGGGGCGGCAGCGCTGGAATCAGGGCCTGTCGTATGGCCGACCATGGTGCTCGCGGGGAAACTAGACCAGTCCCTGGCGGCACAGTCGCCCGGTTCCGCGCACGCGGTTGATTTCCGCGCCCGGTACATCGACGCAGGCACGCGGCTGGCGCTTCCTGCGGCCCCCAGCGGCGAAGGGACCATCGATGACTGACGACGAGCTGACCGCCGCGCAGATAACCGCGCTGACCGCCAGCGTGGACATCGACGCCCGGCCGCCGGAGACCGGGCCGTCCGCGCTGGTCCTGTTCGGCACCAACCAGGCAGCACCCGCGCGTATCGCCGCCGACTGGTTTCATCGCGGCCTCGCGCCGCTGATCATCGCGACCGGCGGCGTCAACCGGCACGACGGCATCGTGGAAGGACGTGAGTTCGCGCGCCAGCTTGATGCAGCCGGCGTACCGGCCAGCGCGGTCAGGGTCGAAGACCAGTCCAAGGACACCTGGCAGAACGTGGAGCTTTCGCTGCCCTACCTGCGCGAAGCGCTCGCGATGGGATTGCCGCTCGTTGCGGTCTCCAAGTGGTATCACCTGCGCGCGGTGCACTGCCTGCGGACCCAGCTACCCCAAGCCGTGCCGCTGTACGCGATCGGATGGGAACCGGTCTACGCCGGGACGCTAGTAACACGGGACAACTGGCCGTCGAGTCCGGACGGCCGCCGACGGGTCATGCGCGAGACCCAGGAAGTGCCACGGCGCGTCACTGAAGGAAGCTACCTCCCGGCCGTAAAGAAAGACGGAGCATGGTGGTGATGCCTGCCCTTCAGCCTCACGGCCGGTGAACTCAGAAGCGCCGGCGTAGCCTGAAGGCGTTGTGTGTATGGCGGACAACGCCAAACAGGCAAGGCGGAGCAAACGCACGCGGGATCGGGTTTGACGTTACATGAGTGCTTTCGGCAGGGAACTGGCGCGCTTGATGGAAGCGCGTGGTCTTGGGGTGCGTGAGGTAGCGCGCCGCGTGCCCTGCAATCCCGGCCACATCTCGAACCTGCGCAGCGGGAAGGCGCGGCCATCCCCGGAACTGGCCGCTGACCTTGACGAGGTGCTCGGTGCTGACGGCACGCTCGCCGCGCTCGCTCCCGCACAGCGCAGGCACCGCGTACTTGTGCCGGACTTTGCTGGCGCTGACGACGAGATCGCCGCGCTGGAGTTCGCCCGGCGCGCGGAGGCCAGCGACGTAGGGAACAGCGTCGTTGAGCAGCTAGAGCTGGCCGTTGACGACCTCGCCACGGCCTACCCCGGGACGCCGCCCGCCGACCTGCTCGGCCGGGTACGGACTCACCTGGGGTATGCCGGCCATCTTCTGGACGCCCGCGCCACGCTCGCCCAGCACCGCAGGCTGCTCGTCACAGGGGGATGGCTGTCCCTGCTGGCCGCTACCTGCCTTATCGACCTGCACAAAGATCACGTCGCCGTCGTCCACCTGCGGACAGCCGCGCAGCTAGCCCGCGAGACCGGCCACGCCGAAATCGCGGCGTGGTGCCTGGAAACCCAGGCGTGGCAGGTGCTCACCACAGGTGACTACCGGCGGGCTGTCGATATCGCCCAGGCCGCGCAGCACGTCGCGCCACGAGAAGGGAGCGCGTTCATCCAGGCCACCGCCCAGGAAGGCCGCGCATGGGCACGGCTCGGCGCGGCAGCCGAGACCCGCGCCGCGCTCGCTCGCGTCGAAAAGATGGTCTCGCCGCTGCCGATGCCCGACCGGCCAGAGCACCACTACCGCTATGACCCGCCCAAAGCCCAGATGTACGTCGCGACCACACTGTCGTGGCTCGGTGACCCGGCCGCCGAGCCACTCGCCCGCCAGGTGCTCGCCGCGATCGAGGCACCCGGGGAACGGCCCCGGCCCCGGCGCGCAGCCCTCGCCCGCCTAGACCTGTCCCTAGCGCTGACCGCAGCGAACAAATACGACGAGGCCGCCGGCGTGGCACTGGAAGCGATCAGGTCAGGACGGCTAGCACCCGTAGACGGCAGACGGGCCGATGAGATCGTTTTCGCCGTAGCCCATCGAGGCCTGTCGGAGGCCCGCGAACTGAGTGAGGCATACCACGGCAGCGAGCCGCCACAGCTAACCTGACAGGCGCCAGACGGCCACGCCGGCCGTACACCTCTCATGCGCTTTCCGTAGTCCCATACGGTCGCGCGGGCGGACGCAACAGCCTGACCAGCGCATCACGCTGCCTCTGGGTCAGCGGGCCGAGGCCAGCCACCATACGCGCGACCCACTCCCGGTCATCATCGGAGAGCTGATACTTGGAATCAACGGAGGCAGGGCAACGTTCGGCGTGTCTTTGCCCGAACGGCAGGCCGATCGCTGGCTCCTCTGCGGCGCACCGGACGTCCCTGCCACGCCTCACCCGTACGGGCGTAGGGTGATCCTTGCCGGGGGCATGGAGGAATCGGGCCATATGGTTGTCACAATCCCGTAACGGGCTTGCCCGCGCCGTTGGGGCCGATGAGCCCGGTGAGGGTGCCACGGCGGACCTCGAGCGTCGCGTCCGCGACCGCGTGCACCCCGCCGAAGTCCTTGGTCAGGCCGGCGGCGCGCAGCACCGCCTCGCCGGGCACCAGCACACCGGGGGCAGCGTCGGCGGTGGTCGTGGTGGTGGTGGTGCGTCCGACGGGGATTTTGTGAATGGAGGTATCCCCGAGAATCACGGTATCGGTGGGGATGACGGTGGCGGAGACGGTGGCGGCGCTCGCGGTGGCGGCGCTCGCGGCGGCGGCCTCGATGCGGCGGCGGCGCTCGGGCAGTATCCCCTGCGGCCGCAGCCAGAGGAAGACCACGATCAGCAGGCCGATCGCCACCCACTGCAGGTCGTCGATCAGCCCTGGCGCCCCGAACTGCGGTATGAACCTGGTGGCCTCCTCGAAGGCGACCGGCACCAGGATCGCGCCGAGCACCGCGCCGCGGTGGTTCCCGGCGCCGCCGATGATCACCGCGGCGAACAAGACGATCGTCTCGGCGTAGCCCCACGCCGAGGGCGCCCACAGGTTGATGAAGCCGACCAGGACGGCGCCGCTCAGCCCGGCGAGCATGCCGCCGAGTACGAGCACGGACGCCCGCAGCGACACCAGGTTCTTGCCGAGTGAGTCCGCCACGGCGTCGTTGTCGCGCATCGCCCGCATCGACCGCCCGTACGGCGACTCCGTCACCCGCCGCACCAGCAGGTAGGCGCCGGCCGCCAGGACGAGGGAGACGGCGGAGTACGCCCACTGATATCCCTGCGACTGCGGGTTGAACTCGCCCTGCAGCGGCGCGGGCACCAGGGACAGCCCGGCGGAGCCGTTCAGGGACGGCCGGTAGTTCGTCACCAGCAGGTTCACCATGACGGCGGTGACCAGCAGGCCGACGGCAGCGAAGTCGCCGCGGAGCCGCCGCCCGACGAGGAACGTGAACGGCAGCGCGATCAGGCCGCCCGCGATCGCGCCGCCGATCCAGGGGACCGGGAACGGCAGGTTCCACCCGCCGATGTAGGACTGGAACCCGCCGTTGGCGGACGACGGCGGCAAGGACAGGACCGCCGCGGTGTACGCGCCGGCCGCCTGGAAGATGATAAAACCGAAATTGGTCACGCCGGCGACGCCGAACTGCTGGCTAAGGCCCAGGCAGGCCATGATGTCGACGCCCGCGTAGATGAGCAGGTTAATGATGTAGAACACCTGCGCGGTTGTCATTACGCCCGTGCCCCCAGCAGGCCGGCGGGCCGGATCGCGAGCATCACCAGCAGGATCACGAACGCCACCACGTCCTTGTACGAGGGGGTGATGTACGCGGCGCTGATCTCGGTGGCCAGCCCGATGATCACGGCACCGGCCATCGCGCCGTACGCCTGCCCCGGGCCGCCGAGAAAGACCGCCGCGAGGATCAGCACCAGGAACAGGTCCGCGCTCGTCGCGCCGAAGCTGCCGTCGTTGATCGCCAGGACGGTGCCCGCGATCCCGCACAGCGCGCCGCTGAGCGCCCAGGTGACGGTGACGATCCTGGCCGTCCTGATGCCGCAGTTCCTGGCCAGCGAGCGGTTGGCCGCGGTCGCGCGCATCGCCTTGCCGAGCTTCGTGTAGCGGAGCAGCCCGTGCACGCCGGCCATCACCGCGATGCTCAGGCCGATGATCACGAACTGCACCGCGGTGAGCTCGAGGCCGCCGGCCCGCACCGTCGGGCCCTGGCTCATCGTGTAGGAGACGTTTGTGCCGCCCACGATGGCCTGCACGCCGAACTCGATGATGAGCGTCATGCCGAGCGAGACGATCACCAGCGTGATCGGCGCGCTGCCGCGCCGCTGGAACGGCGTGTAGATCCCCGTGTTCAGCGCGACCGACCCAGCCGCGCCCGCGGCGGCGGCGGCCAGCATGCCCAGCCACACGCTGGCGCCTGCCTGGTTGACCGCGTAGGCGATGAACGCCGCGGCGATCATCACGGCGCCGTAGGCGAGGTTCAGCACGTCGGTCACCGCGAACTGCATCGTGAAGCCGACGGCCGCGATCGCCAGCACGGCCGCCGTCACGATGCCGAACCCGAGCGACGCGAGGAAGAGGTTCATGTGCCTGCGACAGCGCCCGCTACGAGAGGGCCCGGAGCTGAGCCGGGGTGATGTTGCCCGACACCTGGACCGCGCCGGACGGACTGTAGGTGTCGATCTGGAAGATGCCCGTCGAGTCGTGGTAGCTGTCGAAGCTGGTCGGGCCGCCGGGTCCCTCGTAGCGGATCGCCTTGCCCTGTTTCAGCGCCGCGACCCCCTGCGCGAACGAGTAGACCACCTCCGCGCCGGGTGTGCCGTCGCCGATCTTCTCGATGTACGGCGCGTACACGGCCGGCGACGTGGACTTCGCCTCGGTCATCGCGAGCGCGGCGAGGTTGATCCCGTCGTAGAGGTGCACGGCGCCGGGTGCGGTCAGGTAGGTGGCGAAGTTCCCGGTGCTGCCGGTCTTGCCGCGCTGCGACATGATCGCGTTGTAGAAGGGGGTGTAGGAGGGCCCGCTCGTCTCGGTGACGAGGTTGTCGGCGTGGAAGCCGCTCGCCAGCACCGGCGCGCCGACCGCGGCCGCCACGGACTTGTACCAGTCCGGGGAGATCGTCGCCGAGGTGCCGATGACCGGGATCATCTTGCCGCCGTTGAGCTGCTTCACCTCGGACAGGAACGTCGCGTCGGTCGGGCCGAGCGCCTCGGTGAGGATCACATCCGGGTGCGCGGCGACGATCTTCTGCGCCTCGGTGCGGAACGTGCTCGCGGACAGGTCGAGCGTCTCGTTGGCCGCCAGCGTCATGCCGGCCTTGCCGATCGCGCTGATCGCCGGCTGGATGAACGTCTGCGACCCGATGTCGTTACCGAACGCGAGCGCGATCTTCTTGTACCCGAGCTGCTGCGCGATCGCGATCATCGCGTAGGACTCCTCGAGGTCCGGCGGCACGAGCCGGTAGAAGTACTGGAAGTGGACGGAGTCGAACTCGGACTGGCCGGTCATCGCGAACACGACCATCTTGTCCGCGTTGATGACCGGCACCACGCTCGCGGCCTCGTCAGAGGTGACTCCGATGACGAGGGCGAGGCCAGAGGTGGTCGCGAACATCTGCCTTGCCGCCGGGACGGCGTCGGCCGGGTCTCCCCTGGTGTCCACGCCCTTGCAGGTCAGCTTGTGGCCGAGCACGCCGCCGGCCTGGTTGATCGTCTGAGTCGCGCCGTCGCACGACACCAGGTATGTGGGCCCGAGGGCGGCGTCCGGGCCGCTGAACGGCGCCAGGTCCGCGACGGTCAGCGTCCCGCCGCTTGCCGGACTGGTGCCGGCCGGCGAGCTCGAGCTGCTCGCGCAGGCCGCCAGGCCGGCCGAACCGGCGGTGGCGACCCCGGCGGCGATGAAGGCGGCGAGGACCGGCCTGCGGCCGCTATTCGTTCTTCGCAGGGTAGTCAACATCCTTGTCCCCTCTGCGGGTAACTGCTCAAAGTCCGCCGGTGGCCGGATGACCGGGCCGCCAGCGCCATCCGCCGCGGTCACCCTCCTCGGCGACGACGCGGTTGCGGATGGTGCCCACGCCCTCGACCGTGATCTCGATGATGTCGCCGGGTTTCATCCAGACCGGAGGCTTGCGGGCGAAGCCCACGCCTCCGGGGGTGCCGGTGGCGATCACGTCGCCTGGGCGCAGCGTGGTGAAGGAGGAGAAGAACTCGATGGTGGATGGCACGTCGACCAGCATCTGCGACGTCCGCGCGGACTGCATGACCTGGCCGTTGAGCGTGGTCGTGAGGGCCACGTCGGACACGTCGGCCTCGTCGGGCGTGACGATCTCGGGGCCGATCGGCATGGTGGCGTCGAAGTTCTTTCCGGCTGTCCACTGGGTCGCCGCACGCTGCCAGTCGCGCACCGACGCGTCGTTGAGCACGGTGAACCCGGCGATCGCGTCCAGCGCCTTGCCGGCCGGTATGTACCGGCCGCCCGCGCCGATGACGACGCCGAGCTCGCCCTCGTAGTCGAAGGCCTCGCTCAGCGCCGGCCGCGGCAGGTCGGCGAACGGGCCGAGCACGGTCTCCCGTCCGCGGATGAACGCGTCCGGCCAGCTCGGCACCGCGCGGCCGCCCTCGATCGCGTGCTCGCTGTAGTTCAGGCCCAGGCAGAGGATCCGTTCCGGCGCGGGTACCGCCGGGCCGAAGTCCGCTGGCTGGTACTCGGTGCCCTCGCGGTCCAGCAGGCCGCGTGCCGCGTCCGCCGCCGCGGGGCCCGCCTCGAGGAACGACCGCAGTGACGCGAGCCGGGGGTCCGAAGTCGCCTCACCGATGTCGACGTATCCGCCGCGCGCCCGCACATGCAGGCGCGGGCCGCTGGGTGTGATGATGGTGGCAAGCCTCACGGAGGGGTCTCCTTATCGCTTTTGGAGATGCCGCAGCGCCGGGCACAGACAGAGGCGGCCGACCGCAACCAATTTGGTTGAGGCGATAGATTGGTCGGAAATAACTGATTAGACTGAGCATAGGCCGGTCGGCCAGAACGCGTCAATGCCCGTTTTACCTGCTGAGGACACCCGCCCCGCGGCCCGATAATTGGTTGGAATGATCTCAGTTGGTTGCCTTTAATGACCCGGACCAGGAGCTCGCCGTGGCGATCATCAGCCGGTGCGGGCGCACCGGGCCGGGCGCCCGGCTGCCCGCCGAGCGGCAGCTCGCGGCCGAGCTGGGGGTCACCCGTTCCGCCCTGCGGCGGGCGATGGCCGTGCTCGAGGAGCAGGGACGAATCTCCCGTGAGGTCGGGCGCGGGACGTTCCTGCGGGACGACGGAACGTTCCTGCGGAACGACGGAGTCACCTCAGGTGCGCCGGGCACCCTGTCCGGTCCGGGCGCGGGAACGGGAACGGAAGCGCGAACGGGAGAGGAGCCGGGCGCGCCGGCGTACTCGCCGGGTTCCGGTGGGCACGGGGACTTCGCGCCGGCGGACGTCATGCTGGCCAGGCGGATGTTCGAGCCGCAGGTGATGCCGCTCGTGGTCGCCTGGGCGACGGCGCGGGACTTCGCGGAGATGGACCGCTGCCTGGACGGGGGCGAGCGCGCGTCCGGGTACGCGGAATTCGAGGACTGGGATGCCGCACTGCACCGGCACATCGTCGCGGCCAGCCACAGCCCGCTGCTCGTGCGGATGTACGCGCAGGTCGAAGCCGCCCGCCACGGCCGGGTGTGGGGGGACCTGAAGAAGCGCAGCGCGTCCCCGGCCCGGCTGGCGGAATACCACCGCGACCATCTGGAGATCGTCGCTGCGCTGAAACTCCGCGACGCGGACCGCGCGGTGTCCGCGATGCGCGGCCACCTCGCCCGGGTGTCGCGCTACCTGCTTGGGGGCGAATGACCTGGTTCGGCCCCGCGCGCTACGAGCCGCATCACCGCGGTGGCGATTTGTCCTGGTTCACCCTGTTCCTGAAGGCGTCAGGGCTCCTCATCCGGCCTCCTGCTAACCGGACAAAAGGGGCAGTCATCATGATCGCGGAAACGGGGGGCCGAATAGGGCGCGTCTGTTTTTAACTTGGCGGTTGTTTCGAGTGTTGGGCTGTACGTGTCGGTGCATGGCTTACCGGCGGGTATGCCGG